>DATGGU010000001.1:0-14078 GCA_035308365.1 Streptosporangiaceae bacterium
GAGATCGGCGGCGACATGGTGGTGCACCGGATGGGTTTCGGCGCGATGCGGATCACCGGCGAGGGCATCTGGGGCGATCCACCGGACATCGAGCGGGCCAAGGCGACGCTGCGCCGGGCGCTGGAGCTGGGCGTCAACTTCATCGACACCGCCGACTCCTACGGGCCCGAGGTCAGCGAGCGGCTGATCGCCGAGGCGCTGTATCCCTATCCGGACGACCTGGTCATCGCCACCAAGGGCGGCCTGGTACGGCCCGGCCCTGGCCGCTGGGAACCCGACGGCAGGCCCGGGCACCTGCGCGAAGCCTGCGAGGGCAGCCTGCGGCGGCTGCGGCTGGAACAGATCCCGTTGTACCAGTTCCACCGGCCCGACCCCGCCGTGCCGCTGGCCGAGTCGCTCGGTGCGCTCGTGCAGCTCAAGGACGAGGGCAAGATCCGGCACATCGGCATCTCCAACGTGTCCGAAGCGCAGCTCAAGGCTGCTCAGCAGGTCACCCCGATCGTCTCGGTGCAGAACCGGTTCAACGCTGCCGACCGTCGTTCGGACGCGGTGCTCGACGTGTGTGAGCTGGAGCAGATCGCGTTCCTGCCGTGGGCGCCGGTCCAGCAGGCCGACGCCAGCCCGGCGGTGCTGGAGGCGGCACGCCGGCACGACGCGGGCCCGCGGCAGATCGTGCTGGCCTGGATGCTGGCCAGGTCGCCGCAGATGCTGCCGATCCCCGGAACCGGCTCACCCAGCCACGCCGAGCACAACATCGCCGCCGCGGCCATCGAGCTCAGCCCCGAGGAGGTCGCGGCTATATCGGATGCTGCGTGAGGCGTCAAGGCCGGATCGCTGGCCTGTGGATGAGGTGCCGGTAGCGGCGCATCTGTGGACGGCCGAGCGCGGCCTGGGCCGGGTCCGTGCCACGATGGCTCTGTGCGGATCAGCGACATCGAATCAACTGACCTTTTCGGCGGGACCCCGGTCCGGCCGCTGCAGATCATCCGGGTGACGCTCACCGGAACGGGCGACCGCCCGCACCGGGCCCGGGACGCTCGCGTCACGGTCAGGGTCGAGGGCCCCGGCGTGAGCACGCCGGTTCCGGCCACGATCGACCTGCCGGATCCGGGCGCCCGGCGCACCGCCGAGGCTTGTGTCGAGATCGCCGCGCCCGTCCGGCCGGGTAGCGTCCGCGGCGTCACAGTGATCGCGGAGGGTCCCGGCAGCCGGGCCGAAACCGAGGCGGAGATCACCGCGGCCGAGCCGGGCTGGACGATGTGGATGGTGTCCCACTTCCACTACGACCCGGTGTGGTGGGACACCCAGGGCCAGTTCACCGAGTCACGCCTGATGCTGCCCGACGAACGCGGCAACCTGCCCGCGGCCCGCACCGCGTTCGAGCTGGTCCGGCTGCATCTGGAGGCCGCGCGCCAGGATCGGGACTACAAATTCGTGCTCGCCGAGCTGGACTACCTGAAACCGCACTTCGACGCCCATCCCGAGGACCGGGCCGACCTGCGCCGGTTCATCGCGGAGGGCCGGATCGAGATCGTCGGCGGCAACTACAACGAGCCGAACACCAACCTGACCTCCGCCGAGTCCACCATCAGGAATGCGGTCTACGGCATCGGGTTTCAGCGCGACGTGCTGGGCGGCGACCCGCGGACCGCGTGGATGCTGGACGCGTTCGGTTTCGACCCCGGCTACCCGGGGCTGATGGCGGCCGCCGGGCTCACCACCTCGGCCTGGGCGCGCGGCCCGTTCCACCAGTGGGGGCCGAACCGGACCGTCGGTGACAACCGGCGCATGCAGTTCCCCAGCGAGTTCGAGTGGATCTCTCCCGACGGTGGCGGCCTGGTCACCAGCTACATGGCCAATCACTACGGCGCCGGCTGGGTCACCCACCACGCGCCCGACCTGCGGTCCGCGGAGAAGGCAGCCTATGAACAGTTCCGGGAGCTGGCGCCGGTGGCCGCGACGCCGAACGTGCTGCTGCCGGTCGGCTCGGATCACGTCATCCCGTCCCGCTGGGCCGCTGACATCCACCGCGACTGGAACGAGCGCTATGTATGGCCCCGGTTCGTCATGGCGCTGCCCAGCGAGTTCTTTGCCGCCGTCCGCCGCGATGCCAACGGGACGAACACCTGGATGACGCCGCAGACCAGGGACATGAACCCGGTCTACACCGGCAAGGACGTGTCCTACATCGACACCAAGCAGGCGCAGCGGGCCGGTGAGACCGCCGTGACCAATGCCGAGCGGCTGGCCACACTCGCCTGGCTCACTCCCCCGGGTCCTGCCGTAGGGCATGGGCCTGGCAAAGAAAGCACCGTAGGGCATGGGCCCGGCAAAGAAAGCGCCGCATCCGGCTATCGCTACCCGGCCGAGTCGCTGGACAAGGCGTGGCGGCAGCTCGTCTTCGGCGCGCACCACGACGCGATCACCGGCACCGAGTCCGATCAGGTGTACCTCGATCTGCTCGGCGGCTGGCGGGAGGCGTGGCAGCGCGGCCACGAGGCCTGTGAGCAGGCGGCCGGACACCTGGCCAGCATGATCGACACAGCGGCGGCGGATCACGGTGCCGTGGTCGTGTTCAACACCCTGCCAAGGGTGCGCACGGCGATGGCCACGGTCACCGTGTCGCTGCCGCCCGGCCTGGCGCCATGGATCACCCTGGCCGGCCCGTCGGGCGGCAGCGTGCCCTGCCTCGCCGAGGGGATCACCCGTCATAACGACGGCAGCCTGGCCGGCCTGACGCTCACCTTCCGTGCCGCCGGCTTGCCGCCGCTCGGCTACCGGAGCTACCCGCTCGTGCCTGCCGGGCAGGAGCCGCGCTACCCGGGCTGGCAGGTCGTGCCCGGCGCCACGGTCATCGAGAACCATGCCCTCAGCGTGGCCGTGGATCCGGCCCGTGGTGGCACGCTGTCCCGGGTCCTGGACAAGCGGCAGGGCGTGCACCTGCTCCGCCAGGGCGCTGCCGGCAACGAGCTGGTCCTGCAGGAGGAGTACGCCTACCACCCGAAGTGGAACGAGGGCCAGTGGCTGCTCTCCCCCACGGGTGCCGGCCGCGGCCTGGCCGACCGCCCGGCCGGTGTCCGGGCCGAGCGCTGCCCCGTCGGCAGCCGCCTGGTCAGCGAGTTCACCGAGGGAGATCTGCGGATCACTCAGGAGACGGTGCTGTGGGACGGTGCGGAGCGCATCGAATTCCGCACCCACGTGGACGGCTCGATCGGGCAGGACCGGCTGCTGCGCGTCCGTTTTCCCGCGGACGTGCCCGGCGGCCTGCCCATCTACCAGACCGCGACCGCGGTGATCGGCCGTCCGCCCGGCGCCGCCGACGTCGACGTTGCCGATCATTGGTTCACCTTGGACAACCCGGCGTACCAGTGGCTAGGCGCCGGATCGACGGCGCGCGTCCGCATCCCGGCCGCGGCCGGTGGTGCAGGCTCTGCCGTTGCCCGGCTGATGCAGGCGATCGGGGTTGCCGAGGTCATCCCGCCATTTATGAGCTTTGAGAACACGAACGGTGCCCGGCGGACTCCGGCTGACACCGAACCTGGTTCCGGGCAGCCTGACGAGGGTGGGGACACCACGGCGGTCCGCGCGGCGATCAGGGAGCTGATGGCCGCGCTGGCCGGCCAGGGGGTCACCGCGACCTGCTCGCGGCCGGACGGTCCGCGCTACGGCGCGATCGATGTGGACTCCAACCTGCCCGACGTCCGGATCGCGCTCGGCGATGGCGACCAGAACCCCTTCACCGCCGAGGTGCTCGCCGCGGCCGACCCCACCTGCGCGAAAGAGCTGCAGGAACAGTTGCAGCAGACCGGTTCGGCCCGGCTGTGGGTTCCCGCGACCAGGACCCGCGCGGACGTTTTCGCGCCGGGTACCGACGCGCGAGGCCCGCGCGACCTGCCCGTGCTGATCGTGGCCGGCCGTGGTCCCGGCGGCCTCGCCACCGCGGTCGGCCAGGTGACCGCGGAACTGGCCACGCACTCGGTGATCGACGCCGCGGGCGATGCCGGGCCTGGCTGCGTGCCGCTCGCCGACCGGTCGGTGGCCCTGCTCAACCGGGGCACCCCGAGCGGCCTGGTGACCCCGGACGGCACGCTGCACATCTCGCTCATGCGCTCGTGCAGCGCCTGGCCGAGTGGGGTGTGGATCGACGGCGAACGGCGGACCGCCCCCGACGGCAGCAGTTTCGCCTGGCAGCACTGGACCCACACCTTCGAGTACGCCCTGGCCGCCGGGCCAGGCGACTGGCGTACGGCCGGCTTCAGCACGGCGGCCGAGGATTACAACCAGGACGTGGTGACCTGCCAGACCGGCGCACACGGCGGCCCCCTCCCCACGCAGGCCAGCCTGTGCTCGGTGGATCCGCCGGAGGTCACGCTGACCGCGCTGAAGCCGCGCGGCAACCCGCTGGCCTCGGGCCGCCCGGGCTCGCCCGACCCGTCCGGCGGCATCCTGGTCAGGCTGCGCGAGACGGTGGGCCGTCCGGCCCGGGCCCGGGTCAGCCTGACCGGTGCTGGCGGCGCTCGCCACACCGACCTGCTTGAGCAGGCCGATGGCGACCGGTTGCCCGCCGAGGATGGCGCCGCCATCGTCGACTTGCCGTCGGCAGGCATGGCGTCAGTGATCATGGAAGCCGGGCTGGCCGGCGCTGCCGGCCGGCCCCGCGCCGGGACCGGGCCTGCCGCACCGGCCCCTGCGGCCGAGGCCACAGCGTCAGGGGCCGGACCGGAGCACGCCTTGCCAGCGGCCGGGACCGAGCCCGCCCAGCCGGTCTTTACGCGGTACTGGCTGCACGGCAAGGGACCGGCCCCGGCCGGGAACCTGCCGGTCGCCGTGCACATCAGCCCCGGCCGCTGCGCCGTCGCCACCCCCGGCGGCGCGGCCCCGGCCGATGCTGGCCTGGATAGCGAGGCCACCGTGCGGGTGACGGTCGGCTGCGGGGTTGAGCCCGCGTCCGGGCGGGTGGAGCTCGACATCCCCCCCGGTCTGACGGCGACCCACGAGCAGCCGCTCGACTTCGACCTGCCCGCCGGCGGCCACGCCGGGTGGGACGTGACCGTGCGGGCCGCGCCGCAAGCCAGCGGCGGCCGCTATTTCGTCGCGGCGCGGATCCTCGACAGCCTCGGCCAGGTGACCGAGGACGCCGCACTGGTCGCGGTCGGCGAACCGGCCAGCCCCGATCTCAACCTGCCGCTCACCGAACTGCTGCCGCTGATCGAGGCCGACCAGCAGGCCGGCGAGGCCGAGATCAGCGTAACCCTGCTCAGCCAGGACCTCATACTCGCCCCCGGCCGGCGCGGCGAGCTGACCGTGCGGATCGGCAACCGGCTGGCCTCACAGCTCAGGGGCGAGGCGCAGCTTATCTCCCCGTTTGGTTCCTGGCAGGCACTCGGCTCGTGGACGCAGGGCTTCGCCGCCGCCCCCGGCGAGGACATCACCGTCAGCTATCCGGTGACCATGCCGGCTACGGCGCGCCCCGGCACCCACTGGTGGGCCCTCGTCAAGGTCATGTACTTCGGCCGCGTCCGGTACACCCCAGCGGTGCCTATCGTGGTCAGCCGCTGACCCGCCGCCCCGGGAAGGCCGCCAGGGAACCGAGTAACCGTTATTCCGGACTGAGTAACTCAGATTTGAGTAGCCGCTACTCAGGCGGTCGCTTGAGCAGGTGACCTACAACTGTGGGTGCGGGGGCCGATCTGCGGCCCAGCAGCGCAGAAAGCGGGGATTCATGTTCGCAGTCCAGGATCAGGACAACCACCGGGCAGTGGCCCGGTCCCTGGCCCACAGTCACTCTCCTGCCGCGGCCGTAAACGTCACGCAAGACCCCTCGCGGGCGGTGACCCGGTTGCGTCGTATCGCCCTCGGCGCACTCGGCGTCGCAGGGTTGGTGCTTCCCATCGGGCTCCTCGGAGCTACCGTGGCGCAGGCGGCGCAGCCGGCGACGTTCACGACATTGACCCTCAAGAATGGCTGGACTAATGCCCCGTTCGGCACGTCCAACGCCGCGGTGAGCGCCATCAACGGGATCGTGCACCTCAAGGGGGCCATCGCGACGACGGGCACCAACCCGGTTGCGTTCACCCTTCCGTCGGCGTTCCGTCCCGCCACCGCGGTCTACGTCCCGGTGGATCTGTGCAACGCCACCAATGGGCGGCTGTTCATTCAGCACAGCGGTGTGGTGACGGTGGAGGCCGAAGGCGGGACGTTCTCCAACGCCCAGTGCTTCACCTCACTGGATGGGGCCTCGTTCGCGAAGTCGGCGAGTTCGTTCACGTCGCTGACGCTCGCGAATGGCTGGACCGGCGCCCCGTTCGGCACCTCCAACGCCGCGGTGCGCACCATATCCGGGATCGTCCACCTCAAGGGGGCCATCGCGACCACCGGCACCAACCCGGTTGCGTTCACCCTTCCGTCAGGCTTCCGTCCGGCCACTGCTGTCTACGTCCCGGTGGATCTGTGCAATGCCACCAACGGGCGGCTGTTCATTCAGCACAGCGGTGTGGTGACGGTGCAGGCCGAAGGCGGGACGTTCTCCAACGCCCAGTGCTTCACCTCACTCGACGGGGCCTCGTTCGCGCCCTGACCCGGCGTGCGTAACGCCGTCTAGGTGAGTCGGTGAACCCCCTGCTGTCCAGGGGGTTCACCGCTGCTCGCGCTGCGGGGCATAGCTGGGCAGGCGCCCGTGACGCTAGCTGGAATCTGACCGGGGATGTCAAACTGTCGGCAGTGAGAAAGACACTGACTGCCGAGATCCCTCTCATGTCGCGCGAGGACGAGCTGAAACGGATTCTCGAGCGGCTGAAGGGACCGGATCCCGCTGCCTTCGTGCTGGCCGGGGCGGTCGGCGTCGGCAAGACCCGGCTCGCATCCGAAGCGGCCAGGTCGGCCGTCCAGCTCGGCTTCGCTACAGCCCGGGCGGCCGCTACGCGCGCGGCGGCTTCCATTCCGTTCGGCCCGTTCGCACCGCTTCTTCCGGACATATCGCCTTCTCCCCCGGGCCGGCTGGGGCTCTTCCGGCAGGCGAACGACGCCATCCTGGAACGGGCCGGCCCGGACCGGAAACTTCTTCTGGTGGTCGATGACGCGCAGTTCCTTGACGAGGGCTCGGCCGCCCTGGTGCACCAGCTAGTTCATGCGGGAACGTGCAGTGTGCTGGCCAGCTTGCGGACGCCAGGGCCGGTCCCGGACCCAGTGACCGCACTGTGGAAGGACGGTCTGGCAGAGCGGATCGACCTCGGCTCGTGGAGCGAGACACAGACCGAGGCGGTGGTTGCCGCCGTCCTGGGCGGCCCGATCGCGAGCGGTTCCGTCCGGCGGCTCTGGGAGCTAAGCGGAGGCAACGCTCTGTACCTGCGTGAGCTGCTGATCGGCGCCGTCGATTCGGGCGCGCTGTGCGAGGCCGGCGGGATTTGGGCACTGCGCATGCCGCTTACCGCGCCCGGCCGGTTGCTGGAACTGGTAGCGTCCCGGCTGTCCGGCCTGGCGCCCGAAACGGTCGCCGTGATCGAACTGCTTGCGGCAGGCGAGCCGCTCGGTGTCCCGCTGCTCGAAAAGATCAACGACCCGGCTGGGCTGGAGGATGCCGAATTCCAGGGGATCGTGCACGTATACCAGGATGGGCGGCGAACAGTCGCCCGGCTGGCTCATCCGGTCTATGGCGAGGCGCTGCGCCAGACCCTGCCCCGGTCCCGGCTACGGCGGATATCGGCCGTCCTGGCCGACGCGCTCAAGGCGGCCGGCGCCCGGCGGCGAGAGGACCTGCTGCGCTTGGGTCGCTGGCGGCTCGACTCCG
The DNA here is from genome assembly GCA_035308365.1 of Streptosporangiaceae bacterium. Taxonomy (GTDB): domain Bacteria; phylum Actinomycetota; class Actinomycetes; order Streptosporangiales; family Streptosporangiaceae; genus PALSA-505. Next base: position 7,787 of record DATGGU010000001.1, read on the forward strand.
GAACACCCGGCGACCCGGTTCTGCTGAGCCGGGCTGCACGGCGGGCTGGCGAGATGTTCGATATGGAACTCGCCGCCCGGCTCGCCCAGGCCTCGCTGGATCTGGGCGGTGGCGTCGATGCGGGCCTGGTGCTCGGCGAGGCCAAGTTCCGGTCCGGCCGGCACAAGCAAGCAGAGTCCGTGCTCGCTGACATGGTCCCGCGCTGCCGGACCGATGATGAACGGGCCCGTATCGCCAGTGCGCGGGCGCACAACTTCCACAACCTGCTGGGTGACCCGGACTCTGCCAAGGCCGTTCTGGCTGAGGCCCTGAAGGCCGTCACCGACGAAACTCCACGCCTCCAGTTGCTCGGCCGCCTGGCGACGATCAAGCTTCTCGAGCCGGACCTGGAGGGCGCACTGGCCGCGGCTGAGGCATTGCTCGACAGCGACGACGACGTGATGTACAGCCGGGGGACCTACGTTTCCTCCATTGCCCTGGCATTCCGGGGGCAAGGAAAGGCTGCCATCGATCTTGCCGGCAAAGGCCTGGAACGCCACCGCCGGGCCAGCGGTATCCCCCAGTTGCCGGAGGCACAGCTCATCGGTGCGGTTTACGGCCACATCGGCATGGGGTGGCTTGCCGAGGCCGAGGCGGCCGCTGTGACCGCTTACCAAGCCTGCCTAGCCGCCGGCGACAAAGAGGGACAGGCGACGCACCTGTTCCTCAGGGGCTGTGTCCTGATCGAGCGGGGCCACCTGCCCCGGGCGTCGAAGGCGTTCCTGGACGGCGCATCGGTCAACCGCGAGATCCACGACCTTGCGGCGCTGCGCTGGTGCCTGTCCGGCCTCGCCCTGGCTGAAGCGATGAGCGGGCACACCGACCGGGCCGTGGCGGCCAGCGCCGAGCGGGACCTACAGCCGGTGAGCCCCATGATGGTCTACGAGCCAGATCTGGTCGACCGGGGCCGGGCGTGGGTGAGCGCCGCCACCGGGGAGCTGTCACGAGCCTGTGAGATCCTGGCTGGGGCCGCGGCACGGGCTGAGGCCGCCACGCTGCATATCGCGGAAGCCCGGCTTTTGCACGACGTTGCCCGTCTCGGGCAACCGGACCTGGTGGCACCGCGCCTGGCCGTCCTCGCGGAGATGGTCGACGGTGATTTCGTCCCCGCGCTCGCTGCTCACGCCGCTGCCCTTGTCCATGCGGACGCTGCCGGCCTCGAAGCCGCCGGGCTCACCTTGGAGGCGATCGGGGCGTCGCTGCTCGCGGTCGAGGCGTATCTGGCCGCGGCTGCGGGTTACCGCTCCGAAGGGCAGGCCCGGGCCGCGAGCACGATGGCGAGGCGGGCCGGAGAACTCGCCGCCAGGTGTGGGAACGTCAGGCCCCCCTGGCTGTCGTTCAGCCCGGACAGCGAACGGCTTACCCGGCGCGAACGGGAGGTGGCGGCCATGGCCGCAGCCGGTGCGTCGAGCCGGGACATCGCCACCAGGCTCGTCGTGTCCGTCCGGACCGTGGACAACCATCTTCAGAACGCTTACAGCAAGCTCGGGGTAACCAGCCGCGAGGAGCTGGCCCGGGTCCTGCGCGGCTGAGCAGCCCAGGCCGGTTTCGGTGCAGATCCGTGCCGGAGACGGCCACCGGCACGCACGAGGCGGGCCGGGTTCCCGGCCCGCCTCGCCGTGCGGGGTCCTAGTCGGCGGATTCGCTGCCGACGCGGACGAGCCGCGGAGCTGGCGCGGTGGCCGGGCTGGCCGGGGTGCGGTCACGGATCGCCAGCAGGATGACCAGCAGGGCGCAGACGTCGAAGATGGCCGCGACCCCGAACGAGGTGGCCATGCCGTGGGAGATGATGTGGTGCTGTTCGGCGATCCTGGTCAGCCCGGCCAGCGGGTGGGCGGCCGCGTTCCTGCTGGCAGTGCCGAAGATGGTCACCAGAGCGGCCAGCCCGAGCGAGCCGCCGACCTGCTGCATGACGTTGACCATGCTGGCCGCCGCGCCAGAGTCCTCGGGTGGTACTCCGGCCAGCGAGGCGCTGGTCAGCGGGACGAACACGATACCCAGGCCGGCGCCGAGCAGCATCATCGGGCCGAGCACGCCACTGGCGTAGCTGGTGACCGGTGAGACCCTGGACAGCCAGGCCATGCCCGCGATAACCGGCAGCATGCCAGCCACCATGAGCGGCTTGGCCGGGAACCGCGCGATCAGCCTGGGTGCCAGCCGGGACACGGCGAACAGCGTGACCGTCATCGGCAGGAACGCGACTCCGGCGCGCAGCGGGCTGAAGCCGAGGATCTCCTGGACGAACTGGGTGAGGAAGAAGAACATGCCGAACATGCCGGCCACCAGCAGCAGCCTGGCCAGGAAGGAGCCCGAACGGCTCAGGTCGGCGAACAGCCGCAGCGGGGTGATCGGCTGGCGCACCCTGGTCTCGTTGACCAGGAAGACGGCGAGCAGGACGACGGCGGCGACGAGCGTGGCGACCGTCGCGGGGGCACTCCAGCCGTTGGACGCGGCCCAGATGAACGCGAACACCAGTGACGCCACACCGGCCGTGGAGGTCACCGCCCCGGCCACGTCGAAGCGCCCGGACTGACGCGGGGTCTCGGCCACGAACAGCGGCGCCAGCACGACCACCGCAATCCCGATCGGCACGTTGATGAACAGCACCCAGCGCCAATCCAGCCACTCGGTGATCATCCCGCCGAGCACGAGGCCCAGCGAGCCGCCACCGGTGACGACCGCGGTGTAGATGCCGAGTGCCTTGATCCGCTGCCGCCCCTCGGGGAACGCCGAGACGATCAGGGCGAGCACGGCCGGTGTGGCGAGCGCGCCGCCAACCCCCTGGGCGGCGCGGGCCGCGAGCAGCCACGGCGCCGAATTGGCCAGGCCACCGGCCAGTGAGGCGATGGTGAACAGGGCAATACCGGCCAGGAAGACCCGGCGCCTGCCGAGGATGTCACCGGCTCTCCCGCCCAGCATCAGCAGGCCGCCGAATGCCAGCGTGTATCCGTTCATCACCCACGACAAACTTGTCGCGGTGAAGTGCAAGCCTGTCGCGATGTGCGGAAGAGCGATATTTACGACGGTCATGTCGAGGATGACCATGAGCTGAGCGCCCAGCATGATCGCGAGAGCGATACCGGGGCGCCCGGAGCGCCGGCGGCCGACCGCCGGCGGCGCGTCCGAAGTCATCGGGGTAGAAGGAGCGGGCACTGAACCTCCGTGATGGGTTCGTGAGCTGCCGTGGGACATGGTTCCGGCGAAGGAAGCGCTGTGCTTTCCCGCGTTCTGCTTGGGTCCTGGGCGGTCGCCGGTTCGTGAGGTAGAGTGGAGGGACACTCCGTTTACTATACGGAGGCACCCTCCGATTAGCAAGTGATTAAATCATGGCGATGACGAGTAGCTCCGCGGCGTCCGAGACCGCCCACCCGGCCCAGCCAGCGAGTTCTTCTGAACCGGCAAACTCGGTCGGGCCAGCGAGCCCGGGTGAGCCGACAGGGCCGGGCGAGCCGGCGAGCCTACGTGGTCCGGCGGGCCCTGCTGAACCGACTGGTCCAGGCGGGCCGGCGAGCTCGGGCGGCCCATCGAACTCGGGCGGGCCGGCGATGCGGGCCGACGCGCGCCGCAACAGGGAGCGGCTGCTGACGGCCGCGACTGATGCGTTCGCCGAGCACGGGGCCGATGCGCCGCTCGAAGACATCGCCAAGCGGGCGGGCGTGGGGATCGGCACGCTCTACCGCCACTTCCCCACCCGCGAACTGCTCCAGGAGAGCGTGTTCCGCAGTCAGGTGGACGTCGTCTGCGCCCGCGGCCGGGATCTCGCCGACGCCCCCGCTCCCGCCGACGCGCTGAACGCCTGGCTGCACGCCCTGGTCTCTTACCTTGCCACCAAGCGTGGCCTGTCCAAGGCCCTGATAGAAAGGCTTGGCCGGGACTCCGAGCTGATCTCCTCCTGCAGCCAGATCATGCGCGAGACGGCGGCCGGCCTTCTCGAACGCGCCCAGCGTGCCGGAACGGTCCGCTCCGACGTCTCCGCCATGGACGTCATGCGCCTGGTGCACGGCATCGCCGTGGCGACCGAACACGCCCCCGAGGAAACGGGCCGGCTGATCTCCCTCATGTTCGACGGCCTCCGCGTCCCCGCAGGCCAGCCCGCCAGCCCAGCCACCACCTGATCGAACCGGTCCTGACCACCCGATGGCGCGGCCGGGGTCCTGGGCCGGATCTCCACGTCGTGACGGCGTCAGCCAGTGCCCGTCCAGTTACGCTCAAGCCACCAGTCAGCCGCTGGACCGGTAAGAGCCTCCAGTGGGGCGGGGGCCAGGCCGCCCGGATTGCGACTGACCGGCTGGCGCCGAACGTCGCTATCCGGCCAGCCTGGCCCCGCTGACCACGAGCGTTGAATGGCGCGTTAAGTGCAATACATAGTGGGGGGCACCCAGTCGGACAGCCGGCGTTCGGCGGCAGCCGACCAGCCGGATGGCCGAGTGGGTGCCCCCGCCCGCTGAATTCAGTGCTTGTGGTTCTACCAGCGTGGCTTGGCCAGGGGTACTGGCCAGCCGGTTATCTTTGGGTCCTGTGGGTAGGTGGGTTCGGGGTAATCTGTCCGCCGGGCCAGCGCGCATGAGCTACTCGCGTGCGGGCTGACCTGGTGAACACCATGGGTGGCCCGCACTCCTGGGTCGGCTCGGCCAGCCAGGCAACCCCCCGTAACTCGTGATAGGCGGCGTGAGGATTGTGGTGAACGGTGTGACGTTTGGTGACCGGCTGACCGTTGTCTACTGGTGTCCGCTAACTTGTGTCCACGTAGTCTAGTTTTCCGATCGAAATAGATTCATAATGTGGCTTATGAGAGAATCGCTACTCGCTGTCGCGAGGAAATCACTGTTCGTCGGAGGTGGGCTCTGCCTCCCGCTTGTGCTTTCCGCCAGCCCCGCGCTGGCTCATCCGGTGGCGGTCCCCCCGCAAGCGACTCTGCAGACCTCCAGGACCATCGAGCACTGGGGGTCTTACACCGGCGGCGACCAGGGCGACCGGACGCTGCGGCCGAAGGCTATGAACCTGCCGGGGCCGATCGCCCAGATAGCCACCTCAAATTCAACCGAGTATGCGCTGCTCACCAACGGCACCCTGTACGCCTGGGGGCTGGGCACCAACGGGCAGCTCGGAGACGGCAACGACCGGGACTCGTTCGGCGCCCCGGTGCAGGTGCGCTTCCCGTTCGGGGTGCGGATCGCATCGATTCCAACCGATGTGATGCCGTTCGACACAGCCCTGGCCGTGGATACGCAAGGTAACGTCTGGGGCTGGGGCCTCAACCAGAACGGCGAGCTGTGCCTGGGTAACACCCGGTCCTACAGCACGCCGCAGCGGCTCCCGTTCTCTCGCGTGACCGCCGTCGCCGGGGCCGGTGCGCACGCACTGTACGACTCCAACGGGTTCGTGTACGCCTGCGGCAGCGGCCGTGACGGCGAGCTGGGCGACGGCGGCCAGAGCTCCAGCACCAGACCGGTCCGGGTACAGAACCTGGCCGGCGGGTCGGTCAGCACGCTCGTCGCCTCCTACGCCAATTCTGGCGCACTGCTGAACAACGGCGCGTATTTCGACTGGGGCTACGACGGTGCGGGACAGCTCGGGAACGGGACCGTCAACCAGCCGGCCGACGTGCCCGTCCAGGTGCCGCTCCCCGGGGCGGTCGCTCAGGTCGCGCTGGGTGGCTCGCTGTTCAGCAACGGGCAGACGATCGTGATGCTGACCGACGGCAACCTGTTTGCCTGGGGTAACGACAGCGCCTACCAGCTGGGCAACGGGCAGACCGGCACCTTCCCGTCGCCCATCCGGATTGAGCCTCCCAACGGGGTGAGCTACGTTGCCCTCGCGACCGGGGGCAACACCTCCTATGGCATCTCGGACACCGGGGAGGTCTGGGCCTGGGGCGCCGGCGGCCAGGGGCAGATCGGCAACGGGACGACCCACGGGGCCAAGCTGCCCGTTCCGGTAGCTGGCGGGGCGGCGCAGATCTCCGCGACCGCCGGTGACGTCGCCATCAGCCTGCAGGGCGGCGGATCCCAGCCGTAGTCAGAAGGGTGGCAGGCCAGGAGGTCTCCCCCGCGTCACCACGACAGCCGCCCGGGCTCACCGCCGGGCGGCCTGTTCTGGGGGTGTTTCAGGACGTCCGGCTGACAGGCCCGGCGGCCTGTTCTCGTAGGGGGTGCTCAGCACGATCGTCGTCCGGGTGGACACGCCCGCCGCGGCCCGGATTTCCTGCAGCAGGTTTTCCAGCGCCACCGGCGAGGCGACCCGCACCTTGAGT
>DATGGU010000002.1:0-73097 GCA_035308365.1 Streptosporangiaceae bacterium
TACCACGACCTGCGGCACTACTTCGCCAGCCTGCTCATCGCCTCCGGCGCGGATGTTAAGACCGTTCAGGCTCGCCTCCGTCACGCCAGCGCCAAGACCACTCTCGACACTTACGGGCACATCTGGCCCGATCGCGACGAGTCCACCCGCGCTGCGGTAGATGCCGTTATCACCGCCCGGACGGAACAGCGGCGGAACAGCACCACAGCTTCCCAGTGAATGTGCAGGTCAGCGGTGGTAAGACCGTTACACGTCGAAGTACAGCTCGAATTCGTGCGGATGCGGGCGGAGCCTGATCGGGTCGAGTTCGCTGCTGCGCTTGTAGTCGAGCCAGGTCTCGATCAGGTCGGGGGTGAACACCCCGCCGTCCAGCAGGTAGTCGTGGTCCGCCTCGAGGGTGTCGAGCACCTTCTCCAGTGACCCTGGGACCTGGGGAATGGCGGTGGCCTCGTCCGGGGGAAGCTCGTACAGGTCCTTGTCCACCGGCTCCGGCGGCTCGATCTTGTTCTTCACCCCGTCGATGCCGGCCATCAGCATGGCCGCGAAGGCGAGGTAGGGGTTGCACGACGGGTCGGGCACGCGGAACTCGATCCGCTTGGCCTTGGGGCTGGACCCGGTGATCGGGATGCGGACGCAGGCCGACCTGTTGCGCTGCGAGTACACCAGGTTGACCGGCGCCTCGAAGCCCGGCACCAGGCGGTGGTAGGAGTTCACCGTGGGGTTGGTGAAGGCCAGCAGCGACGGCGCGTGCTTGAGCAGGCCGCCGATGTAGTAACGGCCGATGTCGGACAGGCCGGCATAGCCGACCTCGTCGTAGAACAGCGGCGCGTCGTCCTTCCACAGGCTCTGGTGGCAGTGCATGCCGCTGCCGTTGTCGCCGAAGATCGGCTTGGGCATGAACGTGACGGTCTTGCCATGCGCCCGGGCCACGTTCTTGATCACGTACTTGTACAGCATGAGGTTGTCGGCCATCCGCAGCAGCGGGGCGAACCGCATGTTGATCTCCGCCTGGCCGGCCGTGCCGACCTCGTGGTGCTGCATCTCCACGCCGATGCCGCAGTCGATCAGCGCCCGGACCATGGCCGATCGCAGGTCCGCGTAGTGGTCCATCGGCGGCACCGGGAAGTACCCGCCCTTGTAGCGCGGCTTGTATGCCAGGTTGCCGCCGGCTTCCTCGCGGCCGGTGTTCCAGGCGCCTTCCTCGGAGTCGATGTAGTAGAAGCCGGCGTTCGGCCCGGTCTCGAACCGCGCCGAGCCGAAGATGTAGAACTCCGCCTCCGGGCCGAAGTACACGGTGTCGGCGATCCCGGTGCCGCGCAGGTACTCCTGGGCCTTGCGGGCCACGTTGCGTGGATCCCTGGTGTAGGGCTCTCCGGTCAGCGGGTCATGCACGAAGAACGTCAGGTTGAGCGTCGGGTGCGTGCGGAAGGGATCGAGCACGGCGGTGCTGACGTCGGGCAGCAGCAGCATGTCCGACTCGTGGATCTGCTGGAAACCACGGATGGACGAGCCGTCGAACATCAGGCCCTCACCGAGGGACTTCGCGTCGAACGCCTCGGCGGGCACGGTGAAGTGCTGCATCGTTCCGGGCAGGTCACAGAACCTGACGTCGACGAACTGAACCTTTTCGTCCGCGATGAACTTCAGAACCTCATCGGGGCTGCCGAACATGGACCCTCCTGAACGCTGCCATCACACCTCTGCCCTTCGCAGGGACGCGCCTTGGACGCTAGGCGCCGACAGTTTCCCAACCATGTCCCGTGTGTTTCACCCGTGTTACACCGCCCGGTGAGGCCGGCCGTGAACCCGTACACCGGCGGCTACGGCAACCGGCGGGTCCGGGAGGTGCCAGCTAGCCCAGGCCGGCCGCGCACCCGATACCGTAGAGGTGTGGCTGAACAAAGGCGCAGCGACTGGCTGAGCGGCATCATGATGCCGCGCACCGAGTCGCGGTATCCGGGCGAGGAACTTGGGCTCCCCGAGGAGGGGCCGCGTTCGGTCGCCCGGATGGGACGGCGGCTGGGCGCGCTGGCCGTGGACTGGCTGCTCAGCCTGCTCATCGCGACGGCCATCACCCGGCACCCGCAGTTCGTGACGATCGGGGTCTTCGGGGTGGAGATCTGGCTGCTCACCGCGCTCACCGGGTTCACCGTGGGCAAGCGGCTGCTGGGCATCCGGGTGGCCCGACTGGACGGCAAGCCGGTCGGCTTCGGCTGGGCGCTGGTGCGCACCATTTTGCTGCTGGCCGTGGTGCCGCCGCTGGTGAACGACAGCGACCTGCGTGGCCTGCACGACCGGGCGGCCAACACGGTCGTGATCAGGATTTGACCGTTCCCGGTCCGAGGGCCGGCGGGGTCAGCGGATCTTGGGGCGTGGCATCTTGGGCTGCCTGCCGCGGGCGGGCATCGGGCCCTTCGGCGCCTGCAGCGTCTGCGGGAGCGCCTTGAGCCGGTAGTTCAGGTCTGACACCGCGCTGCCCCGCAGGTTCCTGGGCAGCCGCATGATGTGCCGCTGCAGCCGCCGGATCGGGACCTGGCCCTCGCCGTCGCCGACCACGATGTCGTAGATCGGGATGTCGTAGGCCACCCGGGCGACGCGCTTCTTCTCCGCCGCGAGCAGGCTCGGCAGCCTGGTCACCGAGCCCTCGCCGACCAGGATCACACCAGGCCTGCCCACCGCCCGGTGCACCACGTCCATGTTCCGGTTGGCCGCGATGGCCGGGGTGACCGTCCAGTTCCCGCGCATCGTCTGCAGCACCGCCGCCGCCGCGCCCGGCTGTCCCTCGATGGCCGAGTACTGGGCGGACTGGGCGAACCGGCCGAACAGGATCATGGCGACGAGCAGGCCGAGCAACACGCCGAGCGCGATCAGGAAGTACAGCCCGGTCAGCACGCCGACCACGACCAGGACCGCGAGAGTCCCCAGGCCGGCCCCCAGCACGATGGGCATCGCCTTCGGGTTGGCCTGGCGGATCATCCCCGCCGCCATGCGGAGTTGCTTGATCCGCCCCATCGAGGCAGGGTCGGGTGCGCCGCCGGCGGCAGGCGTCGTTTCAGGGGACTTCTTGGCCATGGTGTGCAGCCTATCGGTGGCGGAACTTGTCGGTAGGAGAGCTTATCGGTGGGAGAGCTAGCGGTGGAGGGCGGTGGCCTCGCGGTAGAGGCGGCCGGCCCGGTAGGACGACCTCACCAGCGGGCCGGACATCACCCCGGCGAACCCCATGCCGAGGGCGGTTTCGCGCAGCTCGGTGAATTCTTCGGGGTGCACCCAGCGCTCGACCGGGTGATGCCGGGGCGAGGGCCGCAGGTATTGGGTGATGGTGAGCAGGCCGCAGCCCACGCCGCGCAGGTCGGCCATGGCCGCCACAACCTCGGCGCGCTCCTCGCCGAGCCCGAGGATGAGGTTGGACTTGGTGATCAGCCCGGCCTCGCGGGCCTGGCTGAGTACGTCCAGCGAGCGCTGATAGCGGAAGCCCGGCCGGATCCGCTTGAAGATCCTCGGCACGGTCTCGATGTTGTGCGCGAGTACCTCCGGCCGTGCGCCGAACACCTCCGCCAGCCGCTCCGGGATCGCATTGAAGTCCGGGATCAGGAGCTCGACCCCGCAACCGGGCACGGCCTGGTGGATCTCCCGGCAGGTCTGCGCGTACAGCCAGGCTCCGCCGTCGTCCAGGTCATCCCTGGCCACCCCGGTCACCGTGGCGTAGGCGAGGCCCATGGCGGCCACCGATTCGGCCACCCGGCGCGGCTCGCCGGCGTCCAGGGGCGCGGGCTTGCCGGTGTCGATCTGGCAGAAGTCGCACCGTCTGGTGCACTGGTCGCCGCCGATCAGGAAGGTGGCCTCCCGGTCTTCCCAGCACTCGAAGATGTTGGGGCAGCCGGCCTGCTCGCAGACCGTGTGCAGGTTCTCCCGGCGGACCAGGTCCTTCAGCTCGTTGTACTGCGGGCCGGTGCGCAGCCGCGTCTTGATCCAGGCAGGCTTGCGCTCGATCGGCGTCTGGCTGTTGCGGGCCTCCAGCCGGAGCATCCGTCGTCCTTCAGGCGCGAGTACCACGCCTCCAGATTACGGCCCCACCCAGGGTGATCAGGCCGGGGTGGGCTCAGCCGCCGAACACGTCTGTGATCGGGGTGGCGGTCGCGCTGGCGCCCGCGTAGGGCAGGCGGTAAGCCTGCTCGATCGTGCGCAGCACGTTGTAGTGGTTGATTTTCTCGCTGTACCGGCCGGGCTTGATGTGCGCACCGGCGAAGATCGTGGCGATGTGGTTGCCTGCTGCCTTGTTGTCGGTGTCCCAGGTCAGGATCAGCAGGCTGTTGTGCGCCGTCGCCCAGGTGACGTAGCCGCCGATGTTGTCCTTCAGCCAGGTGTCGCCCATGGCGACCGACGCGCTGTGCATGTCGTCGATCAGGTCGGGATCGACGAACGAGACGGTGGGCAGGCTGCCATAGCAGGACGGGAACTCGGCGAATGTCTTGTTGTCCGAATGCGGCAGGTTGCTGAAGTCCGGCGCCGGGTTGTGCTTGCGCGCGTACTCGCCCTTGAAGCAGCCCTCATACCCCTGGGACGGCATCGCCTCGGAGTAGCCGCTGTAGCTGAGGCCGGCGGCGGTCAGCTCGGAGCCCAGGTTGGCCGCGGCGAACGAGTGCGGGCAACTGTCGGTGGTGAGGCCGAAGGTGGAGCCTGCGAACAGCGCCAGGTAGTTCGGCTCGCTCGGGTAGGTGATCCCGAACGAGTCCGTGAACAGTGCCCCCCTGCCGGCCAGAGAATTGATGTAGGGTGCCGCCGGATTCCGGATGATCTGCGAGTAAGAATGGTTCTCCTCGATCAGCACCACGATGTGCGAGTAGACCGGAATCTGGGCGGTGCGCGGGCGGGTGGCCGCGCTGGCCGGCCCGGTGACAGCGGAGCCCAGGGCAAGCACGGTGGCACCGCCGGACAGCATGGCGAAGCAGCGGGTGATCAGGCTGGTCACGGCTTCTCCTGGCAAAGAAACGGATTGGTCAGCTTGCCATGGCAGCGGCAGGAACCAGGTCTCCCCGGTCGCCGGTGCGGCGCCAGTGGCTGGCACCGAGGGCGGCGGCGACGGCGCGCTCGGCGGCGGGAAGGATGCCGGCCACGGTTATGTGCCGCCCCGCCTCGGCCGACAGCGAGGTGACCCCGGCGTCCCTGATGCCACACGGGATGATCTTGCCGAACCAGGTCAGGTCGCAGTCGCAGTTGATGGCGAAGCCGTGCATGGTGACGCCGCGGGACACCCGGGCGCCGATGGCGGCTACCTTGCGGTCGGGCGCCGGGGGCGGCCCGGGCACCCAGGCGCCGCTGCGGCCTTCCACCGGCCGGGCCAGGACGCCGAACTCGGCGCAGATCCGGATCAGGGCCTGCTCGATGGCGCGCACGTAGGCGACCACGTCGAGCGGTTCGGCGAGCTTGATGATCGGGTACCCGACGAGCTGGCCGGGACCGTGCCAGGTGATCTTGCCGCCCCTGTCCACGTCGACCACTGGTGCGCCGGGGTCACCGAGCGGGCGGTCGGCCGGCCCGGTCCGCTTGCCGGCCGTGTAGACCGGCTCGTGCTCGAGCAGCAGGCAGGTGTCCGGGATCTCGTCAGCCACCCGGCGTTCGTGTAGCTGACGCTGCAGCTCCCAGCCCTCGTGATAGGGGACCGCCGACGCGCCGAACCCCGTGTGCAGGAAGACAAGCTCGCCGGTCATGCCCGCCAGCATATCCGCGATCGCGGAGGTCTCTGGGAGAGTGCGGCTCCCAGAGATATCCGTGCCGAATCACAGCTTTTCCTGACCCCACCGGAGGGAAGAACAAGATTCGGTTGTGGTGTTCTAAGCACCGGGGAGGCAGCGTTGACGTGTGATGCGGAGGCGAGGGAGGCAGCGGTAGTGCTCGACGAAACCGAGCTGCGGCTGATGAGCCCGGAGCAGCGCGCCCGGCTGGCGCGCACGCTCGCGGCACTTGACCTGCCGCATCCGCGGCGCGACCCAAAGGTCAGGATGCGCCGCAATATCGCCATCGCCATCGTCGTGGGCTCCTGTGTCTTCCTCGCCGCCTGGATCGTCGTGCTGGCCCTCACCCTGCCCGACAGGTACAACTCCGACGGGTGGCGGGGCGCCTGGGTCGGGTTCGACGTCGTCGAGCTGCTGGCCCTGGCCTCGGTCGCCTGGACGGCCTGGCGCGGCAAGCAGCTGCTGATCGTCTGCCTGATCGTCAGCGCCACGTTGCTGTGCTGCGACGCGTGGTTCGACCTGACGCTGGACTGGGGGACCAAGGGGTTCTCGTTCAGCCTGCTGTCGGCGCTGTTCGCCGAGCTGCCGCTGGCCACCATGATGATCATCGGAGCCAGGCGGCTGCTGCGGCTGACCGTGGCGATGGCCATGGCGCTGCGCGGTGACACCGGCCCGGTGCCGCCGCTGTGGAAGGTACCGCTGCTCGGCAGTGGTCCCGATGAGATGGCCGGTGCCAAATGGCGGGCCGCGCGCCACCGTGGCAGGCTGGCCGGGGCCGGCTCCGGCCAGGCGTCAACGCCCGGCGGCCCGGGATCATCCGGTTAGGCCAGTGCCCAGGACAGGGCGGCGGCGATGCCGGTGTGCTGGAACGCGTAGCCGGAATCGAGCAGCCGCCGCGGCAGCACCCGGGCGCTGGACAGCAGCTCGCTGGCCACCTCACCGAGGACCAGCCGCAACACGGGTTCCGGCACGCCGGGTGCCCAGGAGGGGATGCGCACCCCCGGCAGGCGGAGCAGGGCCGGCTGGCCGAGCGCGTCGTTCAGCGCCGCGGTGAAGGCGGCGTTGGTCACCGGCGCCGGAGAGGTCAGGTTCACCGGGCCGGAGATGCCGGTCCGGGCGAGCAGGAAGCGGATCGCCCCGACCTCGTCGGCGAGCGAGATCCAGCTCATGTACTGGGTGCCCGGGCCGAGCCGGGCGCCAAGCCCGGCCTTGAAGACCGGCACCAGCTTGCCGAGCGTCCCACCGCTGGGCGCGAGCACCAGGCCGGACCGCACGTGCACGGTCCTGATTCCGGCGTCCCTGGCCGGCTGCGCGGCCGCCTCCCAGTCGCGGACCAGCTCGGCCAGGAAGCCCGATCCGGCCGGGGTGGTCTCGTCCACGTCGCGCCCGCCGGTGTCGCCGTACCAGCCGATGGCCGAGGCGCACAGCAGCACGGCTGGCCGCTGGCCCTGCTCACCGAGCCGCGCGAGCCCGGTGGCGAGCGCCCTGGTGCCGCGGATCCGGCTGCCGCGGATCTCCGCCTTGCGCGCGGCCGTCCAGCGCTTGTCCGCGATGCCCGCACCGGCCAGGTGCACCACGGCGTCGACGGCCGCGAGCGCCTGCGGATCGAGCCCGCCGTCGGCCGCATCCGGATCCCAGACCGACACGGCCTCACCCGGCGCCGGGGCTCCCGGCCCACGCCGGACCAGGCGGAGGACCTCATGCCCGTTGGCGCGCAGGCTGGCCGACAGCGCGCTGCCGATCAGCCCGCTCGCCCCGGTGACCGCGATTCTGGTCAGGGCCGCCCTCCTGCCTGGCTCCTCGTTACAGGCCCAGCTCGGCCTCGAACGCTCCCTCTTCCAGGCGGTTGCGCACCGTGGCGAGGAACCGGGCCGCGTCCGCCCCGTCGATCAGCCGGTGGTCATAGGTCAGCGCGAGGTAGACCATCGAGCGCACGGCGATCACCTCGCCGAGCGTCGGATCCTCCACCACGACCGGCCGCTTGACGACCGTGCCGGTGCCCAGGATGGCGACCTGGGGCTGGTTGATGATCGGCGTGTCGAACAGGGCGCCCCGGCTGCCGGTGTTGGTCAGCGTGAACGTGCCGCCGGCCAGCTCGTCCGGGCTCACCTGGCCGTTGCGGGTGCGCTGGGCGAGGTCGGCGATCTTGCGGGCGAGCCCGCCGATGTTCAGGTCGCCGGCGTTGCGGATCACCGGGACGAGCAGCCCGCGGTCGGTGTCCACCGCCACACCGAGGTGCTCGGCGTCGTGGTAGGTGACCTGACCGGCCTGCGTGTCGAGCACGGCGTTGAGCTTCGGGTGGATCTTGAGCGCCTCGACCGTGGCCAGCGCGAAGAACGGCAGGAAGGACAGCCGGACGCCCTCCCGCGCCTCGAAGTCCGCCTTCGCCCGCTCCCTGAGCCTGGCGATCCCGGTGACGTCCGCCTCGGCCACGGTGGTGAGCTGCGCCGAGGTCTGCAGCGATTCGACCATCCGCTGGGCGATGACCTGGCGCAGCCGGGAAATCCGCTCGGTGGTGCCGCGCAGGCTGGACGGCACCACGTCCAGCCTGGGGGCAGGCGCCGGGGCGGCGCCACCGGTCGCGAAGCCGGGGCCGGGCGCGGGCTGCTGCTGAGCGGTGGAGGCCGCCTCGCGGCGGGCCCGGGCCGCGTCCAGCACGTCCTGCTTGCGGATCCGGCCACCGACGCCGGTGCCGGACACCTCGGCCAGATCGACCTCGTGCTCGGAGGCGAGCTTGCGGACCAGCGGGGTCACGTACGGCCCGTCCGGCCCGGAGGGCAGCGCCTGGGACGTGGCGCTGGGCGTGGGCTGCTGAGCCGGGGGCTGCTGAGCCGGGGGCTGCTGTACCTGGGCCGGCGGCTGGGCCTGGACGGGTGCCGCCGGGGGCGCGGGCGGGGCCGGCGCTTGCGGAGCCTGCCGGACCGGGGGCTGGTAGGGCGCCGTCTGCGGCTGGGGCTGCTGCTGTGCGGCGGGCGCGGCTGGTGGCTGCGGCGGCCCGGCCTGCGCGGGCGGTGCGGGCGGTGCCGGAGCCTGGGCCTGGGGCGTCTCCTGCTGGGCGGGTGCCGGTGCCGCGGGTGGGGCCGGTGCCTGAGCCGGCGCGGCCGCCTGGGCCGGCGCCGGGGCGGCGGGCGCGGGAGCCGCCTGGCTGGCGTCGTCGCCCTCGTCGATCGTCGCCAGCTCGGCACCGACCGCGACGGTCTCGTCCTCGGCCACCGCGATGCTGCGCAGGATGCCGGCCGCGGGGGAGGGGATCTCCGTGTCGACCTTGTCGGTGGAGATCTCGAGCAGCGGCTCGTCCCTCTCTACCCGCTCGCCTTCCTTCTTGAGCCAGCGTGTGACGGTGCCCTCGCTGACGCTCTCGCCGAGCTGGGGCATGGATACCGAGACCGCCATGGTCTTCCCGACTCCCTCTGTTGCCGTGCTACTTGGTCATTGTCCGCTATGAGCCAGCGCTTACGCGTGCACGTGCAGTGGCTTGCCCGCGAGCGCGAGGTGCGCCTCGCCAAGGATCTCCGACTGGGTGGGGTGTGGATGGATGAGCTGTGCCACGTCGGCCGGCACGGCTTCCCAGTTGTAGATGAGCTGGCCCTCGGCGATCAGCTCGCCCACCCGGGCGCCGACCAGGTGGATGCCGAGCACGGGCCCTGGCTGGCCACCTTCGGTGTCCGGTGCGGTGGCGATGACCTTGGCCGAGCCCTGCGTCTGCAGGATCACGCTCTTGCCGTTGCCGCCGAGCGGGTAGTTGAACTCCACGGTCTTGATCCCGCGCTCGGCCGCGGTGGCCGAGGTGATCCCCACCGAGGCGACCTCGGGGTCGGAGTAGGTGATCCGCGGCACTCCGTCGTAGTCGATCGGCGTGACCGGCAGCCCGCTCAGCCGCTCCGCGACCAGGATGCCCTCGGCGAAGCCGGCGTGCGCCAGTTGCGGGCCTGGGGTCAGGTCACCGACGGCGGAGATCGTCGGCACGTTGGTGGCGCAGTAGGGGTCCACCCGGACGAAGCCGCGCTCCATGATCAGGCCGACGTCCTCGTAGCCGAAGCCGGCCGACACCGGCCCGCGGCCGACCGCGACCAGGAGCAGTTCGGCGTCGAGCGTCTTGCCGCCCTCCAGGGTGACGGTCACGCCGTTGCCGGTGTCCTTGACGCCCTCGAACCTGGCGCCGAGCTCGAAGGAGATGCCGCGGCGCCGGAAGGCCCGCTCGAGCTGCCGCGAGCTTGCCTCCTCCTCGAGCGGCAGCAGGTGCGGCAGCATTTCCACGATGGTCACCTCGGCGCCGAAGGACCGCCAGACGCTGGCGAACTCCACGCCGATGACACCGCCGCCGAGAATGATCACCGAGCCGGGCACCCGGTCCAGGGTGAGCGCATGGTCGCTGGTGATCACCCGGTTGCCGTCGATCTCAAGGCCGGGCAGGCTGCGCGGCTGGGACCCGGTGGCCAGCACGATGTGCTCGCCCTCGTAGACGGTGTTGCCGACCTGGACCTGGGTGGAGGAAATCAGCCGGCCGTCGCCGATGACCGTCTCCACCTTGCGGCTGGCGATGGTGGACTGCAGCCCCTTCCAGAGCCGGTCCACCACCTTGTCCTTGTACGCGTTCACCCCGTCGATGTCCACGCCGTCGAAGGTGGTCTTGATCCCGAAGGACCCGCTCTCCTTGGACAGATCCGCCACCTCGGCCGCGTGCAGCAGGGCCTTGGTCGGGATGCAGCCCCGGTGCAGGCAGGTGCCGCCGACCTTGTCCCGCTCGATGAGCGCCACACGCTTGCCGAGCTCGGCCGCTCGCAGCGCGCAGGCATACCCTCCGCTCCCGCCGCCGAGCACGACGATGTCGTAAAGCCCGCTCGCTTCCGCCACTGAACGCTCCTTGTCTGGTGTCAACGCCCTCTGTCAGCGGCCGGGCCTACAAGAGCCCGTCCGCGACGTCGAGGGCGATCTGGGTGAGGGTGCGCACGGCCGCCCCCGTCCCGCCCTTGGGTGTGTACCCATGGGCATCATCTTCGTTGAAGGCAGGACCGGCGATGTCCAGGTGCGCCCACCGGGTCTGCCCGGTCACGAACTCGCGCAGGAAAAGCCCACCGACCAGCATCCCACCGCTGCGATCCGGCGAGACGTTGGCCAGGTCGGCCACCTCGGAGTCCAGCCCGTCGCGCAGCTCGTCCGGCAGCGGCATCGGCCAGAACGCCTCGCCGGCCCGGCGGGCCGACGCGACGATCCCGTCGCGCACCTCGTCGTGGTTGGCCATGACACCGGCCGTGCGCCGGCCGAGTGCGACCGTCTGCGCGCCGGTGAGCGTGGCCACGTCCACCAGCAGGTCGGGCGAGTCGCCGAGCGCCCGGTCCAGGGCGTCGGCCAGCACCAGCCTGCCTTCGGCGTCGGTGTTCAGCACCTCGACCGTCTTGCCGCCGTGGATGGTGATGATGTCGGCCGGGCGCTGGGCTCGGCCGCCCGGCATGTTTTCCGCGCTGGCCAGGTACCCGACGACGTTGACCACGGGGCGCAGGTCGGCGATCGCCTGCATGGCGCCGAGCACGGCGGCGGCGCCGGCCATGTCCGACTTCATGTGCTCCATCGACTTGGGCGGCTTGAGCGACAGGCCGCCGGAGTCGAACGTGATGCCTTTGCCGGCGAACACCACGGTCTTGACCGCGCCGGGATGGCGGTAGCCGAGCCGCACCAGGCGGGGCGGATGCACCGAGCCCTGGCCTACCGCGAGGATGCCGCCGTAGCCATCCTCGGCCAGCGCTTCTTCGTCGAGCACCTCGACGTCCAGCCCGCGGGCGGCCGCGACCTTCTCCGCCTCGTCGGCCAGGGTGGCCGGCACCAGGTGCGAGGGACCGGTGTTGACCATGTCACGCACCAGCGCCACCGCGTCGGCCAGTGCCTGCGCCCGGTGCGCCGCGGCCGGTGTGGGCACGCCGTCGCCGCAGACCGTCAGCTCCAGATCCGGCGGCGCGGCCACGGTCGTGCGGTAGCGGGAGAACACGTAGCCGCCGAGCAGGCCACCGAGCGCGGCCGCTTCGGCCTCGGTGTCGTCGCGGGCCGGCAGGGCGAGCGCGACGCGGTAGACGCCGGCCATGCCGTGACCGGGGACGGCCTTTGCCAGCGGCTCGACGATCTCACGAAGGGCTGCTCCCGCGGCCCGGCGCAGCAGTTCCGGGTCGAAGGCAGGAACCTGCTCAGCCATGGCCTGCCCGCCGGGCTTGCCGAGCCCGGCGGCCACGATGAGGGGGGCGACAGCGGCGGGGGATGACCCGCCGGACAGCGGCCCCGACGCGACCTTCGTGGTTTCCTCGGCTTTGCCGGTCGCGCCGAGAGCGGTGAGTGCGGAGATCAGCGTGCCGCCGAGGGCGTCGTCGATCGGTTCGGCACCGGGGGCGAGCCGGGGTCCTTCCGCACCCTCGATGATCCCGACGACGATCGCGTCGGGCCGGGTGTTGCCGGATGCTTCGCTGGTCAGCAGTCTCGTGGTCACCCGTCAGATGCTAGTGCCTGTGCGTACCAGGAAATGACCGTACGGTCCGGGCAACATGCCCGGACCGTACGGTACCCGAAGGTCAGCCGCCGAGCTTGACCGTCGCGAAGTGCGGATCGGAGAAGCTGAACATGGTCATCAGGTTGCCGATGGCCGGCCGGTTCTTCGGCACGTAGACGTTCGGCGCCGGGTTCGGCAGGTTGTCCTCGCTGAACGAGGTGAGTGGGCTGAGCCCCCAGTTCGCCTCGATGAACTTCAGGATCGACACATGGTCGGTGTAGGTGTGGTCGACGTAGTCCTGCCTGGCATAGGGCGAGATCACCAGCATCGGGACGCGCGGGCCGTCACCGAAGAAGCTCACCGGCTGGATGTAGCCGGAGTCGTAGTAGCCACCGGTCTCGTCGAAGGTGACGAAGATGGCGGTGGACTTCCACAGCTTCGGGTTGTCCTGGACGGCGGCGACCGCCCGGGCGGTGAAGGTCTCGAACGCGGCCAGCGCGGAGTAGCCGGGGTGGCCGTCGTCGTCGCCGGGCTTGAGGAACGTCACGGCCGGCAGCGTGCCGTGTGCCGCCTGGTAGATGAAGTTGCCGAGGCCGTGCTGCACGTTCTTGCGCAGGGCCGGGTTCGTCATGATCGACGTCGAGTACTGCATCGGGTCGCAGATTCCGCAGTAGGAGAAGTTTGGCTTCCCTCTGTTGTAACCCTCGCCGTAGTAGCCCCACGAGATGTGGTGGGCCGACAGCTCGTTGCCGATCGTGACGTAGTCCGTCTTCTGCGGTGGCACGGTGAACGGTGATGTGTTGACCGTGCCGTCCACGTTGTAGCCGGCGTTGTAGTTGTTGAGAATGTAGTAGCGGCCAGGCTGGCAGTTGTTCTGCACCTTGTAGGGCAGCGAGTCCAGGTAGCTGAAGACCGGCCCAACCCCTGGCTGGCTGTGGTCGGCGCACTCGGAGTAGGAACCACCCGAGTAGCCGTCCTGGGTGTAGTTGTTGTTCGTGCCCGGCTTGGGGTTGGGGTTCTCGATCTCGTTGGCCGGTGGCGTGGCTGCCTTCCCGGACTTGTCCTGGTAGGAGGCGGCGAACCCGGTGCCCAGCATGATGTGGTTGGCACCCGTGCCACCCTGCACCGCCTGGTGGTAGTTGTCGCTGATCGCGTAGTTCTGGGCCAGGTCGCGCAGGATCGGGGCGTCGCCCGCGGCCATGTTGTAGTAGCCCATCTGCAGCCCGCCCTGGTAGATCGGCGCGGGCGGCATCGCGCCGTTGTCGTCGCCGGCGGTGTTGGCCGTCCAGACGTTCAGCCTGCTGTGGTACCCGTCGGTCTGCTGGTACATCTGGTAGAAGCGGTGCAGTGGGTCGCCGACGAAGGCGCCGTAGAACTCACAGCCGCCCGTGTACTCAAGGTGGCTGTCGAAGTAGGGCACGTACTTGGTGATCTGGTACGGCGCGCTGGCCAGGCTGGCCGGGAACCGCTTGTCCGGGACGTCGGCCTTCTGCCCGTCGCAGCCGCTGCTGACGTAGGTGGTATTGGGCCGTGGCAGGGTCTTGTAGGGACCGGTGAGCTTGGGCCGGATGCTGTAGGTCTTGGTGTCCGACGCGGTGAACTGCTCCGCCTTCCGCCAGTTGGGCCCGAGGCCGCCGTTCTTGGTGACGATCCCCTCGGACAGCAGGTTGTCGACGTGCTGCCCGCGAGGCGGCTGATATGTCGCGAAGACATTGTCGAAGCTGTGGTTCTCGCCGATGATCACGATGACGTGCTTGATCGGTGTCCGCGTGGCAGGTGCGCTGTCCCGCTGCGATGCCGCCGCGCCTCCCGAGGTCAGGGCGGTTACGCCGGTGACCACCGACGCGGTCAGCGCCACGATGCCGAGCCCACCGGCCGGGGTGAACAGTTTGCGTCTCATCAGCCTGCTCCTTTCACTCGCGGCCTCATACGCTACGCCGTGGGCGTGAATCCGCGACGTCCCGGACGTGAATCTTGCCCGGTTCTGTGACCTGGCCGGATGGCTGCGCCGTAAGGAAGTGCAATAGAGCTAACTGCCGTCATGACTCATTTCTAACCGATGTTAGAATCGGGATGACCCAGGACAACGAAGAGGAGCACACATGGGGGCAGGAGCCCTGTTCATCGCGGTCTTTCTCGCCTGCGCCGTGGAGGCGGTCGAGGCGACCACGATCGTGCTCGCCGCCGGGACAGCGCGGGACTGGCGCTCGGCCATCACGGGGACGCTCTCGGCGCTCGCCGTGCTGGCCATCCTGGTCGCCGCGCTCGGCCCGGCTGTCTCCGCGCTGCCGTTGCGGGAGCTGCGGCTCGTGGTGGGTGCCCTGCTGCTGATCTTTGGCCTGCAGTGGCTGCGCAAGGCGATCCTGCGGGCCAGCGGCTACAAGGCCCTGCATGACGAGAACGAGATCTACCGCAAGCAACTGGCCGCCGCGGCCACCGAGCCGGGGCAGCGGCGCGGCAGAGTACGCGACTGGTACGCCTTCACCCTCTCCTTCAAGGGAGTCCTGCTCGAAGGCCTCGAAGTGGTGTTCATCGCGCTCACCTTCGGCGGCAACGCCCACAACCTGCCGCTGGCGGCGCTGGCGGCCATCTGCGCGGTGGCCGTGGTCGCAGCCACGGGCGCCGCTGTGCGGGCGCCGCTGTCGCGGGTTCCGGAGAACACGCTGAAGTTCATCGTCGGGATCATGCTGACCGCGTTCGGCACGTTCTGGGGGGCCGAGGGGGCCGGTGCGAACTGGCCGGGGTCGGACGCGGCGCTGCTGGCCCTGGTGCCTGCCATCGCACTGTTCGCCCTCGGGCTCGTTGCCGCGCTGCGCCGGGCCAAGGCCGCCCAGGCCGCTGCCAGCGGCCGCGGGCCGGCTGCCGAGGTGGGCTGAGATGGGCAAGCGGCTGCGGGACTTCCTGGCCTTCCTCTATGACTTTGTGGTCGGCGACGACTGGCGGATCGCCGTCAGCGTGGTGGCCGGGCTGGCGCTGACCTACGCGGTCAGCAAGACCAGCGTGCCCGCCTGGTGGCTGCTGCCCGTACTGCTGGTGGTGATGCTGCCGGTCAGCCTCTGGCTGGCCGCCCGCCGCCGGTAGGCGCAGAGGTCAGCCGTTCCCGACTTCCTCGGCGTACACCCGGGCGGCGTATTCCTCCAGGGTCTTCTCACAGCCGGCCAGCGCCTGCTCCGCCTGGTCGCGCCGGGCCGCCCCGAAGACGTCGCGTTCGCGCACCCGGGCGAACCAGTTTCGCAGCTTCACCAGGTCGACCTCGTTTTCTTCGAGTTCGGCGTAGGTGAAATGGCTGGCGGTGTATTCCTTGCGCACCTGGGCCTGGAAGTCCTCGCACTTGTCGACGATTTCCTCGTACTCGTCGTCCCTGGCCGCCTGGAACGCGGCGCGCACCTCCGGCTCGCCGGCCAGCACCCGGCAGGAGAGCAGCACCGCCGTGCCGGACATCTCGATGATCTCCCGGCGGAGCTTGCGCAGGGCCCGTTCGGCGCCGCCGCTGGCGGGCAGCGCCGCGGCCGAGTTCTGCAGGTATATGGCGCCCAGGCTCTTGATCCTGCGCCATACGGCCGCGCGCAGCCTGGTCGGTTCCGGTGGCACCCGGTAGACGAGCAGCAGCCAGTTCTCGCCGTCAGCCTGCTCATCGCTCACCCGGCCATTGTCTCAACCAGCCAGCCCGGCTGCGAGAATGCCGTGCATGCTGCGAACCGCATTCACCGATCTGCTCGGGGTTGACCTGCCGATCGCCGGAGCGCCGATGGCCGGGGTGGCCGGCGGCCGGCTCGCCGCGGCCGTCTCCGCCGGCGGCGGGCTCGGCATGATCGGCGTCGGGAACTCGGCCGCCCCGGAGGCGATCCTCGCCGAGGCGCAGAAGGCCCGCCAGGCTGGCCAGCGGTTCGGCATCGGCCTGATGGGGTGGGCACTGGAGCACAATCCAGGCCAGTTCGAGGCGGCGCTCGAAGCCGGCCCGGCACTGGTGTCGGTCAGCTTCGGCGGCGACCTCGGCCGGTGGGCCGGGCGGCTGCGGGACGCCGGGGTGGTCGCCGCCACCCAGGTCGGCGACGTCGACGGCGCGAGGGCAGCGGCCGATCAGGGCGTTGACCTGATCGTCGCCCGGGGGGCCGAGGGCGGCGGTCACGGCCTGGACGCGGTCGCCACCCTGCCGCTGCTGCAGGGCGTGCTGGACGCGGTCAGCCTGCCGGTTCTGGCCGCCGGCGGGATCGGCACCTCCCGTGGGCTGGCCGCCGTCCTGGCCGCGGGCGCGGCCGGAGCGTGGCTGGGCACCGCGCTGCTGAGCTGCCCCGAGGCGATGAACGACCCGGCGGCCCGGGCCCGGGTGCGCGCCGCCAAGGAAACCGGCACGTTCTACGGCAGGGTCTTCGACATCGCCCAGCGGATTCCGTGGCCGCCACAGTTCGGTGGCCGCGCCCTGGCCAATGACTTCAGCGAACGCTGGACCGGCCGCGAGGCCGAGCTGGCCGGCTACGAGCAGGCCGGAGCCGAGCTGGCCGCCGCCCGGAAGCGGGCCGACTACGACATCGCCTGTATCTACGCCGGCCAGGGAGCCGGGCTGGTCACCGAGGAACGCCCGGCTGCCGAGCTCGTCGCCGATCTGGCGGCCGGGGCCGAGCGGCTGCTGCGGAGCTGGGGGTAACGCCCGGTGTCGGACTGCCTGTTCTGCGACATCCTCGCCGGGGACATGCCCGCCGAGTTCGTCTGGGAAGATGGCCAGGTGGCCGCCTTCCTCGACGTCAGGCCGCTGTTCAAGGGACACGTGCTGGTACTGCCGCGACGGCACTACGTGACCCTGGCGGACCTGCCCGCCGATCTGCTGACCCCGCTGTTCGCCCGGGTGCAGCAGATCAGCGCCGCGATGCCGGCCGCCTACGCGGCCCAGGGCAGCTTCGTCGCGATGAACAACATCGTCAGCCAGAGCGTCCCGCACCTGCACGTGCACGTGGTGCCGCGGACCAAGGGCGACGGGCTGCGCGGGTTCTTCTGGCCGCGCGGCCGCTACGCGAGCGACGAGGAAGCGGCCGGGTACGCGACCCGGATGCGGGAGGTGCTGATCGGCGGCACTCAGGCCAGATCGTGATGGCCGCACAGGGTGAACCATTCCGCCCGGCGGTGCAGGATGGACGAATGAGGGAATCTCAAGCCACGGTGGACAGCCTGCGCACGGCGATCGAGCGCAGCGGGTACTACCCGGGCCTCGTCTCGGACGCGGTCTGCTCCGTCCTCGGCTCCGAACCCATCGTTTCCTACGTCGTTGTGCATGATGCGATGTTCGACCCGGGAATGGAGGTGCGCAGGCACATCACCGTGCTCGTGCTCACCGGCACCCGGCTGATCTACTCGCACACCGACGAGCACCCGCCCGCCGAGCCGGAGGGCCGGCCCCAGGCCGAGACGAGCACCGAGGCGGTCAAGCTCGCCAGGATCTCGTCGGTGGCGCTGACCAGGGTGGTGCCGGACCCCGCCTCCTACCTGCCCGGGGTCACCATGCCCACCGAGGTCCTGCTCACCATCGGCTGGAACGTGCTGTCCCACGTCGAACTGGAGCCCGCGCACTGCGGGGACGAGAACTGCGACGCCGACCACGGATATACCGGCACGATCACCGCCGACGACCTGGCCCTGCGGGTCAGCGAGGCCGCCGACGGCGAGGAAGGCGTCAGCCAGGTGCTGTCCTTCGCGCGGGCGCTGTCCGAGGCGACCACCCGGCCCTGACATATCCTGGCCCGCCGGCGGGCCACGTTGCCGACTTGCCCCGGCGGTGGCACGATGAGCGGGCAAACGATGCAGACCCCGAGCCGAAAAGAAGAAGGACTGCTCCCGGATGACGGATGAGCCGCGGACCCAGCCGACGCTTCCGTCCTACGGTGAGGGGACGCTCGCCGACCTGGCGTCCTCGCTGCTCGGTTCGCTCGGCATCTCCCATGAGGCCAATCCGCTCGGCCTGCCCGAGGCGGCCAGGGTCTGCCTGCTGATCGTGGACGGTCTCGGCTGGGAACTGCTCCGGGAACATGCCGCTGCCGCGCCGTTCCTGTTCGAGCTGTCGATGAGCGGCCGGACGCTCACCGCCGGGTTCCCGTCCACGACCGTGACCAGCCTCGGCTCGCTGGGCACCGGGCGGCCGCCGGGCACGCACGGGATGCTCGGCTACCAGGTGGCCGTGCCCGGCACCGGACGGCTGCTCAACGGGCTGCGCTGGGACAACCGGGTGGATCCGCTGAGCTGGCAGTCCGGCTCGACGGTGTACGAGCGGGTCGCGGCCGCCGGGGCCGGCGCCTTCCGGGTCGGGCCGGGGTCCTATGAGAAGACCGGGTTCAGCCTGGCGGCGATGCGCGGCGCGGCCTACCGTCCGGCGGACAGCCTGGGGGCGCTGGTGGCCCAGGCCAGGTCGGCGCTGCGGGAGACCGAGCGCGCCCTGGTCACCGTGTACGTCGGTGACCTGGACTCCACCGGGCACACCTTCGGCTGCGGCTCGGAGGCCTGGTACTTCCAGCTCGCGCACGTGGACAAGCTGGCCGAGCAGCTCACCTCGGTGCTGCCGTCCGGCACGCTGCTGTACATCACCGCCGATCACGGCATGGTGGACGTCCCGCAGGCCAGCCGGGTCGATGCGGACGTGACCACCGAACTGCGCGAGGGCGTGGCACTGCTCGGCGGCGAGGCGCGCGCCCGCCACGTCTACACAAGGCCGGGCGCCGCGGCCGACGTGCTCGCCACCTGGCGGCACCTGCTCGGTGAGCGCGCCTGGGTGGTGTCCAGGGACGACGCCATCGACGCCGGCTGGTTCGGCCCGGTCGCCCCCGGCATCGCCGAGCGCATCGGCGACGTGGTGGCGGCCGCCGCGGGCAACGCCGCGGTCGTCGCGACCAAGGCGGAGCCGCGCGAGTCGGCGCTGGTCGGCATGCATGGCTCGCTGACCCAGGCCGAGCAGCTGGTCCCGCTGCTGGCCCACGCGGCGGCATGAGCCCGCTGATCGCGGCCGCCGCGCTGGCCGGCGAGCTGGCCGGGGCGGAGCCACCCACCCTTATCGACGCCCGCTGGCGGCTCGGTGGCCCGCCAGGCATCGACAGCTACCGCGCGGGACACCTGCCCGGCGCCGTGTACGTGGACCTGGACCGGGACCTGTCCGGGCCGCCGGGCCAAGCCGGGCGGCACCCGCTGCCCGAGGCAGGCGGCTTCCAGGCGACGATGCGCCGTGCCGGGGTGCGCGACGGCCACCCGGTGGTGGTCTACGACGACGGTGGCACCCTGGCCGCGGCCCGCGCCTGGTGGCTGCTGCGCTATTTCGGCCACGACCAGGTCCGGGTGCTTGACGGTGGGTTCCGCGCCTGGCAGGCGGCGGGCCAGCCGCTGACCGAGGCCGAGCCAAGCCCGCCGCCGGGAGATTTCACCGCCCGGCCCGGGCACATGCCACTGATCGACGCCGATGGTGCGTCGGCCACCGCCCGGACCGGCCTGCTGCTCGACGTGCGGGCGCCGGAACGCTACCGGGGCGACAGCGAGCCCATCGACCCGGTCGGCGGGCACATCCCCGGCGCGGTGAACGCCCCGTTCACCGGCAGCCTGACCGGCGAGGGCACCTTCCGCGACCCGGCCGAACTGCGCGAGCGGTTCGCCGCCCTGGGCGCGGCGCCCGGTGGGCCGGTCGCCGCGTACTGCGGGTCCGGGGTCACCGCCGCGCAGGAGGTGCTGGCCCTGGAGCTGGCCGGCATCCCGGCCGCGCTCTATATCGGCTCCTGGTCCAACTGGCTGGCCGAACCAGGCCGCCCGGTCGCCACCGGCCCCGAGCCAGGCTGACCGCGGGGCAGGCCGGCCACCGGTCAGACCGCCATCCGCTTGGCCAGCTCCTGGCGCAGCGCGTCCGGTCCGGCCCCGGCTTCCTTGAGCACCAGCAGCGCCGCGTTGTCACCCTGGCCGAGCAGCCCGAGCAGCAGGTGGACGGTGGTGATCTCGTGATCGTGCCGCTTGGCGGCGGTCTTCGCCGCGACCTCCAGCGTCTTCTTCGCCCGTGGGGTGAACGGGATGTGGCCGCCGGTGCAGGGCCGCCCACGCCAGTCCTTGCCACGGTCGAGCGCCCCGCGCCCGAACCTCGCCTCGGCTGCCTGGCGCACCGCGTCCAGGTCGATGCCCAGTGTGGCCAGCGCGCCGGCGTCCAGCGCGCGGTCGCCGGTGACGGCCAGCTCGGCGACCCGCTGCCGGAGCGTTCCGGTGTCAAGCCCCAGGGCGGCCAGCGACGCGGCGGCCGGGGTGCCCGTCCCGGCCGACAGCCCGAGCAGCAGGTGCTCACAGCCGATGAACCCGTGGTGCAGCAGCAAGGCCTCCTCCTGGGCCGCCACGACCGCCTGCCGTGCCTCGACGCTGAACCGTTCGAACATGCTTCCTCTCCCTCGTTCCCCAGCGGCCGGCTGGTCCACGGCGGCCGGCTGGTCCACGGCGGCCGGCCGGTCCACGGCGGCTGGTCATCCCGGCGGCTGGTCAGATGCCGCGCACCCGGCGGGCGTGCTTCTTGTGCGCGGCCTGTCTGCTGACGCCGAGCTGTGCCGCTATCTCCTGCCAGGACCAGCCCTGCCGGCGCGCGCTGTCGACCTGCAGCGCCTCGAGCCGCTCGGTCAGCTCCCGCAGGGCCCGCACGGCCCGCAGGCCCTGCGCCGGGTCGCGGCCGCTGGCCGCCTCCGCCAGCATCACACCCTCGTTCATGCCGTCAATTTATGTTGACAGCCGAGGGCATGTCAACTCAGGATGACACCCGCCCTGCGCCGCCGCGGAGCAGCACGGCCACCGGCCCGAGCGTCGCGGCCAGCGTCAGCGCGGTCACGGCGCCGACGATCACCAGCGCCGCCGCCCGTACCGCTTGCCGACGCCGGTAAGGACCACGGGCGAACCTGGCGGCGGCGCGAGGCCATCGAACTGCCGCGTGTCTGTGCGCCCACAGCGGTCATAGGCATGCAGTCAGTCTGTTGACGCCGCGGCCGGCGACCAATGGGGCCGGCACCCGGATGCCGGGTGGTGCTAACCCCACCCGGCACGGTTCGCCCGGGTTACCGGTGCAGGCCGGTCAGGTTGTCCAGGGCCTTGGTGATCGTGTTCGCCGCGCCGTCGATGGCCTGGGCGACCGGGCTGCCCGGGTTGCTGAGGCCGGCCGCTATCTGCTTCCAGGTCAGCCCGCTGAGCAGGGTGGGCTCGTACTGCGCGCCGAGGGCCAGGTACCTGTTCCCGATGTCCACGAACGGCAACCCGCCGGAGTCGTTGCTGGATACGTAGGGTGGCGCGTTGTACCTGCTGAACAGGGCGAGCTGCGCGCTGGTGGGCTGCTGCAGGGTGACCCGGCTGTTCTCGGAATACCACTCGACCGGGTCGAAGGACACATACCTGCTCGTGTAGTGCGACCCGTAGAAGGTCAGGGTCGGGATGTAGCCGTCATCGGGCGCCGAGTGGATGAAGCGCAGGCCGGAGAACGTGCCGAACCGGCTCAGCGCGACGGTCAGCGCCCACCGTTCGGCCGCGCAGAACGGGCAGTACTCGCCGCCCATGTAGAGCACCTCCGGCTTGCCGCCGGAGGTGAGCAGCGGCTGGTTGCCCCGGGTCGGCACGAGCGCGCTCGCCTGGCCGGTGCCGACCGAGCTCAGCCGCCCCGCCGGGACGTTGGTGACCTGCTGCGCCACCGAGGTGAGCGTGACGGCCGCCGAACTCCTGGCGGCGGGCTGCCGCAGCGCCTTCACCGCGAAGATGGCGACGACCAGGGCGATCACGACCGTCACGCTCCCGCCTGCCAGCCACAGCCGTCTGCGTCTGGCCCGCTCGGCGGCGCGCTGGGCCGCGATCTTTCTCGCCGCGCCGCTCCTGGTGGTGCCTCGCCGCTGGGTCCGCGCCGGATGGCCCATGGAGATCCCCTTGATGTCGCCGACTGGATTACCTCCACGGAAGCCGGGGGTGCTCTATACCGGCTCGGTGCTTCCTCTGCAAGACGTATGAGCGTGGGCTGACAGGCTAGGGGCATGGCTTCCGACACCAGGCCGCTGGCCGAGACCAACCCGCTTCCCGACGGCATCGGCGGGCGGCTGCGCGAGCAGCTCGCCTTCCTCGTCGAGGCAGACCGGCTCAAGACCGTGCTGCGGCGCTCGCCGCTGGCCGCTGCGGACCGGCGGGAGAACGACGCCGAGCACTCCTGGCACCTCGCCCTGATGGCCATGATCCTGGCCGAGCACGCCGACGAGGCCGTCGACGTCGGGCACGTGATGAAACTGGTGGTCGTGCACGACCTGGTGGAAATCTACGCCGGGGACACGTTCCTGTACGACGACGCGATGGCCGCCAGCCAGCGGGAGCGGGAAAGCGCCGCCGCGGACGCGCTGTTCGGCATGTTGCCCGGCCGCCAGGCTGCCTGGATGCGGGAGCTGTGGGAGGAATTCGAGGCGCGGCAGACTCCGGAGGCAAGGTTCGCCAAGGCCATGGACCGGCTGGAGCCGATGCTGCTCAACTGGATGGCCCGGGGTGGGACCTGGCAGGCCCCCGGGGTGACGGTGCCGGACATCCGGGCCCGCACGTCGATGATCGGCGACGCCTCGGCCGCGCTGTGGGAAGCCGGCCGGGCGCTGATCCAGGAAAGCGAACGCCGTGGCTGGGCCCGGCCGGCCGATCGGTAACCGATTCGGGAACGCTGGATTACCCGCGGTTGCCGTGGATCACCCTAAACGCCCCAAAAGCTGACAATAGGGGAGTCTTGACAACCTATCCTTCGTAAATCTAGTCTTCTCGACTATGGCGCCAGGAATTCGGGATGGGCAAATGGCTGGCGCATCGGTGATCCCGACGGAATTCGAGCCGGGTTCACCCGTCATTCACTTCCCCGGAACAGGCGCGTTTACCGTCGTTTCCGCCGGGTCATGAGCCCGGTGACAGGCCACCTCTTCTATCTTTCCGCAGGGAGGATCCCCCATGGGTGACCGCAATGATCCGATCTCTTCGCCTGCCTATTCGCGGAGGCGATTCCTCCAGCAGGCGGGCGCGCTCGGCGCGGCCGGGGCGGCGGCCCCACTGCTGGGACGGGCCACCGCCAGCGCTGCGGCCCGCACCGCGACCTCGTCGAAGCGTAAGTTCACCAAGGCCTCGCCCATCGAGCATATCGTCGTCTGCTGTCAGGAAAATCACTCGTTCGACCATTACTTCGGGTCTTACCCGAAGCTTCCGACCGGCTGGGGAATTCCACCAGGGTATTCTCAGCCGAATGGGCAGGGCGGCCAGTTCAAGGTATTCCACTTCGGCAACCTGACCGGCAATGGCGGAGACCCCTACCACGACTGGAACAGCATTCACAGTGAGTGGGACCACGGGAAGATGGACGGGTTCTACACCACCAATGGGAAGGACGCCTGCGGGTACTACACAGCGACTGACCTGCCGTACTACTACTCACTGCTCCCGAAGTACACGCTGTGCGCCAACTACTCCTGCGGCGTGCTGAGCGAGACCTACCCGAATCGCCTGGTTCTGTACTCGGGAACCAGCGGCGGCATCACCACGAACAACATCAACCAGAATGGTTCGCTGGACTGGCCGTGCGTGTGTGACCTGCTGTCCGGCCACGGCATCACGTTCAAGAACTACAACTTCCACTGCCCTGACAACTACTCCATCATCGCGCTGTTCAAGAAGTGGGCGACCGGCGGCCCGAACAACGAGCTCAACCAGTCGATGTCCAAGTTCTTCAGCGACTGCACGAACAACACGCTGCCGCAGGTGTCCTTCATCACCGAGGCGCCACCCTACGACGAGCACCCGCCGGCCAACATCCAGACCGGTGAGAGCATGATCAAGTCGATCGTCAAGGCGGTGCAGGCGTCGAAGGCGTGGGCGACCACGGCGATCCTGATCACCTACGACGAGGGCGGCGGCTACTTCGACCACCACCCCCCGACCCAGCTCGACAAGTTCGGGCCCGGCATCCGGGTGCCCATGATCGTCGTTTCGCCGTACGCCAAGGCTGGCCACGTGGACACCACGTTCTCCGAGCACAGCTCGGTGCTGAAGTTCATCGAGTCGACGTTCAGCCTGCCGACACTGGCCTCGATGAACCACAAGTTCGACACCAGCACGCCCAAGGGCTTCAACTACCAGGCCAACGGCGCACCGTTCCCGCCCCGGGACGGCAACCCCGCGATCAGCGACCTGACCCAGTGCTTCACCTTCGGCTGACGTCATCGGCAAGCTGATCCGGGCCATGGCGGTGGCATCTCCCAGTGCCGCCGTCATGGCCCCTCCTTTATTGTGTCGACATGCCTCTTACCGGTGAATACGAGCCAAGCGCGGCGTCATGGGCCCGCGACCAGGTCGACCTCTACGAGCGCTCCGGCGGCACCGAGGGAACCGAGATGAACGGCAAGCCGGTCATCATCCTGACCTCGGTGGGAGCGAAGACCGGGAAGATCCGCAAGACCCCGCTGATGCGGGTCGAGCACGACGGGGAGTACGCGGTGGTCGCCTCGCTGGGCGGCGCACCCAAGCACCCCGTCTGGTACTACAACCTGACCGCCAATCCGCACGTGGAACTGCAGGACGGCCCGGTCAAGAAGGACTACCAGGCCCGGGAGGTGCACGGCTCCGAACGCGCCACGTGGTGGGACCGGGCCGTCGAGGCCTGGCCCGACTACGCCTCCTACCAGGAGAAGACCAGCAGGGTCATCCCGGTCTTCGTCCTCACCCCCATCGACGCGTAACCGGCCCGGCGGCCAGCCACCAGGCCTTTCCGCTCCAGTGCTCCAGCACGGGGCGCAACAGCCGCAGCCTGTTGACCGGCTCGCCGGCCGCCCACCAGTCCGTGGCCCCGGGCAGGCCAGGCATCGCGTCGCGGAGACTGCTGACCACCTTCGCCGCCCCGGTGATCGACAACGGCGGCGTCGTCAACGGCACAGACTACTCAGCCAGTGACATCCACCCAGGAACCACCGTGGCGATCTTCGGTGAATGGTTCCTGCCCCCGGGAGCCTCCAGATTTCCAGGGCTGACTGACCCGCTCGACCTGGCATTGGAGGCGCACTATCCCGGCGGGGCGAGGTCGCGGCGGGCGGTCAGCAGGAACCAGGTGGCCGCCCCGATGGTCAGGCCGCCGGCCGCGGGCTGGGCGCCCACCAGCGCGAACGATCCGGCGCTGATCGCGGCGGCGATCGCCAGCCGCAGTGCGAGCAGCGCCGGGCGGCCGCGCCTGATTCGCAGCATGAACAGCATCGCGGTCCCGTAGCGACGGCCGGGCCGGTCGCGCTCCACCGCCGGAACCGGGACCGGATCCGTTACGTCCGGCAAGACGTCTGGTGTTCCTGCTGGCGCGTTGTCGTGGCGGGGGCCGGTCAGGTCGGCGTAGGCCTCGCCCCGGCCGAACCGGGTGCGCAGCTCCGTGTAGGCGGCGGCTGCGGCGGCGAACCGCTCGGGGTCGCCGCCGTCGTCGCGGTCGGGGTGGGTCGCGGCGGCGATCCGGCGCCAGGCCGCCCGGACGTCGTCGTCGGTCAGGTCCGGCCGGGCCGGCAGGCCGAGCACGCCGAACGGGCCGTCGCTCACCGCGGCTCCTTCCCGAACGCCTCGTCCAGCAACGGCCCGGCGTCAGGCAGGCCGCCAGCCCCGTCAGGCTCGGGCCGGGCCCGGTCGAGTTCAGCTCTGCCCCAGACTGGTACCGCCGGTACCGCCGGTGGTGCGGTGAGCGCGGCAGGCCCGGCCACCAGGCGCTTCACCTGGATGTACGTGACGCCGCCACGGTAGACGTATCCGGTCTGCCCGGCGCCGAGCGCCCGGACGATGTCGCCGTCCAGCTTCGGGACATGCCGCACCCGCGACGACCCGTCGTCCATCCACAATGCCGTCCCGGCGACGCGCCGGGCGGTATCTATGATGCGGCGGGTCCCGGCCAGCGCGACCAGCGGCTCGGGATGCGGCGTGCGCAGCACCCAGATCCCGCCGTCGGCGGATGCGGCGACCCGGTACCGTTCGTCTTCATCTTCGGCCAATCCTTGCCAGGACTGGGCGGAGACCTGCACGGCCAGCCCGAGCGAGCGCGCCCGCTCGTAAAGTTGCCAGACCGGCAGCCGCCGGGACACCGCGCTGAACTCGTCGACCGCGAGCAGCGCCTCGACGCCCGAGCGGCCGGCGCCGGACGTCATGTAGCTGGCCAGCAGATCCACCAGCGCCCTGGCCTGCGCCTCGGCCACCGAGACCTCCGCCGTCCCCTCCAGGATGCAGTACCAGACGTCGGCATCCGCGAGCGTCCCAGGCCCGTCCAGGCCAGGTCCCAGCCGCCGGAACAGCGCACGGAACCGCAGCGCCACGTCCGCGACCTGCCCCGCAGCCGAACGTAGCAGGCCCAGCTCGCTCTCGTGGCCGCCAGCCCCGTACGCCGTCGCCAGCCACTCCGGATCGAGCCGGCCGGTGAAGTCCGCCACCGACGAGGGTGGCCCGGGCGGGGCGCCGACGGCCAGCGACACCACAGTGTCCATCACGTCGGTGTAGTAGGCGGCTGCCCCGGTCCCGTGCTCGACCAGGTCGAGCAGCGTCGTAATGAGCTGGTTCGGCGGCAGTGCCCAGATCGACAGGCTCGCCTCGTCCGGCCAGATCGCGGTGGACCTGGCGCCCGCGGCGCGCAGCACCCGGCGCGCCCGGTCGGCCACCCGCCGGGAGTCCGCGCCGCCCTTGCAGTCGAGGACGACAAGCAGTGGCCGCCGCCCGGACCCGGCCGCGTAGCGCTGCAGTGCGATGGCCATGAAGCCCGCCCACAGCCGCAGCAGCAGGGTGGTCTTCCCGGTCCCGGTCGTGCCGATCACGACCTGATGCGACCGGAGCCTGGCGTAAGGCAGCAGCGCCACCGAACGCTGCGGATGACCCACGGCCCTGATCACCGCACCAGGCAGCACGCAGCC
Organism: Streptosporangiaceae bacterium; assembly: GCA_035308365.1. Taxonomy (GTDB): domain Bacteria; phylum Actinomycetota; class Actinomycetes; order Streptosporangiales; family Streptosporangiaceae; genus PALSA-505. The sequence goes on from DATGGU010000002.1 coordinate 27,108, forward strand.
CTTCGCGGTCAGCGGCACCGAGCCCGGCGCCGCGATCCTGGCCTGGGCGCTGCGCACCTGGCGCCGCCACTGCCTGACGTCGAACACGACCGGCGCGCTGGGCGTCAGCCCGCCGGTCCCGGTCTGCATCGAGTAGATCCGGTAGGACCAGGCCAGGCCGCCGGCCAGCAGCCCGGGCGGGATGGCGGCCGGCCCGATGGTCACCGCCGCCGCGGCCACCGAGCCGGCCGCCGCCAGGTGCCACATCGACAGCCACGCGTGGTACGGCGCGCTGGCCACCGTGAACACAAGGCCGGAGGACCGGGCCCTCAGCCCGGTCCAGGCCAGCCACCCGACGGCCATCGGCAGGCACCACAGCGCCCCGGTGTACAGCCTGCGTGGCGGCCAGCCGAGCAGCCAGGCCAGCAGCACGCCATACCCGGCGACCAGCGACACCGGCGCCGCGGCCACCACGATCCCGAGCGTCACCGCCGCCTTCAGCAGCCGCCAGGCCAGCCGCAGCGACCAGCGCAGCACGGCGAACGCAAGGTACCGCCTGATCACGGCTCCGCCTCACGGCCGCCCCAGGCCGGCGGGCCATCCAGTGCCGCCCCGGCCGGCAGGTCCCGGATCTCGATCCTGGCCGCCAGGGCGCCGAGCGTGCCGGCCGCCCTGGCCACGGTCGGCCGCGCCGCCGCCGAGCATACGTACAGCACGCGGGCGTGCCGTGGCGGCTGGCCGGGGACACGCGCCTCGGCGGCCGGGCAGCCATAGTCCCCGGTGCGGGCAAGCAGTTCGCGCATGATCGCGGCTGTCCGGCTGACGGTCTTGCGCGTCAGTTCCGCCTCGACGGCCCAGCACTCGCCGGAATAAGGTTCACCCGCTCCGTCAGGAAAGTGAATCTCCGCATCGGGCAGATGCTCCCGGATGCCGACCCGGCCAGCCATCCGGGAGCGGAGGCGGCGCTCGCTACGCCAGTAGGCCCCCGCCTGCTGGTAACTCCCGGTGGCTTCGAGTGCCAGCCTCACCACGGTCACCGCGCGCAGGTGGGCCAGCCTGGACAGAGCCGGTGGCACCGCCGTGTAGCGCAGCCCGCACGCGGTCAGGCCGCGCCGGGTCAGCCACACCCAGGTGGCGCCGGGTCCGAGCCGCGCCGCGTCGGCGAAGCCGAGCCGCCGCCAGCGGGCCAGCACCGGGCGGGCCCGCCCGGTGGACAGGCCGAGCAGCCCGGCCAGCAGGTCAAGCTGCACGCCATACATCTCCGCGGTGAACAGCAGGCCGCGCAGATCGCGTTCGGTGAGCTGAACCTCGGTGCCTGGTGTCACGAGTCAACTACATCACGTTGAGGAAGCCAGATATGTGATTGCGTGCCATCCCCGGATATGTAACGATGCGGAACACGCCCCGCCGGGCGTATGCGTTGGCTGAAGGAGCCGGGAAGGGGGGCCGCCGCAATGGTTGTCATTCAGCGTGCCCTACATCCCTTCCTGGGTCGCGCGATCTCCCGCTAGCCCATTCGGCGGCCTCGCCACCCAGGTCTCTTCCCCAGCGGCCTGGAGCCAACAGACATGTCTTTCGATTCACCTTCTGTAAACCCCATAATGACGAACGGCTGGCGCCAGACGCTGGCGCGGCTAGGTGCGGACGATCGCGTGCTGGCCTCGCTGGAGGCTGCCGTTGCCGCTTCGGCGATCCCGGTCATCCCGGGCCGGCTGACCAGGGCGGAGCACTCGCTGGCGACAGCGGCAACCCCGGACGGGCAACTCCGGGCGAGCCTGCCGCGCGGCGAGCAGGTCTGCGCCGGCGACTGGGTCCTGGTCACCCTGGGGGCAGAGCCGGCCGTGACCGGGGTGCTGCCCCGGCGGACCGAACTGGTCCGGCACGCCGCCGGCGGCAAGACCCAGGCGCAGACCCTGGCCGCCAACATCGACGAGGTGTTCATTACGGTCGCCGCCGACCGGAGCCTGTCCCTCACCCGGATCGAGCGCTTCCTTGCCATCGTCTGGGAGAGCGGCGCGACCCCGGTCGTCGTGCTCACCAAGAGCGACCTGCTTGCCCCCGGAGCCGACGGGCCGCTGCTGACCGCCGCCATGGGAGCGGCACCCGGCGCCGAGGTCTGCCTGGCATCGGCCGTCACCGGCCACGGCATCGGGGAACTGGCCGGGCGGCTTGGCCCCGGCCGGACCGCGGCGCTCATCGGCAGCTCGGGCGCGGGGAAGTCCAGCCTGCTCAACGCCATATTTTATTGGCCGGAAAGCTACCCTACGGCAGCCGGCCGGGAGGTGGCCGCCACCTCGCAGGTGCGCGGCGTGGACGGCAAGGGCAAGCACAAGACTGCCTGGCGTGAACTGGTCGTCCTCGGTGGGGGCGGTGCTGTCATCGACACGCCCGGCCTGCGCGGGCTCGGCATGTGGCTGGACGAGGGCGGTCTGGACGCCACCTTCGCCGAGATCGCCGAGCTGGCCGGGGAATGCCGGTTCGCCGATTGTGGTCACGACACCGAACCCGGCTGCGCGGTGACCGCCGCCATCGAGACGGGGGAACTCGACCCACGGCGGCTGGCCAGCTACCGCAAGCTCGAACGCGAGGCGGCCTATGTCGCCCGCAAGACCGACGTGCGGGCCCGGCAGGAGGAAAAGCGGGTCTGGCGTGCCCGGGCCGCCGAAGCCCGGCCCCGCACCCGCCAGCCCACCCGGTACTCCTGACCGCCGGAGGCACGAAAAGGCACCTATCCACCTCTCGCGATATGTCGCGAGAGGTGGTACTGTCGGAGGCAGTGGCAGCGCACCGCCTGCCCGCTTCCGAGCCACCAGCCGGCCCGCGCCGTGGTGGCGACGAGGACAAGGGTCGCCGACTCGCGTGCATGGATTTGCCGCGTCATGTGGAGACCCATGGCGGGCAGACGCGGGCCGACCCGCCGGGAAGAGCTGATCATGACCGAGAACAAGGCCCAGAAGAACGCCATCCGCCAGCGCATGGCCGAGACCGGCGAGCCGTACAGCGTCGCCAGGCACGCCATCCTGGGCGGCTCCGCTTCCCCCCGTCCTGCCCACGCCTGGGACGAGAAGATCGGCCGGCCAGGCCAGGCCTGGGACGAACGGCTTCGCCCGCCTGGTGCCTGGGACGAGCGGCTGCCCCGCGGGGCTGCCTTTGCCCAGACGGCCCCGGCGCAGCCGGGCGCGCCCGAGCCGGACTGGCTGGAGCAGTACTACGCCGACGGCGCGGCCACCGAAGGCATCACCGTCGAGGAGTTCAAGGCTCGCCACGACCCCGGCGGGCCCGGCGACGAGGCCGGCCAGGCCGGATACGAGGCCGGCCGCGCCCGGCAGAAGGCCCACGCGGCCCAGGGACGGGCCGATGAACTTCAGGGCCTGGCCGAGGAAGCCCGGATCCTGGCCGAAGAGGCCCGGGTGCTGGCCGAGGAAGCCCGGGAACGAGCCGATGAGGAACGCGACCACGTCGACGAGGCGCGGGACGCGGTCGAGGACGCCTGGGACGGCATGGACCCAGCGGAAGCCAAGCAAGCCGAGCGCGAGGTCGAGGCGGCCATGCACGAGGCCGAACGGCTCGACCGCGAGGCCGGCCGGGCCCAGGAGCGGGCCGGCCGGGCGCAGGAGAAGGCCGGCCACGCCCAGGAGAAGGCCGACATCGCCGCGGAGGTCGCCAGCGCGGCCTGGGACATCGCGGACGACCTCGGCGGCGGCCACCCACACCAGCCCCAGCCCCGCCAGCAGGAGGAACCGCTGCGTCTGTGGTACCCCAACGGCCCACGGCTGCCGCGCCTGCCCGGGCTCGAATGGCTGGCCGACCTGACCGGTACCGACCCCCGCTGGTTCCCCGGCCGGGCCGAGACCCGCCCGGCCCCGCCGCCCAGGCCGCCGCGTCCGCAACGCCCGCCCCGGCCGCCACGGCCATCCGCGTGACGATGGCGCCCCGGCCAGCACGGCCGTCCGCGTGACGATCGCGCCCCGGCCACCACGGCCGCCCGCGTGACGATCGCGCCCCGGCCACCACGGCCCGTGCGTGTCGATGTGGCTTTTGACCTCACCAGATGGTGGCCGGTTTGCACACCGGTCACCATCGCCAGGGGCCGGCCGGGATGCGGGTCGCGGGCTCGGCGGTTGCGTCCGGGGTGCAGGACGCCGGGCCTTCCAGTGGTATGCCTGGTCAGCGGGTGGCGGGAATGCGGACGGCGCGGATCCAGGCAGGAGCGCCGGGAGCGTGGTCGCCGAGCAGGCCGGCCACCACGCGCATGCCGCGGGGTGGCCGGTCCGGCCACGGCGTGTACCCGTCGGTGAGGACGACCGTCACGGCCGGGCGTGGGCGCAGGCCGGCCGCGGCCTCGATCCCGGCGCCCATGTCGGTCCCGCCGCCGCCGATCAGTTCGACCTGCCGGGCCGAGCTGACCCGCTGCGCCGGCGCCACCGCCACGTCGCAGGCCAGCACGCGGACCTGCCGGGCCAGGCCGAGCGAGCGCAGCAACCCCTCCACCTCGGCCAGCGACATGGCCAGCAGGTCCTCGGTCATGCTGCCCGAGGTGTCGCAGACGACGGCGACCTCGGGGACCGGCCTGCGCAGCGCGGGCAGCACGACGTTGCCAGCCGCCGCTGCCCGCCGGGACGGCCGCCGGTAGGAGTAGTCGACCGAGCCGGCCGTGTCGGCGATGGCCCGGCGCAGCTCGGCGGCCAGCAGTTTGCGCCAGTCGACGGTGGGCGTCAGCTCCTCCTGGGCCCAGCGCAGCAGCCCGGCCGGCACGTTCCCGGCCTGCTGCGCGTGCCGCACGCACTCCTGCGCCACCAGCCGCCGCAGCAGGTCAGCTTGCCATGGCGAGAGCCCGTCCGAGGCCGCCGGCTCGCCTGGACGAGCGAACCCGTCGGCACCGCTGCCACAGCCGTCCGGCTGCTCGCCGGGTCTGAGCTTCTGCCGGATGCCCGCGAAGTACTGCTCGGCCAGCCGGCCCGGCTCGGCCCCGAGGTGTTCCGGCAGCACGTAGTCGCCGGGCAGTTCCAGGCCGGCGGGCACCAGGTCGTCGTTGATTTCCGCGTCGGCGGCCCGCACCCAGGTGGCCGCCTCGTCCGGGCGCACCCCGGCGCCGCGGGCCCGGCCGGCGTGTTCGCGCAGCAGGTGGCAAACGTGGTGCACGAGCACGCTGCCGAGCTGGCCCGCTGTCCAGCCGGCGGTGATCTCCGGGTCGGCCCGCAACCGCCATGCCTCGTCCACCGAAACCGCGCCCGTTCCGTGGGCCACCGTCACCTGGGCACCGAACACCGCACTGGCCAGGTAGGGAAACGTGCTGCCAGCCCACAGCCTGGCGGCGGCGAGCCCGGGCAGCGCGTCGTGGTTCATCCGCGGATCAGCCCGGCGTCCCGGAGCACCGGAAGGAACAGCTTGATCTCCGGTGGCATCGCGACGTCCTCCGGCCTGCACCTGGCCAGCACCCGTGCCGCGACCGCCGCCACATCCGGCGCCGTGGCCGCGACCGCACCCAGGACCTGCCAGCCCGCGATCCATCGCTCCGGTGTGGGCAGCGCCGCGACCGCCGCCGCCACGGCGGCTAGCGCCGCGTAGGCCCGGTCGCCCCGCTCGGGCAGCACGAACGACCCTGGGTCGGCGAGCACCGCCTCCGGATCGGGCAGGTCCATCTCGGTCAGCCATACCAGGAACTCCACCCCGGCACCGTCGCCGACCGCGCCGCGGACCAGCTCGGAGCGCGACGCGTCGCTGGCTCCGGCCGCGGCCGCCGCCGCCCACAGCCGGGCCGCCATCTCCCAGGTCCGCGGGCTCGGCCAGCCGCGGCCCGCCGAGGTGGCATCGGACGGCGGCGCGCAGGCCAGCCCGGGCCGCACGTGCAGGAAGGCCGCGACCAGCCCCCGGGCCAGATACTCCTCGGCCTGCCAGCCGTCGGGCAAGGCCGGAACCACCGGCGCCGGCCAGCCCCCGGCCAGCCCGTCGGCGACCGCGAGCGGGTCGGTCTGCCAGGACAGGTGGCACAGCCGGTTGGCCAGCGGCGCGGACAGGTCCCAGCCATCGGCGGCCTGCTCGGGCGGGTTGGCCGCGGCCACCACCGCCACCTCGGGAGGCAGCGCCAGGTCGCCGACCACCCGCTCCAGCACCACCCGCAGCAAGGCGGCCTGCACGGCCGGCGGCGCGGTGGACAGCTCGTCCAGGAACAGCAGGCCACGACCGGCCTCGGCCAGCCGGCTGGCCCAGGCAGGCGGCGCGAAGCGCACTCCCTCGCCGATGACGACGGGCAGCCCGGCGAAGTCGGACGGCTCCCTGATCGACGCGATCACGGTCTCACAGGGCACGCCCATCGCCTCGGCCATCGCCCGGATGGTGGACGTCTTCCCGGTACCCGGCGCACCCCACAGCAGCACCGGCACCCGCGCCGCCACGGCGATCCCGAGCGCCTCGACCACCGGGCTGCGTGCCGCCCGGTCCGGCGCCGCGTCCTTTGGCCCAGGGTCGTGTGACACCATGCTCACGCCGTAACCGCCTCCTTGCCGCCGTGTCCCTCACAACCAGTGTGCGTCAGCCTGCCGGCCAGACGACCGGGACGGTGGCGCTGACGCGCGCCGCCCTGCCGGTGATGATCACGTCCAGCCGGGTCACCGAGCGGGGGAGCGGCGGGACCACCCGCAGGTGCAGTGTGGCCAGTTCGTGCCCGCCCAGGCCGTAGCCGCCCGCCTGGGCGACGTGCCACTGCCCGGCGCTGTCCCGGATCCACCAGGGGAACCACTGGCTCCACTGGAAGCCGAGCTTGTGGCCGTGGTCGTCCTGGGGGAGTCCCTGGGCCACCACGCTCAGCAGCGAATGATCCGGCTCGGAGTGCAGGCCGGCCAGCACGAACCGGATGCCGTCAAGTTCGGGCAGGACCACGGCCAGCGGGGCGATGCCCGTCTTCGCCGCCGGCCTGTGCCTGCGGACCGAGTGCACCAGCACGCTGGTCCATGGCTCGGGCAGCCCGGCGGCCGGCAGTTCGCCCGCCTCCAGCGCGGCGACGAGCCCGGGCCCGGCGTCCAGCAGCGCCCGCTGGCAGAGGGTAGCCAGACGGCTCGGTGCCAGGCTGCCCGGCGGCAGGGCGTGGGCCGCCGTCAGCGCGGCCACAATGGTGTCCAGGCTGTTGCCGAGGTTGACATCGGCTTCGCGGGTCAGCATGCCGGCCGCGATCGCGTCGAGCAGCCGTTCACCCGGGCTGGCTGGGCCGGCCGGGTCCACGGTCACCTGGGCAGGTGTGGGAGGGGCCGCGAGGTCCAGCCGCAGGCGTGGCGTGTCCAGGTGGCCGTAGAACTCGATCCAGCGGACGTCATCCGGGACTGGTGGGTGGATGGAGAGCCAGCCACTGGCCGCGGTCTCGCTGGAGTAGCCGGAGAAGTGCATGCCATACTGCCCGCCGCGGTCGTCGAGGGCGCGAAGCCGCGGGACGCGAAGGCCGTAGGGGATATGCCGCGCGCGTCCCTGCAGCATCGCACCGACGGCACACCATGTGCTGTCCGGCGTGCCGACCACACTGAGCACCCACAGGTTGGCGGGTGTGTCCTCGTCATGCAGGCGGAACATCTGCCCGGCCGGTGCCGCCCACAGCCGCCCGGCCGGGGTGGGCGGGACCGGCCCGCCGGAGGCCGGCCGCGCGGGCGGCGGGAACGGGACTTTTGGCGGCATCGGCATCGAGCGGAGCCGGGGCGCGGCCACACCCGCGGGCCCGCCGGGATGGCGCAGGGCGAGCGCCGCGTCCATGTCACTGACGATGGCGTCGGCCACCCGGTCATCGAGGGCGCCCACGGTCGCCAGCGCCGCGGCGGTGTGGAGCAGGCTGCCCGGGTACCCTCCGCGCAGGTGCGCCCCCCACCGCACCGCCTGGCGCAACTCGGCCTCTGCCAGCAGGCGCAGGAATGTCTCGGCGGCCTCGGTGTCCACCGTCACGGTGCGGCCGCTTCCTCGCCGGTGCCGGTGGCCGCCGGGGGTGTGTCCGGCTGGGCAGGTGCCGTCGGGTGTGTTTCCGGCTGAGAAAGTATTGCCCAGCGCGGGCCGTCGTGGGCTTCCCCGTCCGGCAGGCTGCCCCGGAGCCGCAGCACGACGGGTTCGGTGCCCGGTTCCGGCAGCGCCAGCACCTCGGCGTCCGGCCAGCGCGCGGCCCGGACAGCGACGACCAGGTGCCCCCCGGCCACGGCCAGGCCGCAGGCCCAGACCCGGGCCAGCCAGGACAGCGGCAGGCTCGCCCGCAGGCCGCGGCCCTCACCCGTGCCGGTGAGTTCCAGGCTGCCCCACCCGGGTCCCTCGTGCACCGCCGCCGTCACCCGGTCCGGGTCGATCCCCAGCCACTCCCCGGCGGCAGGCGCCAGCCGTCCGGTCAGCGCGGCGGCCAACCGGGGACGGTTCGCCGCCCGGGTCTGGCCGTCCAGGCTTGCCGCGACCGCTCCGGTCAGCCGCATCTGGAACGGCGGCCCCAGGGCGAACAGCGAGAGCAGTTCGATCCTGCTGACCCGGCTGCGGCGGGTGTCCGGGTCCGGCGAGGCCTGAAAGACGAACGCTGGACCAGCGATCTGCCCGGGTGAGCCGGCGGCAGCCGTGCCGAAGGGGCTGACCGAGGCGCGTACGCCTGCGGTTCCGATGAGCGTGGTGATGAGGCGCGACTGGTACGCCTGCTGGGCGCCGCTCCCGGCCGCGCCGGGCGGCGGGCCGGCCGGCCCGCCCGGGGCGGGCAGTACGTGAGCCCTCGCCCAGCCGAGCTCGTCGCGGGTGATCGTCACCCGGTCCACCGCCGAACGCGGGCCGAGTGCCAGCACGTCCAGGTCGTCGCTGTGCCGTCCCCACATCCCGGCGGCCTCGACGCATGCGGCGCTCTGCCCGCCCAGCGCGCCGAGCACAAGCTCGGCCTCGGCGTCCGGATGAGCCGGCAGGGTGAGCGCGCCGTCGGCCCACCGGAGCACGTGCTCTCGTTCCCCGCACTGAATCGTGGCCTCGGCAGGCGGCAGCGCCTGCCACCACCGTGACTCCGGCGGATTGGTCTCACCCCGGCCGGTTTCCATGGATTCAGCGTCTCACCGACACCGCCCCGGCGCATGTTGATCAATCCCGGACGGCATCCCTACAACAGGCGGGACCAGGTCTGCTCGACCAGGTCGTGGCCGAAGCTGTGGTGCTTGCCCTCGGCGACGAGCTGGAATCCGGCCCGCTGGTAGATCCGGCGGGCATCGGTCAGGCAGTCCTGTGTCCACAGCGTCATCCGGGTGTACCCGGCCGCCTTGGCGAAGCTCAGGCACTCCGCGACCAGGCGGCCGCCGATGCCCATGCCGCGCACGGACGGCTCCACCAGCAGCAGCCGCAACTTGGCGGTGGCATCATCCTGCCGCACGCAGAACACGCATCCCACCGGCTCGCCGTCCACCTCGGCGATCCAGGCCGCCTCGCGCCGCGGATCCCGGGTCCGCGCATAGTCCGCCACGATCCGGGCGACGAGGAACTCGAAGGTCTCATCCCAGCCGTACTCCTGCGCGTAGAGCGCGCCGTGCCGCTGGATGACCCAGCCCAGGTCGCCGGGCCGCGGCGGGCGCAGCAGGTAGGCGCGCGGCCTGGCAGCCCTGCCGTCTTCGCCGCCGCCGGAGTCCGGCCCGTCCAGCACCCGCTGGATGACCCGCATGGCCGCCAGCAGTTGCCGCCTGTCCGGCTCGGCCAGGTGCGCCAGCATCCCCGCGGTCTGCTCGGTCTGCTTGGCATCGAGTTCGGCCAAGGCGGCCTGCCCGGCCGCGGTCAGCCGGATCACCTGGGCGCGCCCGTCCGTCGCCGAGCGCTGCTTGGTGATCAGCTTCTCGCTGCCGAACCGGGCCAGGATGCGGCTCAGGTAGCCCGCGTCGATGTCCAGCGACCGGCGCAGCGCGGCCACCTCGGTCGCCTCCCGCCTGGCCAGCTCGAACAGCACCCTGACCTCGGTGAGCGAGTACGGGCTGTCCAGGTGGCCGCCGCGCAGCAGCCCGATCACATTCGTGTAGAACCGGTTGAACGCCCGCACCTGCGCCACCGCGCCGGTGCCATCCATCGTCTGGGTAGCCGGTGTCGTCATGGTGCGAGACTATCACTGACTCCGTCAAATATATAATTGACGAAGTCAACGAATCTCTCGGGCTGCCGCGGTGGCCGGGCTGGCCGGGCCGTCGTGGCCGCCCGGTAAGGTGTCGGCAATCGTGGCATTTCGGGCGAAACCAGAAGGAGCGAGCGTGCCTGCCAGGGAACCCCACGTCCCGGACGGGATAGACGTGACTGTCCCCAGCGTCGTGGCCGGGTTCCGTGACCGTCTCACCCCGGGCAGCTATCTGGTGATATCGGCGATCGGCTCCGAGGGGGTGGACGAGGCCGCCGCCGAGGCGGCCACTGAGGTGGGCCGGGCCGCCCGCACGTCCGCAGTGGCCAGATCCAGGGAGCAGCTGATGGAGTTCTTCGCCGGCTGCGAGCTGGAGGCGCCAGGGCTTGTCGATGTCGTCCAGTGGCGGCCGGACCCGGATACCGGCCCCACGCCGGCCAAGGTGCATATGCTTGGCGGTGTAGGCAGGAAGCGATAACCCCAGACACGGCGCCTCCCGGGTATTGGACCCAGCGACGTCATGGGGCACAATAGAACAGGAATCCGGGTAGTACCCGGACAACGCGACGCCTGTCGGGCCGCATCTGCGGTGAGCGTGCGTGAGGTCGCTGGGGAAGGCGCACCTCGTCCGCTCGCAGGAGGTTCGGTGTACGTACGTGGCGTTCTGAGCGTTCATTCCGCGCCCTCGGCGCTGTGCCCGCATATCGAGTGGGCAGTGGCCGGGGTTATTGGTGTGCCCGTCGACTTGCCCTGGGAAAGCCAGCCGGCCGCGCCCGGAACGCTGCGGGCCGAGCTGAGCTGGACCGCCCGGGCAGGCACGGCGGGCGCCATCACGTCGGCGCTGGCCGGCTGGAACAGGCTGCGCTTCGAGGTCACCGAGGAGGCGAGCCCCGGCTGCGACGCGGTCCGCTACAGCTACACCCCGGCGCTCGGCACCTTCTCCTGTGTGACCTCGGCGAACGGGGACGTGCTGATCCCGGAGGGACGGCTGCGCGCGGCCATGACGCTGGCCGCGTTCCCGGCCCCCGGCCGTCCCGCCGCGACGCTTGAGGCAGAGCTCCGCCGCCTGCTGGGCCAGGACTGGGACGACGAGCTCGAGCCGTTCCGCTGCGCCGCCGAGGGCGCACCGGTCCGCTGGCTGCACGCCACCGGCTGACGGCCGCAGACAGCGGGGCCGCACCGGTGAAACCACCGGTGCGGCCCCAGGGTCAGGCCTTGCGGCTAACCTGCCGCGGCTCGCCGTGGCGAACCGGACAGATGCTCAGAAGGCACCGTCTCCGTTCGGTGTGCCGAAGCCGGTCGGGCCGTCATAGCCGACCTCACCGTGGCACAGGAACGGGTGGGTGGGGCAGGACCCGTTGGATCCGACGGTGATGTCGTTCAGGTTGCCGGTGTGGGCGTAGGGGTAGGAGTTGGGGAAGGTGCCGGCCGTGATGTTGTTGGCCAGTGCGAAGACCGAGGCGATGATCGGCGAGGACACGCTGGTGCCGCCGACCTCGAGCCAGCCGCCCTGGTCATAGGTGTCGTAGATGGCCACGCCGGTGTTCGGGTCGGCGACGGCCGCGACGTCGTTGGCGATCCGGTGCTTGCAGCCCTTGTGGTGCTGGAAGCTCGGCTTGGGCTCGAACTTCGAGCAGCCCGATCCGGTGCCGCTCCATACGGTCTCGGTCCGGGGACTGGTGGTGGGCATCGTGGTGCCGCCGACCGAGGTGACCCACTGGGAGGCGGACGGGTAGGAGACGCCGAAGCCGCTGTCACCGGCGGATGCGGTGACGGCCACGCCGGCGTGCTTGAACCACTTGGCGTCCCAGGTGGTTTCCGAGCTGCTCTCCGAGCCACCGTAGGAGTTGGACACCGCGACAGCGTGCAGCACGCTGACCGCGGAGTTCACCCCGGTGCCCAGGTCGGCGATGGAGGGCTGGTTGGCCTCCACCAGGTAGATGTGGCAGCTCGGGCAGATGGCCGAGACCATGTCCACGTCCAGCGATTCCTCGGTCGCCCAGCCGGTCGTGCCCGAATTCGCGGGCAGCGGGCTGGTGGCGCCGTTCTGGTTGGTCACGGTCAGGCAGCCCGCCCCGGTGGTGGTGTTGCAGGCGGGCAGGCCCCACGAGGAGCGGTAGGTGGCCACGTCGGAGACGGCGTTCGGGTCGTTGAACGCGTCCACCACGGCGACGTTCAGGACCGTGGACGAGGGCGGCAGGTTGTAGGCGGTGGTCAGGTCGGAGGGCCCGTAGCCGAAGCCGACCGGGACCTTGCCACCGAAGGCGGCTTCCAGCTTCTGCGTGATGTCGGTGCGGATCAGCGCCATGCAGGAGGCAACCCCCGGGGTGTGCGTGACGGCACATGCCCGGCGGACATTATGCGACGCGGCCTGCGCCGAGGCGGCCGAAGCGGCCGTGCCGACGGTCAGCGCCAGTGCGGCCGAGGCCACAAGCGCCGAGCGCGCCATGCGCGAGCGGTTGAACCGTTCGGACAATGAACTGCTCCTCTCGTGAAGGGACGTGCTGTGTTCCAGGTGGCCGTTATCCACCAGGCTCGGGATTCCGCCTAGCGGCGAACGTGGATACTAGCTGCGGGCAATTTATTGGGTCAACAGCTGATTACTCACCGTAAATACTGACAGTGAGTGAATACCGGATGGCAGAAAGGAACGCTGGTCAGGCCTGTGCGCACAACGCAGGTCAATGTTGATCGATGTGGGTCCACTGCGCACGGACCGTCGCGGCGGATACGTAACCGGCGGGGCCGCGCCGGGATGACCGGCGCGGCCCCGCCATCTGTCAGCTCGGGTCAGCCGGTGAAGGCGCCGAGACCGTTGGGAGTGCCGTTGCCGGTCGGGCCGTCGTAGCCCACCTCCGCATGGCACAGGAAGGCGGGGGAGCAGGACCCGTTCGAGCCCTTCGTCACGTCGAACAGATTGCCGGTGTGCGAGTAGGAGTAGGACGAGGGGAACGTCCCGGTCTTGATCGAGTCGGACAGTGCGAAGACCGAGGCGATGATCGGCGAGGACACGCTGGTGCCGCCGACCTCGAGCCAGCCGCCCTGGTCGTAGGTGTCGTAGATGGCCACGCCGGTGTTCGGGTCGGCGTCCGCGGCCACGTCGTTGGCGATCCGGTGCTTGCAGCCGGAGTGCGTCTGCCAGCTCGGCTTGTGCTCGAACTTCGAGCAGCCGGAGCCGGTGCCGCTCCACACGGTCTCGCTCCAGCCGCGCGAGCCGCCGCTCTTGGTCAGCGAGGTGCCGCCGACCGAGGTGACGAACTGGGACGCGGACGGGTAGGACACGCCGAAGCCGCTGTCACCGGCGGATGCGGTGACAGCGTCACCGGCGTGCTTGAACCACTTGGTGTCCCAGGTGGACTCGGAACTGCTTTCCGACCCGCCATAGGAGTTGGACACCGCGATAGCGTGCAGCACGCTGACCGCGGAGTTCACCCCGGTGCCCAGGTCGGCGATGGAGGGCTGGCTGGCCTCCACCAGGTAGATGTGGCAGCTCGGGCAGATGGCCGAGACCATGTCGACGTCCAGCGATTCCTCGGTCGCCCAGCCGGTGGTGCCCGAGTTCTTGGGCAGCGGGCTGGTGGCGCCGTTCTGGTTGGTCACGGTCAGGCAGCCGGCCCCGGTCGACTTGCTGCAGGCCGGCAGGCCCCAGGACTTGCGGTAGAAGGCCACGTCGGAGACGGCCTTCGGGTCATTGAACGCGTCTACGACGGCAACATTCAGCACCTTGGACGATGACGGCAGCTTGTAGGCTGAGACAAGCTGCGGGCGCCCGTAACCAAAGCCGGTCGGTGCGTTGCTGCCAAAGAAGACCCCGGGCCGCTGCTTGACGTCCGTGCGGACCAGCGCCATGCAGAACATAACCCCTTGCGTGCGCGTGGCCGCACATGCCCGGCGGACGTCGGCCCGTGCAGCGTGGCCGGACGAGGCCGGCGCCGCGGTAGCCGCGGTGGCCGAGACACCCGCAACCGCCAGGGCCGCAGCGGCCAGCAGGGCCGTGCGCGACACCAGTGAGCGAGCTGCGATTCGGGACAATAAACTGCTCCCTTCAAGGAGAAACGGGCCTGTCACCATCACGCAGCGGGTCGCGCCCATGCTTCTACCAGGCCCAGAACACGGTCGTGCTCCCTCGCGGATACTAGCTTTTGAGAAATTCGAGAGTCAATGTCTGGTTACGTCCGGTTAAACGCCGTGTATGCCCGTAAGGGCAGGTCGGAGTCGGCGGGACCGGAGCGAAACGAGGGCGGTAGAGGTGCCGAAACGCATCATTCTCGACTGTGATCCCGGGCACGACGATGCGATCGCGATTCTCCTGGCGGCCGGCTGCCCGGAGATCGAGCTGACGGCCATCACGACTGTCGCGGGCAACCAGACGCTGGACAAGACCACGCTGAACGCGCGCCGGGTGTGCACCGTGGCCGGCCTGCACGACGTGCCCATCTTCTCCGGCTGCGACCGGCCGCTGCTCCGCCCGCCGATCACCGCCGCTGAGATTCATGGGACGTCGGGCCTGGACGGCCCGGCGTTCGGCAAGCCCACGGTCCCGGTCCGCCGCGAACACGCCGTCGACTATCTGGTCGCGACCCTCATGGCCGAGGGCGAGGACATCACGCTGGTGCCCACCGGCCCGCTGACCAACGTGGCCGCCGCACTCATCCGCGAGCCGAGGATCGCCGGGCGCACCCGCGAGGTCGTGCTCATGGGTGGCGCCTACACCCGCGGCAACCGCAACCCGGCAGCGGAGTTCAACATGGCCGCCGACCCCGAGGCGGCCGCGCTGGTGTTCAGCGCGGGCTGGCCGGTCACCATGGTCGGCCTGGACCTGACCCACCAGGCCATCGCCACCCCCGCCGTCACCGAGCGGATCCGCAGCCTGGACTCCAGCGTCAGCCGGATGGTCACCGCGCTGCTGAAATTTTACGGCGCCAGTTACCGCCGCTCCGGCGTGCCAGGCGCGGCCGGCGGCCCGCCGGTGCACGACCCCTGTGCGGTGGCTCGCGTGGCCAGCCCCGCCCTGATCACTGTGACCGATGCATTCGTCGTGGTCGAAACCAGCGGCCAATGGACATCGGGCATGACGGTCACCGACTTCCGCGGCGCCCTGGGCCATCCACCCAACACCAGGGTGGCCACCACCCTCGACGCCGGCGGATTCTGGGACCTGGTGCTCGCCGCCCTGGCGACGTTCGGCACTCCCGCCGCCCCGGCTGACACCAATCGGACGCCAATCTGACAGCGAATTGCACAGGGAATTGCATTCGATATTGCAGGCGAAATTGCAATAGCGGGGGATAAATCTGGCAAACCCGGCGCTATATCCCGGCCGGGGTGGCTTCGGGCAAGTCGGATCTGCCTGCTTGGGGCAGTGTGGAGGCCGGTCAGCGCCTATAAGTTCGGTGGGAACCTGGAGACGCGGACGCCTGGAGAAAGGTACCCACAACGAGATATATCGCGATAGCGTACTTTTCTGCCCGTGTGCATTGTTCAATCCGCATCGCGAGTGCGGGCCCGGAGGGCCCGCCCGGGCGACCGGGTCAGGCCAAACCCACAGTTGGCTGGCCGCCAAATTGAATAATGCCAACTTCCGGGTAAGACACCGTGGCCGATTTGAGCGAGACTGAGGCCAGCGCGGCAGCGCAACCCACAGCGGTCCCGCTGCGGCGGAACAAGGGCTTCCGGATGCTCTGGATCGGCCAGATCCTTTCCGACACCGGTTCGAGCGCGGCCGATCTTGCCTATCCGCTGCTCATTCTGGCGCTGACCCGCTCTCCGGTGATCGCCGGCGGGACCGGGACGGCGGTGCAGCTCACCAGGTTCTGCCTGCGGCTGCCTGCCGGGGCGCTGTCGGACCGTCTCGACCGGCGGCTGACGATGATCGTCTGCGACGCGGGACGTGCCGTCCTGCTGGGGCTGCTTGCCATCCTGGTGACGCTGCACCTGGTGACCTGGCCGATCGTCCTGATCGTCGCGCTGGCCGACCAGGGAGCCAGCGTCATTTTCGATCCGGCGGCCATGGCCGCACTGCCGGCGATCGTGGCCGATGAACAGCTCGAGGATGCCTGGGCCGCCACCGAGGCCCGGTCCTATGCGGCCAGCCTGGCCGGCCCCGCACTCGGCGGCGCGCTGTTCGGGCTGGCCCGGGCGGTGCCGTTCCTCGGCGACGCGGTCTCCTACGTCGTCTCGGCGAGCACGGCCAGCCGGATCCACGGGCGGTTCCGCCCGGACCGGACTGCCCCGCGCAAGCCGCTGTGGCGTGAGGCCATCGATGGCGTGCAGCTCGTCGGCCGGATCCCCATCCTGCGCGCGGTGGCGATCCAGGCGCCGCTCATCAACTTCGCCTTCATCGGCGTGGTGTTCGGCATCACCCTGGCGCTGCGCAGGGACGGCACCTCGGCCGGGGTGATCGGCCTGGTGCAGGCCGGGATTGCCACCGGCGGCCTGCTCGGCGCAGTGGCCGCGCCCAGGTTGCAGCGGCGCATGCGGCTGTCGGCGCTTGTGATCGCGGTGACCCTGGGCGGCGCTGTGATGTACGTCGTCACCGCGTTCCTCATCCCATCGCCGCTGGTCGCGGCGCCGGTCGCGCTGTCGTTCCTGCTCGCGCCGACGGCGAACGCGGCGCTGTTCTCGCTCATGCTGCGAACCACGCCCGAGGAAATGCGCGGCCGGGTCAACAACACTGTGATCATGGCGGCCTCCGGGCTGGCCTCGCTCGCCCCTCTCACCGCCGGCCTGCTGGTCGAGCATCTCGACGACGCCTGGGCGACCGGTGTCTTCGCCGCCACCATGGCCGCCGCGGCCGTCATGGCCGTGGTGCTTCCCGGAGTGCGCGAAGCGGACGAGGCACTGGCCGGTGCCCAGGCCGTCCCGGCCGACTGACTAGGCTGCCTACGTCAGCCGTATGGTGGGTTTCCGGCAAGGGAAGCGCTGCGGAGGTGGCCATGTCGTTGTCGCGGGTCGAGCAGGTCCAGACGCCGGATGGTGCGTTCGATCTGACCGTGTGGCTGCCGGAGGCCGGCGCCGGTCCCGGCCTGCTGCTGATCCAGGAGATCTTCGGCGTCAGCGACTACATCAGGGCCGTCGCCGGGGATCTGGCCGCGCTGGGCTATGTCGTTGCCGCGCCGGATCTGTTCTGGCGGATCGAGCCCGGGTACCAGGCGCGCCACGACGAGGCCGGAGTAGCCCGGTCGCTGCAGATGGGTGGCCGCTTCGACGTGGAGAAGGGGGCCGGGGACTGCGCCGCCGCGCTCGCCAAGCTGCGGTCGCTGCCCGAGGTGCACGGCGGCACCGGGGTCATCGGGTTCTGCCTCGGCGGTTCTGTCGCCTACTTCCTGGCCGCGCGGGGCGGGCTGGATGCCGTCGTGTCGTTCTACGGCTCGGCGGTCCCCGGCAACCTTGAGGTCCTCGGGCAGATCACAGCCCCGCTGCAGTTCCATTTCGGCGGTAGCGACCCGTACATCCCACGCGATCAGGTCGCCTTGGTGGAGCAGGCGGCGGCCGGGCGCGGCAACGTGGAGATCCACGTGGAGGAAGACGCGGGGCACGCGTTCCACAACCGGATGGCGCCGATGTTCCACGTCGCGGAGCCCGCCGCCCGGGCGTGGCGGAGAACCGAGGAGTTCCTGCGCCGTCACCTCCCGGTGCCGGACAAGACCGCGCCGGTCTCCTGACCGGCGCCGCATGGCCCGCCCGGCTCGGGCATCTCGCCGATCATCAGGCTGACGCCCAGGTCTCGTTCCAGCCGGCGCAGGATCTGCCCGGCCGTCGCGACCAGGGCCCGGTTGCCCGCCGCGCGGAGGATGAACCTGGCGACCGTCTGGCCACGGCGCACCGGCTGACCCGGGCCGGTGTGGAAGTCAGCGAACCCGAACACCTTGACCACGCTCGGATGATCCTCGAGGAAGCCGAGGGTCGCGCGGTCACTGAGCCGCCCGGCCCGGCTGACGGCGACCTTGTGCCCGCCGGTGCAGCCGCCGGGCATGGCCGGCAGCCGCACGCCGGGCGCTCCGGTGAGGATCTGCACGAGCGCGGTGTAGATGCTGGACCCGGTGGCCACCCGGTAGACGGCCGGCATCGCCCCGCCCATGACCCGGGGATTGGCCTCGACCAGGACCGGCCCCCTGCCGGTCAGCATGATTTCGAGGTGGAAGATGCCGAGATCGAGCCCGATCGCTCGGCATACCTCGGCGGCATAGACGAAACAGCGCCGCGCCTCCAGCTCGGGCAGGCCAGGCATATAGGCGCCGAGTTCGACCACCTCGTCCTCGTGCCAGCGGATCCTGCCGCTGACACAGAACGGGAAGAACACCCCGTCCCTGACGCCGATCTCGGCCGACAGCAGCCGCCCGGTGAGCAGTTCCTCGACCAGGATGCCCTCGCTGAACTGGGCCCGCCAGCCGGCCGGCACCCGGTCCAGCCCGGCCAGCAGTTCGTGACACGCGGCCCGCGCCTGATCGGCATCGTGCGCCACGAAGGCCAGCAGGCTGTCGGTCCCGGCCGGCGGTTTCAGCACCACGGGGTAGCCGATCCGGGCGGCGGCGGCCAGCGCGCCGGCCTCGTCACCAGCCAGGGCGAACCGTGCGTGGGCGAGGCCTGCTTCGCGCAGCGCCGCCCGGCACAGATCCTTGCGGCGTGCGGTCAGCAACCCCTCCGGTGCGGTCCCGCGCAGGCCCAGCCTGCGGCTGGCGATGGCGACCGCCCGCACGGCCATCTCGTCCTGCGTGCTGACCACGTCGATCGCGTGCCGGGCGTGGCGCCTCCCGAGCGCCTCGGTCACGGCGTCCGGATCCGTGGTCGGCACCCCGGTCATCAGGTGGTCGGCCAGCGCGATCGTCGCGCGGTTCGCCGGAGTCCGGGCATACACCGGGTCGCCGGACTCGATGAACGTGACCAGGTGACCGGCCTGTTTGGCGGCGCGTATCGCGTCCAGCGAGCCCGAGGTGGCGGCCACAAAGGCAATGTGCATAAATCCTCCAGCGCTACGGGTGGGGCTGGTGTGCCTGGCCTGGCCAGCGACAGCTTCCTGGCAGCCAGCGGCAGCCCACCCACCGTGGTGATCAGGCCCGCGGTCAGGAACACCCAGACCGGGCCGGCCAGCCCGGCCACCAGGCCGGCCAGCAGCGAGCCGAGCGGCAGCACGCCATAGGTCACCCACCGGTAGGCCGCGACCACCCGGCCGAAGATCTCATGGGGGATCGTCGTCTGGCGGTAGGAGACCACGGTCAGGTTCCAGAGCATCGCGACGGCCCCGCCGTAGATCAGCGCGATACACACGACGGGGGCGCTGGGCACCGCGACCGCCAGGAACCAGATTCCCTGCAGTGGCCCGCCCCACCGCAGCAGCGGCTCATCGCCCAGCCGGGCGAGCAGCCGGCGGGCGACGGCACCGCCGGCCAGGCCACCGATGGCGAGCGAACCGAGCAGCAGGCCGTAGTCGCCGCGGCTGAGGCCAAGGGCGCCGGGCGCGACCGCCCAGACCGGCAGGATCGTGACACACATCGAGAACGCCAGGTTGCTCAGCCCGGCGACCACGGCGAGCCGGGACAGGTCGGGGCGATGCCTGAAGTAGGCAGCGCCCTCGCGCAGGTCGGTGACCAGCGCCCGCACCGGGCCGTCCCGGCCGGGGGCCGGGGCTTCAGGCTCAGGCTCAGCCCCTGGCCCTTGGGCGCTGGGTGCCCGGGGGGCCGTCATCAGGCTGAGAGCGCAGACGGTGGCCAGGTAGAGCGCGGCGGCCGCGCCGGGGCCCCAGGCCGAACCCAGCGCGGCGGCGTAGCCGCCGATCGCCGGGCCAACGAGCTGGGAGGCCAGCCGCTGGGTGGTCTGCAGGCGCTGGTTGGCCGCCCGGAGCTGCTCACCCGTCACCATCCGGGGCAGCATCGACTGAGCCGAGACATCCACCGCGATACCCGCGCTGGCGACCGCGAACGCGACGAGCACCAGCTCCCAGACCGACAGCAGGTGGGCGAGGGCGAGCACGACGGCGACGGCGGTCAGCGGCAGCCGGGCGGCGGCAGCCCAGCGCATGACCCGCGGCGGCGGATGCCGGTCGGCCACCACCCCGGCCGGGAGGGTGACGATCAGCCAGGGCAGCCGCACCGCGAGCCCCACCGCGCTCACCGCGATCGCCGACCTGGTCAGCGTGAGCGTAACCAGCGGCATCACGATCCGGAACGCGCCATCAGCCAGATCCGAGCAGACCACCGCGCTCCAGAAGTACCCGAAATCCCGCCCCAGCGCGCTGGGTGTGGCGGTGCGCCCCGCGGCCGGCCGCCGGGCCGGCGGGGCGCTGGGGGTTCCGGTTCGCCGCAGGTTCAGCTCCGCGAATCGACCAGCAGCACGGTGTTCATGATGGCGCCGTGATGGGCATTCAGCACGAGCCCACCATCAGGCGCACCGTGCCGGACGAGCACCCCGGATGGGTGGCCGGCGAAAATGAACTGGCCCAGGACGAAGGGCACGTCCACCGTGCACCGCTCCCCGGTGGCCCGGTGCACGAAGTCCAGGGATATCCGGTCAGGCTCGGTGTAGGCCTGCAGGACGTGGCCGCCGTCGGCCGCGGCGGCGGCGAGCGCCGCCGCCCAGTCCGGCTGGGTCAGCGTGTGGCCGATCAGCACGCCCGTGCCGCCGTACCCGTTCGCTGGTTTTAGCACCAGGCCGGAGCGGTTCGCCACCGCCTGCCTGAACACAGCGTCATCGTCCGTGGTGCCGGCCGCCAGGTGCACGGTCCACGGGACGTGCCTGGTGATCAGCTCCTGGTCGGCCTCGCCGAGCAGGCCGAGGTCGGCCCAGAGCCAGGCCAGCACCCGTTTGTTCATCAGCAGGCAGGTCGCCTCCGGTGTGTGCATCCTGACCCTGCCGGATGTGACGGCCCTGGCCAGCGCTTGTTTGCCGGTGCTGTCCGGCTGGTCGGCGTACGGGAACAACCTGATCACGGCGTCCACCGGCCCGGCTCCGGCGCACAGCCTGCCGTCCGCGGCGCTGCTGAGCTGGTCGAGCGGGTAGGCAACGGTGTCCAGGCCGTGCCTGCGGCCGCTGTCGCACCACGGGCCGAGCCAGGCGATGAACCGGTCCGGGTTGCCGACCAGCCCGGGCACCGCGCCGATGCTGAAGACGGGAATGACGACACGTATCCCGCCGGAAAGACGGCCCCCGGGACCGCTTGCGCCGGGTGTCCCGGCTAGCCACGTGCGCAGCGCCGCGAACCTGGTGTCCACCGACGACTGCGCCGCCCGGATCCCACCGCCACCGCCGCCCATGGCCCTGGCGTACTCACCGAGGAACCGCCGGGCGAAGATGTCCACCTGGAGCGTCCCCCCGACGCCGCCGTCGATGTTCAGCTCGAGGAACTTCGGTACCCCGTCGTGGTAGACGACATCTGGCCGCACCGAGATCAGCAGGTCCTCGGACAGCGGAGCCGAGTGATCGAGCAGCGGCACATCGGACCGGCGCATCCCGAGCGCACCGAGAAGCTGGCCTGCCGTGGCCGCGCGGCGCTGGCAGCACTGCAGGGCGAGCCGGACCAGCCGGTTGGTGACCCTGGTGAGGTCGTTGTAGTGCGCCAGGTCCATGAACAGCGGCCGGGTGGGCATCCAGGGCGGCATCGACCCCGGCACGCCATCGAAGACCCGCTGGGTCCCGTCGGCATCAAGGGAACCCGCGGCCGAGCGGAACGCATCGTCCAGCACGGGCCATAGGTCGGCGACCGGTTTGGAACCCATGGTCATCCCTCGTCAGTGGGCACCGGCGAGGCGGGAAGCGCTTCCTCCAAGATCGAGATGCCCTGGCCGGCGTGCGGCGCGAACCGCTCCCAGTGTTCCTCCAGCCGGATCCGCCCGTCGGCGAGCACGGTCGGGATGCTGGTGCACAGCCCGGCCATCACGCTGGAGTCGGTGAGCACCTGGCAGTAGGCGAAGTGGATCACTCCATCGGCGCGGCAGGTCCCGGCCAGGCTGCCGCGGGCGACCAGCCCGCCGGAGAACTCGCCCCAGAGCACGTCGCCGTCCTGGTGATAGTGACCGACCACACCGGTGCCGTCGCCGGCGGTGGTCTCGGCTGCCGTCGAGTGGAACCGGCGGCCGTCGTAGTTCAGCATGGCCATCAGCCCCACAGTGTGCTCAGGCACTCATCGGTGACGTCGTAGACCGGGCGGTCGAACAGCGAGTTGATGATGACCGCGCTGCGCACGGACAGCAGGCTGAGGTTGGAGTCCTGCAGCCCGTGCCCGTAGCGGGACCGGTTCTGCACGAAGATCTTGTTGCTGTCGCTGTTTTTCCAGCGCAGCGAGTAGTCGGTCTCCACCATCGGATCGCCGAGGTCGTCGGTGTCGATCATCTCGCAGAGCTTGGCGCCGAACGGCAGCGGCGCGGGCCGGCGGCCGGCCGCGACGACGGCGAACCGCACCGCCAGCCGCTCCTCACCATGCGTCCCCTCGCAGCGCAGCAGCACCCCGGGCCCGTGTGGTGCGCCCGCGGTGACCCGGCGGCCGGGCAGCATGGTCACCGCCGGGCGGCCGGTGTGCAGCAGTTCCTCGTAGTTGTCCTGGAAGATGGCGCGCAGCGCCGCGCTGGAGATGCCATCGCTGGACAGCACGTGCTCTTTGGCCAGTTCGCGCCTGCGTTCCATCGGCAGCCGGTCGAGAAACTCGGTGTAGGCGGGACGGTACATCTCGTTCGCCGAGGGCGAATCGTCGAACGGGGCGAACCATGATCTGCTGCCCAGCCATCTGACATCGGTGAAGCCGCGCCTGCGCAACTCGATCACGCACTCGGCGCCGGTCTGCCCGCAGCCGATCACGGCGACCGGTTCGGTGCGCGACAGGTCCAGCTCCGCCAGCCGGGGCGCCAGATCGTCGGCGAGCACGGCCCGCCCGCCGTCGAGGCTGGCCAGGCCGGGTGGCAGTTGGGGCCGGGTGCCGACACCGATCACCAGGTGCTGGCTGCGGGCTATCACCGCACCGCCGCTGTGCAGGGCGAACGAGGAGTCGAAGGTGACCTCATCGACCGGCGTCGCGTAGTGGATGTCCGGTAGCTGGCCGGCCGCCCACTCCAGGTACTGGGCGAACTCCAGCCTCGGGATCTCCTCGTACTGCGCGCTCAGGAACGGGAAGACGCGTTTGGTGCTGACCAGGTAGTTCAGGAACGACAGCCGGTGCTCGGGATCGACCAGCGAGACCAGATCCTTGACCCAGGCCGTCTGCATGCGCACGCCGGGAAACAGCAGGCTGCCATGCCATGAGTGCTCCGGCTTCGCCTCGAACAGGGCGATCCGGTCGGGTCTGGCCACCTCGAACAGAGCGGCGAGGCTCAGGTTGGCCGGACCGGCCCCTACTCCGGCCGTATGGAAGTACGGAGCTTCCTGACTGCTCATCTGGCTGACTCTCCTGTGGGGTCGCGCAGGCCGTCCGTCCCCACCGAAAGCCGCTGGTGCTTCCGTGATACACCCATTCGGCCCGATTCGCGGGGCACGGATCAGCCCCTACCCCACGATGGCCGTGTAGTAACTCCTGAACCAGATTCTGGCGCTGCGC
This sequence comes from Streptosporangiaceae bacterium, assembly GCA_035308365.1. Classification (GTDB taxonomy): domain Bacteria; phylum Actinomycetota; class Actinomycetes; order Streptosporangiales; family Streptosporangiaceae; genus PALSA-505. The sequence goes on from DATGGU010000002.1 coordinate 50,684, forward strand.
CGTTGGTAAATGACTCGCCAAGTTCCGAGGTCAGGCGTATCCGAACAAGGGGAGCACGGCACCGAAAGCCGCTTCGGCCAGGCGCAGGTGCTCCGGGCCGAAATCCTCGCGCCAGCCGCCGATCTGGCCCCGGTAGAAGGAAAACGACTCGCGGTTGAACAGCTTCTCCGCCACATCCTCCGGGGTGATCCCGGTGATGCCGAGGAAGCTGAGGATCCGCTCCAGGGCGTCCGCCCGCGCCTGGGCCGAGCCGCCACCCGGCGGGCCGACCAGTTCCTCGAACGAGGTCTTGCACACGTTCGGGTGGTTCAGCAGCCAGACCACCCGCTCCATGTCCCCATGGCAGGGAAACGACTGGTCGGTCAGCGCGTAGGTGAGCTGCTCCGGCAGGCCCGGCTTGGCCCTGAGGATGGCGCTGAAGACGTCGAAGTCGCCGAAATTGCTGAACCCGCGGCCGGTCCGGCCGGCCAGAAAATTGACCATCGACAGGATCATGTCCCGCGGGTCCCGGTAGTTGAGGATGATCCGCGGTTCCCCGGTCCGCGCCCACTCGCGCAGGAAGTGCCCGTCGAGCTTCTTGATGTCGAACTCGTTGAACACCCAGCAGACCCCGGGCGGGGTCTGCGCGAAGTCCGAGCCCGCGGTGCGCCGCACCGCCTGGGCCACCAGTTCGGTGTTGATCAGCTCCACGCTGTACCAGGTCTTCAGCGGCATGCCGAACCTGATCTGCCAGGACCAGGCGAGCGCCTCCCAGGCCTCGTCGGTGGCCTGGATGAAGGTGGCCTCGTCCGCCTGCTCCAGGCTGGCCACCATCGCGTCTTCATAGACCATCCGGGCGATGCGCCAGCGTTCGCTTTCGGCCAGCACCGGCTTGATCTCCGGGGCGATCCTGGCCTGCCCGTACATGCCGTAGCCGAGCGCGACCATGAGCTCCTGGAGCAGGTGCGTGCCCGACTTCATCAGCGACACCAGGATGACCCGTTCGGCCGCGCCTGGTGCGCTGGCAGGGTGTCCTTCCGGCTCATAAGGCATGGTGTTCATGACGGCGGGCACCGGTCAGAGCGGGATGTTGCCGTGCGCGCCGCGGGACGGGAACGCCTCGGCGATGGCCGTGGCGATCGCCGAACGGGTCCGGTGCGGCTCGATGACCTCATCGACCACGCCAAGGTCGACCGCACGGGCCAGCCCGCCAGACTCCTTCTCGTGCTCGGCGGCCAGTTCGAGCTCCACCTCGTGCCGCCGTTCGGTGGGCACGCCGGCCAGCTTGCGCCGGTACAGGATCCGGACCGCCGCGACCGCGCCCATCACCCCGATCTCGGCCTCCGGCCAGGCGAACACGCGGGTCGCCCCCAGGGCGCGCGAGTTCATCGCGATGTATGCGCCGCCGTAGGACTTCCTGGTGACCAGGGTGACCCGTGGCACGCTGGCCTCGGCGAAGGCGTGCAGCAGCTTGGCGCCCCGGCGGACCACGCCGTCCCACTCCTGGCCGACCCCGGGCAGGTAGCCCGGCACATCCACGATGACCACCAGCGGCACGCCGAAGGCGTCGCACATGCGCACGAAGCGGGCCGCCTTCTCCGCCGAGGTCGCGTCCAGGCAGCCACCGAGCCGCAGCGGGTTGTTGGCGATGACGCCGACCGTTCGGCCGCCGAACCTGCCCAGTTCGGTCACCACGTTCGGCGCCCATCTCGGGTGCAGTTCCACGCCCGGCTCATCGAGCAGCGCGGTCACCAGCGGGCGCACGTCGTAGGCCCGGCGGGGCGAATCGGGCAGCAGTGCGCCCAGGTCGGCGCCTTCGGCGTCGGCGGCGCAGGCCACCGCCGTATCCATGGCCCCCTGCCTGCCGAGCAGCAGCGCCACCCGCCTGCCTTCGGCGATCGCGTCCCCGTGGGTGGCGGTGACGATGTGCACCACACCGGAGCGGCGGCTGTGCGGCTCGGGACCGCCCAGCCGCGCGGAGTCCACGTCCTCACCGGTGACGCTGCGCACCACGTCGGGCCCGGTGACGAAGATGCGGCCAGCCTCGGACAGGATCACCACGTCGGTGAGCGCGGGCCCGTAGGCCGCGCCGCCCGCGGCCGGGCCGAGCACTACCGAGATCTGCGGCACCACACCGGACGCCCTGGTCATCGCCGCGAACACGGAGCCGACCGCGTGCAGGCTCTCCACCCCCTCGCGCAGCCTGGCGCCGCCGGAGTGCCACAGCCCGAGGATGGGCGCGCCCAGCGCGATGGCCTCGTCGTAGGCGGCCACGATGGCCGCGCAGCCGGCACTGCCCATCGCACCACCCTGCATGCCGGGGTCGCTGGCGAACGCCACCGCCTGCATGCCGTCGATCAGGCCGGTGCCCGCCTGCGCCCCGCTGTCGTCGGCCGGGCTGAGCTCGCGCAGCGTCCCGGCGTCGAACAGCGCGGCCAGCCGGTCCCGTGGCTGCCGCGGCTCGGGACCGGGCTGCTGTGGGATCGCGCTCGCCGGGCTTGCCGTCACGTTCGGGTTTTCGAGCAATGTCACCGTCCTGCCCTTCCTGCGGGTGGTGGAAGAGACCCTTTCAAAATCATCACAGCAATCGTGAAAGCCGGCTCTTACCTGCAACTTTCATCCGATGGGCCTAAGCTTTCGAAGGGTCGCTCAGACAGCAGTGAAGGCGAGCGCCACGTTGGACCCGCCGAAGCCGAAGGAGTTGTTCAGCGCCACCATGGGGGCGCCGTCATGGGATGCCAGCGACCGGGGTTCGGTCGCGATGTCGAGCCGGACCTCGTCGTCGGGGTCGTCAAGGTTGACGGTGGGTGGCGCGACCTGCTCGCGCAGGGCCAGGATCGTGGCGATGGACTCCAGCGCGCCCGCGCCGCCGAGCAGATGCCCCGTCGTCGACTTGGTCGCCGAGACCACCACGCCGTCGGCGGCCTCGCCCAAGGCGGCCCTGATGGCCTGGGCCTCCGCGAGATCGCCCGCCTCTGTCGAGGTGGCATGCGCGTTGATGTGCACCACCCGCCCGGCGGGCAGCCTGGCGTCGGCGAGCGCCCGGCTCATGGCCAGCGCCGCTCCCTTGCCACCGGGCAGCGGCTGGGCGATGTGGTGCGCGTCCGCCGAGTAACCGTATCCGGCTGCCACGGCGAGCACGTTCGCGCCCCGGCGGGCCGCGTGCGCGGCGGACTCCAGCACCAGCATGCCCGCGCCCTCGCCGAGCACGAAGCCGTCCCTGCCCTTGTCGAACGGCCGTGACGCCCGCAACGGCTCGTCGTTCCTGGTGGACAGCGCGCGCATGGCCGCGAAGGCCGCGATGTTCAGCGGGATGATGGCGGCCTCGGTGCCGCCTGCCAGCACGACGTCGGCCCGGCCCGACCTGATCATGTCGATGGCGTAGGCGATCGACTCCGCACCGGACGCGCACGCACTCACCGTGGTGTGCACGCCGGCCTGCGCGCCGATCTCGATGCTGATCCAGCCGGCCGATCCGTTGGGCATGAGCATCGGCACCGTGTAAGGCGACAGGCGCTGCCAGCCCTTGGTGTTCAGTGTCTCGTAGGCGCTGATCGTCGAGGACACGCCGCCGATGCCGCTGGAGACCGCGACGCCGATCCGGTCCGGGCCGGCCTGCGGGGCGCCCGCGCCGGCCCAGGCTTCCCTGGCGGCGACGAGCGCGAACTGCTCACAGCGGTCCATGCGGCGTGCCTGCACCCGGTCGAGAACGGTCGCCGGGTCCACGGCGGCGGGAGCGGCGATGCGCACCGGCAGTTCGCCCGCCCACTCGGCGGTGAGCGGGCGTACGCCGCTGTGGCCGGCCAGCAGGGCCTGCCAGGTACTGGCCACATCACCGCCGAGCGGTGTGGTCGCACCGAGCCCGGTGACCACGACGGCAGCCTGGCCCGTGCCAGTCTGAGCTGGGCCACTCTGAGCTGGGCCACTCTGAGCTGGGCCCGGTGCGGCCGCACTCGCTGACGTTGGGTCCACTGAGATCAGCTCCTCTGGGTTGAACCTGACTGACCGCGGGCCGGCCAGGTGGGTCAAGCCGTGACGCCGGAACGCTGGACGAAGTGCACGACGTCCTGGACGGTCTTGAGGTTCTTGAGTTCCTCGTCGGGGATCTCCACGCCGAACTTGTCCTGCGCGGCGACGGCGATCTCGACCATGGACAGCGAGTCGATGTCGAGGTCGTCGACGAAGCTCTTGTCCGGCGTCACCTCGTCGGCCGGGACCCCGGCGATCTCGTCGATGATCTCGCCGAGCCCTTCCAGGATTTCCTTTTCGGTCATTGCCATCGGTGCGTTGTCTCCTTGTCGTCGTGTGGTAGTGGTCAGGGCATCGTGATCACTTGGGCCGCGTAGCTCAGCCCGGCGCCGAAGCCCAGGAGCAGCGCGTGCTCCCCTGAGCCGAGTTCGTCCCGCTCGATCATCCGCGACAGCGCCAGCGGGATCGACGCCGACGAGGTGTTGCCCGCGTGCACGATATCGTCGGCCACCCGCTCCCTGGGCACCCCGAGCTGGCGGGCGAGCGATTCCATGATCCGCAGGTTGGCCTGATGCGGGACGAACGCGGCCAGATCCTGTGGGTCCACGCCGGCCTTGGCGCAGGCGGCCTGTGCGACCGGGTGCAACTTGGTGGTGGCCCAGCGGAACACCGCCTGGCCCTCCTGGGTGATGAACGAGTTGCGGTCGGCGATCTGGATCGTGCCGGCCAGGTCGCCGGCGCTGCCCCAGGCTACCGGGCCGATCCCGGCCTGGCCCGGCCCGGCCGCCGGGCCGACCACGGCAGCACCCGCGCCATCGGCGAAGATGATACAGGTGGACCTGTCGGTCCAGTCCACCCACTGGGACAGCTTCTCCGCGCCGATCACCAGGACGTGCCTGGCAGATCCGGCGCGGACGGCGTCGCTGGCGCCCGCCAGGGCATAGCAGAATCCCGCACACGCCGCGTTCAGGTCGTAAGCGGCCGGCGCGGTGATGCCGAGCCGGTGCGCCACGGTGGCGGACACGTTCGGTATCTGCACCTCGTGGGTGCAGGTGGCAACGATCACCAGGTCGATGTCGGCGGGGGACAGGCCGCTCGCCGCGATGGCCTTCCCGCCGGCCGCAACCGCCATGTCCGGAACGGACTCGTCCGGCCCGGCGATCCGGCGGCTCGCTATGCCGACCCGGGCGCGGATCCACTCATCGCTGGTGTCCACCGTCCTGGCCAGGTCATCGTTGGTGACCTCGTTGGCCGGCTGGTATCCGCCGAAGGCCAGGATCCTGGCCCCGGCCGCACCTTGCTCTGCTGGCCGCAAAGACACCCTGCGGATTTCCGATCGCATCAGACCGCCTTCTGCTCGGATGCCTGAGGCTGCAACCGAAGGAGAGGCTGTCCGGTGTTGACCGGATCCCCATCCTCGACCAGCCACTCGATGATCGCCCCCGGGCAGGGCGCGGTCACCGGCTTGCGGTCGGCGCGCGCCTCGATGAGACCGAGTTCGGCCCCGGTTCCGACGACGGCTCCCAGCGCCACCGGCTCACCCGCCCGGAAAGTTCCTGCCGCCGGGGCGACCAGCAGCCGCCACTCCGGGCCGTGGCTGTCCGCCCCCGGGTGATGGCCGTCCAGCGGGTCGTCGTCATCCAGCCCGGCCGCGCCGTGCTCGGCCGCGAGCGCCCGTGCCGCGTCGAGCTGATCAGGTGTCTTGAGTGCGAGCAGCGCCACCCCCGGCAGCGCCCGCCTGGCCAGGCCGGTCAGCGTCCCGGCGGGGGGCAGCTCGATGAGCGCTGTCACACCCAGCCCGGCCATGGACCGCATGCACTCGTCCCACCGGACCGGCGCGCTGACCTGGTTGACGATGCGGGCGAGCCAGTCGGCCCCGGAGCGGGCCGGCGCGCCGTCACGGTTCGACAGCACCGTGATGGCCGGGTCGCTGACGGCGATCCCCGCCGCCGCCTCACGCAGCGCGTCAACGGCGGGTGCCATGTGCCTGGTGTGGAACGCGCCCGCCACCCGCAACGGCTTCAGCCGCGCCTTGGCCGGCGGGCTGGCGGCGAAGGCGGCCAGCTCGGGCAGCGGGCCGGCGGCCACGATCTGGCCGGCCCCGTTCACGTTGGCGGGGGTGAGCCCGTGCGCCTCGACCGAGGCGAGCACCTCCTTCTCGTCCCCGCCGAGCACCGCGGTCATGCCGGTCGGCGTCATGGCCGCCGCGGCTGCCATGGCCTTGCCCCTGACCTGGACGAGCCGCAGCGCGTCGTCCGCACTGAGCACACCGGCGATGGCTCCCGCGGTCAGCTCGCCCACGCTGTGCCCCGCGGTCGCCTGGGCGTGGCTCGCGACGTCGGCAAGCTCACCGAACGCCGCCTCGGCCGCCGCCAGCCCGGCCGCTACCAGGAGCGGCTGCGCGATCGCGGTATCGGTGATCTCGTCGGCGCTGGCTGTGGTGCCGTACCGGATGAGATCGCATCCAGCCAGCTCGGACCGGGCGGCCAGGCGGCCGGTCACCCCGGGGAGTTCGAGCCAGGGAGCGAGGAATCCCGGAGCCTGGGCACCCTGGCCGGGAGCGACGATGACAAGCATTACTCCACACTGCCCTGTAGGAGACCACTATATGAATGCGGGAGTCGACGAACTTTTTGGGCTTTCCTTTGTAGGTTACCGCTAAAACGAACGTGTGGTGACAACGCCGTATGGCCAGCCCAGGCCCTATCGCGAGCCCGGCCGGCCGGACAGTCGCCCCAGGACGATCGACACCCACAGCGCGAATGCCCCGCGGCCCTCCGCCGGGGCATAGCCGGTCAGCTCGGCCACCCGGCGCAGCCGGTAGCGGACCGTGTTCGGGTGGACGAAGAGCATCCGGGCCGTGGCCTCCAGCGAGGAGCCCTGCTCCAGGTAGGCCGTCACCGTGTCGAGCAGCGACGGGCCGCCGCTGAGCAGGGTCTGGTAGACGTCGCGGACGAGCTGTTCCCTGGCCACCTGGTCGCCGTCGATGGCGCGCTCGGGCAGCAGGTCGTCCGCGAACACGGGCCGCGGCGCATCCGGCCAGGCCGCGGCCGCGCGCAACCCGGCCAGGGCGGCCTGCGCCGACCGGGTGGCCGACTGCAGGTCGGGCACGGCGGCGCCGACGACGATCGGACCGGCGCCGAACCGGCCGGCCAGTTGCCGCGCGGCGGCAAGCGGGTTGGGGGTACCACCGACCACCACGATCAGCCGGTGCCCGTGCACCCCGGCGAGCAGGTCGATCCGGGCCCGGCGGGCGATGATCCGCAGGTCGTCGATGACCAGTTCGGCCTTGTTCCCGTCGGCCCGGCCGGCGATCACGGCGACCGGGGAGGACGACCAGCTCAGCGCCGACGCCCAGGATTGCAGGCCCACCTCGGTCTCGCCGCGCACCAGGGAGTCGACGACGAGCGCCTCGAGCCGCGCGTCCCAGGCGCCGCGGGCCTCGGCGGTCCGCGCGTACACCTGCGCGGCGCCGAACGCGATCTCCCTGGTGTAGCGGAGCACCGCCTCGCGCAGGCTGGCCTGCCCGCCGGGCGCGGCAAGCTCGTCCACCCGGGCCTCGACCACGTCGATGATGACCCGGACCATCTCCACCGCCTGCTGCAGGCTGACCGCCCTGGCCAGCTCGCGCGGCGCCGTGCCGAACACCTCACCGGTGACGGCGGGCCTGGCCCGCTCGGGGTGCTTCACCCACTCGACGAACGCGGCGATGCCGGCCTGGGCGACCAGGCCCAGCCAGGACCGGTTCTCCGCGGACATCGCCGCGAACCAGGGCAGCCTGGCGTCCATCGCCGCCATGGCGGCCGTGCCGAGCGTCCCGGTAGCCCGTTCCAGGCGCTGGATGGTCTCGGCCCCGACACCGCTGTTCGGCTGCGGACGGGCGGTGGCCGCCGGCGCACCGGTGTCCGCCGGCCGGGTGGCCGGGCCGCTGCCGGTGTGGCCGTTGTCCGCGCGGGCCAGCTCCGGCCGTTGCGTTCCCTTCACCCCCCCTAGCCTGTCACGCCTGAGGTAAAAACCCCAACTTAGGTAGGAAAAGCTCTTTGAGCAGGGACGTCCCGAGAGTGTCGGTGAGAATGTTTAAGGTGAGGGCTGTGACTACGCAAGCGGAAAAAGCACGCCACTTCTTGTCGCTCCATCGCCCCGGGGAGCCGCTGCTGCTGCCCAACCCGTGGGATCTGGGCTCGGCCCGGGTGCTCGCCTCGCTCGGCTTTCAGGCGCTGGCGACGACGAGCAGTGGCTTCGCCATGTCCCTGGGCCGCCAGGACGGGTCGGTCAGCAGGGACGAGGCGCTGGAGCACGCGCGCAGCATCGCCGGCGGCACCGGGCTGCCGGTGTCGGCCGACCTGGAGCACGGGTTCGCCGACGACCCGGCCGGCGTCGCGCAGACCGTGCGGCTGGCCATCGGGACCGGCCTGGCCGGCTGTTCCATCGAGGATTCCACCGGCTCGCCGGATGATCCCATCTACGAGATCGGCCTGGCGGCCGAGCGGATCACGGCGGCGGCCGAGGCGGCGCACGCCGGTGAGGTGCCGTTCGTGCTCACCGCGCGGTCGGAGAACTACCTGCACGGCAGGCCGGATCTCGCCGACACGATCACGAGGCTGCAGGCATTCCAGGAGGCCGGCGCGGACGTGCTGTACGCCCCGGGCCTGACCAGGCTGGAAGACATCCGCCAGGTCGTCGCGTCGGTGGACCGGCCGGTCAACGTGCTGGCCATGCCGGCCGTCCCACCGGTCGCCGAGCTGGCCGCGGCCGGGGTCGCCAGGATCTCGGTCGGCGGGGCGTTCTTCTATGTCGCCTACAGCGCACTCGCCGACGCCGCCACCGAGCTGCGCGCCCAGGGCACCTTCACCTACGGCACCGCCCGCGCCAACCCCGCCGTCAGCGCCGCGTTCGAGGCCCAGTGATTCCGGCTCGCTGGCGCTAGGCCGTATCTTGGCGCTCTCCTTGATGACAGTCGAGCATTCCGCGATTGCGGCCAGCCGCCTGCGGACTCGCAGGCCAGCAACGTCGCCGCGGGTCAGCTTTCCCTGTGCCGCCTCTCCGGCCCCCCTCGCGCCCGCTGGCGCGATCGGCAGGCCGCTGCTTCGTACTGTGCACCCGGGCGGCCACGGCACAAGACCGGGGCCGCCCGGGTCTCAGCGATCGTGTCACGGGCCGGTCGCGAGTGCCTCGCTGACCGGCACGTCGAGCTTGTACTTCCTGATCGCCTGCTCCAGCACCTCCGGCTTGACCTCGCCGCTCCTGGCCAGCTCGCCGAGCACGGCCAGGGTGATCGACTCGGCGTCCACGTGGAAGAACCGGCGGGCGGCCGGCCGGGTGTCGGAGAAGCCGTAGCCGTCGGTGCCGAGCGAGGTGAACGGCATGGGCACCCAGCGGGCTATCTGGTCGGGCACCGCCTTGATCCAGTCGCTCACCGCGACCGCGGGCCCCGGCTCGCCGCCGAGCACCCGGGTCACGTAGGGCACCTGCTGTTCCTCGTCGGGGTGCAGCAGGTTGTGCTCCTCGCAGCGGAGCGCCTCCCTGCGCAGCTCGGTCCAGGAGGTCGCCGACCACACGTCCGCGGCCACCGCCCAGTCCTCGGCCAGCAGTTCCTGCGCCGCGAGCGCCGAGCGGACCGCGACGCCGGAGGCGAGGATCTGCGCTCGCGGCGGCTGACCCGTGGCTGGCCGCCCCATGAGCGGGGGGCCGGCCTCAGTCCGTTCGGTATCCCCATGGTTTTGATCTTCGGGACCGGTGCCGGCGGCAGCGGGAAGCGTCGCAGCGGCGCGGTACCGGTACAGGCCATGCAGGATCGCCTCCCGCAGCGCCTCCCGGCCGCCGGGGAAGTCGCCGGGCTCGGCCGGCTGCGGGTAGGGCTCGTTGTACACGGTCAGGTAGTAGAAGATGTCCTCACCTGCCGGGTGCTCCTCGCTGCCGCCATACATCCGGCGCAGCCCGTCGGCGACGATATAGGCCAGCTCGTAGGCCCAGGCCGCGTCGTAGGCCACGCAGGCGGGACTGACCGAGGCGAGCAGCAGCGAGTGCCCGTCGTTGTGCTGCAGTCCCTCACCGGTCAGCGTCGTGCGCCCGGCCGTGGCGCCGAGCAGGAAGCCGCGGCCGAGCTGGTCGCCGAGCGCCCACATCTGGTCGCCGGTGCGCTGCCAGCCGAACATCGAGTAGAACACGTACACCGGGATCATCGGTGTGCCGTGCGTGGCGTAGGACGTGCCGGCGGCGATCACCGACGCCATGGCCCCGGACTCGCTGATGCCCTCGTGCAGGATCTGGCCCTGGGTGGACTCCTTGTAGGACAGCAGCAGGTTGCGGTCCACCGCGTCGTAGGTCTGGCCGTGCGGCGAATAGATCTTCGCGGTCGGGAACAGCGAGTCCATGCCGAACGTGCGGGCCTCGTCCGGGATGATCGGCACGAACCGCTGGCCGATACCCGGCTCCTTCATCAGGTCCTTGAGCAGCCGGACGAACGCCATGGTGGTGGCCACCGGCTGCTTGCCCGACCCCTTGCGCAGATCCTCGTAGACCGGCTCGGCGGGCAGCGGCACCAGCCGGGACCGCACCACCCGCTTGGGCAGGAAACCGCCGAGTGCGGCCCGCCGCTCGCGCATGTACTGGATCTCGTCGGAGTCCTCGCCCGGGTGGTAGTACGGCGGCAGTTCGGCTTCCAGCGCCTCGTCCGGGATCGGCAGGTACAGCCGGTCCCGGAACATCTTCAGCTCGGCCACGGTGAGCTTCTTCATCTGGTGCGTGGCGTTGCGCGCCTCGAAGTCGGGGCCGAGCGTCCAGCCCTTGATCGTGTGGGTGAGGATCACCGTCGGCTGGCCCACGTGCTCACGGGCCGCCTTGAACGCCGCGTACACCTTGCGGTAGTCGTGCCCGCCGCGGGACAGGTTGCGGAGCTGGTCGTCGGTGAGCGGCTGGGCCATCGCGCGCAGCCGTGGGTCATCGCCGAAGAAGTGCTCGCGGATGTAGCCGCCGGACTCCACGCTGTAGGTCTGGAACTGGCCGTCCGGCGTGGTGTTCATCTTGTTGACCAGCACGCCGTCGGTGTCGTTGGCCAGCAGCGGGTCCCAGTCGCGGCCCCAGATCACCTTGATCACGTTCCAGCCGGCGCCACGGAAGAACGCTTCAAGCTCCTGGATGATCTTGCCGTTACCGCGCACCGGCCCGTCAAGCCGCTGCAGGTTGCAGTTGATCACGAAGGTGAGGTTGTCCAGCTCTTCCCGCGCGGCTATGCCGATCGCGCCGAGCGCCTCGGGCTCGTCCATCTCGCCGTCGCCCAGGAATGCCCACACGTGCGACCGGCTGGTGTCCTTGAGTTCCCTGGCCAGCAGGTAGCGGTTGAACCGGGCCTGGTAGATGGCGTTGATCGCGCCGAGCCCCATGGAGACGGTGGGGAACTCCCAGAAGCCGGGCATGAGCCGGGGGTGCGGGTAGGAGGGCAGCCCGCCGCCGGGATGCGACAGCTCCTGCCGGAACCCGTTGAGCTGGTCCTCGGTCAGCCGTCCCTCGAGGAAGGCCCGGGCGTAGATGCCGGGCGCGGCGTGCCCCTGGATGAACACCTGGTCGCCGGACTCGCCGTGGTCCTTGCCGCGGAAGAAGTGGTTGAAGCCGACCTCGTACAGGCTGGCTGCCGAGGCGTAGGTGGCGATGTGCCCGCCGACGCCCAGGCCCGGCCGGTTGGCCCTGGAGACCATGACGGCGGCGTTCCACCGGATGTAGGCGCGGATGCGGCGCTCGATGTGCTCGTCGCCGGGGAACCACGGCTCGCGCTCGGGCGGAATCGTGTTGATGTAGTCGGTGCTGCGCAGGCCGGGCACGCCGACCTGCTGCTCACGAGCCCGCTCCAGCAGGCTGAGCATGACGTAGCGCGCCCGGGCCCGGCCGCGGGTGCGCACGACGGTGTCAAAGGATTCGACCCACTCGCGGGTCTCGTCCGGGTCGATGTCGGGCAGTTGGGTAGGGAGCCCGTCGCTGATGATCGAGTAACGCTGGCGTCCGGAGGCCACGCGGTGCCCTCGCCTTCCGTGCTGTATGGCGGCTGTCGGCCGCCTCATACGATCTAGGTTGTCCAGACCAATCGTGGTACCTGCGGGCCGCGAGCGCATCTCTACCGTTGGGTAACCTTGGGCCGCGACCCGTCCGCTTGCCACCACGGAGTCTTGAATAAGCCTCGTCTTTCACGTGCGGCCTTTCCCATGCCAGACTAGGTGTGCCCGGGAGCGGGTTCGCCGAGGGAGGGCTGCATGCAGGGGTGGGTTGATGACTGGCTGCCCGTGTGCATGACCGTCAAACCTTGCAGGTTGCCGCTGTGACCGGATGTTGTGCGAACGGCCCCTGCTGCTGCGCCCGCGAAGGCAGCCAGTGTGAATGCCCGCATCCGATGGTCTCGGTGATCACCCCGACCTGGAAACGGAACGAGTTGCTGCTCAACCGCTGTATCCCCTCGGTGCGGGTGCAGGACTACCCGAACGTCGAGCACATCGTCGTCTCCGACGGTCCCGACCGCAAGCTGGCCAAGATCATGGCCGAGCTGCGGCACTGCGACCATGACGGCTGCCCGCGGTCGGAGCCATGGTGCCAGCGGCTGCGCTATGACGAGCTGGCCAGGCACGCCAGGGGCGAGCACTGGGGCCACTACGCGCGCACCCGCGCCATCGAGCTGGCCCGCGGCGACTACATCGCCTACCTCGACGACGACGACCTCTACCTGCCCCGGCACTGCAGCATCCTGGCCTCGGCGCTGAACGCCCACCCCGAGGCGGGGTTCGCCTTCAGCCAGATGCAGTGGGCCAATGGCGAGGTCACCGTCGGCCACGGCGAGCCCTGGGAATGCGACATCGGCACGCCGATGATCATGCACCGCCCTGAGATCCTGCGGCACGGTTCCTGGGACCAGGCACACGAGCTGGAAGACTGGCGGCTGGTGAAGCGCTGGCTGGACGCCGGGGTGCGGTGGACGTTCGTGCCGCGGGTGACGGTGCTCATCTGGCCGAGTTCCATAGAAATCCAGCTCCCACGATTCGGCGAGCCGGCTGACGACGAGCCGGCCGTCCAGCAGGCGTGAGCACGCGCGAGGACGCGGCATCGTGAAGACCGAGCTGATCCGGTTGCGGACCGGCAACCGCGAGACCGTGGCCGACATCACCGCGCAGTGCCAGCGGTTCGCCGCGAGCGCGGCGGAAGGCGGCGACGGGCTGCTGAACGTGTTCGTTCCGCACGCCACCGCCGGTCTCGCGATCATGGAGCTGGGCTCGGGCAGCGACCCTGATCTGCTGGCCGCGCTCCGCGAGCTGCTGCCCGCCGACGACCGCTGGCGGCACGCGCACGGGTCACGAGGCCACGGCCGCAGCCACGTCATGCCGGCCTTCGTCGCGCCGTCGGTCACGCTGCCGGTACTGGCCGGGCGGGTGGCGCTGGGCACCTGGCAGAGCGTCGCACTGGTGGATCTCAACGTGGACAACCCGGATCGCGAGATTCGGTTGTCCTTCCTTGAGTAAACGATGACTTCGGGGATTATGGCAAATTGCCCGGGCAGTTTTTCCATACGCGGGCGGATGACACTTGCGCGTGGCGCCGACCCAGTGTGGACTGTCCCATCAAGTAGTGCCCACGCGGCCATGACCGCGGGCGATTTCGAGGGAGGACGTCATTGAGCGCGACCGCGGGCCAGGCGCAGGATGCGCGCGGCCTGGACGAGCGGCTTGGCATCAAACCGGGCCACGTGGTGCAGGAACTCGGCTACGACGAGGACTGTGACGAGGACCTGCGCGACGCCATCGCCGGTGTGGACGGTGTGGAACTGGTGGACGAGGACTACGACGACGTGGTCGACGTGGTCCTGCTCTGGTGGCGGGACGGCGACGGTGACCTGGTCGACGCACTGGTCGACGCCGTGGCGCCGCTGGCGGACGGCGGGTACATCTGGCTGCTGACCCCCAAGGCGGGCCGGGACGGCCATGTGGAACCCAGCGATATCGGCGAGGCCGCGCCGACCGCGGGCCTGTCCCAGACGTCCAGCCTCAGCGCCGGACGTGACTGGTCCGGAACCCGGCTGGTCGCCCCCAAGGCCCGGCGCTGACAGTCCACGAGGCAGCCAACCCTGCTCGCTGTCCTTCGGCCAGCTTCGCCGCAGCCCGCAGTATTGCCCCGGGGGCCGAGCCCCCGGACCCCCACGAGGCAGCCAGCCCTGCTCGCTGTCCTTCGGCCAGCTTCGCCGCAGCCCGCAGTGTTGCCCCGGGGGGACGACCCCCCGGACCCCGGCGGCCGGGGCTGGGGGTGGTTTTGCCGGTTGCGGTGGGACGGCTCCCCGGGACCCCGGCGCGTGGCACACTTGACTGCGCCCGGTGATGGGAAGCGCACAGTGGAAGGGAAACCCGGCATGGCGGTGGAGATCGGCGACGAGGCGCCGGATTTCGAGCTGAAGGACCAGCATGGCACGCCGGTGCGGCTGTCGTCGTTCCGCGGCTCCAAGAACGTCGTCCTCGTCTTCTACCCGCTCGCGTTCAGCGGCGTGTGCACCGGCGAGCTGTGCGCGATGCGGGACGAGTTCCCCGAGGTCACCCGGGATGACGTCGAGCTGCTCACGGTCTCTGTGGACTCCACGTTCGCCCTGCGCACCTGGTCGGACCAGGAGAAGTTCGGCTTCGGGCTGCTGTCGGACTTCTGGCCGCACGGCGCCGTGGCCAAACTGTACGGAGTGTTCGAGGAGAACATGGGCATCGCCACCCGGGGCACGTTCATCATCGACAAAGAAGGCGTCGTACGCTGGAAGGTCGTGAACCCCATCCCGCAGGCCAGGGATATCGCCGAGTATCAGAAGGCGCTCGCCGCCCTCAGCTAGCCGTCAGCCGGTCCGCAATGCCCTGTTACCGCTGTGGTGCCCGTCAGGTCGACCCCGACCGGGGCGCCAGCCCATGGAAGCGTGGCGTGCGCAGCGACCACCAGGTACTCATCTGCCCGGCCTGCCAGGCCGACCGCGACTGGGCCAGCGACCTGGACCACTGCCCCGGCTGCGGGGGAGTGCGCCTGGTCCGGCGGCTCGGCGAGGTGGAATGCAAGGACTGCGGTCAGGTCCGCGAGCCCACGCCCGCCGCCGAGCCCGCCCGCGACCCGGCGAGCGCCGCTCCCGGGCTGGCCGAAGAGGTGGCCCAGGCGCTCGACCGGGTGCTCGCCGCGCACCGCGTTCGCTGATCCCGGGATGCCGCACGGGAACGCCTGACCACCGGCCGGGTTGGGGCATGGCGGGCGGGCCCCTGCGCCAGTACGCCGGCCGCTGCCCGGGCCGGGCAGATCATTCCGGGACGGCTGTATACCCGCCGGCTGGCTGGGTAGTCAAGCCAGCCGTGCCCGCTCGCCGTACTGGAAGGAGCAGCATCGATGAGCACCCGCGATCATGCCAGCCTGCCGTTGCGCGGCTGCGATCACCTTCCGCTGCCATCGCTGGCACAGCGGATACGCTCCCTGGGTCGGCCGCCGAGTTCAGCGATGCCGGAACCGACGTCGTCCCGTGGCTCCACGGGGGGTTTCCGAATTTGAACCTTCCGCGCTGCATAGAACGCGCCGGCGGGGCAGTAGTAACACAGCGGTCGGGACAGGGCTGCATCCGCGGAACCGCGCAGGACGGGCCGGCGCTGATGTGCCGGCGGCTACCCATGCAGCACGCTGCCTGCCCTGGCCGGCCGGTGGTTTGCCCGCGGGGGCGATCATGATGGGCAACAGCACCGAGGAATCGCATTGGAAACAGTCATCGAGGCGACGGACCCGCAGACCGTGCGTCACATCCTGGGCGGCGCCTACCGGGTGACCCGAATCGACGCACGCGGGCAGCGATATGAGGTGCGGCTGTCCCAGGCGTGGCTTGGTTCGGTCCGCCTCGACCAGGTGAGTTTCGGGATGGACATGGCTGTCGCCTGCGGCGGCCCGATCGGCGCGCTGGTCTTCGGGCACGTCATCTCGGGCCTGGTCATCTGTGATTCCGGAGGCAGCGAGCGGCTGCAGCTTCCAGGCGAGGTCTTTCTGGCTGCCCAGCCTGAGCACTCCTACACCGCCAGCATCTACAACGCCCAGATCGAACTCGCCGTCATCGATCCGGCGCTGGTCCGCGACGTCGCCTCCAGCACGGATGGGAACTCCTGCGGCCCGGTCAGGTTCACCGGGTACAGTGCCGTTTCGGCGCAGGCCGCCCAGTCCTGGAAGCGCACCTACGCATACGTGCGCGACCAGGTAAAAGCCGCGTCCAGCGTGGCCGACCAGCCGCTGGTCGGCAGGATGGCGAAGCGGCTGCTGGTGGCGGCCGCCCTGACCACGTTCCCGAACAACGTGGTGACCGGCCCGGCCGCCGCGGGCCACCGCGACGCCTCCGGCGCTACTGTGCGCCGCGCGGCCGTCTTCATCGACGATCACGCCGGGGATGACATCAGCGCCGGCGACATCGCCGACGCCGCGCATGTCAGCATGCGCGCGCTGCAACTCGCCTTCCGCCGTCACCTGGGCACCACACCGATGAGCTACCTGCGCCGGGTCCGCCTCGAGCGTGCCCATGACGAACTGCTGGCCGCCGGCGCTGCCGGAACGACAGTGACAGCGGTAGCCTCTCGCTGGGGATTCGCCAGCCCCAGCCGTTTCACCGCCTACTACCGGGCCGTCTTCGGCACCGTGCCCAGCCAGACTCTCCAGGCCTGATCGGGTTCAGTCACCCGGTGCCGGGAAATAGCGGTCCAGCAGGTCGTTGCGGAACTTCCCGGCCGGGTCGTAGCGGTGCATCAGGCCGCGGAAGTCGCCGGCCCGTTCGTAGAGCTTGTGCACGGCGGCGGGACCGGTGGTGAACAGCTTGCCCCAGTGCGGCCTGGCCCGCAGCGGCGCCAGATGCTTCTCGATCAGGGCCAGCACGGGCTCGACAGCGGGCCAGTCGTTGACCCAGGTGAAGTGGAACCCGACGGTGTCCCGCCGATAGGCCGGGCTCAGCCACAGATCGTCGGCCGCGACCGTGCGGATCTCCGAGGTCTGCAGGACCGCGGCCAGCTCGGTGGCAATGCTGTCGAGGGCGTCGAGCGCATCGGCGGCGTGCTCGCGGGGGAGCAGGTATTCCGACTGCAACTCGTTCCCGGTGCTGGGAGTGAACTCCAGCCGGAAGTGTGGCAGCCGCTCGTGCCAGGGCCCTGGGATGCCGAGCTGCCCGGTGCAGTTGGCGGGCGGCATCCCGGGCAGCGGATGGCGTGGCCCGTCCGCCAGGCGGCCGTGCGCCCATCTGGGTAGGCGCTCGCCCGCGTCCTGCTTGAGCCAGATCCGGCTGGTCCGCGGCGTGCGCCAGCCGGTGAACACGCTCACGCTGTAGGCGCTGGCGAAGATCTCATCGAAGTGGTCGCGGACCTGACCGAGAGGGATGTCCTCGCAGACGTACTGAGCGATGTCGAAGGCTGGCACGGTGGTGAGCGTGAGCCGGGTGACGATGCCGAGGGCGCCGAGCGCGACCACGGCGCCGGGCTCGGCGGCCCGCTCCACGGTCACCAGGTCGCCGTCCGCGGTGACCATCTCCACTGCTTCGACCGCCGCCGCGAGGCTGCGGTTGGCGTTGCCGGAGCCGTGCGTGCCGGTGGCACAGGCGCCGGCCACCGAGATGTGCGACAGCGACGCCAGGTTGGCCAGCGCACGGCCGGCCTTGTTCAGCTCCACCGCCAGCTCGCCGTAGCGCAGGCCCGCGCTGACCATGACGGTGCCACGCGTGCTGTCGGTCTCGATGAGCGGCGGCAGGCCCGCCACCGAGACAAGGTCGCCCCGGGTGTCCGCGACCGGGCTGAACGAATGGCCCGAGCCGAGCGCCCGGACCCGGTCACCGTGGGCCACCAGGCGCTGGAGTTCTGGCACCGAGGATGGCCGGTGGACGCGCCGGGCGGCGAATATGACGTTGCCGGCCCAGTTGGTGCGCCGCCCGCTCATGTGCGCCCGTCCGGCTCACCCATGATCGCGTACGCGAGCCGGCGGTCACCGGGCAGCATCAGCTCAGCCACGCCCGGATAGTAACTTTCTCCACGGAATCCGCCGGCAGTGCATCCCATCCCTCCCACGGCATCCCGTTTTGTATGCAGCGGGCCGGCCTGTCGTTCAGTCCCGGGGGATGAGCTGGGTGGCGTGGGCCGCTGCGGCGAGCGCCGCGGGGTTGGACAGCCAGCCGCCGAACTCCGGCCCGGTCTTGTGCAGCCGCTGATAAGCCTCGTCCAGCACTCCTGCCGCATCGGATGCCACGTGTCCTCCAAAATCACCGATCGTCTCGGAACCGAGACTACGGTGGCAATGGCCCATAGGTAAGGTCCATTTCCATCCGATGATTATGGGCCACTTCGGATCCGGGGAATCAGCGCACTGACTGATGCGCTGGCCGGGCTACCGGCTGATCCACCGGCTTGCGCACGGCCTGATCCAGAGCGGAGGGGAGACCGGCCGGAGGACCGGGGACATCTTGGCTGGCTTGGGCAGCGCGGAGAAGTCGGCGATCTGGGTGGCGGTGGCTGAGGAACCACTGACGGTGGCGAGCACCGATACCGTCTGGCCGGTCTTGACCGAGGCGATGCCGCCCCGCTGGCCGTCCACGATGGTGGAGCCTGTCACCCGGTAGGCCTTGGTGTAGCCGTCACTGCTCTTGACCGTGACGGAACTGGTGCTCACGGCCGTGACGGTGCCCCGCTGGGTATCGATCGTCTGGTAGCCGCCGCCCGGCTTGGACGTCACGAACTGGCCGTGAATGGCACCGAACACCCCGAAGCCAAGCGGCCCAGGCGGCCCGGGGATGGCGAAGGCGGGTACCTGCGACAGGAAACCGCGGCCGGGCAGCTTGATCTGGCAGTGGGACGGCGGCGAAGACGGCGCGGGCGTCGCAACCGCCGTCCCCACCGTGGGGGCCCGCCGCGGGGCCGATGGCGACGACGACGCCGCGAGGGCGGCGCCGGCGCCGCTGATGAGCGCGGTAACCGCTACCGCGGCGGTGATCACGGGCCTGCTGGGCCTCACACGCGCAGGAATCATGACGGGCCTCCCACCGATGCGTCACTGGGCCTTCACTCATCGTCCAGCACGATTTTGAAGACAGGCTGAAAGCATGCTTCCAAATCCACGTGAATGAGCAGGCCAGCCGGCGGTACGTGCGCGGCGGTAAGTGGCGGGGTGATGCCGGGGTAGCGGGTGAACCAGCGGAATGCCCGGCCAGCGGCGTACCGGCTGCGGCCGGTGGGCGGCGGCCCGGTAGGGCGCAAGCTGGCTGCCTGTCCGGAGGTCATCGGCCCGCTCCGCCGCCGGCGCTGGTGGTGAGGGCTGGCGGGAGGCTGGTGCAGCCTGGGCAGGGCGGTTTCCTGGTGAAGTAGGCGGGGATGGATGGTGAGTCGGTGGGCGGGTTGGTGGGGAGCAGCAGTGCCGGGCGCGGATGCTGGCTGAAGTCGAAGTCAGCGGTCAGGTTGCCCAGTGCCGGCTGGTTCTCGCGGACGTCGGGCCGGGGGTCGGGGCGCCCGTCGGTGCGGGGGTTGAGCCGGGCCCCGGCCAGGAAGTCGTCCTCGATGAACTTCAGGTAGGCGTCGCTGCTGAGCGTGTGATGGTCGATGTACCCGGGCTTGGCGTAGGGGGAGATGGTGATGGCGGGCACCCGCAGGCCGTAGCCGTTGCGGTCGACGCTGGGGGGTACCGCGTTGTCGTAGAAGCCGCCCCAGTCATCCCAGGCGAGGAAGATCGCGGTTGAGTCCCAGTCGCGGCTTTTCATGGCGGCGTTGATGACCGCGGTGACGTAGGCCTGGCCCTGGTGGATGCTGGCGGGCGGATGGTCGCTGTCCGGGCCGGAGGGGGTGATCCAGCTCACCGAGGGCAGGGTGCCGGCCCGGGCCGCCGCGAAGTAGCCCGACAGGTCCTTGATGTTGCCGAGTTGGTGGTCTTGCTGAACGTCGCCGAACAGGGGCAGCGGGTTCCAGACCCCCGGGGTGCGGGCGTTTTGCCGTACCGGGGCGCAGGTCAGGTCGGCGTCGTCGGCACAGTCGGGCTGCACACCGGTCTGCACGTAATAGGCCCAGCTCACGTGGTGGGCGTGCAGCAGCCAGGTGATGTCGGTCCAGGCCAGGTCGATCCTGGCCTGGCCTGATGTGAGTTCTTGCTGGACGGCCCGGTCGAACACCCGCAGCCCGTAGGGGTTGAGGTTGCTGGCGCAGCTCATCGGCGAACGGGTGCGGCACTTGGCCGACCAGGCCGACACGATCGACAGCCGGTCGGGCAGCGACCAGGACCGGACCGGTTCGAACATGTGGTCATCCAGCGCGAAGTGCCTGGCATAGGCCCAGTAGTTGGGGATCTCCGCCGCGGTGTGATACCCCATCACCTCCGGGCGCCACCCGATCTGGCACGCGGGGGTGGTGGGCGGGGTGCACGTCGCCCGGCCCGCGAAGCGCTGCCGGATGAACCCGTCCATCCTTCCGCCGTCGATATCGAGGATCGCGTTCCGTTCGCCGTGCGGGCCACCCGAGTTGATGTCGGCGGTGAGGTGGTACGGCCGGGTGCAGCCACCCCCGGGTTTGGGCACGCACACCGTTGGCACGCCGTTACGCCGTGGGATGCCATCCACTCCCGGGTACGTGCCGAAGTAGCTGTCGAACGACCGGTTCTCCTGCATCACGATGATCACGTGCTTGATCTTGTGGATGCCCGCCGGAGCGGCAGCGGCCTGCTTGCCACGCCCCGGGCAGGAACTGCAAGCCAGCCCCACCATGATCAAGACGACCGCACCGGCGAACGCCACCACGCCCCGGCCAGGCTGCACCCAACGCATCCTCCGCATGTTCACGCCACGAACCCACCCCCGTCAACCCAGTGCGACGGCTTGGCCCACGGCGCGCCTGGCCGGGGGAATCGTCCCGGCCAGGCGCGGTGTAAAGATAAACAGGAAGGATCAGGGGGAGTTCCAGAACTGGTTGTTGCAGACTCCCTGGTATCCCCACTGAACGACGGCTGCGCCCTGGGTTTTGCTGTTGCCGGAAACACCCAGGACATAACCGGAGTTCAGATCTTCGAGCGGGACATATCCGTTGCAGCTGTACGGCAGCGGGGTCCAGTACTGGTCGTAGTGGCTTGACCCAAGGCAGCTCCAGCCGACGGCCTGTGCTCCCTGGTTAAGGCTGCCGCCGGTGATGCCCAGGCACGAGCCATTGGCGTTGACCAGCTGATACCAGCCGGGATAGCTGCTGTTCTGACTGCCCCAGTGCCATCGCTGGTCGGCGTTGACGTTGCAGCCCCACTGGACCGCGGGCTGGTCGTTGGCATCGCCTGAGATACCCAGGCACAGGCCGGAGTTGTAGTTGAAGACGTCGAAGGGAATCAGTGTCCCGTATTTGCTCCCGGGGTTGGGCGAGGGTGAAGACGGGGTCCCTGGCGGGGTCGAGTGATACTGCACGTATTCACCGGGGTCGGTTATGTCCATGTCGGCGCTGGTGTGCTGGAGGTAGGCCGCGTAAGCACCGGAGGTGTAGGTGGCCCAGGGTGAGAAACCGCCCGCCTGGCGGTATTTGTAGACGGCTTCTTCGGCGTTGTTCCACGGGTCCAGGATCTGGAAGTCGGTACCATATTGGGGGACCGAGTTCCCGCAGGTGATCTGCCACAACCCCCAGCCGGCCCGGTCGGCGCCCGGGCCACAGTAATCAACTCCCGGCTGGATGTTGCCCGGCAGGAAGGAGCTTTCCGCGCCAGTGATCGCCGCGGCGACCTGTTCGTCGTTGTAGCTGCCGGCGCTGCCGGTCGCGCCTCCGGCGTAGACCCAGTACCCTTCGATCTGCCCGTAGCCCAGGCTCCCGCTGGGTGCCGAAGGCTGCGGCCGGTGGGTTCCCGGCGGACGGATTCCCGGCCGGTGAAAGCGGGGCGGGGGAGTCGCCGCGGGGGCCTCGCTGAACGTGACCTCGCGCATGAATCCTCGTGGCGTTCGTCCGGTCACCTGCAGGACCAGCTTGGTGAACAGGCTCCGCTGCCCGGGCTTGGACATCGGGCCGGTCAGCGTGAGATCCGCGCTGGTGTGTTCCCAGCGCTTGCTTGCGGCGCAGCTGGGGATGCAGACGTGCCAGGTGACGGTGCCGGTCGCGGTGGCCCGGGCCGGGGTCCAGCTCAGCCAGGTCAGGTGCCCGGCAAGCTCACCGTCGTCGGCACACGTCAAAATCATGCTGCTGGGCCGCACCAGGGCTGGCCCGGTGCCGCAGTCCTTGACGGCCGGGCTGCCCAGCCGGGCTGCGGCGAACGCCGTGCTGGGTAAAGCAACCGCCGCGGGACCGCTTCCCACGACGGCAATCAACGCTGCGGCACGAACCCATGATCGAAGTAATAACTGCACGCCGGTCATCCCCTTCCTAGCCCGAACACTCAGCACGCCATCCACCGTGCGCACGCCGGTCACGCACAACGTGCCCACCTCTATATCGCCGCTAGCGGCATCTTCGTCACCAGCGGCCCGGCCCCC
>DATGGU010000003.1:0-24979 GCA_035308365.1 Streptosporangiaceae bacterium
CTCGACGCCGTTCCGCAGTTGGACACCAGAGGTGGTCTGGTCCGTCTCTGGGGATGGCTGAAGGGAAGCGCCCGCAACCGCGCCTATCCAGGCTGGTTCACGCCCTGGCCGGATTACGAGGCGCAAGCCACGGCGCTGCGCTGGTACGAGCCGTTGGTGATTCCTGGAATACTCCAGACTGAGAACTACGCTCGGGCCGTACTACGAACTCGCGTAGGAGACACGGACGAGGAAATTGACGAGATGGTAGCCGCCAGGATGGCCCGGCAATCCATCTTCAGCAAAGACAAGCCGCCCACCGTATGGGCAGTGCTTGACGAAGGCGTATTGCGACGTCCCGTCGGCGGAAAGCACGTCATGCGGGAGCAGCTCAACCGGCTGGCGGAAGCGGCCCGGCTCCCGAATGTGGTAATACAAATCATCCCCGTGAGCACCGGCGCCCACGAAGGATTGCGCGGTGGGGCGTTCATTGTCGCGGAACTCAAAGATCATCCGCTTGTGGCGTACCAGGACACGGCCGTTCAGGGGCAGATCATTGATGGCTCTGATGACATCGGGTCACTCATGATGCTGTGGGATACGCTCAGATCCGTGGCCCTACCTCGGGCCGCTTCCCTGGAACTGATCGAGGAAGTAGCAAAGACATGGACCTGAGCCGCGCCGTATGGCGCAAGGCCAGCAAAAGCAGCAGCAACGGCGGGGCCTGCGTCGAAGTGGCCCGCGACCTGCCGGGCACCGTCGCCGTCCGCGACAGCAAGAACCCGAACGGCCCGGTACTCGCCCTGTCACCCGACGACTGGCGAACCTTCACCAGCCACGTTAAGGCTGACCGCTGAAGGAAGCAGCAGAGGCATAGATCTGAGCCACAGGGAAGCCATCGACCGCAGTCTGCCCGCGAGCCAGCAGTGGCGATCGCCAGCGGTTCAGCGGATTCTCGCCACCGAACCCCCATGGAAGGAGCGGGTTCGGCGGGTCAGGGCTGCGGTGGCGAACAGAGCTGTCACCGCGAGGGCCAGCAGTTCCGGGTAGTAGGCGAAGCCGGTGTAGCGGAACTCGATGTGATGGGTGCCGGGCGGGACCACGACCGCCACCAGGGCGGGGGCCACCATCTGGGTGGCGGCGGGATGGCCGTCGACGGTCGCGGACCAGCCGGGATCGAAGGATGCGCTGAGGACGGCGACTCCACGGCGGTGCAGGTGGACGACGGCGGTGGCGGCGCCGTTGGCCAGGTCGGCGGTTTCGGTCAGGACTGCTCCGGGCGGCCCGGAGAGCCTGGCGACCGGGGGCTCGGTGGGCTTGGCGACCAAGGGCTCAGTGGGCTTGGTGACCAGGGGCTCAGTGGGCTTGGTGACCAGGGGCTCGGTGGGCTTGGTGACCAGGGGCTCGGTGGGCTTGGCGGCGGGGGCACCGCTGTAGGCGATGGTGGGGTAGCGATCCTGGGCGGGTTCCTGGGAGCGCAGGTAGGGGACGGTCTGGCTGCCGAGGTTGGCGCGGTTGGCGGTGATGCTGCCCACCGTCTCCGCCACCCTTATATAGGAGTCACCGGGTAGCTCGTAGAGGCGCAGCAGGTTGTTGTGCAGGACCAGGATCGCCCCGGGCGGTGGCGGGTGGGTGGCGGGTACGGCCGGGAGCATCAGGTACCGGATGCCGAACACCGCATAGTCCCCGGGCTGGGCGCTGTCGAAGTGGTACTCCGGCTGGGTCATCAGGGAGGCGGTCCGCAGCGTGTAGCCGACCTCGTCCACGTCCTGGCTCTCCAGGTAGGCGTACATCGGGACGAACCCGACCGTGTAGTACTGGCCCCAGTTGGAGGGTGACCCGGCGTAGACCCTGCCGTCGCCGTGACTCCTTATATATGCGGCTGCCGCGTTGACCTGTGGCTCACCGGACTGGGCGAGCTGCTGGAAGTGGATGTCCGCCGAGTTGAGGGCGGCCATCGTCCCGGCATTGTGCCAGGCCGGGAACAGGTAGGCCACCGCCGCGACGGCCAGCCCACCGGCCGGCGCCCAGGCGAGCCGGGTCAGGTCCCGGCGGGTGAGGTAGGCGGCCAGGCGCAGGGCCTGCCCGCCCGCTGCCGCCGCACCGAGGCCGGCCAGGTAGATCCCGGCGAGCTGGGCGCCCATCAGGAACCGCCGGAAAAACAGGTCGCTGCTGCCGGGGATGATGCTGACCACGCTGCCGAACGTGGTGCGGCCGAACGACAGCAGCAGGCCCGCGCAGAACAATGCCACCAGCGCGCGGCCCGGGCTCACCAGGCCGTCGGGACCGGCCGTTCGCCACTGGAGCACGGCGGCCACCAGGCCGGCCAGCACGAGCAGGCTGATCACCGGCAGGTGACCGGCGTCGAAGATCCGCCCGGTGACCAGCCAGGTCATGGTCTGGCCGGCGCCGTAGCCGTTCACCATGGCGGTGCTGGACAGGGCCTGGTTGAGGCCGGCCCATCGGGCGTAGCGCAGCAGCGGCACCACGACCCAGGCGCTGGCCAGCAGCGAAAGGGCGAGCAGTATCGCACCGCGCAGCAGCCGCGCCCGCAGTCCCGTTCGGACCAGGAACGGCATGATCAGGATCGCCATGAAGGCCAGGTAGCCGGTCTCGTAGTGGAACGCGGCGGTCAGCGCGACCGCCCCGGCCGCCGGGGCGAGGAACCGCTTGTCCGCCACCGCGCGCCAGCTCAGCGCCCAGGCGAACGGGAGCGCCCAGGACCCCCAGAGCTGGGTCCAGACGCCGTAGCCCACCCACAGGTAGGCGTGCTGTTCGTACCCGATCCCGGGTGCGCTGTGCAGGAACGGCGCGATGACCGCCGCGAGCGCCGCTGCCCAGGGCCGCAGCCGCAGCAGCCGGGCGGAGAGGAAGATGGCCACCGGCCACAGGCACCACAGGAGGTAGAGCGACCACCGGAAGGACGCGTCCGGGCCGACCACCAGTCCGGCCAGGCCCGTCAAAATAGCCGGGGTGCTCTGGTAGTGCAGGAATTGCGGCGACCCGAGCCCGAGATAAGGGAACCAGGAAGTGAGCGGGTCGTGTCCGGCACGGATTTGCGCGGTCGCGAAACGGACCATTTGCTGATGGACGGAATTGTCGTCCAGGTATTGCGCGGAAATGACGGTCGCCCGGAGCTGCCAGAGACTCCAGGCGACCGTCGTACCTACCAGGGTCCAGGGCCATGCGCTGGGGGAATGACCCTGGCGCTGCCCGGCATCGGGCTTCAGGGGCGCCCACCCGGTGAGCATCCGGCGCCGGGCCTTCTACCTCATCAGCTTCCGCCGCTACCGCCGTCTCCGGATCCACCATGGCAGGTGGTCGGTGGGGTGAACAGCGCCGTCGTGTCTACCGGTTCACTGGAGGGTGGGCTGAGGATCACCGTGGCGTGCCTGGTCCACTTGTTCTCGCAGTTGAGCAGCGCGCTCTTCTCCGGGTTGTGGAGGGATCCAGCGTCGCCACCCATCCACAGGTCGACGTGGTTGTTGTTGACGCCGCCACACGGGTTGCACTGGTCCTCGTGGATAAAGTACTTCTTGAGGAAGGGTACGTAGATCTTCTGGCACCAGGGCCCATTGAGGTCGATGTGCTCCGCGAACGTGACCGGGTTGCTCCAGGTACCCACGCCACCGGCCTGGCTGTGGATGCACGGATGGGCGATGGCCCGCCCAGGCGGTGAGTTGTCGACGTATCCGTAGAACGTCACGTAGTCGGTCACGGACTGCGATGCAGGGAGCACCTTGGCGCCTGCGGGTCCGGCGGTTGCTGGCAGGACAAGCCCCATTGCCAGGCCGACGGGGGCGATGACCGCGACACCGAGGACGAGGAAGCGGCGCTTAAGGTTCAGCTTCCCGAGCCTCATACCCTCTCCTTTCAGTTAGTAAGGAAACAATCCTAACTAATGTGCCACAACGTACTCCCTCGCCGGACGCAGCGTCAACGGCCTCACCCAAAGTTGCCCGATTCACCTGGATAAGCGCCATTCGCACTACTGATTACGCAAGTCAAAGCGGCGTGCACCGGGATTTGATGCGATGATGGCCGACCGGGCAGGGTTGGCCAGGTAGCTATGACCAGCGGCGGGTGGAGTCGCAGCCATGGCCGTGAGCGGCTGGACCGGCCTGCGGATTCCGTAGGTCAGGTCTGACTTTAAGTGCTCCTAGCTGGACCGACCGTGATCGCGGCGGTAGAGGATGTCGCCGTAGGAGTCCGTGAGGACCGGCTTGAAGTCGTGCTGGAAGTACGTCAGGCCGGACGCCGACCAGGCGACGCGGCGCCAGCTGTGGTTCGTGAGCCAGACGAACTGGGCGTGCTGGAACGCCGAGTTCCAGAGCCGCATCACGGCCGGGACATCGCCCGCGCCGGTG
Source organism: Streptosporangiaceae bacterium (assembly GCA_035308365.1). Classification (GTDB taxonomy): domain Bacteria; phylum Actinomycetota; class Actinomycetes; order Streptosporangiales; family Streptosporangiaceae; genus PALSA-505. Next base: position 4,347 of record DATGGU010000003.1, read on the forward strand.
GCCGGGGTCAGGCCGTGGGACAGCGCCAGGTCGGTGCCGAGGCCGTCGTCGATGACGCCGCAGCCTGGCTCGTCCGACACGAACCGGCCGGCCAGCAGCAGCAGGGCGGCGCTGTCGCTGACGACGCAGGACCCGGGCGGGATGATTCGCTTGGCCTGCGCGATCGCCGACGGGGCGACGACCGGGGTCAGCCTGCTCTCGGTGCGGCCCTGGATGAACGCGAACGCCAGCAGCAGCACCACGGCCAGGCCCGCCGCGATGCCGGGGAGGGTGCGCAGGGCAGCCAGGCCGGGCTTGCGCAGCGCGAACAGCCTGGGCAGCGGAAGCGCGATGGCCAGGCCGAGGAATGGGGCGAGGAAGGCCGTGAAATGGTAGTGAAATTGCACCGGCCACAAGAACATGACCACAATAAGCTCGGTGCTGCCCAGCGCGAACCATTCCAGCGTGGCCGGTGGCTCGCCGGTGGCCAGGTTCAGCGCGGCCGGCACGCCGACGGCGAGCGCCACGAGAATTGCCGCCATCGTCCAGTTCACCAGACTGGCGGACAGGGTAAAGTGCGCGAACAGAAGGTTCACGTGCACCGGAAGGCGGATATCGCTGAGGCCGGTCATTTCGGTGAGCCGGGACAATAGCGGCACCCGGGCCGCGCCGGAGCGGGGGCCGACCTGAGCCACGATAAGGCTCTGGTAGAAACCGCGCGGTGCGGCGGCGGCAAATGGCAATACCGGCACCATGAACCCAGCGGCGACACCGCCCGCGAAAGGCAGCGCCCGGCTCAGCCTGGACTTGCCGGGAACCGGGCCGGCCAGGCACAGCACCAGCAAGACGAGCACGGGCACGATCGCCCAGGCCTCGATCACCCCGGCGAACCCGAACGCCACCCCGCCCAACAGCAGCCCACGCCTACTGACCAGCCGGTCCCCCTCGAACATGAGAAGGGCTCCGATCAGGCAGAACAGCACCAGCCACGGCTCCACCAGCACGGTGTGGGCGGCGGACACGCCGTCAGGAAACACGGCCAGCACGCCGCAGGCGACCAGGGTGGACAGCGCCCCGCGATGGCGGGCAAGCCGGCCCATCAGCGGCACACAGGCCACGCTCGCCAGTGCGGTGAGTATCCGGCCGGCGGCCATCCCCCACGCGGTTCCGGTGATCTTGGCCAGCAGCGCGGCCGGCACCATCAGCAGCGTGATGCCCGGCGGTTGCACGAGAACGAAGTCGCGGTACGGCATGACCCCCGACACCAGCCGGACCGCGCTGCCGAAGTACGGGCCGTCGTCGTACTCGGTCACCCCGAGCAGGTAGCCGGGTCGGCTCAGATAGTAAACCCGCAGGCCAGCCGCGAGCAGGGTGGTAACCGCAATCGCCAGAACCACCGGATCCCGCAGCGCGGCGAGTCCTCTGCGGCGACCGGCGGCGTCGTCGTCCGCCGCCTGTACCGCCACCCCTGCCGACATTCCACCTGCGGCGACTGGCCCCTCGGATTCCATCCGGCCACCTCTCACACTCGAAGGCGGCCAGAGGTTATCAGGTGACCCGAACGCCCGGAAAGCACTCACCGTGACCGTCGCGCCACTCAGCCCGCCGTTGACCAGCGGGACCGTCAGGGTAAATGATCATGAAACTGGCAGCTGGAGTACCGGTTTGGGGACGCGGGGGGCGGGGCCGTGGTGAGTGGGACAGGGTGGGTGATGTGAGACGGGGTGGGTGATGTGAGACGGGTGGTGACGTCGGCGGGAGTGGTGCGGGAATAGAACCGCGTCCGTTCGGCGGTATTTTCGGCCTTCCGAACGGACGCGGGTAAAGGTGGCTGGAATGGTTCCCTGGGTTACCAGAATTGCCTTGTCGCGCCGCAGTCGTCGACCACGCGGCCGACCGCTTCGGGGCGTTCGAATACCGACTGGACGGCGACCCGGCCGGGGCCGCCGAGGGTGAGCCAAATGGACTTGGCTTCCCACCGGGCGGAGCTGAACCAGTACTGGCCGCGAGGGTACTCGAAATGCAGGTTCATCCGGACCGAGGGGTCTTTCCAGAGGAACGAGCTTGGCTGCACGAGAATGTGCTCGCCGGGGCGCAGGTCGCGGACGAAGACATTTCCTGGAGCGTGCAGGAGCAGCAGGCCCGGGCCGTTGTGGGCGGTGAATTTGTCCAGGAACCGGCCGGCCGGGTAGTGCATCTCCCGGTCGTTGTTGTCGCTGCCGCTCTGGGTGGCGAACCAGACGTGGATCTTCAGCCACTGGTAGTCGACGTTGCCGGTGGCGGCCAGGAAGCGGTGCTCGGCCACGTCGACGGCCTGGTTGGCCTGGAGCGGCACGGCGAGGGTGTCGCCGGGGTGGTCGGCGCTGAGGGCCATGTGGCCCGGGCCACGCGCGGTCATCATGATCAGCGGCATCCCGGCCAGCCGCCGGTTCCAGCCGCCGCTCATCTTCTTGGCGTCGAGCTGGACGTCCGGGCCGGTGTGCAGGAGCACGTGATGGGAGAAGTAGATCGAGTCGTCCGGATGCAGGTTCATCTCGGCGACGGGGACGTAGGTGCCGCTGATCTGGCAGGTCGAGCGGTTGAAGCGGATCCGGGCCATGTCCCTGATCGGCGGCTGCTCGATCCAGCCGGAGTCGGACACGCGCATCCGGACGTCCACCGGCGCGCCGCAGTGCGGGCAGGTCCCGCCGCCGCCGTCGCTGGGGATCCGGCAGTACGGGCAGGTATAGGCCCCTTGGGGTGGCATCGACATGTCGTCGCCTACTCGGAGTGGTGGTGAACGTACATGGACTGGATGCCGACCCGGCCCGGCCCGGTCATCTCGGCCAGGAACATGTTGTGGCTCGTGAGCCCGGTCCGGAGGCCTTGCTTGACCGTGTTCATGGTCACCGAGGAGTCCTTGTAGAGGAAGCCGCCCGGCTCGACCAGGATCTTCTCCCCCGGCTGGAGCGTCTTCTGGAAGACGTTGCCGTAACCGTGCAGCAGGAGCAGGCCGGGCGCGCTGTGTGTGACGAACCTGTCCATGTACATGCCCCCGCCGCCGTGCATCACGTTGGCCAGGCCCTTGATCCGCACGAAGGAGTAGTCCAGCGAGTGCGTGCCGGCCAGGAACGCGTGCTCGCGAACGTCGAGTTCCATCGACGGGTGCAGCGGCAGGACGACGACCTCGCCGGTGGCGTCGCGGGAGAAGGCGATCCGGCCGGGGCCGTGCGCGATGCTCAGGATGTGCGGCATGCCGCCGAGCATGCGCTTCATGCCACCGGCGGTCTTCATCGCCGACATCGGCACGTTGGGCTCTTTCCAGAGCATCACATGGTGCTCGAAGAACACCGAATCCCCGGGTGCGAGCGCGAGCTCGGCGACCGGGACAATCTCGCCCTCGATCTGGCAGGTGGAGTTGGAAAACCGGAACTCCGTCATGTCCCGCAGCCGTGGCGCCTCGGCCCAGCCGGAATCGGAGACGAGATTCTGCTTGTCGAGAGGCGCGCCACAAGTGGTGCAGCTCGTTCGGTCCGGCTCGTTCTGAGCTTTACACCACTGGCACTCGATCCGATCCATCCGGACAGGCCTTTCTAGTCGGCGGCCTTAAAAGACGCGCGTTTGTATCAAGCTGCGGGGAAGGTGGGCAAGATCGCTGCGGGGAAGGTGGGCAAGATCGTAGTGGAGAACCGCGCGACGATCCTCCGTTATGACGATCGCGAGTTGTGCGCCGGCGCTGGGTTAGGCCGGCGGCGGGTTCGCCGGTGTGCCGCACTCCGCGCAGAACTTGGCGGTGGGGCTCAGGCTGGCATTGCACTCGGTGCAGTGCTTCTGCATGGGCGTGCCGCACTCGGCGCAGAACTTGGCGCCGGCCCGGACCTGGGTGTGGCAGTTGCCGCACTCGACGGTCGCCGTCTGAGCCGGGGCCGGGGCCGCTGCGGGGGCGGCCGGCGCCGGAGCGGGCGGCGGCTGCTGGACGAAGCCCTGGCCACCGCCGGCGAAGCCGGGGCCGGACGGCGGCGGGTAGGCCTGCTGCGGCGGCTGCATCATCGTGTTGGCCATGCCCATGCCGGCGCCGAAGAACATCGGGGCGACCCCCTCGCCGCCCTTGGCCATGCCCTGGCCCGCGCCCTGCATCATCTCGGCCTGCGCCGCCTGCATGTAGCCGCCGGCCAGCCTGCTGTAGGCGGTGTCACCGGCCAGCTTCTTCAGCCGCGCGCTGTCATCGTCGTTCAGGTTGATGTCGACGTTGCCGAGCCGGGTGATGGACAGCCCGTAGTCGGCGAGTTCGGTGTTGGCGGCCTGCTTGGCCTGGACCTCGATCTCCGGGCTGTGCATGGACAGGCCGAGGATCGGCCACGTACCGGACATGAGCTGGGTGGTGACCGTGGTCCGGGTGACCTTGAGCAACTGCTGGGTGACCCAGGCGGTGATGGCGTCGTTGCTGGTCACATCGACGGTCCCGACCAGGTTGAGGATCAGCTTGGGGGCATCGACCACACGCAGGGCGTATTCACCGAACGTGCGGAGGGTCACGATCAGGCCGGTCTGCGGGTCCTGCACCTCGTCCAGGCGGCCGCCGAAGCGGATGTTGGGGAAGTCCCTGATGCCGACGAAGTACAGCTCGGCCTTGAAGGCGTTGCTGTTGGTGCCCCAGTCGATGAACATTCCGAGGAACGGAAGCTCCTTGGCGTCGAGGACGTGCTGGCCGCCCAGCAGCGTCCCCATGACCTGCCCCTGGCTCATGAAGACGGCGACGGCATCTGGCTCAACAATGGCCCTGGCGAACTTGCGGATGTTGTGGTCGGGCCACTTGTAGACGATCTGGCCCTTTGAGCTGTCCGGTGCCGCGATGAACTCGCGGCGGGCCTCGTTGAGAATGCCCATTCTTGTGCTCCCTCGATGGCTGAGATGCCCCTCGCCGCCGTCCCCCGGCGGCGACTAACTGGACCATACACCGCGAAGCACTCCCCGGCGCAGCGCCGGCGGCCAGGAATGCTGGCCGCCGGCGCTGGTTAAAGGCTGTCAGCCCTTTATCGCGACGGTGGGCGCGGAGCCGAGCGGGCCCATCCCCCGGTTGTCGGGACCGACGAAGCCGGACCCGTTCCAGTAGGCCTCCCACAGTTCATACTGCGGGCCGGTGCCCTGCCAGTAGGTATAGGTGTAGCCATTGGACGCGACCCCGGTCGTGGGGGCCGAGCCGAGCGGGCCCATCCCCCGGTTGAACGGGCCGCTGAGACTTCCGCTGGCCGGTCCCTGCGCCTCCCACAGGTTGCTGTCCTGGCCCTTCCAGAACACATAGGCGGTCCCGCCGCCGGTCACGGCCACCGAGGGTGGTGAGCCGAGCGGGCCCATCCCCCGGTCGTAGGGACCGGCGAAGCTGGAGCCGTTCCAGTAGGCCTCCCACAGCGCGTCCTGGGGCGCGGTGCCCTCCCAGTAGACGAAGGTGGAGCCGCTGCTGTTGACGCCGGCCGTGGGGGCCGAGCCGAGCGGGCCCATCCCCCGGTCGTAGGGACCGCTGAGGCTTCCGGTGGCGGATCCCTGGGCTTCCCACAGGTCGTTGTTGTTGCCCTTCCAGAAGACGAAGGCGGTTCCGCCGCTGGTCACGGCCACCGTGGGGGCCGAGCCGAGCGGGCCCATCCCCCGGTTGAACGGCCCTACCCAGGCCGACCCGTTCCAGTACGCCTCCCACAGGTCATAGGACGGGCCGTTGCCCCGCCAGTACACATAGGTGGCACCGTTGCCGTCAATTCCCACGGCGGGCTGGGAGTTCAGCGGGCCCATGCCCCGGTTGGTGGGGCCGGCGAGTGCGCCGTTGGCCGCTCCCTGAGCCTGCCACAGGTTGCTGTCCTGGCCCTTCCAGAACACGTACGCGGTGGCCGCATTGGGCATGGGCGGCCCGTAGGTGCTGCCCGGGGCCGGCGGGGGCGAGGACGGCGTCCCCGGCGGGGTCGAGTTGATCTGCACATACTCACCGGGGTCACTGATGTCGAGGTTGGCGCCGGTGTGCTGGAGGTAGGCGGTGTAGGCGCCGGAGGTGTAGGTGGACCAGGGTGAGAAGCCACCGGCCTGGTCGTACTTGTAGACGGCTTCCTCGGCGTTGTTCCACGGATCCAGGATCTGGAAGTCGGTGCCGTACTGGGGGACCGAGTTGCCGCAGGTGATCTGCCACAGCCCCCAGCCGGCCCGGTCGGCGCCCGGGCCGCAGTAGTCCACGCCGGGCTGGATGATCCCGGGCAGGAAGGAGCTTTCCGCGCCGGTGATCGCGGCGGCGATCTGCGGGTAGGTGTAGCTTCCAGCCGAGCCGGACGGGCCCCCGGCGTAGATCCAGTACCCCTCGATGTTCCCGTAGCCCAGGCTCCCGCTGGGCGCGGGGGGCGGCAGTTTCGCCAGGTGCTTGCCCGGCCGGGGCGGCGAAGCTGTGGCCGGGGCCATGCTGAAGACCACGTCGCGCATGAATCCTCGCGGCGTCCGGCCGGTGACCTGCAGCCGCATCCTGGTGAACAGGACGCGGCTGTCTTTCGCCTGGACCGGGCGGGTCAGGGTGAAGTTCGCGCTGGTGCTCTCCCACGTGGTGCTCTGGGCACAGTCCGGGGTGCACACGCGCCATTTGACCGTGCCGGACGCGGTGGCCTGGGCCGGGGTCCAGCTCGACCAGACCAGGTGCCCGGCCAGTTCGCCATCGTCGGCGCAGGTCAAGATCATGCTGGTGGGCTTGACGAGGGCTGGCCCGGTGCCGCAGTCCCGCACCGCCGCCGGTGACGCGGCGGCCGCCGGTGTGGGGCTGAGCGAGGCGGCCGCCGACGGGCCGCTGCCCAGCATGGCTGCCAGCACGGCAACCGGAACCCATGATCGAATTAACTTCCGCATCTCCGTTACTCCCCTTCGCAGCTCGAACCCAGGGAACGACGAGGCTCCCGGCCTGTCAGGGTCCAAAGTCCCGAGCCGCGGAACAGCAAGGGGTGCCGGAACGTTAGCAACCCAGGGCCATGGGTTTTGCAGGTCAAAGTTTGATAAACTCGTCGTTCCGAAAAGTGCCAAAAAAATAGCCCCCATTGTGGAGGCAGTCAAGTCATTATAGGCCGGGAAGGGGCTCGTTGTCAAAAATACAGGCTGCCGCTTACGCCGAAGATTTGGGCCACGAGCAGGAGTACGTCACCATGCTCTATGGCCACCTGGATGAGCTGCGTGAGCGCGCCTCCAGGCGGCTCGCCGGGACGCTTCGGGAAAGCGGCGGGACCCCGCAGGCCAGGACCGAGCGCGATGTATCGGCCGTAATGTTCAGCAACCGTATTGCCCAGCTGGACGCGGCGGAGAACGGCCTGTGCTTCGGCCGTCTGGACTTCGACGATGGCGGGCGGCGCTATATCGGCCGGATGGGCATTCGGGACGAGGAAGACGACTACGAGCCGCTGCTCCTTGACTGGCGCGCGCCGGCCGCGCGGCCGTTCTATCTGGCCACCGCCGCCTCCCCGGAGGGGGTGAAGCGCCGTCGTCACATCAAGACCCGGCGCAGGCAGGTGCTCGGGATCGACGACGAGGTGCTCGACCTGACCGCTCCGCAGGGGACCCAGCATCAGGGGCTCACCGGTGAGGCCGCACTGCTCGCCGCGCTGAACGCCAGCCGGACCGGCCGGATGAGCGACATCGTGGAGACCATCCAGGCCGAGCAGGACCGGATCATCCGGGCCCCGCAGCAGGGTGTGGTGGTCGTGCAGGGCGGTCCGGGCACCGGGAAGACGGCGGTCGCGCTGCACCGGGCGGCCTTCCTGCTGTATACGCACCGGCGGCAGCTCGAAAAGCGGGGCGTGCTGATCGTCGGCCCGAACACGACATTCCTGCGCTACATCGGGCAGGTGCTGCCCGCACTGGGCGAGACCGGGGTGGTGCTGTCCACGATCGGCGAGCTGTACCCGGGCATCGTGCCCACGGCCGAAGAGTCGCCGGAGGCGGCCGGGATCAAGGGCAGGCTGGCCATGGCGCAGGTCATCGCCGCCGCCGTCCGGGACCGGCAGCAGGTGCCGAAGCAGGTCACCGAGATCCGGTATCAGCGTGAGGTGCTGCGGCTGGACCGCGAGATGTGCGTGCGGGCCAGGGAACGGGCGCGGCGCTCGCGGCGGCCACACAACCAGGCCCGGGCCATCTTCGTCCGCGAGATCATCGACGCCCTGGTGCGGCAGGTGACCGGGCGGCTGCGGGACAGCATCCGGGAGACCGACGCGATGGTGGCGGAGATCCTGGGCGAGGAAGGGCCGCCGGACCGCGACGTGCTCGACGAGGTCGCCGTGGACGAGATCCGGCGCGAGCTGCGGTCCGATTCCGGGGTGCGGGCCGCGATCAGCCGGCTGTGGCCGGCCCTCACCCCGCAGCGGCTGCTGGCCGACCTGTTTTCCTCGGCCGGGCGGCTGCGCCGGGCGGCGCCCCGGTTCACCGAGGCCGAGCGCGCGGCGCTGCTGCGCGAGACCGGCGGCTGGACGCTGGCCGACATTCCGCTCCTTGACGAAGCAGCGGAACTGCTTGGCGAGGACGACCGGGTGCAGCGGGCCCGGGAGGAACGCAGGCGGCGGGAGCAGATCGCCTACGCCCGTGGCGTGGTCGACCTGCTGTCCCGGGACCTGCTGGACCCCGAGGTGCTGCTGGCCTCGGACCTGATCGACGCCGAGCGGCTGGCCGAGCGGCACGCCGAAGATGAGTACCTGACCACGGCCGAACGGGCCGCAGCCGACCGGACCTGGGCGTTCGGCCACGTCATCGTGGACGAGGCGCAGGAGCTTTCGGAGATGGCCTGGCGGATGCTGATGCGGCGCTGCCCGACCCGGTCGATGACGCTGGTCGGGGACGTGGCGCAGACCGGGGATCCGGCCGGCACGTCGTCCTGGCAGCGTGTCCTCGAGCCTTACATGGGCAAGCGCTGGCGGCTCGAACGGCTGACCGTCAACTACCGCACGCCCGCCGAGATCATGACGGTCGCCGCGGACGTCGCGGCCGGGATCGACCCGCCGCCGCTGGCGGCCGGCCTGCCACAATCGGTGCGCGAGTCCGGCGTCCCGCCGTGGCGGCTCGGCGCGGGTGAGGACGAGCTGGCCGGTCAGCTTGCCAAGGTGGTGGCCGAGGAAGCGGCGGCGGTGGGCGACGGGCGGCTGGCGGTGATCGTGCCGATGAGCCGGGTGGCCGAGCTGGGCGATGTCGTGAAGTCCGCGGTGTCCGGCGTGTCGGTGGGTGCGGAGGCCGACCTGGAGAACCCGGTGGTGGTGCTCGGGGTGCCGCAGGTCAAGGGGCTGGAGTTCGACTCGGTGCTGATCGCGGATCCGGCCGGGCTGCTGGCCGAGTCGCCGCGTGGGCACAGTGACCTGTACGTGGCCATGACGCGGGCGACCCAGCGGCTGGGCGTGCTGTACACCGGCGAGCTGCCGCAAAGCCTTTCCAGGCTGGCGCCCCGGGAGGCGCTATGACAGATCTTGGCATCGTACGGGCGGATGAGCGGTCGGCGCCGTTCTTCGCGGCGGCCGGGCGGGATGTGCTGCTGATCAAGAGATGTCCGGCGTGCGGGCACTGGCTGGCGCCGGAGGCTACCGGGTGCACCGCGTGCGGTGGGGCGCAGCTTGACTGGGCGGCGGCATCGGGACAAGGTGCACTGGCCGCCTGGGCCGTGCCGCATCCGGGACCGGCCGGTGCGGTGCTCGCATTGGTGGAACTCGATGAGGGGCCGTGGCTGCATACCAGGCTGGAGCTGGACGACGGTGCCGGCGCTGACCGGCTGCGGGCCGGGCTCGGGGTGACGGCGCGGTTCGTGCATCCCGCCGAGGGGGAGAGTTATCCGGTATTCCGGCCGGCCGGAGCCTAGTACCTGCTGGCCGGGTGGGGATCGCTGGGGAGCGATCCGGCGGCCTGCTCCGGCTGGTGCTCGGTCTGGCCGAAGCGGGCGAGCTGGATGGCGCAGATCACCGCCAGGATGAAGCCGGCGATGGCCACGCTGGCCATGCCGTGCCTGGTCTTGTCGCCGAGCAGCAGGATGCCGACGGCGGCCGGCGGGATGGTCTCCACCAGCACGACCGCGGCGACGGCCACGGTCACGCTGCCGCCCTCCAGCGCCGAGGCGTAGAACAGGAAGGACACGATCCCGGCGGCGGCGAGCGCGTAGGCGGCCGGGTCGTGAATCAGGTGCAGCGGGGCGAACCCGTTGAGCACGCGGGCGGCGACGGCGAGCACGCCATAGCCGAGCCCGGCCGTCGCGCCGAGCAGGGGTGTGCGCACCGGGCCTGGCAGCCTGGCGACGGCCAGGCCGATCATGCCGATCCCCGCCACCGCCACGATCAGCGCCAGCTTGAAAGTGTTACCGACGCTGGCCGCGCCCTGGGCGCCGGCCGAGGTGCCCAGCAGGCCGACCCCGACGATGACCCCGCCGACCGCCAGCCATTCCCGCCAGCCGAGCGAGGCCCCGATCAGCCAGGAGGCACAGACAGCGGTGACCGCGAGGTTGGCGGCGATCATCGCCTGCACGGCGAACAGCGGAAGCCGGTTCAGTGCGACAAGCTGTGCGACGAACCCGAGAATGTCCAGGCCGAGGCTGGCCAGGAACCGCCACTGGCGGAACATGCGGACGACCAGGCCAGGGTCGACAGCGGCAAACGCACCGCTGCCCTGGGCGGCAGCAGGTCTGCTAGCGGCCCGGACGGCCACGGCCTGCAGGACGGAGGCAACACCGTAGAACAGCGGCGCCACCACCGCGGCTATCAGGCTTGCTAGCACCTCTCTGACCCTACGCTCAGGTCGTACTCAGCAAGGGCCAAGCCTCGGGTTGTAACGGCCACGGTTTGGATAACAGCCCCCCCATCGCGAAGATTCCGGCGCGCGCCTGGCCGGGGTCGGTGAACCGGATGGCGCGCATTCCCATCCCGGCGGCCACCGTCACGTTCTCCTGGCGGTCGTCGACGAAGATGACATCCCGGGCGGACGCGCCAAGCCGGGCCAGCGCCTGGCTGAAGCAGCCGGGATCGGGCTTGGCGGCCTTGAAGTCGCAGCTGAACAGGAGGTGCTCGAAGCCGGTGAGCACCGGCAGTTCGGCGACGGCCCTGGCCACCTCGGACGGCGCGTTGGACAGCAGGGCGAGCCGGATCCCGGCGGCCTGGAGATCGCCGATCAGCGCAACGGTGCCGGGGTGCAGATGGGCCCAGCTCGCGATGTCCAGCCGGACGAGCTCGCCGACCTGGGCGGCGCTGAACCTGGTGCCCAGCAGGCCGGCCACACCCTGCCAGTAGGCCACGGCGGTCAGCTCCGCCGCGTCGTAGGCATGCCGTCCCGGCCAGTAGGCAGACCAGAACTCCGGCACGGTCACCCCGGCCGCGGCCGCCATCGCCGCCAGGTCCTCGTCCGGCTGCGGGGTGCAGATGACGCCGCCGAAGTCGAACATAACCCAGGACATGCCACCCCTCCGTCAAAGAATAATCCAGTGAAACGCGGGAACCAGTCTGCCACCGGCTGCCGTCAAAACAGTCAGCCGAAGGGAAGGCACCGGGAGATGAGAGGGACTGTCGGGGCGGCCGTACCGGTGGCGCTGGCTGCCCTCCTTGCGGCGGGCTGCGGGACGGTGCGCCAGCCACCGGCTGCGCCCGGGCGTGGGGTGGGTGCTGGCGACAAATCCCGGCCGGCCGCCGCTTCCGGGCCCGCGACGATCACCAGGGCGGACGCGGAGCGGCTGGCGCGGACGCTGCTCGCCCGCGCGGTCGTTCCGCGCGGTGCTCACGTGCTGGCTGGGCGGGCGCCCGCGGCGGTGAGCCGGCCCCCCGGCTGGGCGTCGGGCAGCCCATCCTTCGGGCTGCACCGGATCTGGACGGTAAGTGCGCCGGCCAGCGCCGTCTACAGCCTGGTCAGCAGGCACGTCCCGACCGGCATGAGGTGGGCTGGGAACGGCCAGGGCAGCACTGCCATGGGGGTCACCCAGCAGTTCGTGACCTACAGCCCCGGCCGGCCGCCGGCCGGGGTCGGCCAGGCAACCCTGTCGATGACGGTCGCGCCCGCCGGGACGATGACGCTGCTGCGCGCCGATGTCCAGGTGATCTGGTATCCGCCGCGCTCGCCCGCCGAGTACATCCCGGCGGGGATGCACGCGGTGACCATCACCGTCTCGTATTCCGGCTCTGCGGGACCGCGCACGGTCAGCAGGACGTTCACCTCGGCCGCCCTCGCCGGGCGGCTGGCCGCCATGCTCAACGGCGCCCACGCTTCGGCCGGCGGCTATGCGAACTGCCCGGCCGAGCTGGTCAGCTACAAGCTGGCCTTCGCGCCGTCGCCGGGTGCCGTCCCGTACCTGGTGGCGACCGTGGGGAGCTGCGCGATCGTGCCGGTCACGGTGGCCGGTCACCAGCAGCCCGCCCTGCAGGAGCCCGGTGCTCTCGGCCCGGCGCTGAGCAGGCTGATGGGCAGGCCGGCCGGCCTGCCACGGTCGGCCCGGATACCGCCGGCCCAGTAGCCGCCCACTCAGCCGCGGTGGAATAACGTTGCGGACGGCCGCCCGGCTCCCGCACCATGGCCCGATGACATGGATCGCACCCGAGGTACCGCGCACTCGCGCACCGGCCGTCGCGCCGGAACGGCCGGCGCTGGATGGCTGGCTCGACTTCCACCGCCAGACGCTGCTGTTCAAATGCCAAGGTCTCTGCGGTGAGCAGCTCGCCAGACGGGCGGTCGCGCCATCATCGATGTCGTTGCTCGGACTGGTCCGGCACATGGCGGAGGTGGAACGCGCCTGGTTCAGGCGCCGCTTCGCCGGTCAGGCCGGCCTGCCCTGGCTGTACGTTTCGGACGGCCAGCCGGACGGCGACTTCGATCTGGCCGAGGCGAGCGGCGCCGAGCAGGACTTCGCCACGTTCGCCCAGGAATGTGAGCTGGCCCGGCAGGCCGCCGAGGGGCACTCGCTGGACGAGACGTTCAAGCACCCCGACGGTGAGGTCATCGACCTGCGCTGGGTCTACGTCCACATGATCGAGGAGTACGCCCGGCACAACGGCCACGCCGACATCCTCCGCGAGCAAATCGACGGCACGACCGGCGACTGAGACTCCCCCGGCTCCGGGTTGCCACGGCTGGCCGGGAGTGTAACTTTCACCGCCGTCGAACGGCTGACCTGTGGGAACGGCCTCGCCACCGAGCGCACATGGCCGCTGGTGCGCCACGACCGTAACATCACACGGTGGTCAAATCATCACGGAGTGTTTTATTCCGGAAGGAGGCCTGGCCGTGGCATGGACCAGGAAAGCGGGAAGCGTGGCGGTCGCCGCGCTGATCACCGGCGGGCTGCTCACGGCGGGGTCCGCCGGCGCGCGGGCGGCCACCACCCAGTTGTGCCAGATGCAGACGGCGCCGGTGGCCGGCGGGGTCTACACCGTGCAGAACAACGAGTGGGGTTCGGGTGCGGCCGAGTGCATCACCACCGATGGCAGCGCCGACTTCACGGTGGCGAACTCGGCCATCAGCAACGCGACCAACGGCGCGCCCGGCGGTTATCCGTCCATCTACCAGGGCTGCCACTGGGGTAACTGCACCTCGGGCGGCCTGTCCGCCAGCCCGGTCCAGGTCTCGGCCCTGACCGCCGGCAAGGTCACCACGAGCTGGAGTACCACCCAGCCCGGCGGCAGCAACGACTACGACGTCGCCTATGACATCTGGTTCAACCAGACACCGACGACGACCGGCCAGCCGAACTGTACCGAGCTGATGGTCTGGTTGAACCACAACGGCCCGGTCCAGCCGTTCGGCTCCCAGGTCGCCAGTGGCGTCACCGTCGGTGGCCGCGGCTACAACATCTGGGAGGGGTCGCAGGGGTCGTTCGACACGGTCTCCTACACCATGACGACGCCAGCCACCTCGGTGAGCAACCTGGACCTCGCCCCGCTGGCCCAGGATGCGGTCAGCCGCGGCTACCTGTCCCGCTCCTGCTACCTCATCGACGTCGAGGCCGGGTTCGAGCTCTGGCAAGGCGGCGCCGGGCTGGCCACCAACTCCTTCGCAGTGAACATCAACGGCTCCGGTCCGCCCCCCGCCACGTGCTCGGCGGCCTACTCGGTTGTCAATTCCTGGCCCGGCGGTTTCCAGGGACAGGTCGTCGTGACCGACACCGGCACCAGCCCGCTCAACGGCTGGGCGCTCAACTGGGCCTTCCCGGGCAACCAGCAGATCTCCAGCCTGTGGAACGGGAACTACAGCCAAAACGGCCAGAAGGTCACCGTCACCAACGCCTCCTACGACGGGACGGTCCAGCCCGGAGCCTCGGTCACCGTGGGATTCAACGCCACCTACAGCGGCACCAACACATCACCCTCCAGCGTGTCCTGCAGCTGACCGGGTTCCTGCGGCGGCTTGCCCACCCGCGATCAGCCCGCTGGCGCGGCAGGCCGGCCGGTGAAAGTTCCATCCCTGGGTGATGTACCCTTCGCCGGTGCCCTCGCTCGAGCACGAGACGGCGGAGGCCCGCGCGCGCGCCCTGGCGGCGGCGCGGCTGCGGGCCACTGCCTTGCTGGCCGCGGTGACGGTCGTGTTCGTGGTGGTGACCGTGGCCAGAGCGCATGGGACCCTGCTCGGCTTCGTGCAGGCCGGCGCCGAGGCGTCCATGGTTGGCGGGGTGGCCGACTGGTTCGCGGTGACAGCCTTGTTCCGGCGTCCACTGGGGCTGCCGATTCCGCATACCGCGCTGATCGTGGAACGCAAGGACCAGTTCGCCGCCACGCTCGGGCGGTTTGTGCAGGAGAACTTCCTGAACGGCGACGTCCTGGCCGGGCGGATCGGCTCGGCCAAGGTGGTCGCGCGCCTGTCGGCGTGGCTGGCCGATGAGGCCAACGCCGCCCGGGTGGCCGGGCACGCGGCGGATCTGGTGGTCAGGGTGGCCGAGGCGCTGCGTGATGAGGATGTCCAGCGGGTGCTCACCGCCGAACTGAGCCGGGCGATCAACACGATCGATGTTGCGCCGCTGGCCGGGCGGGCGCTGCGGTTCGTCATCGCGGGCGGGCACCACGATGAGCTGTTCAACAGCATCCTGTCCGGGGCCGACCGGTATCTTGCCGGGCATTATGCCGAGATCCGGGATCTGTTTGAGGAGGAGGCGCCGCGCTGGGTGCCCGATGCTGTCTACCGGCGGATCTTCGACCGGCTGTACGGACGGCTGCGGCAGCGGATGCGGGCGATGGCGGCCGATCCCCGGGACCCGGCGCGGCTCCAGTTCGAGGCCTGGATCGCCGAACTCCCCGGACGCATCGAGACGTCGCCGCAGATGCGGGAACGCGGGGAGCGGATCAAGCGCGAGGTGCTGAGCAGCCCGGGGCTGCGGGAGTGGTCCTCGTCCCTGTGGGAGCAGGCCAAGCGGGCACTGCGAACCCAGGCGGCCGACCCGCGGTCGCAGTTGCGCCGCCAGCTGGCCGGCCTGCTGGCGGCCACCGGCAGACGGCTGGAAGATGACCGCCGGCTGGCTGACGGTATCGAGCGCATGGTGGAGTCGGGCGCCCGGGCACTCGCCGATCAGTTCCACGATGAGCTGGCCGGGCTGGTCACCGGAACCATCGAGCGATGGGATGCCGCCGAGACGTCGAATCAGCTTGAACTGCTGCTGGGGCACGACCTGCAATACATCCGCATCAACGGCACGGTGGTCGGCGCCGGGGTGGGCCTGGTCCTGCACGCCATCGTCCTGGCCCTGAGCTGAGCCAGCTGCCGCCAGGAGAATTTACACACCGGCGGCTTGCATGCCGCGTAGTTCCTGCTTGAGTTCCTTGATCTCGTCGCGGAGGCGGGCGGCTATCTCGAACTGCAGCTCGGCCGCGGCGGTGTGCATCTGCTCGGTGAGCGAGCCGATGAGGTCCACGACGTCCTGGCGGGCCGCGCTGGGCTGAGCGTCGCGCGCCCTGGCCCGGGACGACAGGCCGGGGACCGGGCTCTTGCCGCGGCTCTGCTGGCGGCCACCGCCGCCAAGGAGCTGCTCGGTGTCCGCGTCCTCCCGGATGAGCTGGTCCAGGATGTCGGCGATCCGCTTGCGCAGCGGCTGGGGGTCGATGCCGTGCTCGGTGTTGTAGGCGACCTGCTTCTCCCGCCGCCGGTTCGTCTCGTCGATGGCCCGCTGCATCGACGGGGTGATCACGTCGGCGTACATGTGCACCTGGCCGGATACGTTCCGGGCCGCCCGGCCGATGGTCTGGATGAGCGAGGTGCCCGAGCGGAGGAAACCCTCCTTGTCCGCGTCCAGGATCGACACCAGCGACACCTCGGGCAGGTCCAGGCCCTCGCGAAGCAGGTTGATGCCGACCAGCACGTCGTACTGGCCCACCCGCAGCTCGCGCAGCAGTTCGACCCGGCGCAGCGTGTCCACCTCGCTGTGCAGGTACCGGGCGCGAATGCCGAGTTCCAGCAGGTAGTCGGTGAGATCCTCGGCCATCTTCTTGGTCAGCGTGGTGACCAGCACCCGCTCGCTGCGCTCGGCCCGCTCCCGGATCTCGTGCACCAGGTCGTCGATCTGGCCCTTGGTCGGCTTGACGATCACCTCGGGGTCGACCAGGCCGGTCGGCCTGATCACCTGCTCGACCACGTCGCCGCCGGCCCGCTTCAGCTCGTACGGCCCTGGGGTGGCCGACAGGTAAACCGTCTGGCCGATGCGCTCGCAGAACTCGTCCCAGGTGAGTGGCCGGTTGTCGATGGCACTCGGCAGCCGGAAGCCGTGGTCGACCAGGGTCCGCTTGCGGGACACGTCGCCCTCGTACATGGCGCCGATCTGCGGCACCGTGTTGTGCGACTCGTCGATCACCAGCAGGAAGTCCTCGGGGAAGTAGTCGAGCAGCGTGTTCGGCGGGGTGCCTGCCTCGCGGCCGTCGATGTGCCGCGAGTAGTTCTCGATCCCCGAGCAGGAGCCGACCTGGCGGAGCATCTCGATGTCGTAGGTGGTCCGCATCCGCAGCCGCTGCGCTTCGAGCAGCTTGCCCTGCCGTTCCAGCTCGGCCAGCCGCTGGGCCAGCTCCACCTCGATGCCGGCGATGGCCCGCTCCATCCGTTCCTCGCCCGCGACGTAGTGCGAGGCGGGGAAGATGTAGATCTCGTCGTCCTCGCTCATCACCTCGCCGGTCAGCGGGTGCAGCGTCATCAGCCGCTCGATGTCGTCGCCGAACATCTCGATCCGGACGGCGAGTTCCTCGTACTGCGGGATGATCTCGATCGTGTCGCCGCGCACCCGGAACGTGCCGCGGGTGAAGGCCAGGTCGTTGCGGACGTACTGCATCCCGACCAGCCTGCGCAGCAGGCTGTCCCGCTCGAACTGCTCGCCGCGCCGCAGCTTCAGCATCCGGTCCACGTACTCCTGCGGGGTGCCCAGGCCGTAGATGCACGACACCGACGCGACCACGATGGTGTCCCGCCTGGTGAGCAGCGAGTTGGTGGCCGAGTGCCTGAGCCGCTCCACCTCGTCGTTGATCGAGGAATCCTTCTCGATGTAGGTGTCGGTCTGCGGGACGTAGGCTTCCGGCTGGTAGTAGTCGTAGTAGGAGACGAAGTACTCGACCGCGTTGTGCGGGAGCATCTCGCGCAGCTCGTTGGCGAACTGGGCGGCGAGGGTCTTGTTCGGCAGCATGACCAGGGTCGGCCGCTGCAGCCGCTCGGCCAGCCAGGCGATCGTCGCCGTCTTGCCGGTGCCGGTGGCGCCGAGCAGCACGGTGTCCTTCTCCCCCGCGTTGATCCGCCGCTCCATCTCGGCGATCGCGGCCGGCTGGTCACCGGCCGGGACCATCTCGGTGACCACCTCGAACGGCGCGACCCTGCGCTGAAGATCGGTTACCGGACGCATGATGGCACTCCCTGCTGAGCTGGCACGTACTCCACCGATCCCACTGTAGGCCGGAGGTACGACAGAACGGATCCGCGTTTCGCGGCCCACGCCCGCCGGGATCAGCGCCGGCGGCGCCCTGATTCTTCCCAGCCGCCCGGCTGGCCGCGCGGGCTAGCCGGCCAGCCGGGTCAGCTCCGCCCACAGCTTCGTGACCTGGCGATCCAGTTCCGCCAGGTCTGCGGAGTTGTCCACCACGAAGTCGGCGACGGCCAGCCGGTCCGCCCGGCTGGCCTGGGCCGCCATCCGTGCCCTGGCCTGGCCGGCCGGCATCCCGCGCAGCCTGGTCAGCCGGCCGAGCTGAACCTCCGGCGGCGCGTCCACCACGACCACCACGTCGTAGCGGTCAGCCAGCTTGTTCTCCGCCAGCAACGGCACGTCGTGGATCACTACCGAATTGGCCGGAGCATGCCGCTGCAGTTCGAGGCTCCGTATGGCTACCAAAGGGTGAATGACCGCGTTCAGCTTGGCAAGCGAGCCCGGGTCGGCGAAGACGATCTCGCCCAGCCTGGGGCGATCGAGGGAACCATCGGCGGCGAGAATCCCCGGGCCGAAGATCTCCACGACCTTCGCCAGGCCAGGCGTGCCCGGCGCGACGACTTCCCTGGCCACGGCGTCAGCATCGATGATCACCGCGCCCAGGGCAGCCAGCCGCGCCGACACCTCGCTCTTGCCGGCCCCGATCCCGCCGGTGAGCCCGACGTTCAGCAAGGCCGGAGGCCGGGGTCAGGCCTGGCCGCCGGACAGCTTGTCCCGCAGCGCGGCCAGCGCCTCGTCGGAGGCGAGCGCACCGGTCGCGCCGGAGTTCTCGGACTCCGTGGAGTGGTGGCCTTCGGTGTGCTCCGCCCCGGCGCCGTCGGCGCTGGCCGCCTCGCTCTTGCGGGATTCCTCGACCTGGCGGCGGTGCGCCTCGAACCGGGACCTGGCCTGCGCGTACTGCCGCTCCCATTCCTCGCGCTGCTGGTCGTAGCCCTCGAGCCACTCGCCGGTCTCGGCGTCGAAGCCCTCGGGGTAGACGTACTCGCCGTGCTCGTCGTAGGTGGCCGGCATCCCGTACAGGGTCGGGTCGAACTCGTCGCCCACGGCCTCGCCGATCGTGCCCTCGTTGGCCTGCTTGAGCGACAGGCTGATCCGCCGCCGGTCCAGGTCGATGTCGATGATCTTGACGAAGATCTCGTCCCCGACCTGCACCACCTGCTCGGGAATCTCCACGTGCCGGTCCGCCAGCTCGGAGATGTGCACCAGGCCCTCGATGCCCTCTTCGACCCGGACGAACGCGCCGAACGGCACCAGCTTGGTGACCCGGCCGGGAACGACCTGGCCGATCTGGTGGGTGCGGGCGAACTGCTGCCACGGGTCTTCCTGGGTGGACTTCAGCGACAGCGAGACGCGCTCGCGGTCCATGTCCACGTCCAGCACCTCGACCGTGACCTCCTGGCCGACCTCGACGACCTCGCCGGGGTGGTCGATGTGCTTCCAGGACAGCTCCGACACGTGCACCAGGCCGTCCACGCCGCCCAGGTCGACGAACGCGCCGAAGTTGACGATCGACGACACGACGCCCTTGCGGATCTGGCCCCTGCGCAGCGTGTTGAGGAAGGTGTGGCGCACCTCGGACTGGGTCTGCTCGAGCCAGGCCCGGCGGGACAGCACCACGTTGTTGCGGTTCTTGTCCAGCTCGATGATCTTGGCTTCGATCTCCCGGCCGACGTACGGCTGCAGGTCGCGGACCCGGCGCATCTCCACCAGCGACGCCGGCAGGAAGCCGCGCAGCCCGATGTCCAGGATCAGGCCGCCCTTGACGACCTCGATGACGGTGCCGGTGACGACGCCGTCCTCTTCCTTGATCCGCTCGATGGTGCCCCACGCGCGCTCGTACTGCGCCCGCTTCTTGGACAGGATCAGGCGGCCTTCTTTGTCTTCCTTCTGGAGGACAAGCGCCTCGATCTGTTCACCGGTCTTGACGACTTCATGCGGGTCGACGTCGTGCTTGATCGACAGCTCTCGAGAGGGGATGACCCCCTCTGTCTTGTAGCCGATATCGAGCAAGACCTCATCTCGATCGACCTTAACGACGGTGCCCTCGACGATATCGCCGTCGTTGAAGTACTTGATGGTCTGGTCGATCGCGGCGAGGAACTCCTCCTCAGACCCGATGTCGTTGACCGCTACCTTGGGGGTTGAGGTGGCTTGCGTGCTGCTCGTCATGTGTGGGTTGGCTCCGGATACGGACAGGAATGAATATTGAGCGCCAAGGACTTATGCAGTGAACGCGCGGGACTTGCCTGGCCGGATCGCGGGTCGGCATGCCCCGGCGGTCTCACGATCAAACTGACCGCGACGAGACCGCACGAGGACACAGCGCAGTGTTCAGGTTATGAACTTCTCGCTGGCTGGTCAATTGAACGCGGCTACAACTCGGACTCAGCTTAGTGAATGCTGAGTGCCTTTTCGTGCCAACACGGGGTTAATGGGCCGCATCGGCCCAGCTGCGGCCCGTGCCGACGGAGACCTCGAGCGGGACCCGCAGCTCGGCCGCGCCGACCATGGCGGCTGTCACCAGCGCCGTCACGTCCGTCAGCTCGCCGGGAGCGACCTCGAAGATCAGCTCGTCGTGCACCTGCAGCAGCATCCGCGAGCGCAGCCCGGCCGACGCCAGGGCGGCCGACACCCGCAGCATCGCCACCTTAATCACGTCGGCCGCCGACCCCTGGATCGGGGCGTTCAGCGCCATTCGTTCGGCCATCTCCCGGCGCTGGCGGTTGTCGGAGGTCAGGTCGGGCAGGTAGCGCCGCCGTCCCATGATCGTCTGCGTGTAGCCGTC
>DATGGU010000004.1:0-22575 GCA_035308365.1 Streptosporangiaceae bacterium
CCCCGCATCGTCACCGATTTCCGAGCTTATGCTGCAGCGGTTCCCGTTCATCGACATGGTTATCCGCGGCGAGGGGGAACTGACCTTCGCCGAGACGCTGCAGCACCTCACCAGCAGCAGCCCGCCAGCGGATGTCCAGGGGCTGACCTGGCGAGCCGATGACAAGATCATCTGTAATCCGGGCCGGAAGGTTCTGCCTGAACTCGACGATCTGCCGATACCGGAGTTCGACGCGTATGGCATGGACCCGGACGCTGCCCTCTATATGGACGTGGGCCGCGGCTGTCCGTTCAAGTGCCATTTTTGCGCCACAGCGCCTTTCTGGAGCCGTCGCTTCCGGATGAAATCCATCGATCGTATCGTCACCGAACTGCTTCTGCTGCGCGACCGTTACAACCGTAATCACGTTGGCTTCTCGCATGACATTTTCACCACGAACAAGGGGTGGACGCTGCGGTTCTGCCGTCAGCTTATCGACCACCCGATCGGCATGACGTGGGCCTGCAGCACCCGCACCGACGTCATCGACCAGGAGATGCTTGAGGCGATGGCGGCGGCCGGCTGCGTCGAGATCTACTATGGCATCGAGACGGGCTCGCAGGAGATGCAGAAGACGATCCACAAGAACCTGGACCTGAACCGGTCGCGGGAAATCGTGGAGATCACCGCCGACGTGGGCATCAGGCCGGTAACCGGCTTCATCGTCGGATATCCGATGGAGACGCCAGAGACGTTCAACGACACGCTCACCAGGTTCTTTGATTTTCTCCAGGTCGGCGGCTACCGCGCGCACGTTTTCACGCTGTGCCCGTTTCACGAAGCCCCGATGTATGCGGACGGTTATCACATCGAACGCCGGGCGGCGTACTTTGAGATGCCGCTGACCGAGGCCGCCGCGAGGCACGGCGAGGAGTTGCGGACCAGCCATCCGGACGTCTTCACCAGCCTGCTGCGGTTCTCCACCCCGAAGGTCGCTGACCGCCTCGTGGACGGGACCGAGGAGATCGCATCCAGGCTGGTAGCGCTAAAGTCGGTGTTGCCCCGGCTGCTCGATCATTATGCGACGCCGCTGGACTGGTACGAGCGGTGGATCGACTGGATCGAGAACTACAACGCCGAGCACCGGCCCTCTGCCAGCCTGCCGTTCCACGGTGAGATCGAGGACGTGCTGACGTTCCTGGAAGAAGAGCTGGGACGTCTGGGCCTGACGGACTCACCGCTGGCGGCGCTGCTGGCGTACGAGCGGGATAAGGCCCGCGCGAGCACCGAGCTGAGGAACTACCCGGGCCGTGAGCTGGAGGCACGGCTGGAGAGCGACCTGACTCAGGACACCGTGCTGACCCGTGGCTGTGACTACATGATCAGCCCGGTGGCCTACGACCTGGGTTTGCTGCTGAGCGGCGGGGAGGCACGCGCGGTGCCCGGCCGCCATGTGGTCCTGGCCAAGATCGAGGGCGAGGACGTGACCACCCTGCAGGTGGGGGAGCGTACCGCCCAGATCCTGACCAAGGCCCGCCGGCCCCACCGGGTCGGCGATCTGCTGACGGCAACCGGTACCGGCCCCCTCACCGCTGCGGCCCAGGACCAGATGCTCGGCATCATCCGCGCGCTGATACAGCGTGGTTTGCTGGTGCGCGTCGACCTCCGCGCCAAGCAGGAGGGCGGTACCCGCCCCGGTTCGCGCGGCGAGCATGGGCTACAGGAGCGGTTCAACCACATCGCCCGGGCGTATGCCTTCTACGACAACCAGATGCTCGATCATCTCAATCCGCTGATGCAGGAGTACATCGCGCGCCAGACGCTGTTCTTCCTGGGCACCTCGGACAGCCGGGGGAACTGTGACTGCTCCCTGCGCACGGGCAAGCCGGGGATCATGCGGGTCGTGGACGAGCGCACGGTGATCTATCCCGAGTACCGGGGAAACGGGGTGATGGCCAGCCTCGGCAACATCATGGAGAATCCGCACGTCGGCATCTTCTTCGGGGATTTCTGCGACTCGACGGTCGGCTTGCACGTGAATGGCCGTGCCTGCCTGGTCACCCATGACGGCATTCTCGCCGAGCTCACCGGGCGGGATGAACTGCTGGCCGAGGTGGCCAGGGAAGCCGGAAACCGGCTGGAGGTCTGGGTCCGCATCGAGGTGGAAGAGGCTTACATCCATTGCTCCAAGCACATCCCGCTGATGAAGCAGCTGGACAAGACCGTAAACTGGGGCACCGACGACCGGCAGCGCAAGGGCGGGGACTACTTCCGGGTACGCTACCGCCGCACGTCGCTGCGGCCGCCCACGCCGACGGTCCGCCGCATCCTGGCGGGCGGCGGATATCCATCCGGTGCGCCGCGGACGCGACCGCCGGCCGTTAAGCCCCCGGCCCAGACCAGCACGAACGGATCGACAGCCACCGGATCGACAGCCAGCGGATCGACGACCAGCGGATCAGCAGACAGCGCGCCGTCCCGGCGCTACCTGCCGATAATCTCCCAGCCCCCGCAAGGCGATTCCTGCTCCTGAGCCAGCGGTGCCGGGCCAGGTGGCGATGCCGGTGAATCAGGTGATGATGCCGAGGCGGAGGGCGCGAGCCACCGCCTCGGTCCGGTGCCGGGCGCCGAGCTGCTGAGACGCGCGCTCGATGTGATGGTTGACCGATGCGCTGCTGCTCTGCACCAGGCGGGCGATCTCCTTGCTGGTGTAGCCCTGGGAGAGCAGCATTAACATCCGGGTCTGCGCGGCCGTGAGCTGCTGGTGGTCACGGTCTGGTGGGTCGGCGCATGTTCGCGCCTGCATCATGTCGCGCAGAATCTCAGGTTGCATCACCACCTCTCCGCACGCCAGCCGCTCCAGCCCGTTGATCAGCCGATCCACGCTGGTCGTCATGTCGAGCAGTCCCTTGGCCCCCTGCTGGTAGGCCAAAACGAGATCTTCCGGCCGCCGGTCCCTGACGACCAGCAGCGCACAGGTCATCGGATGGCGGCCGACCAGGGTCCGGCACATGTCGGCAAACGCGGCCTGGGGGAACGGCGGGTCGGCAACCAGCAGGCTGAGCTGCGGCTGATACTGTTCGAGCGCCTGTTCCGCTTCGCTCAGCGTGCTTCCCGTGCCGAGCACTGTGAATTGCTGTCCGAGAGTGGTCGCCAGAGCCTGACAGAACAACGGGTTCGCCGCGACCACAACGATCCCCGCGGCAGCAGCGTTATCAATGTCCAGCCGGTGCACGGTGGCCGCGGCAGGCTGGATACCGATGTCGTCCCGGGTAAGGCTATGCATGCTGCCGGTCGAGCCTTCACATGAGGAATGGTCCAACCGACTAGTCACAGTCATATGATTAACAAGCTTCCTGGCTCGGGACGGATAAGCCGGGAAAGGGTTACCGTATATAGTTGTCAGGCTTCCCTTGAATAACTGGAAGTTATGACCAAAGCCAGGACTGCTAGATCGGCAGTAACGATCCAGCCGTTTTACTTAGTTGCACATGCTACATGACATGTTCTCGCCCTACAACTGCAGGTCATCGAGATCTTTTGCAAACTCATCGCGATCTTTCTCAGGCACCGCACTCGAACTGCTCGCGTGGCCGGCTCGGGCGCATCATCTCGCCCCTCAACTAGATCATGGATAGTGGGACTCCTGAGGCTGAGCCTTGGTTACGAATACGCTGAGTCAGCTGGCTAGAACTGGTGTCAGCCCAGATCTTGGCGATCAAGGCGGCCACGCCGAACCCGTTTAGCGCTGGCGAAAATTCGTCGCCATGTTGGCGAAATTCCCAGTCCTGAGCAGGCGAGAAATGCACTTCCTGGCGTCGCCCGCGTTCTTCTAGAGTCCCGCTCGTGCGGCTATGGCTGGCCGCACTCCGCCGATTAGGGAGGTACCGCCAATGACCCAAGTCGTGAGGCCCATGGGTGAGGACGAGCTCGAAGAGATCAAGATCCTTGAGGAGCGCGTGGCCACGGCCGCCGCACAGGTAGGAAGCCCGAAGTAACCCACGCCTAGGGCGGGCGCATAGCCGCAACCGGGCGATTCCGGCTGCTGGTGCTGAGCCGGTCAAAGTGCAGCCCGCGTGCACGATCCAGTGCCGGCTGGGCTCACCGACACGGCGGACCCAGCCGGCCGCCCCCATCGCTGCTGGCCGCTGCGCGGTGGATGACTACTGACGTACTGACTGCCGGAGGTTTCAATAGCCATGTTCCAGCACCTCGCGCCCTACCATGGCAGGGCACCGCTGCCGGCCAAGACGCGCCCGCTCGTCCGCTATCGCAAGGAAGAGTTCGGCTATCTGGTCGCCTTCCCCGACGGCCACATGGGTATGTATGACGACGGGGTCCTCCCGCTGGCGCAGGCAGGACTATCCCAGGAGGAATGCGCCGGCCACCTCCTGCATACCCTGAGGGTCTCCCGTGAGTTCCACTTCTCCGCCCCGTGCATGGCCTGGGTGGAGATCACCCGGAGATGCAACCTGCGCTGCCCGCACTGCTTCGTCGAGGGCGGTATCGCCCGCAGCAGCGAGCTGACAACGAAGCGCATCTACTCTCTGCTGGACGAGTGGGCCGAGATGGGGGTGTTCTCGGTCGTGATCACCGGCGGCGAGCCGAGCGTTCACCGTGACTTCCTGTCCATCGTCAATTACGCCTGGGAGCTTGGCTTCGTGATCGGCATCGCCTCGAACGCGGTGCCGCTGACCGACAGGGTGCTCGCCCAGATCCCGCACGACGACGTGATCGTCAGTGTCAGCCTGGACGGCATCCACGACCAGGGGAAGTACAAGGACGAGAGCGACTTTTCCTATGTGACCCGGCGGCTGCTGGAGATCCGGGAGCGTGGCTTCAATACCAGCATCATGACCACGACCACGCACGACAACGTGCGGGACCTGAACAAGATCATTACCTGGGCCGTCGACCACGACATCAGCCTGCGGAGTGTGCCGTTCGTGCCGATGGGCCGGGGTGCTCGCTACCGGGAACTGGCCAACACCACCGCCGACGTCGACCTCGCCGCCGAGTTCTGGATCGCCGAGGAGCAGTGGGAGCGGGTCAAGGACAAGACCCTTGGCCTGTGTGCCGGCAAGGTGCTCAACTTCCTGCTCACCATGGTCTTCGCTACCCGGCGGTGCATGAGCGGCCGGGGCCTGGCCTACATCGAATCCGGCGGGGACGTGTACCCGTGTACCACCTGCTCAGGCAACAAGGTGCTACGCGCCGGGAACGTCATGGCGGACTCGTTCAAAGACATCTGGAACGCCGACTGGGACATCCGGCAGATCACCTGGGACAACTTCAAGGAGACCTGCAAAGGCTGCCCGATCAACGACGACAAGTATTACTGCAGCAGCCGCTGCCCGAGTCAATCGAGCGTCTACAACGGCCGGAACATCTTCACCGGCTGCGGTTCGACGGAATTCCAGCGCCGCTCCGTGCTCCGGCGTGAGGAACTGTTCCGCGAACGGGTCATGGAAGAGCCCCTGGTCCCGGTCGGTGACGGTATCCCGCACCCGGACCCGGCTTCCCACGCGGAGGGATCCCGGTGACCATCTCGCTGGACCACGTTCCCGCCGCCGGCCTCGGGCGGCTCCCCGCCGACATCGTCACCGCCGGCACGTCGTCGGGCCGGCCGACCTATGTCTACGACCTGATGACGCTCCGGGCGCGGTGCGCGGATATCGGGCGGCTGCCCATACGCCGCAAGCGCGTCTTTTTCGCCAGCATGGCGAACGATCATCCACGGGTGATCGAGTGCATCAAGGACGAAGGTCACGGAGTTTTCATCAACTCCCGCAAGCACATGGAGATCGCGCTGGGCGCCGGCATGCCAGTCGACCGGATGCTCTACGCGTCGAGCAACATGGTCAGCGAGGAGATGCGCGGCTGCGCCGAACGGGGCATCCGGGTGGTGCTCGACTCGGTCGCCCAGGTCCGCCGGTTCGGCCAAACCGCCGGATCCGGGCACGGGATCGGGCTCCGGGTGAGCGTGGGTTTCGTCGAGGGGGACAGCCTCCGCGACGATCCCGGTTACCGCTTCGGCGTCCGCCCGGACGAACTGCCCGAGGCGGTGGCCGTGGCGGGCGAGTACGGGGTGCGGATCGCCGGCGTGCACTCGTATTTCGGCACCAACCTGACGGCGGCGCCGCTGGTGGACGGCGTCGGCAAGCTTGCCGACGCCGCCGCCACCCTCCCCGATATCGCGTTCCTCGATGCCGGCGGCGGGTTCGGGGTGGTCATGCCGGGCGAGCCGGTGTTCGACTTTGATGTCTACGCCAGCGGTGTCACCAAGCACCTCGATCGCCTGGAACAGCGGGTCGGGCATCCGGTCGAGTTCTTCCTCGAGCCGGGCCGCTACCTCGCCGCGAGTTGCGGATACCTCTTCGTCACGGTCGTGGACGTGAAGGAGCGCGCGGACCGCGTCTTCGTCGGCACGAACGGGTCGGTGGCCACCTTCCCGCGCCCGCTGATGTACCCCGACCGCGCCAGGCACCCGGTCGGTATTGTCGGGCGGAGCCTGCTGGAAGAGCCCGACTCCCGGACGGTCTACATCTCCGGCAGCTCGACGTACTCCCAGGATTTCCTGGCGCGGGACATCAGGCTGCCGCTGCCGCAGGTTGGCGACGTCCTGGTATTCGCGCACGCAGGCGCCTACTGCCGTTCCATGATGAGCCGGTTCCTCGGCAAGGATGAGCCGCTCGAGGTTGTGCTGGACCGCGAATCCGCGGCGGCCATGGCCGGGAATGGGGCAGGTGTGCTCGCGGAACGGGCCTGATGGAGTTGCGCCGGCCGATGCGCTGGGCCTTCAGCCGCCACGATCAGCCTGAGCGCCCTGACCCGGACAGCAGGCCCGCGGCCGCGGGCGACGTTCAGTTCCGGATCCTCGGCCCGCTCGAGGTGGTGAGGGGCGGGGAGCCGGTAGTTCTGCGTGCTCCCCGCCAGCAGGCATTGCTGGCCGTCCTGATCCTCGAAGCCAACCATGTCGTCCCGGTGAGCAGGCTCATCGACGCGATCTGGGATGACGTCCCGCCCGAGACGGCCAGGAGCCAGGTGCAATTCTGCGTGTCAACCGTGCGCAGGATCACCAGCGCGGTCGTTGTCACCCGCCCGCCCGGCTATCTGCTCGACATCCCTGATGAGGCGGTCGACGTCGCCCAGTTCGAGGCGCTGACCGAAGCCGGCCGGATTGCCGCCGACAACGGCCGGGTGAGCGACGCCATCCGGAACCTGCGTTCCGCGCTCGGCCTGTGGCGCGGCGCGGCCGCGGCAGGTATCGAGAGCCGGGTCGTCCAGATCGCCGCCACCCGGCTCAACGAGCAGCGGCTCACCGTGATCGAGACGTGCATCGGGCTCGAGCTGCGGCTCGGGCGTCATGCCGAGGTTGTCGGCGAGCTGGCCGCGCTGGTAGCCGAGCACCCGCTGCGGGAGAAGCTGCGCGCCCAGCAGATGCTTGCGCTGTACCGGACCGGCCGGCGGGCCGACGCGGTCGCCGCCTACCGTAAAGCCCGCCAGGTCTTCATCGATGAGCTGGGCCTGGAACCCGGTGAGGAGCTGCGGCAGCTGGAGCTGGCCATGCTCCGGGGGGTCTCCAGCCTTGACGCCGCTGGCCCGCCTGCCGCCCCGCCCAGCCAGCCACGCGCGATCGTGCCGCGCCAGCTACCCGCCGGCATCCCCGACTTCACCGGGCGACGGGAAGTGGTCCGGAGCCTGTGCCAGCTCCTGGCCCCAGCCCGGGGGCCGGACGCGCCGGCGCAGCCCACGCCGGTCGCACTGCTGACCGGGATGAGCGGGACCGGGAAGAGCGCGCTGGCTATCCATGTGGCACACCTGCTGGCGGACCAGTTCCCGGACGGTCAGCTATTAATCCCGCTGCGGGACGGTGATGGCCAATCGGTCGGCTCTGACCAGGCGCTGGAGCGTTGCCTGCGGGCCATGGGTGTGGCGCCAGCCACCCTGCCCAGCGGGTCCGCCGAGCTGGCCGCGATGTACCGCAGCTTGCTCGCGTCCCGGCGCGTCCTCGCCATCCTCGATGACGCCGCGTCGTTGCCGCAAGTCGTACCGTTGCTGCCCGGTGGCCCTCATTGCGCGGTGATCGTGACCAGCCGGCGGCGGCTGCCCAGCCTGCCCGGTGCCCACATGTTCGACATCGGCGTGTTCTCGCCCGGCACCGCTCGTGCGCTGCTGTCCCAGGTGCTAAGTGAGGTACAGATGCCGGCCACGCAGGCCGACGTGACAACTCTAGCCGAGCTGTGCGGGTTCCTGCCATTGGCGTTGCGCATCATCACTGCCAAGCTGCATGAGCATCCGCACTGGAACATCCGGCAGGTGATCAGCCGGCTGCAGGATGAGAAGAACCTGCTAGCTGAACTGCAGATCGGGGACACCGGAGTGTCGGCCAGCATCTCGCTCTCCTATGAGAGCCTGCTGCCCGAAGCCCGGGTCCTGTTCCTGCGCTTGAGCTTGCTCGGAGCCTGCGACTTCGCTGCCTGGGTTTGCGCTCCGCTGCTCGACCTGGAGCCCCAGTATGCCGATAGCCTGCTGGACCAGCTAGTCGCCTGCCACCTGGTCGAGGTCCGGCGGGGCGATGACGGCTCAGTGCGGTTCCATCTGCACGAGCTCGTCCGCGCATTCGCGCTCGGCCACCTGGCCGCGAGCCAGCCCCGTCAGGAGCGGACCGCCGCGCTGAGCCGACTGGCGGCCGCTCGGGCCAACCGTCACGGATCTGCTGCGTGATCCGCCCGGCTCGCCTTAGTCGCTAACCCTTGACTCGCGCGGCCGCGCGGATGCTGTCCACGGCCGACGAGCGGGCGTCTGGATCAAGCTTGTACGGCGTGTAAAGGCTCACCCGGTCAAGGACACCGGCGAAACGGCCGAGCAGCGCGGGTCCGACGCCGTCGGCCGGCGCCACGACCGCAAAAGCGTCCAGCATCTCGTCATTGATAACGTCGGCCATCTGCTGCCAGCCGCCGGTCTGGGACAACTCATGCAGCCGCTCATAGGCATCGTCCCAGCCATGCAGCTCGAGCACCCGCCGGTAGGCCGGGGTCGAGCCGTAGAACGCGATCTGCTTCTTCGTACCGCGAATCGCCGCTGCCATCTCCTCATCGTCGCGGCCGGTAACGACGAACACGGCACACGAGAGTTCGAACGAAGAGAGATCTGCCGACCGTGCCAAGAGCCCCTCCCTGACGACCGGCAGCGTGTGCTCGTCTAGCCAGCGCCGGGTCGTGAAAGGATGAACGAGCAAACCGTCGGCCGTCTCGGCCGCGGTCTTCGTCATTTCCGCACCCACTGCGGCCAGCATCAGCTTCGGGCCACCGTAATCATTAGGCTCCGGCCGGAAGAAGGGCGGCATGAGTGTATGTTTATAAAATTCCCCGGCGAAGTCGAGCGGCTCGCTGAACTGCCATGAGTCCCAAATCGCGCGTAACGCCGCCACGTATTCGCGCATGCGCCGTGCAGGTGCCGACCACGGCATCGAGAAGCGCCTCTCGATGTGCGCCCGGACTTGCGAGCCCAATCCGAGGATGAACCGTCCACGAGAGTAATCGTTAAGATCCCAGGCAGCAGAAGCAGTGATCATCGGGCTCCGGCCGAACGCGACCGCGATCGACGTGCCAAGACGGATACGTTCGGTCGCCGCAGCCGCCGGCACGAGCGACATGAATACGTCGTGATTCGTCTCAGCCGCCCACGCCATATCATATCCAGCCGCCTCGGCCGCTGCCGCCTCATCGGCAGCTGTCCGAAGGTCCGGCTGGATCATCAGATCGACGTACACACTGCCACACTATGTCCGCGGCTGCGGTTATACCATCCTTAGTAATCGCTTTCCAAGTTAACCCAGAAACAGACCTCGTTGCCTAATCGTGATCGGCGTGCGGTCGGCCTGGCAGCCGAGCGGCGGCTGGCTCAGCCGCCCAGGCCCTTGACCATCTTGCGCCAGAGCTCAAAGATTTCCTGGCGGGGTGTCGATTCTGGCTGGGGCCGTTCGTGACCAGGGCGAGAGGCTGGCATGGAGCCGGCCTGGTGGAGGGAGAACCGAGATGAAGCAGTACCTGCTGGCTGTTCACCACCCCGAGGGCGATCCCGGCCTGTCGGAGGAGGAGATGCAGCGCAGCTTCGCACTGGTCGACGCCTACAACAACGAGCTGCAGGCCGCCGGGGCGTGGGTGTTCGCCGGTGGCCTGCACCCGCCGTCCACGGCCACCGTGGTCCGGGCGCAGGGCGGTCAGGTCGTCACCACCGACGGCCCATTCACCGAGACCAAGGAGCAGCTCGGCGGCTTCTGGATCATCCAGGCCGCCGACCTGGACGCCGCGCTGGACTGGGCCGCCAAGGGCTCGGCCGCCTGTGGCCTGCCGGTCGAGGTGCGGCCGTTCCAGGAAGGCCCGCCGGAGTAGCCAGTGCCCAGCGCGGATGCGGCCGCCCTGGAACGGGCTTACCGGGACAGCGCCGGGCGTGCGGTGGCGACCCTGGTCCGCCTCTTCGGCGACATTGACATCGCCGAAGAGGCGGTCCAGGAAGCCTTCGCGGTGGCCGCCGAGCGCTGGCCCGCGACCGGGGTGCCGCCCAACCCGGGCGGCTGGATCGTCACCACGGCGCGCAACAAGGCACTGGACCGGCTGCGCCGGGAGTCCTCCCGGTACAGCCGGGAGACCCAGGCGGCCCTGCTCACCTTTGATGCCGAACCGCCGGAGGAGGTGGGGGCGGTGCAGGACGACCGGCTGCGGCTGATCTTCGCATGCTGTCATCCCGCCCTCGCGGCGGAGGCCCAGCTCGCACTCACCCTGCGGCTGATCGCAGGCTTGCAGACCCCGCAGATCGCCCGTGCGTTCCTGGTGCCAGAGGCGACCATCGCCCAGCGCCTGGTCCGGGCCAAGCGGAAGATCCGCGCCGCCGGGATCGCGTACCGGGTGCCGGGGGACGCCGAGCTGCCCGACCGGCTGCCGCACGTGCTCGCGGTCGTCTACCTGGTCTTCAACGAGGGTTACACGGCCTCGGCGGGCGATGGCCTGGACCGGCCGGAATTGTGCGCCGAGGCCATCCGGCTGGCCCGGCTGCTCTTTGCCTTGATGCCGGACGAGCCCGAGGTCGCCGGGCTGCTCGCCCTGCTGTTGCTGATCGGCGCGCGCCGTGACGCGCGGGCCGGCTCCGGCGGCGAACTGGTGCTGCTGACCGGCCAGGACCGCACCCGCTGGGACCGGGCTATGGTGGCCGAGGGCCAGGACCTGGTGCGGGCCTGCCTGCGCCGCAACCGGCCGGGCCCCTACCAGCTCCAGGCCGCCATCAACGCCGTGCACAGCGACGCGATTACCGCCGATCAGACCGACTGGCGGCAGATACTCGCCCTCTACGGCCAGTTGCTCGCGATCATGCCTACGCCGGTCGTCGCGCTCAACCGCTGCGTCGCTCTCGCCGAGGTGCACGGCCCGGCCGCTGCCCTGGACGCCGTCAGTCAGCTCAGCCTGGACGGTTACCACCTGTACCACTCGACCCGGGCGGACCTGCTGCGCAGGCTTGGCCGCAAGGACGAGGCGGCGGCCGCCTACGACGCCGCCATCACAAGGACCGCCAACGGCGCCGAGCGCGCCTTCCTCGAAGACCGCCGCGCCAGCCTCTGAATTGTGAGCCGTCAGGCGGCCGGGTCGTAGTAGTGGGCGTACTGCCAGACGCCGCGCTCGATGAGCGCCTCGCCGGTCAGGGACCCGAACCTGGCCGGTGAGAGCGCACCGATCCCGAACCGGTCCTCGCGGCCGCAGATCTGGTCGGCCAGCGCCTCGCCAATGGCCAGCGAACAGGAGAAACCCGACCCATTGCAGCCGCTGGCCACCCACAGCCCCGGGACGCCGGGCACCGGCCCGGCCAGGAACAGCCCGTCCGGGCTCATGGTGAACAGCCCGCCCCGGTGCTCGGCTACCGGCGCACTCGTGGCCAGCGGCACCTCGGCCTCGACCTGCCCGGCCAGCTTCCGCAGCACGTCCAGGTCGAGCGGCACGTGATCGGTGCTGAACGAGCCGGGCTCGTCCCTTGGGTCCACCGGCAGCGGCGACGGCTCAGCTCAGCCGGGTGCCAAGCAGCAGCGAGTTGCGCAGGTCCGGCAGGACCACCTCCACCGAGAGCAGCCGGGAATCGCCGAAGAACAGCTCCCGCTTCACATCCGGCCGTACCGGAGTGGCCGGCGTCACATCGTCCATGACCAACCGCCCGCCCACCCGCACCAGCTCCACCAGGCTCGCCAGCCCACCCGGATCGCGCCACCCGCCATCGGCGAACAGCAGGCCGAACGGCGCATAGGGCCCAAGCACCGCCCGGGCATCCCCGGTCAGCACGCTCACCCTGGCATCCCCCGCGAACAGATCCCTCGCCGCAGCCGCCCGGTCCTCATCTATCTCCACCGTGACCAGCGAGCAGTCGGCGGGCATCGCCCCGGCCATCCAGGCCGCCCCGATCCCCACCCCGGTCCCTATCTCGCCAATCCGGCCGCCCCGGCAGCCCGCCGCCATGACCGCCAGGAACCGCCCCACCCCCGGCAGGCAAGCCGACGGAACACCCGGCCCGATGCGCTCCGCTTCTTCCCTGGTCAGCGGGAATCCCAGCCGCCGGGCAAGCACGCAGGCCTGCTCAACCAGGTCAGGCAGTTCGTCCATGACCGCGATTCCTCCCAGGCACAACCGGCTCACAGGCCAGGCGGGAGCAGCGCGGGCGGGCAGTCCTGGTAGACGACCGGAACGAGCCAGCGCCGAATCGCCGCCGCGCCCACCGACGTGTAGGCGGGCGCCGTCGTGGCAGGCCAGGGTCCGCCATGATGCTGCGCCCAGGCGACGGCGACACCGGTCGGCCAGCCGTTGACGACCACCCGCCCGGCGGTGCGCCCGAACACCTCCAGCACCCGCCGGGCCGCCGCCACGTCACCGGCCGCAGCCTCATCCACGTGCACGCATCCCGCCAGGTTGCCGCCCAGCCGGCCCAGGACCGCAACCAGCGACCCCACATCCGGGTAGCTGATGACCAGCCCGGCCGGGCCGAACCGTTCCTCCGTAAGGGTGGGCAGGCCGGCGGCGAAGTCGTCCAGGCCTGCCTGGAACGCCCGGGGCGTGGCCGCCCACGGGCCCTCGCCCCGCCGCCCGGTGGCCAGCGGCCGGACGGCGGGATGACCGGCCAGCCCGGCCACGGCTGTCTCGAACCCGGAGTGGATCCGTTCCGACAGCATTGGCCCACCGGCCGCCGCCGACACCGCCGCAGCGACAGCCTCCAGCAGCCCGTTGTCCTGCGATGGCACGAACAGCAATCCGGGATTGGTGCAGAACTGCCCAGCCCCCAGCGTCAGCGATCCCGCATACCCCGACGCAATCGTCCCGGCCCGCGCCGATGCCGCCCCAGGCAGCACGACCACCGGGTTGACCGACCCCAGCTCCCCGAAGAACGGGACCGGCACCTCCCGCTCGGCACAGATCCGCTGCAACGCCAGCCCACCCCGCGCCGACCCGGTGAACCCCGCAGCCGCGAGCAACGGGTTGCGCAGCAGTGTCACCCCCGCGTCCACCCCGTGCACCAGGCCGAATA
The DNA here is from genome assembly GCA_035308365.1 of Streptosporangiaceae bacterium. Lineage (GTDB taxonomy): Bacteria > Actinomycetota > Actinomycetes > Streptosporangiales > Streptosporangiaceae > PALSA-505. The sequence continues at coordinate 13,540 of DATGGU010000004.1, forward strand.
TCCCAGCAGGCGCCCCGGCCGACACGAGCGCCCCGGAAACGACCTGAGCCGTCAGCATCGACGTACGCGGGTGACCCTCGTGCGCCTTCACGATGACCGGGCACCCGGCCGCCAGCGCCGACGCGGTGTCCCCACCCGCCACCGAGAAGGCAAACGGGAAGTTCGAGGCCGCGAACACTGCAACCGGCCCCACCGGCCGGTTGATCCGGCGCAGGTCAGGCTCTCCGGGCGAGTGTGCCACGTCCAGGTAACCGCCGTCCCGCAGCACGCCGGCGAACAGCCGAAGCTGCCCGGTGGTCCGCCCCACCTCCCCGGTCAGCCGCACCTCGCCCAGCGCGGTCTCCGAGTCGGCCAGCGCTGCCAGCTCGTCAGCCTGGGAGTCCAGCGCGTCCGCGACCGCCGCCAGCACGTCCGCGCGCACCGACGGCGCCAGCCCGGCCCACTCCCCCGCTACCGATGCGGCCAGCTCAACGAGTGCGTCCACTCCCTCCGCCGGAGTTTCCAGCACCGGCTCCCCCACCGGCTCACCGGTTCGCGGATCGTATCCCTGGATCATGTCGGGTACCCCACGTCCAGGCTGTGCGAGGTGAACTCGCCGCCCAGGTAATCGAAGAGCGCGTCGCCGGGCTCGGCCTCACCGTAGCTGGCGATCACGTCCTCGGCGTAGGCCTCGGCGTCATCCTGCGGCTCATAGCCGAGCGCCCGCGCCTCATCCAGCGAGACCCAGCCGCCCCTGGTGTTCGCCGACACGCCATAGATGACGCGGTACCCAGGGCTCTGCGTGGTCAGGCAGGCGCCGAACAGCCGCCCCGCGTCATCCGGCGACAGCCAGGTGGACAGCTGCCGGTGATCGTAGGGACGTTCGGAGCAGGTCAGGATGCGGACGCAGATCACGTCCATGCCATAACGATGGTGATACAGCGCGCCCAGCGCCTCGCCGGTCGCCTTGCTCACGCCGTAGTAGGTGTCGGGCGCCGGGAACGCGTAGTCCGGGACCGGAAACGCCGACCGGGGGGTGAAGCCGACCACGTGGTTGGACGAGGCGAAGATGACCCGCTGCACCCCGGCCCGCCTGGCCGCCTCGAACGCCACGTAGGACCCGTGGATGTTGACCTTGAGTATCCGGCCCCAGGGCGCCTCGCCAGCCTGCGCCGCCAGATGGATGATCGCGTCCGCTCCCTGGCAGGCCTTGGTCATCGCGTCGATGTCGGTGGCCGACGCTCTGACCACCTCCTCGCCCGGGCCGCTGACGGTCAGCTTCGCGATGTCGAGCAGCCGCAGCGTCCGCTCCGGGCTGGCCAGCCTGGTGCGCAGCATGTTACCGATGCGCCCGCCCGCGCCCGTTATAAGAATGACCGGCATTCTCTACACACTACTGTGCTGGCTTGAAAGCTCACGTTATTCAAAAAAGCATCCCCCTCTGTGGTTGCTGTGGTCGTGACCTGGCCCGATCGCTCGCGCAGGCCCTTCGGGCCCGCACTCACGATGCGGTTGAATAACGCTCACTGGGGATTTGGCTCGGGGTCCGGATTCGCACCACGCCTGGCCAGGAAGCCGAAGTCGCATCCCTGGTCAGCCTGCGTGATGTGCTCGTCGTAGAGCGCACCGTAGCCCCGCTCGAACGTGCTGGGTGGAGGTGTCCACGCAGCGCGACGCTCCGCCAGGCTCCGTTCGGAAATATCGAACTCAAGCAACCGGGCAGCGACGTCAAGCGTCACGAGATCTCCGGTACGGAGCAATGCGAGGGGGCCCCCGACGTGGGATTCCGGAGCCACGTGCAGGACGCAGGCGCCGTAGCTCGTCCCGCTCATCCGGGCGTCGGAGATCCGGACCATGTCGCGGACCCCGGCGGTGAGCAGGTATTTGGGGATCGGCAGCATCCCGTACTCCGGCATCCCCGGGCCGCCCTTGGGGCCCGCCTCACGCAGGACGAGCACCGAGTCCGCGGTGATGCCCAGCGACGGGTCGTCGATCTTCTCCTGCATCTCCCGGTAGCTGTCGAACACCACCGCCGGGCCGGTGTGCTTGAGCAGCCGTGGGTCGGCGGCGATGTGCTTGATCACGGCCCCGTTCGGGGCGAGGTTGCCGCGCAGCACCGCGACCCCGCCCTCCGCCGACAGCGCGGCGTCCGGGGAACGGATCACGTCGTGGTTGTGCACCGGAACGTCGCGGATCTGCTCGCCGAACGGGCGGCCACCCGCAGTCACCCTGTCCAGGTGCAGCGCGCCTGGGACCAGAGCGAGCTGGCCGAGCAGGGCGGGCAGGCCGCCGGCGTAGTAGAAGTCTTCCATCAGGTACTCGCCGCTCGGCCGGATGTTCGCCAGCCACGGCACCCGGCGGGCGATCGCGTCGAAGTCGTCCAGCGTGACCCGGACACCGGCCCGCCCGGCCATGGCGATCAGGTGAATGAACGCGTTGGTCGAGCCGCCGAGCGCGAGCACGGTGGCGATGGCGTCCTCGAACGCCTCCCGGGTCAGGATGTCCGAGGGGGTCAGGTCCTCCCAGACCATCTCCACGATCCGGCTACCGCTGGCCGCGGCCATCCGGTAGTGCGCGGAGTCGACCGCGGGCACCGAGGCCATGCCGGGCAGCGTCATGCCGAGCGCCTCGGCCGAGGATGTCATGGTGGACGCGGTGCCCATGGTCATGCAGTGCCCGGGCGAGCGGGCGATGCCGTACTCGATCTCGGCCAGCTCGCAGTCCCCGATCAGCCCGGCCCGGTACTCGTCCCAGTATTTCCACACGTCGGTGCCGCTGCCCAGCGCCATACCGCGGTAGTTGCCGCGCAGCATCGGCCCGGCGGTGACGTAGATCGCCGGAAGGTTGGCGCTGGCCGCGCCCATCAGCAGGCCGGGCGTGGTCTTGTCGCAGCCGCCCATCAGCACCGCGCCGTCGATGGGATAGGAGCGCAGCAGTTCCTCGGTCTCCATCGCCAGCAGGTTCCGGTACATCATCGGGGTCGGCTTCTGGTAGGTCTCCGACAGCGTGGACACCGGAAACTCCAGCGGGAAGCCGCCCGCCTGCCACACGCCCCGCTTCACCTGCTGCGCCCGCTCGCGCAGGTGCATGTGGCAGGGGTTGATGTCGGACCAGGTGTTCAGGACCGCGATGACCGGCTTGCCGAGATGTTCCTCGGGCAGGTAACCGAGCCCGCGCATCCGGGACCGGTGGCCGAAGGTGCGCAGCGCGTCGGTCTTGCCGCCGCCGAACCATCCGTAACTGCGCAGATCCCGAGCCGGCTTCCTGGGTTTGCTCGCCGCCATGCTGCCGATCGTATAAGGGCCGCCGCTGGTCACCCCGGCCCCGGGCGCACCGCATTCCCGGGCAATTGCCGCACCTCGACAGGGTGCGAACCCCGCAGGAAAGCGTGGGCGCTACGATTGATTTCGTCGTGAAATCCGCAATGACCAACTGAATCAGTTGACAACCCCTCGAATCGTGGGAGCATGGCAATGGATACCCGTGGCACGACCAGCTCCGGCCGCCCGGAGGGGAGGCACCCAAATGGCCCACGCTCCCGGCACCGCGGCACCGGCCAACGGCCGCCGTCGCCGTTCGGCGGGTAACGGGGCCGCCAACAGCCCCCCGGTCGTGCTGGACGACACCGCCAAGCAGATCATCGAGCAGCTTCAGCAGGACGGCAGGCGGTCCTACGCGGCCATCGGCAAGGCGGTCAGCCTGTCCGAGGCGGCGGTCCGCCAGCGGGTCCAGCGGCTGACCGAAACCGGCGTTATGCAGATCGTCGCGGTGACCGATCCGCTGACCCTCGGTTTCCACCGGCAGTCGATGATCGGGATCCGCTGCGAGGGCGACCTGGAACGGGTGGCCGAGCACCTGGCCGTGCTGGACGAGATCGACTACGTGGTGATCACCGCCGGGTCGTTCGACCTGCTCATCGAGGTGGTCTGCGAGAACGACGACCACCTGCTCGAAATCCTCAGCCGGGTGCGCTCGGTGCCGAGTGTGACCAGCACCGAGACGTTCATGTACCTCAAGCTCCGCAAGCAGACCTACTCATGGGGAACCAGATGACCAGCGCAGATCAGACGGCGGACACCCAGCAGGACGCGGCCAGGCGCAACCTGTGGCTGCACTTCACCCGGATGTCGTCCTATGACCATGCCGAGATGCCGGTCATCGTCCGTGGCTCCGGCCCCTACGTCTACGACTCCCGCGGCAAGCGTTACCTGGACGGCCTGGCCGGGCTGTTCGTCAGCCAGGCCGGGCACGGCCGCACCGAGATAGCCGAGGCGGCCGCGCGACAGGCGTCCGAGCTGGCCTACTTCCCGCTGTGGTCCTACGCCCACCCGCGGGCCATCGAGCTGGCCACCCGGCTGGCCGAGCTGGCTCCCGGCGACCTGAACCGGGTGTTCTTCACGACCAGCGGCTCCGAGGCGGTGGAGTCGGCCTGGAAGCTGGCCAAGCAGTACTTCAGGATGATCGGCCAGCCCGGCAGGTACAAGGTGATCAGCCGCGAGATCGCCTACCACGGCAGTTCCATGGGCGCGCTGGCCATCACCGGCCTGGCCCCGATCAAGGCCCCGTTCGAGCCGCTGCCGCCCGGTGGCGTCCGGGTACCCACCACCAACTTCTACCGTGCGCCCGGCTTCGTGGCCGACGACCTGGTCGCCTTCGGCCGGTGGGCCGCCGACGAGATCGACCGCGCCATCGAACGGGAGGGCGCGGACTCGGTCGCCGCCGTGTTCCTGGAACCGGTGCAGAACGCCGGCGGCTGCTTCCCGCCGCCGCCCGGCTACTTCCAGCGGGTCCGCGAGATCTGCGACAAGCACGGCGTGCTGCTGGTCTCCGACGAGGTGATCTGCGCGTTCGGCCGGCTCGGCCACTACTTCGGCGCTCAGCGTTACGGCTACCAGCCGGACATCATCACCTTCGCCAAAGGTGTGACCTCCGGCTACGCACCGCTCGGCGGGATGATCACCAGCGACCGGCTGATGGAGCCGTTCAGCCACGGGGCAGCCAGCTTCGCGCACGGGGTCACCTTCGCCGGCCATCCGGTCTCGGCCGCGGTGGCGCTGGCCAACCTGGACGTGTTCGAGAAGGAAGACCTGCTTGGCAACGTCCGGGCCAACGAGGCCGGCTTCCGGGCCACTCTGGAGAAGCTGACCGACCTGCCGATCGTCGGCGAGGTGCGCGGCGACGGATACTTCTACGGGATCGAGCTGGTCAAGGACAAGACGACGCGGGAGACCTTCGACGACGACGAGTCCGAGCGGCTGCTGCGCGGCTTCCTGTCTCATGCGCTGTTCGATGCCGGCCTGGTCTGCCGCGCCGACGACCGCGGCGACCCGGTCCTGCAGCTCTCTCCACCGCTGATCTGCACCCAGGAGCACTTCGACGAGATAGAGCAGATCCTCCGCTCGGTACTCACCGAGGCATGGTCAAAGCTCTAACTCCATTACGGAGGGGCTGGCAGCCGCTCAGGCTGCGCCCCGGCGATTACCGGACGTCCGCCGTGGGGGCCGGCCGGGGCCCGTTCCGGGTGCGGGTCACCGATATCTTCGGCCACCAGGTGATCGCGCGCGGAATCCGCCTGCGACCCGGGACGCTGCAGCGGACCACCCTGCTGATGTACACCCGGTCTGCTGCTCCCCCGCCAGGCCCGTCAGCGAGCGCCGTGAAGACCCCCGGCGTGGACGCCCACCGCTCCTACCCCAGGCGATCGGTGACTCCTGAGCCGCACTGCTGAGCACCCACCCGCCCCGGTGCTGCCCCGGCGCGCGCCAGTACCACCGGTCCGGCCCCAGCAGAATGGCGGCTGTGACCGCGATGATCACCCCGAGCCGTACGTCACCGAGCACGGCGGCATCCGTGGTGAGCAGCGGCGTGACGTTCAGCGCGGCGAAACAGGCGATGCTCCACACCGGCACCGCCCGCCGCGGCCCAAGCAGATCCCACAGCAGCGCCCCGGCCATCAGCTCCGGCGTGTAGTAGCTGTGTACTCCCGGGTCCAGCGCGATCCGCGCCCCGGCCCCGAGCAGGATCACCGCCGCCCACCGCCGCCGCGCGATGGCCGCGATGCCGAGCACACAGCCGAGCACCACCTGCGCCGTCCGGTCCCAGGACGGCGTCTTGGCCGAGTTCACACCCAGCGCCCGGAGGGCCGAGTCGGGCATGTTGGCGATCTGGTAGTGCATGGCGTTCACCGTGGCCGGGTCCGCGATGAAGAACGGCAGCCAGGCGGCCAGCGTGACGGCCACCACGCCACCCACCGCGATGAGCCGGACGCGAACCTCGTCTCTCAGGCTCGGCTGGGCGGTCCAGCGGGGCAGCAGGATCACCGGCAGGAAGACGAACGCCCACGGCTTGGCCGCGGCGGCCAGCCCGACGGCCACCCCGGTCAGCGCCGCCCGGACCGGCTCGCTCACCTTCCCGGCAACCCAGATCCACACCCCGCCGACCGCACAGGTCAGCGCGATCGCGTCGTCGAGATGCCCGTACGCGCCGGCCAGCTCGGCCCAGGCCACCACGAACAGCGCCCCGGCCGTCAGCATGACCAGCACCAGACGGCGCCGCCCCGGACCGCCGGCCAGCTCGGGTCGCGCCACGACCGCGACCCGCTGGATCATCACGACCATCAGCAGTCCCATGGCGGTCATCACGATCTCCGCCGCCACCACCCCGAAGTCCGGCCCGATCTGGCGCAGCACCCCGGCCGCCAGATATGCCACCGGCCCGATCTGCAACTGCGGATAGGTCGCGTAGATGTGCAGGTAGGCATGTTTCTTCGAGGCGCCATCGTGCCCGCTGAACAGCAGGTCCGTGCCCTGCACGAAGAACTTCCAGGCGATGCCACCATCGTGCGCCAGGATCACGAACCACGCGACGGCCCACCCGGCGAGCACCACCAGATGCCAGTCGCGGCGCAACCGGGAACGCAGCCAGCCGCCCGCCGCGGCCGGGCCTGCCACCTTCACCGCGTCTGCCACCGCGGAACTACTCGCCGGTGGTACCGTCGAGCAGTTCCCTGACCGCGTCGGCGTGCCCGGCGTGCCGGGCCGTCTCGTTGATCAGATGCAGCAGTACCCAGCGCAGGTCGGTCCCGTCGTCCTTGGCTGACTTCTCGCCGAGCGAGGCCATCGCCCGGACGGCCTCATCGGTGGCTCGCCCCCGTTCCTCGTAGGCGGCCACGGCCATGCTCACCGTAAGCTCATCGCCCGGCCGGAACTCATCCTCGCTCCGGCTGGTCTCCTGGCCCCGCATCGCGCCGTCGATCCACCGCCACTCCACCCGGGTCAGATGGTTGACGATCCCGATCAGCGGGATCAGCGACCCCGGCGGCGTCCACCTGGCCTGGTCGTCGGACAGACCCCGGATCTTGCGCAGCACCGAGCCGCGCAGGTACCCCAGCCACCGCAACAGCAGCTCCCGCTCGTCCTCGGTCGGCTGCGGGAAGTCCGGATCCTTCTTCGGAGGCATAGGCCCACGCTATTGCCGCAGGGCGTCCTTCCGGCCCAAAAAGCACAGCAGCCCGCCATAATTTTCTCGCTGAGCGCCGGCGATCCGGAGTACCTTGCCGACCGTGACACACCACAGCAGGCTCTTCAAGATCGTCATCGACGTCCCGCCTGACGACCTGGACAAGGAACTAACCTTCTGGCAGGCCGCGAGCGGCCAGCCGCTGCCGCAAAACTCCCGGTTCCCCGAGTATTACGGCTCGGACCTGCATGGCCAGGAGTTCGCGCTGCTGGTCCAGCGCCTCGGTGAAGGCCCACCCCGGGTCCACATCGACATCCACACCGACGACCTGGACGCCGAGATAGCCCGCCTCGAAAATCTAGGTGCCGAACGCATCGGCCAGATCCACTTCTGGTGGGTCATGCGAGACCCAGCCGGCCTCCTGTTCTGCGTCCTCCCCGACCACCCCGGCGACCTGACTGACACCAACTCCCATCGCTGGGACTAACCCCCACCAGCCCAGCCAGCCCAGCCGCCCCACCAGCCCAGCCAGCCAGCCAGCCCAGTCACTCCAGCCCAGCCACCCACCAGCCCAACTCGCCCAACCACCACCCCAGCCACCCCAACCACCCCCTCAGCCCAGCCAGCCAGCCCAGTCACTCCAGCCCAGTCACTCCAGCCCAGCCACCCCCAGCCCAGCGAGCCCAGCCACCCCCACCGGACCGTCACTACATTTACTGGTTACAGTAATCGATTCCTCGAAGGCTTTGTGAGATTATCGGGGTGGATGATTATGTATGGGAAATCGCTCGGCTAATGTGTCGGCAGGATTGTAGAGAGGCAGATGCCTACTTGGGCTGGTGTGCCTGCGCAGTAGGCGGCGCTGGTGATGATGCCGTTGAACTGGTCGGTGTTGTCGGCGGGCGGGGGCAGCGGGTATTTGTTCCCGACGCTGATAAATTGCGTGGTCTGCATATCCCCTATGGCGGCGACCGCGAATGTGTCGACGACCTTCTTCTCCCCCCGCGTCGCGTCCAGGTCGGTGACGGACAGCGTAATGGTGGCAGTATTATTTGGCTGATCCGGCGATTTCATGCATTTGACGATATACGTATCGCCACTGATCAGTGGCAGGCTACTGACAAGCGGCGACGTGCCCGGCGGGGTAAGCGATCCACTGAATCTGCATTCTGCCATCACTTTGACCTGGCTGGAGCTGCAACTGGACAGCTGTATTTTGGCCTGGGCGTCATGCAGATGGAAGCGGCCGATCTGGGTAATATTCGGCGTGTCGCTAAAGCATGTGCCATTTGCCGGAGCTTGGTAGGTAAACTCCGAGCCGACGCCGACCGCGGCGGCCGACGGTTCATCGAGAGTATACCCACTGGTCGGCTTGCCGTAGGCCACCGACCACTCGCCGGTCGTATTGCCGGTGAATTGCACTCCGGTGGGCACCGCCTGCCAGTTGCCGGACAGGGTCAGCGGCGCCACTACACCGCCAGGTGCCGAATTAGCAACCGTACCAGTGGTGCCGGTGAACTGATAATCATAGAGCAGCGTCGGAACGCCACTGGCCCCAGCCAGAGGGCTGCTCAGCAGGGCAGCAGGCAAAAGAGCCCA
>DATGGU010000005.1:0-176204 GCA_035308365.1 Streptosporangiaceae bacterium
CACCGAGGTCGAGCTGAAGGAGCGCAAGCACCGCATCGAGGACGCGGTGCGCAACGCCAAGGCAGCGGTCGAGGAGGGTGTCGTCGCCGGTGGCGGCGTGGCCCTGCTGCAGGCCGGCACCAACGCCTTCAAGAAGCTGGAGCTGACCGGCGACGAGAGCACCGGCGCGAACATCGTGCGCCGCGCGCTGGCGGAGCCGCTGAAGCAGATCGCCGTGAACGCCGGCCTCGAAGGCGGCGTGGTGGTCGAGAAGGTCTCGACGCTGGCCGCAGGCCACGGGCTCGACGCCGCGAGCGGCGACTACGTGGACATGTTCAAGGCGGGGATCATCGACCCGGCCAAGGTCACGCGTTCCGCGTTGCAGAACGCCGCTTCCATCGCGGGCCTGTTCCTCACCACCGAGGCGGTCATCGCGGAGAAGCCGGAGAAGGAGAAGGCACCAGCCGCCCCCGGCGGCGGTGACATGGACTTCTAGCCAGATCCGCTGACTAGAAGGTTCAATAGCACAAAAGGGCGGCCCCCGGCAGCGCGGGGCCGCCCTTTTAGCTATTTCGCCTGACCAGAGCAGACGTTTTGCATACGCGAGACGTTGTACTGAGGGATTATCGGCGCATGGACGCCAGCGCCGAGCAGCTCGTGCTCGACTACCTGAGTGAGCTGGCGGACGCGGCGCAGCGGATACTTCGCCCGGACGAACGGCTCACGTTCATGGCGCGGTCACGCGCCGCCATCGCCAGGCAGATCGGCGAAACACGTGTGGCTGAGGCCAAAGACGTGCGGCGCCTGCTTGGCCTGTTCGGTGACCCGGAGAGACTGGCAGCCCAGGAGCGGCAGCGGCTGGATGAGGCGGCTCCTGCTACCGCCAGGGTGGTGGCTGCTGAATCCGCGCCGTCTGGCATGGGCGGCTCGCCCGGCGAGCCCGTGGCCCCCCCGAAGCGGCGGCCGGACGCAGGGCCGCGGCCATTCGCCGTTCCGAACCCGCACCGGCCGATAACCGCGCGGTGGCGCCCTGGCAGCGTCGCCGGAGGGTCATGGCAGCGTATGCCATGGGACCGCACGTCACCGGACCTGTTAGCGGCTGGCCGGGACACGCCGGAGCGCCTGCCGCCCCGCCGGGCGGCAGTGCCGCACCCGGCAGCGGCCGGCCCGCTGGGCGTGCCAGCCTGGTGGACTCAGCCGTCAGAACCAGGCGCAGAGCAGCCATTGGACTCAGACGACGAGTTGCTGGGCGGCCTGGCCGATGCGGGGACGGACCTGGCGGAGAACTGGCCGAGGGCCATTGTGACGCTGGCCCGCAGGCACCCGCTGGAGGTGGCCGCGATCCTGCTGATCGCTGCTGGGGTGCTGGTCTACCCGTTCCCGCTGTGGCTGTTCGGCGTGGTCATCATCCTGGTGTCGCGGCTGTGGGATGTCCGGGACAAGGTGGCCGTGCTCGCCGCGCCGATCGCGGTCATGTTCGTCGGGGGTGCCCTGCTGGCCGGCCTGACGGCGAAGTCCGGGACCCTGGCCGGTTTCGCGCACGCGGTTCGCATCGACGGATGGAATCTGATCCGGCTCGGCGTGCTGCTCAGCGCCATATACCTCGGCTGGCGGGTGCGCCAGGGGCGGCGGCCGCGCCGGGTGCCTTCCTGGTACCGGACGCCGCACGCCTGAGCTGCGAGACAGGCCCGCCATCCGGCTGAGGATGGTTGCGCACGGTGAATTCGGGTATCACGTCGGGTAGTAACCGATGGTTTCCCGGTCCGCACGCGATCCCGTCCCAGCACCATCATCCGAACGTGCGAGGCCGCGGATGACGTGGTCCCGGTACCGCCGGGACCACGTCGCTGTGCCGGGTGGCCGAACGCGCCGTTGGCCGCGGCGGAGGTGTGCGTGGTCTAGTCCAAACGCGACTGCCGTTGCCGCCGCGCTACCGATAGCCTTATTGGTGGCTTCGGTCCTGCCAAGGTCCCGAAGCGGTCAGAATCCCTTTCATCACGTGAGGTCCCGTCTGTGCCGACTGGCAAGGTCAAGTGGTATGACTCCGACAAGGGGTTCGGCTTCCTCACCCGCGACGACGGCGGTGAGGTGTTCGTGCATTCCTCCGCTCTGCAAACCGGGGCCGCAGGATTGCGGGCTGGTCAACGGGTGGAATTCGGAATCGCGGAGGGCCGCAAGGGTGCGCAGGCCCTGCAGGTTCGCCTGCTCGAGCCGCCGCCGACGGTGGCTAGAACCAGTCGCAAGGATCCAGACGAAATGATCGTTCTGGTGGAGGATCTGATCAAGCTGCTGGATCAGGTCTCCACCGTGTACCGGCGGGGCAAGCACCCGGATGGCCGGGAGGCGAAGAAGATCGCGGCGGTACTGCGTGCCGTAGCCGACGATCTTGAACCCTGACCCGCCACCGGTTGCCGTTGTACCGGCACCAGCCCTGATGGTGAAAATTTACGGACGTCTGCCCAGTTCAGCAGCGTGAATCTGGTCACTAGCCGGGGTAGGGAGCCGTCTGGAGCCTGATCCTGCGGCGCCTCCGCAGGATCAGCACGACGAGCGAGACGCCGACTCCGGTGGCGGCGATGGACAGTCCGGCGGTTCCGCTGTTAGTGAACGACATGGCCACTCCGGCCAGGCCGCCGGCCACCCAGGAGAGCTGGTGCAGCGTCTCCGAGACCGCGAAGGCCGAGGAACGGATTTCCTCGCCGATCTCCCGCTGCACGATGGAATCGAGCGCCAGCTTGCCGAGCGCGGTCGCGAGCGCTGCGATGAACGCGACAATGAGCGCGGCGAACAGCCCGTAGAACCATGCGCAGGCCGCCGTGATGACCGTGGCCAGCACGAGCATCATGAACAGCATCAGTTCGGGTGCCCTGGACTTCAGCATCGAGCCGATGGCCATGGCGACCATCCCACCGGCCGAGGCGGCCCCGACCATTCCGCCGAGCGCGAAATTCTGTGAGACCCCGTGGAAATGGTCGGTGCGGAGCAGAAATATCAGGAAGAAGATCATGTAGCCGGACAGGGCGCGCAGCGCGGCGTTGCCCCGCATCGCCTCGCCAACCACCGGGCCGACCTGCTGCAGCGTCCGCCACCGCACCTTGCGGTGCTCACCGTTCGGCGGCCCGGAATCGCCCTCCCGTCCCGGGGGGAGTGTACGCGTGTGGCCGTCGGAGGCCGCGGCCTGCCGGGCGGCGCCGGGGCCGGGGCCGCCCGGATCCGGCTGGTGCACGTGCAGTGGCTGGGTCGGCTCGAAGTCGGCCCGCGGCGTGTCCACATGGCCGGGCAGCCGCAGCGCGAGCGTCATGGCCGCTATGTAGATCACTGTGGCGATGCGCAGTACCCAGGCCGGGCCGAGCAGCTTGTCGAACCCGGCCGCCACCGAGGCGGCGATGGCCGTGGCGATCAGCGAGGCCAGGGCGGAGCGTGCGTTCGCCCGCACCAGCGTGATCTCCTGCGGCAGCAGCCGGGGGGCGATGGAGGCGCGCGCGACGCCGTAGGCCTTCTGCAGGACGAGGATGCCGAACGCGGACGGCAGCAGGGTGAGCGGGTTCTTGACCGCGGCCGACATCCCCCAGCACAGCAGCCCGCGGGCCATCAAAGTACCGGCCAGGATGTAGCGGCGGCCGTCTTGCAGCCGGTCGAGCATCGGCCCGATGAAGGGGGCCAGCAGCGCGAACGGGGTCATCGTAATGATCAGGAACAGGACGACCTTGCTCCTGGCCTGATCGACCGAGGTGTTGAAGAAGATCGTTCCGGCCAGGGAGACGGCCACGAAGCCGTCGCCGATGCTGCCGGCGGCGGTGAGCCTGATCAGGGCGCCCAGGCCGGTCTGGCCGGCCCCGGAGGCGTTCGTCAGCCGGTTGATGAACGCGGTTGTCGAGCGCGTGGCAGTGCGGGAGGCACGTGCGGCCGCCCCGGTGGCGGACGCCGCGCCGCGGGCCGCGTCCCGCGCGCCGGACATTCGCATGGTTCCAGTATTCAGGGTGTGCCGGGCGACCGCGACCCGGCGGGCCCACCAGAGGGGGTTCTTCAAGGCCGGCCAGCGAGAGTTGTCCGTGCAGCGGCCGGAAGATGGTAGTAAGAAGGTTCAGGTGGTCTCCTAGATGGGGGAGAATAGCTGACTGTGAGTCCAGCAGCCCGGTCCCGTACCAAGGAGCCTGACGACATGTGCGTCATGGCCAGCGACCTTGCCCGCGCGGCAGCGGTCGAACTGGCCGGGGAGGCGAACGTCGGCGGGCACGCCGGCATCGAGGTGGACGGCGACCGGGTCGCCACGCACCTGTTCGACTGCCTGCAGCCCGGATACGTCGGCTGGCGCTGGGCGGTCACCGTGGCCAGGGCCTCGCGGTCCAAGGTGGTCACCGTCAGCGAGGTGGTCCTGCTGCCTGGCCCGGACGCCCTGCTGGCGCCCGAGTGGGTACCGTGGCGGGACCGGCTCCGGCCCGGCGACGTCGGCGTCGGCGACCTGATGCCCGCGGCGCTCGACGATGAGCGCCTGGTTCCGGTGGTGGCCGAAGATGGGACCGACGGCCTGCAGGACTGGCCGTCCACCGACGAGTCAGAAACGGCGGCGCGGCCGGAGGAACCCCGGGCCCGGGTGCTCTCGGCCATCGGCCGGGACGAAACGGCCGAGCGCTGGTACACCGGTGATCATGGCCCGCAGTCGGCTGTGGCCAGGTCGGCGCCTGCTCAGTGCGTGAGCTGCGGCTTCCTGGTCCGGCTTGCCGGACCGCTGGGCGCCGTGTTTGGCGTATGCGCGAACGCCTACGCACCCGAGGACGGCCGGGTGGTCTCCGTTGACCACGGCTGCGGTGCGCACTCGGAGGCGACAGCCGTCCCAGGACATGAGCCAGCGATGCCGCCGATCATCGACGAGCTGGGCTACGACCTGGTCGACCAGCCAGGCGTCTCGGTCGAGGAAACCGTCTTCGAGTCCCTCGACCACGGCTAGAGCAGGCCCGGTCGAGTTGGTGACGCTTTGCTGTCACGGCTCAGCGTGAGCCGTCGCTGTTACGGGTGGCGCGGCGGTCGGCTGCGCGGGCTCGGCTGCGCTGTAGGTGCGGGACGTACCAGAGCGCGAACAAACCCATGACCAGGCCGGCGACAGCGACCCAGATCCACCAGCGCTCGCGGGCCGGAATATCGCTGCGGACCGCCAGCAGGACGACCAGCGCCACCGCCCAGGCCGCCGTGAACACCGCTGTCACCAGGCGATCGTTGGCCTCCAGCGGCGGTGGCGACTCGCGGCGTGCGGCGGCGTTGCGAACGGCCGCCTGAACCGTACCCGGTTCGGCGCCTTCCGCGCCCGCGCCGCTGGCGGCTGAGTCGCTGGTGGCCGGGCCGGACTGGGGTTCCGGGTGGGACGCTCCGCTCACAGGTACGAGGCTAGGGCATGGTTTGGCAGCGGTCTGCCGGGGAACCTTCGGGACACACTCCGGACCCTCTGACGTTCGTGCGGTAAACCCCGGATGACCGTGGATGAGGGAGGTGTTGTACTGATCGCCGTGACGGGGTGAGTTGTGGTCCAAGTCATGGTGTACTTGAACCGGGCGCTGGTGGCGCCATCCTTCGCGTTGCTAATGATTTGCAGGAATGCTCGCATCCTGCATATCGTTAGCAACAGTAATGACTCAGGCTAATGAACATGACAGCGACGCAGACCAGGTCGGACGCGGGCCTGGCCACGGCCTTGCGCATCTCGGTGAGCCGTCTCGCTCGCCGGCTGCGGGTAGAGCGGCAGGCGGAAGGCTTGACCTCACTCTCCGATACTCAGCTCGCCGCGCTCGCCGTGCTGGAGAAGCATGCCGCGATGACGCCGGGCGAGCTGGCAGAGTACGAGAAGGTGCAGCCGCCCTCCATGACCCGCGTGATCGCCGTCCTGGAGGAACGGCACCTGGTCATGCGCGCGCCGCATCCGACCGACCGGCGCCAGGTGGTCCTGACCGTGACCGAGGAAGGCCGGGCCCTGGTCGTCCAGGCGCGCAAGCGCAGGGACGCCTGGCTGGCCAAACGGCTGAAGGAGCTGACCCCGGAAGAGCGGGCCATCCTGCGCCAGGCGGCCCCGGTCCTGGAGAAGCTCAGCCAGGCCTAAGCTCGCGGCGCACCCCCCGTCTCGGTGCGGCGGCCCGCTCGCTCGGCCGCACGTTCAGCTCGCTGCGCATCCGGAATTACCGGCTGTTCGCCACCGGTCAGGTCATCTCGAACACCGGCTCCTGGATGCAGCGGGTCGCACAGGACTGGCTGGTCCTGGATCTGACCCATGGCAGCGGCAGTGCGCTGGGCATCACCACCGGGCTGCAGTTTCTCCCGCTGCTGCTGTTCAGCCTGTGGGGCGGCGCCATCGTGGACCGCTACCCCAAGCGGATCATCCTCATGGTCACCCAGGCCAGCGCCGGTGCGCTCGCCCTGATCCTCGGTGTGCTCGCGCTGACCGGCGAGGTGCGCATCTGGCACGTGTACGCGCTCGCCTTCGCGCTGGGCATGGTCACCGTGGTCGACAACCCGGCCAGGCAGACGTTCGCGGTGGAGATGGTCGGCCGGGCCGAGATGCCCAACGCCATCGCGCTGAACAGCGCCGTGTTCAACCTGGGCCGGATCGCCGGGCCAGCCGCTGCCGGGCTGATAATCGCGGCCGTCGGGACGCCGACGGCCTTCCTGGTGAACGCCGCGTCCTACCTCGCGGTGATCGCCGGGCTCAAGCTCATGCGGCCGTCCGAGCTGCACCCCGCCGAACGTAAGCCCAGGGCCAAGGGACAGCTTCGCGAGGCGCTGGCCTACGTTCGGGCGCGGCCTGCCCTCTGGTCGCTGATGGTGCTGGTGTTCTTCGTGGCGACGTTCGGGATGAACTTCCAGGTCGCCATCCCGCTGATGGCGAAGGGCGTGTTCCACACCGGCGCGGGCGCGTTCGGGCTCGGCTCCACCGTGTTCGCGGCCGGTGCGCTGGGCGGGGCGCTGCTGGCCGCCCGCAGGAAGAAGCCGGGGCCCAGGCTGCTGCTGACCACCTCGTTCGTCTTCGGCCTGCTCGAGGTGCTGAACGGGCTGATGCCGTCGTTCTGGACCTTCGTGCTCGCGTTGTTCCCGATCGGGGTGGTGCTGATCACCTTCACCACGGCGGCCAACTCGGCCACGCAGCTCGGCACGACCCCGGACATGCGCGGCCGGGTCATGGGACTGTACCTGCTGGTGTTCCTCGGCGGCGCGCCGCTCGGGTCACCGCTGGTCGGCTGGGTCGCGCAGGCGTTCGGCCCGCGCACCAGCCTGATCGCCGGCGGGGCGATCTCCGCGGTCGCCGCCGCCGTGGTCGCGCTCATGCTCGCCCGCAGCCTGGACCTCAGGGTCCGGGACCAGCTCAGGCCGTCCACACTGCTGAAGGCGGCCGCCTGACCCGCATTCGCGACGGCTGCCGCCGTGACCTGGGCGCAGCACCTGCCCGGCTCTGGTACCCATAAGCAGTGAGATTGTTCGTCGCCATCACCCCGTCGGTGATAGCGCTCGGTGAACTGGAGCGGGTGGTCGCGCCGCTGCGGGCCTCCCGCCCTGAGCTTCGCTGGGCCAGCGCGGAGTCCTGGCATGTCACGCTCGCGTTCCTCGGCGAGGTGAACGAGAAAGCCACCCCGCGACTCGCGATCAAGCTGGGTAACGCCGCCGCCAGACATCGTGCCCTCGGTCTGCGGACCGCCAGCGGCGGCGCCTTCCCGAAGGCCTCCAGGGCGCGGGTGCTATGGACGGGCCTCCAGGGTGACATGGACGCGCTGGACGCCATCGCCGAGTCGGTGGCGGCGGCCGCCCGGCATGCGAAGGTCCCGCCGCCGGACGCGGGACGGATCTTCCGGCCGCACATAACCCTGGCCCGGTGCAAGGAACCGGTCAACGTCAGTGACCTGGTGGAATCGCTCAAGAGCCATGCCGGCAGCCCCTGGACGGCGGACCGGATCCACCTGATCCGCAGCTATCTGGGGCCGCGCCCGCACTACGAGTCCATCGGAAGCTGGGCGCTGAAGCCCTCTGCGGGCGACGGCGTAGGCTGCCAGACGTGAACCGTGCGCCCCGCTGGCTGCTGCCCTCCGTGCTGGCGATCCTCGTGCTGGCCGTGCTCATCGGCGCACTGGTGCACCAGATCGCCCACTGACCTGACCAGAACCTGGTTCCATGATCGTTCAAAGATTTTGAAATGGTCTTACAAGCGCTCGGCCACATAGTCGATGCAGGCGGTGAGCGCCTCCACGTCGGCCGGGTCGACGGCGGGGAACATGCCGATGCGCAACTGGTTGCGGCCGAGCTTGCGGTAGGGCTCGGTGTCCACGATCCCGTTCGCCCGCAGCGTGGCGGCCACCTCGGCCGCGTCCACCGGGCCGGCGAAGTCGATGGTGCCGACCACCTGCGAGCGCTGCGCCGGGTCGGCGACGAACGGCGTCGCGAACGGCGACTTCTCCGCCCAGGTGTACAGCCGGGACGAGGAGTCGGCGGTGCGCGCGGTGGTCCAGTCCAGGCCCCCGTTGCTGAGCATCCATTCCACCTGGTCGGCCATCAGCAGCAGCGTGGCCAGCGAGGGCGTGTTGTAGGTCTGGTTCTTGCGCGAGTTGTCGATCGCGGTGGGCAGCGAGAAGAACTCAGGTACATACCGCCCTGAGGCAGCGATCCGTTCGGCGCGTTCCAGGGCCAGCGGCGACATGATCGCAAGCCAGAGCCCGCCCTCGGCGGCGAAGCCCTTCTGCGGGGCAAAGTAGTAGACGTCGGCCTCGGCCATTGAGACCGGCAGCCCGGCGGCCCCGCTGGTCGCGTCGACCAGCACCAGAGCGCCCTCGTCGGCCCCGGTGACCCGCACAATGGGCATGGCCACGCCGGTGGAGGTCTCGTTGTGGGTGAGCGCGTAGGCGTCCACCCCGGGCTCAGCCACCGGGAGCGGGTGCGTGCCCACGGCCGATTCGATCACGGCCGGCGCGTCCAGCCAGGGCGCCGCGGCGGTCACCTTCGCGAACTTCGACGAGAACTCGCCGAACGATAGGTGCTGAGCCTTGCGCCTTACCAGACCGAACGCGGCGATGTCCCAGAAGGCTGTGGTTCCGCCGTTGCCCAGGATCACCTCGTAGCCTTCGGGCAAAGAGAAAAGATCTGATATTCCCGAACGGATGCGGCCGACCACCGAGCGGACCGGGGACTGCCGGTGCGAGGTGCCCAGATAGCGCACACCCCAGGCGGTGAGTGCATCGAGTTGTTCAGGGCGGACCTTGGAAGGCCCGCAGCCGAACCGGCCGTCCGCTGGCTTGAGGTCTGCGGGGATATCAATGCTCGTCACACAGTTAAGTTTAGTAAGCGCCCCACAGCGCCCACAAACCCGGCCGGTGTGACGTTGCCGGGGTGGGTGTGGTCGGTGTGACGTTGGCGGGTGTGGGTGTGGCTGGTGGGGTGGGGTGTGGTTTGTGTGACGTTGCCGGGGTTGGCAGCTGGGATGGCTACATGGCGCGGTCTAGGACCTCGTCGGCGCCGGGGACTTCGGAGACTGGGCGGGCCTTGGGGCCGACGTAGCGGGCGCTGGGGCGGACCAGGCGGCCGGTGCGCTTCTGCTCCAGGATGTGGGCGGCCCAGCCCGCCGTCCTGGCGCAGGTGAACATCGAGGTGAACATGTGCGAGGGCACTTCGGCGAAGTCGAGCACGATCGCCGCCCAGAACTCCACGTTGGTCGCCAGCACCCGGTCCGGCCTGCGGGAGTGCAGCTCGTCCAGGGCGGCGCGTTCCAGCGCCTCGGCCACCTCGAACCTGGGGGCGCCGAGTTCCCTGGCCGCCCTGCGCAGCACCCGGGCACGCGGATCCTCGGCCCGGTACACCCGGTGTCCGAAGCCCATCAGGCGCTCGCCCCGGTCCAGGGCCGACTTCACGTAGGCTACGGCGTCGCCGGACCGCTCCACCGCCTCGATCATGTTCAGCACCCTGGCCGGCGCGCCGCCGTGCAGCGGGCCGGACATCGCGCCGACCGCCCCGGACAGCGCGGCGGCGACGTCGGCGCCGGTGGAGGCGATCACCCGGGCGGTGAAGGTGGAGGCGTTCAAGCCGTGCTCGGCGGCCGAGACCCAGTAGGCGTCCACGGCCTTCACATGCCGCGGGTCGGGCTCGCCGCGCCAGCGGATCATGAACCGCTCGGTGATCGTCTTCGCCTCGTTCACCCTGCTCTGCGGCACCATGGGCAGGCCGAGGCCCCGGGCCGCCTGAGCCACGAACGACAGCGCCATGACCGACGCGCGGGCCAGGTCGTCGCGCGCCTCCTCGTCGGTGATGTCGAGAAGCTGCCGCATCCCCCAGGCCGGGGCCAGCATGGCCAGCGCGCTCTGCACATCCACCCTGATGTCGCCGGAGTGCACCGGGATCGGGTACGGCTCGGCCGGCGGCAGCCCCGGAGAGAACGCGTTGTCCACGAGCAGGCCCCAGACGTGCCCGTAGGATACGTGCCCGGCGAGTTCCTCGATGTCCACGCCGCGGTAGCGAAGCGCCCCGCCCTCCCGGTCCGGCTCGGCGATCTCGGTTTCGAACGCCACGACACCTTCGAGTCCGGGCTTGAATTCGGACATGTGGGCTCCTTGCCTTTTCCGGGATGACACGACCGCAGCGTGGTGGACGAGCGCGGCACCTATTCGGCGGCACCTATTCAACCGTGCCTGGCCCGCGCGCGGGTAGCCGCACCGCCGCATGGTGCCGGCCAGCGAGTTTGGCCCGGCGATGCGCCCGTGAACGCGCTGTGTGAGGATCGGGAGTCGTGAATGCCGTACAGCACACATCCGAGCCATTGACCGGGCTTGACGAGGGGATGCTCGACGCGGACCCGTTCACCCAGTTCGCGCGCTGGCTGGCGGACGCGGAGGCGGCCGGGCTCCCGCAGCCGAACGCCATGGTGCTGGCCACCGTGAGTGAGACGGGCCAGCCGCGGGCCAGGACCGTGCTGCTCAAGAGCCACGGCCCCGAGGGCTTCGTGTTCTATACCAACCGCACGTCGCGCAAGGCCCGGGACCTGGCCGTCAACCCACTGGCCTGCCTGCAGTTCCCGTGGTTCGGGATGTACCGTCAGGTGATCATCGAAGGCGCGGTCCGGGCGCTGAGCCAGCAGGAGAGCGAGCCCTACTTCCGGACCCGGCCGCGCGGCTCCCAGCTCGGCGCCTGGGCCAGCAGGCAGTCCTCGGTGCTCGGTTCCAGGGCCGAGCTGGAGGAACGGTACGCCGAGTTCGAGCGGCGCTGGCCGCCGGGAACCGACGTGCCCATGCCCGATTTCTGGGGCGGCTACCAGCTCACACCGCAGTCCCTGGAGTTCTGGCAGGGGCGGATCAACCGGCTGCACGACCGGCTGTGCTACCGCAGGTCGGGCGACGGCTGGGTGGTGGAGCGGCTATCTCCATGACGTAGCAGCCAGAGCTTGCCACAGGCGGCATAGCATCTGGAGTCAGAGAACACTTTCAAATCACAAACGATCATGAAAACTAGGCTCCGAACTGGAGGATCACTGGTGGGGGTTTGGCCGGCCCGGGCTGGAGGATCGCTGGCGAAGGCTCGGTCGGCCCGGGCTGGAGGATCGCTGGCGAAGGCTCGGTCGGCTCGGGCTGGAGGATTGCCGGCGAGGGTTTGGCTGGCTCGGGCTGGAGGATCGCCGGTGGGGGTTTGATTTGAAGGATCTCCGGAGAAGGAGGGCTGTTGACGGCGCACGGGCTCATCGATACGACGGAGATGTACCTTCGCACGGTCTTTGAACTGGAAGAGGAAGGTATCGTCCCGCTGCGTGCCCGCATTGCCGAACGGCTGTCGCAGAGTGGTCCCACGGTAAGCCAGACGGTCGCCAGGATGGAGCGCGACGGGCTGCTTGAGGTCGCGGGCGACCGGCAGCTTTCGCTCACGGCGGCCGGCCGGGGCCTGGCCACCCGGGTCATGCGCAAGCACCGGCTGGCCGAGTGCCTTCTGGTGAACGTCATCGGGCTGCCCTGGGAAGAGGTGCACATCGAGGCGTGCCGGTGGGAGCACGTCATCTCCGAAGAGGTGGAGCGCAGGCTGGTCGAGTTGCTCGACTATCCGGTGCGCTGCCCGCATGGCAACCTCATCCCCGGGCTGGATGAGCTTGGCCTGCCACCGGAAGCGGTTCAGCGGGCGCTGGCCACCGGGCCCGAGCCCGCCGAGGCGATGACAGATGCCGTAACGTCCCGGACTGAGCGGTTTACCGTCCGGCGGATAAGTGAGCAAGTCCAGAGCGATGCGGGTTTGATGCTTAAACTCAAGGACATCGGGATACAACCGGGACGCGAGGTTACTCTCGCGGCGAGCCACGACGGCGTGCGGGTGACATGTGAGGACTTCTCGGAGGGGCGCAGTACCGAGCTACCTCGCGACGTCGCCATGCACCTGTTTGTGGCTAGAAGGTAATCCGCCGATCATGCTTGCCCGCGACGGCTCACCATGCTCGTAAGCCTTCGGGTGACTTCGCCGCTGTCCGCAGCATCTGCCCGGGGGGACGGCCTCCCGGAACCACGCGGTGCAGTGGCTGGACCGCCATGGGCTGGCACGCTGTGCCTCTCTGCGCAAGGTGAGGTGATCTGCTGGCCATGACCGGCTGGAGGGACGCCGCTTTCCCGGCCTATCTGCCGGCGGACACCGTTCTCGATCAGGTCGAGACGGCGGTCGTCGTCGCTGACCGGCTCAACAACCTGCTCTATGCGAACGCCTTCGCGCAGAAGCTGTTCGGCGTGTCCGCGGATGCGCACCAGCTGGTCGGCCGCCCGGTGCTCTCGCTGGGGTTCGAGGTCGAGGATCTCAGCAAGGCCGTCGAGCTGGCCAGGCAGGTACTGCGCGGGCGGGCCTGGGAGGGGACCATCGCCAGCCGCCGAGCCGACGGAGCGCGGATCTTCGTCCGGGCGACCGCGGTCCCGCTGCGGCACCCGTCCGGCGCGATCGACGGCATCGTCATCTTCGCCAGGGAAGCCACCCGGCGCAACAGCGAGCGTGAGCAGGAGCGGATCGGGCTGCTCGAGCGCATCGGCGAGCGGCTGTCCGGGTCGCTGGAGCTCGGCGTCACCCTGCGGCACGTGGCCGACACACTGGTGCCGCAGTTCGCCGACCACTGCTTCATCGACCTGATCCAGGGGGACAAGCTGATCCGCCGCACGTCCACGCACGCGCGGGGCTGGTCGCCCAAGCCGGGTACCTGGGCCGGGGTCGGCGAGCCGATCAGGTATCCGGAGGGACACTTCTGCCAGCAGGCCATGGCCAGGTTCGAGACGGTCCTGGTCGCCGACATGGCCGAGGAACGCTTCCCGGCGCCGAGCCGGACGAGCAAGGAGATCTGCGACGAGGTCGGCCTGACCTCTGTCGTGGCCGCGCCGCTGCTGGCCCGCGGCGAGCTGCTCGGCGTGATGAGCCTGGCGCTGTCCAGGCTGACCGAGCGGGAAGAACAGCAGTACGACGCCTACGACCGGGACTTCCTCAGCGCCATCGCCAGCCGGGTCGCGGTCGCCATCGACAACTCGATGCTGTTCGAGGAGGAGCGCCGCACCGCGCTGGCCTTCCAGAAGAGCCTGCTCCCGCAGAGCCTGCCCGAAGTCGACGGGCTCAAGGTCGCGTGCAGGTACGTGCCGGCCAAACCGCTGGAGATACACGGGCAGGGCATCCAGACCCAGGTCGGCGGCGACTGGTACGACATCATCCAGCTATCCGCCGGACGGGTCGGCATCGTGATCGGCGACGTCGAGGGCCGGGGTGCCAGGGCCGCCGCGATCATGGGGCAACTGCGGGCCGCGCTGCGCGCCTTCGCCCAGGACGACAAGCCACCGGCCGAGATCCTGCGCAAGCTGGACGAGTGGGTCCGCACGCTCGGGCCCGCGCAACCGGGACTGCGGGATGAGTTCAAGGATCCGCCGATCGTGAGCTGCACCTGCCTGGTGTATGACCCGTGGTCGCGCGAGCTGCTGTATGCGAACGCCGGCCACGATGCGCCGCTGCTGATCGTGGACGGCAAGGTGGGCATGATGGAGATCGCCCACGGCGTACTGCTCGGCGTGCGCAGCCCGGGTATCGCCGGGGTACCGACCTTCCGCGAGGAATCGATGGTGCTGCCGCCCGGTTCCACGCTGGTCTTCTATACCGACGGGCTGACCGACCGGCGCACCCGCATGGACGGTCTTGGCCACTACACCGAGGCTGAAGCGCTGGAGATGCTCCGCACCTCGGTCAGCCGGGTGGCGGGCAACGACGTCGAGGCCATCGCCCAGGCCGCCGAGGAAGCCGTCCCCGGGGAGATCGATGACGACATGGCCATCGTGGTGGTCCAGTCCAGCCCGGTGGACCTGGCGACCTGGGAGGTGTCCTTCCCGGCCGAGCCGATCAGGGTTTCCGAGGCGCGCAATTCGGCGCAGGTCACGCTGGCCCACTGGGGGGTGGACCCGGAACAGTCCAAGCTGGCCTGCCTGCTGGTCTCCGAGGTGGTCACCAACGCCGTGCTGCACGCGGCACCCGCGCCGAGCCCGCGCCGTGAGTTCGCCTTCGAGACGGCCGGTGGAGCACCCGGCTCCGCAATGCTGGTCGAGTCCTGGGAAGACCGGCTGGATGAAATCCTGCGGCCGGCCGAGAAGGAACTCACCCTGCGGCTGCGCCGCGGCGCGTCATCGATCTGGGTCGAGGTGTTCGACCCGGACCTGCGGCTGCCCCGGATCCGCAGCGCCGGCGAGACCGACGAGGGCGGCCGCGGGCTGTACCTGGTGGATCAGCTGGCGACCCGGTGGGGGTCCAGGCCGACCAGAGACGGCAAGGCGGTCTGGTTCGAGATCCCGGTCACCGGCGCGGTGAAACCCCAGTAGTTACGTGTGGTACGTGTGGGCGTTCGCCCAGACCGTCAGGATGATCAGCACGATCGCGGCAAAGGCGATCACATAGTGCTTGGTGGTCATGCCGACGCCCATGCGGCGGCGTATTTTGGTGAACAGCCACGTGCCGAACACACCTATCACTGCCAGCAGGATCAGCCCGCTGCTCACTCAGTCCTCCACGCTGTGTTCGCCTACGGCCTCGCAACCACAGTACGCCCGGCCGTGGAGTGCATCCAGCACCGGGCAGTGGCGGTCAGCGTGGTGCGCGCTACCCTTTAGGAGTAAACCGAATGCCGCTCGGTTTTACGACTGGGCTTCATTGGCCGGAAACATGCCCGCCGGCCGGTCAGACGGCGACCGGCCGGCGGAAGAGCAACGGAGGGCGTTGTGGCAGAGGCGTACATCGTCGGGGCGGTCCGTACCGCCGTTGGGAAGAAGAACGGCGGCCTGTCCGCGGTGAACCCGGTGGACATGGCCGCACACGTGCTGAACGAGCTGGTCAGCCGGACCGGGATCGACCCGGCCGCGGTGGACGACGTGGTCATGGGCTGCGTCTCGCAGATCGGCCCGCAGACGCTCGACATCGCTCGCCAGGCGTGGCTGTCGGCCGGGCTGCCTGAGCAGGTTCCCGGCGTGACCGTGGACCGGCAGTGTGGTTCCTCGCAGCAGGCGGTCCACTTCGCCGCGCAGGGCGTGCTGTCCGGCACCCAGGACCTGGTCGTCGCGGCCGGCGTGGAGAGCATGAGCATGGTCCCGATGGGCTCGTCGGTGGCGCTTCCGATGGGGATGGCCCTGCCGTTCGGTGAGGGCTGGAAGAAGCGCTACGGCGACCAGGAGATCTCGCAGTTCCGCGGCGCCCAGCTCATGTGCGAGAAGTGGGGGATCACCCGCGACCAGCTCGAAGACTTCGCGCTGGAGAGCCACCGGCGGGCCGTTCAGGCGATCGACGAGGGCAGGTTCACCAGCCAGATCACCGAGCTGGCCGGGGTGACCACCGACGAGGGACCGCGCCGGGACACCTCCAAGGAGAAGATGGCCAACCTGGACCCGATCCGGGAGGGCTGGGCGCTCACCGCGGCCACCGCGTCGCAGATCTCCGACGGCTCGGCCGCCCTGCTGATCGCCTCGGAGGAAGCCGTGCACCGGCACGGGCTGACCCCGAGGGCGCGGATCCACACGCTGGCGGTGACCGGCGCCGACCCGGTGTTCATGCTGACCGGCCCGATCCCGGCGACCAAGCAGGCGCTCACCAAGGCCAAGCTGGACGTCGATGACATCGACGTCTTCGAGGTCAACGAGGCCTTCGCCCCGGTGCTGCTGGCCTGGTCCACCGACACCGGCGCATCGCTGGAGAAGACCAACCCGAACGGTGGCGCCATCGCCCTCGGGCACCCGCTCGGTGCCACCGGAGCGATCCTGATGACCAAGCTCGTGCACGAGCTGGAACGCACCGGTGGCCGCTACGGCCTGCAGACCATGTGCGAGGGCGGCGGCCAGGCCAACGCCACGATCATCGAGCGGGTGGGCTGACCCACTTCCCGCAGGCTGCACGCCCTTTCAGTGAACACTGCCGGCCGGCGCCACCAGGTGCCGGCCGGCAGCGTCCGTGTGGCATAAAAGATCTTGGAAATTCTTGGGCTAGAGGAAATATGCAAGCGAAGTTGGAGGTTACCTCCATCAGAAGATACGAGAAACCTGGGTTCACACCGTGAGGGCCCAGTAGTGTCACATGGAGGTGAGCTTCAGTGCTCTTGACGTCCTTCGACCCCTTTATGCAGGAGTTCGACAGGCTGACCCAGCAGGCCTTCGGCTGGTCCAACTGGTCCAACTCGGCCAGGGCCGCGCTGCCGGTGGATGGCATCCGCCGCGAGGGCGACGTTGTGTTCAAGTTTGACCTGCCCGGCGTCAAGCTGGACGACATCGATGTCAGCGTCGACAATGGCGTGCTGACCGTCAGCGCCAAGCGGGACGAGGAGAAGGCTGACGCAGAGCGCCACATCATCCGCGAGCGGGTGACCGGCAGCCTGTACCGCAGGATCTACCTGGGTGACGCCTACGACACCGACAAGGTCGAGGCCGGCTACGAGAACGGCGTGCTGACCGTGCGAGTGCCGGTGGCCGAGCGGGCCAAGGCCCGCAAGGTGGAGATCAGCAGCGACTCCAAGAAGATGATCGCCGCCTGACCAGGCGTACCCAAAGACCCATTCAAACGGAGGGTTCTTCCCAGGCTGTCGCAGGGCAGAACCAAGGTTCATGATCGCCTTGATGATTTTGAACGGGTCTTCCAACCGGGTCCGGATGGCGCCGCCGTCCGGACCCGGTTAGTTTCGGGAGCAACCTGGCGTCATTCGAACCCGGCTCGCGAGGGCAGGCCCGCAGGGTCTGCGCGAGCGATCGGGCCAAGGTGACGGCGACGGTCAGCTTGGCAGAGCCGCTTAGCCGGTCTTTGAATGACGCGACTTGAGGGAACACAGTGTCACGGCTGCCCATAGATGACGAGAACCTGCCGCTGTACACGGTCGGGCAGGTCGCTGCCACACTCGAGGTGCAGCACGCGTTCTTGCGGCGGCTGGACGAGTTCGGCGTGGTCACACCGTCGAGGTCGGCCGGGGGGCAACGGCGCTACACCCGGCACGAGGTTACGGTCGTCGCCTACGTTCTGCGGCTGGTCGAGGACGGGATGACGCTCGCCGGCATCCGGCGGGTGCTGGATCTCGAACGGCGGGTACGCGAGCTGGAGGACGAGCGGGACGAGCTGCGGGCCGCGGTCGCCGAGCGGGACGCGCGGCTGGCCCGGCTCCGGGCCGGCGGCAGCGAGCGGGCCTGAGGTTTCGCGGCGGTCCCGCTGGGTTTACGTGACCTGGCGGGACAGCCGCAGGACGTGGCTTTTGAAGTCTCAGCCGCGATTGTGAGCGGTTAGCTGCGGCATTGGCGGCATCGTAAACTTTTACCTGATCCTTAGCCGGGCTGGCGGTGCACGTTCTCGTGCGCGGAGGGGCCCGGGTCGGCGGGCGCGATCCAGGGACCGGGAGTCGATGGGTCGACGATGCCTTCCTCCAGCCAGGCGTACTGGTCGTTGAGGACCCGGCCGGCCAGCTTGACGTCGAGTGAGTCGGTATTGCGCCAGAGGCCCTGCAGGAGCGCGTCGGTGCGCAGCCGGGACTGGCGGCAGAAGGCGTCGGCGAGCTCGATGGCGTTCGCGGCGCGGGGTGTGCCGTCGGCCGCGTCCATCTGGGCGCGGACGCAGACGGCGCTCATCGCGAACAGTTCGGCGCCGATGTCCACGATCCGGCCCAGGAAACCCTGCTTGCGTTCCAGCTTGCCCTGCCAGCGGGCCATCGCGTAGAACGTCTCGCGGGCCAGCTTGCGGGAGGTCCGCTCGACGTAGCGAACATGCGCCGCGAGCGGGCCGAACTCGGAGTAGGCGGTCGGCACCGAGCCCTGGCCGGCCACCAGCGTGGGCAGCCACTTGGCGTAGAAACCGCCGGCCTTCATGGCCGCGCGGGCCTTGCCGGCAGCGGATCCGGGCTCGATCAGCTCACCGGCCGCGGACAGGTGCGCGTCCACCGCCTCCCGGGCGATGAAGAGCTGCATGATCTCGGACGATCCCTCGAAGATCCGGTTGATCCGCATGTCGCGGAGGGCCTGCTCGGCGGGCACGCCGCGCTCGCCCCGGGCGGCCAGCGACGCGGCCGTTTCGTAGCCCCGGCCGCCGCGGATCTGGACCAGTTCGTCGGCGACCCGGTAGCCCATCTCCGAGCAGAACAGCTTGGCGATGGCCGCTTCGAGCCGGATATCGTTCCGGTTGTCGTCGGCCATCTGGCTGGTCAGCTCGACCATCGCCTCCAGCGCGTAGGTTGTCGCGGCAATGAATGCGATCTTCTTCGCGATCGCCTCGTGCTCACCGACCGGACGTCCCCACTGGACGCGTTCCTTGGACCATTCCCTGGCGATCTTGAGCGACCACTTCGCGGCGGCGGCGCAGCTTGCCGGAAGGGACAGGCGGCCGGTGTTCAAGGTGGTGAGTGCGATCTTGAGACCCTGGCCCTCCTTGCCGATCAGGTTCTCGGCGGGGACCCTTACCTGGTGGAACCGGGTGACACCGTTCTCGATGCCGCGCAGTCCCATGAAAGCGTTGCGGTGCTCGACGGTCACGCCGTCGGCGGTACCCTCGACCACGAACGCGGTGATGCCGCCCCGGTGGCCTTCGCTCTTCGGCACCCTGGCCATCACGATCAGCAGGCCGGCGATGACGCCGTTGGTGGTCCACAGCTTGACGCCGTCGAGAATGTACTCCTTACCGTCCTCGGTCGGGACGGCGCTGGTGCGCAGCCGGGCCGGGTCGGATCCGACGTCCGGTTCGGTGAGCAGGAATGCGCTCACCTCCCCCCGCGCGCATCGTGGCAGGAAGGCCTTCTTCTGCTGCTCTGTGCCGAAGAGCTTGACCGGCTGCGGGACGCCGATGGACTGGTGCGCCGACAGCAGCGCGCCGATCGCCGGTGACGCCGACCCGGCGATGATCAGGGCGCGGTTGTAGTAAAGCTGGGATAGGCCGAGGCCGCCGTACTCCGGGGCGATCTTCATGCCGAACGCGCCGAGCGCGGCCAGCCCCTTGATCGTCTCATCCGGGATCCGTGCGTCGCGCTCGATGCGTGCGCTGTCAATATGGTTCTGCGCGAACTCGGTCATCTTGGCGCAGAACTCTTCGCCGCGCTCGCGGGCCTCGTCGGTAGGCTTCGGATGCGGGCTGATCAGGCCGAGCTGAAGATCGCCCAGGAAGAGTTGCTTGCCGAAACTAGGCTGGCGCCACGTGGTCTCCCTGGCTTCCTCGGCCACCTTCCTCGCCTGGCGCTCATCGACGTGTGTCATAGGTGGCCCTCCCTGGCCCGGTACGTTCCGATGCCTAAGTTACTTCCCGGTTGTACCCGGCGGTAACAGAACGCTAAGCCACAATCCGCCGCGTCGGCTAGATTTTGGAGCGGTAGAAATTGAGGTACGACCTCGATGGGGTGGGGCCGCGCTGGTCCTGGTACCGCGAGCCGTAAACATTGGAGCCATACGCATGCTCCGCTGGTGAGCTGCACCGGAACAGGCACAACTGACCGATCTTCATCCCTGGCCAGAGCTTGATCGGCAACGTGGCGACGTTGGACAGTTCGAGGGTCACATGCCCGGAGAAGCCGGGATCGATCCATCCTGCGGTGGAGTGCGTGAGCAGGCCAAGTCGGCCGAGGCTCGAGTTGTGCGTGGGGATGAACGTCGGCCCTGCCAGGAAGAGGCCGGTGGGATTACTGACCTGGATGCATCTGACCGGCCGGGACTCGATCTCACGGACGTCGACGATGGCCCGGAAAGCATGGAAGTTTCCCTGCCGCTTGATCCTCGCTACCTTGCGCTGCAGGCGGAATACGGGGAAGTGCGGCGTGAACTTCACCTGATACCCGGGTGCGCACTCCACCCCGTACAGTGTTACTCGCTTCTTGCGCTTCACCGGCCGCAAGCCGAGGCTGGCCGCCAGGCTGATCACCGCGTCGGCGAGGTGCTCTTTGGTATTAATGAACTCGCAGCGCCCGATGTCGTCGATGTAGCCGTCGGAGTCCATGAGACCCTGGAGCAGGCTGAGTCGCTGGTCCGGGGCGGCACGAAGGTACATCTCCGGGACATACTTGTTTCCGGCCAGAGCCATTGCGTTGAGTTCGCTGGACAGCGATCCGTCTACGGCGAACTGGCCGGTTCCCGGGTCCCTGAGCCTGCCAACGTGGCGCCGTGACAACCCGCCGATCCGGAAAGCTCGCGGTGAGCTTGACTTCCAGACGGCATAGCCAGCGTTCGCGATCTCATCCAGGATCTGCTCGTCGCCTCGGCCTACCGTAACTTCTGCCTTCGTGGACGTGCCATCTCCAAGCCAGACGCCGAGGACGTACGGGTCGATGGGAAGATCCTGGCGCTCGAATTGGGCAAGCCCGGCAAGCGGAACATGATGATTCCACTCTCCGCCGGCCCGCAGCGTCCGGGCAATCTCGCCGGTGGCCCGGACTGAGCCCGGCTTGCCGTGCTTCCGCTCGGACTTGCTGGTGGTAAGCCAGCGATGGGCAACGTCGGCAGCAATGACTTGGCCGTCGGAGAACACCACCTCGCGGCAGGGCCGGTTCCACATGACTGGCGTCGCGGCCACGACGGTGGTCGGCTGTCCGAACTCGTCGAACACCCGGTCGCCCACGTCCAGCTCACCCATCACCCGCCATCCACCGGGGGTGGGGATAGGAGTATCGATGGCCAGCGCCTTGCCTTCCAGCCGGCCGGCAATATCGTCTGGCAGCGAGACGACCTCGTACGTCGAGCCGAGGACGAACTCATTCGGGTGCAGGACGAAGGGTTCCTCACCCTTGGTCTCGACGAGCCGGGTCAGGTCGGCCTGCTCGACCGCCGGATCGATGTGCGGGTACCTGTGGTTCTCAAAGACCCGGAAGTAGCGGTCGATCCTGACGTCGATGCTCGCTGGCTGCACGAGTCCGGCATCATAGGGGTCGAGCTTCACCCGGCCAGACTCGATCTCGGCTTTGATGTCACGGTCAGAGAGGAGCACGCTCGCAACCTACCGGTTCCGGTACGATGTCGTGGCGAACACAGCATCGCGGAGACGGTCGCTGGCCGTCCGGGTGATGCGGTGCGCGCATGCGGGTGTAGTTCAATGGCAGAACATCAGCTTCCCAAGCTGATAGTGCGGGTTCGATTCCCGTCACCCGCTCCACGCATGAAGGCCCAGACCAGGGCAGGAGTCCTGGGTCTGGGCCTTGATGGTTCCGGCGAGGTGTTGCCGGCGTGCCCGGGGTTATGAACGGGCAGGCCACCCTTTCGCGGCGGTGGTGAACACCCAGACGCCAACCGCCAGCACGGCCATGGCGGCAGGTAGCAGCGCCCAGCCCCAGGCGCTGCCCGCCGACAGCAGCATTGTGCCGAGGATGACCAGCCACAGCGCGACCAGCAACCGGATGATCAGGATGGTGATCCGGGCCGGCCGGATGTATTCCCAGGACCGGATGAGGATGCGCTGGATGCGCGGGCGGGTTCGCAGGCAGGCGCGCGTCGGCCTTGCGGCGGACGACCACGATCCGTGAATGGTGTTGTCAGTCTGTGTATACATGGGATGCCTCCTGCGGTCTACGGAGTCCGGTCAGCCCGAACCCTCTATCAAAGTGATATCACTTTGATAGGGGGTTCGTCAAGCACGATCGCCGTGAGGGCGGCCGGGCGGGTACGGGGGGTGCCCGATCGGTTGGTAAGGCGGGGGGGTTCATGGGATCAACGAAGGCGATGACCTGCAAAGGGGTGATCCGGCGGCGGTGGCAGGGGCGCACCAGTGCGACCGGCCCGGCGCCGGGCTTCACTTCGCCGGCGATCCCTGAGGGTGTCAGCGGCGCCGGCCGGCTTCTGCTTCACATCAAAGATGTGCGCCCCCCGAGCGGGGTTGCATGAGCGCCTGACGTCAGGCGCTCATGCAACCGTGATCGCTTGTTCACCAGGGTGTCCGGTGAACCGGGGGGCGGGCCGTACATGCCCGGCTCGCGGTTAGCTGATTTTCTTACTTACCCGAGCCTTCGAACAGGCTCGTGTTGTGCGCCATGAACCAGTTTGTGAAGCGTACGATCTGGAAACCGTTGCCGTCGCTGACGAACCAGAGCTCCCAGTCATTCCCCACCTTGCGCCAGCGCACCCAGCTGGCGACCTTGTCCACGGTTCGGTCGGCGCCCGGCACCCAGCTGCCTGATGAGGGACGGAAGGCCGTCCGCACAGCCCCTGGCTTGTAGTATGCGATCTCTTTGGGGTGGTAGGGATCGCGAATGTCGAATACGCGCACGCCTGCATTCTGGAAACTGCAAGCGAGCATTGTCGCATTCATCGGGATGTTGGCGACGCATCTTTCTTCGCTGTAGTTTATGGATCCCGACGCGGGTGGCAAGTTCGTGCCTGGGCACGGCCCGCCTCCGCAGTAGTCCCGCGGGGTCTCATGGACTTGCTGCTGGCAATTTGCTGGGTCGCTCACTTGCAGCATGAGCTTGGCGATGATCTTAGGGTGCCGCTCGTTGCCGATGTCGATGATCTGCGGATAACCCCACAGGGCCTGGCCGCGATCACACGCGCCCTCAAGGCCTGCCGGGCCTGCCGCGCCGCCGCCCTCGTCCGTGCTGATGAGGTACGGGTGTCCTTTGATCTTCACCGGGATCATGGACTCGGCTATCCCCTGGTCCTTCCAGAAGAGCGTGCTGATGATCCGGATTTTCGGATGGGGGACACGGTTCTGATAGTCGCTGACGTCCTCGATCACCAGCCCGTCCGGGCCGGCCAACGTGCCGGTGCCGTCGGCCACGCCCTGTTGCCCCGCATACAGCCGCGTCCCTTCGGCCACACCGGGCTCGAATCCCGCCGGGTTGAGCTCCAGCCCGTGGGGCCTGCCGTTGCCCTGGTACTGCCAGGGCGGGAGCTCAACCGGGTGCGACGGGTTGGAGAGGTCCACGATGTACAGGAAGCCGCCGACGCCTCGATAACTCTGGGTGAGGTAGTACGTCCGGCCGTCTGGGGAGAAGGCGCCCATGTGACCCTGGCTGCCTGGCAGCTGGATGTTGGCCTTCAGGACCGGGTGGCGGCAGTCCTTGATGTCGTAGACGGCGAATCCCGGTCCCCCGGCTTCGGCGACCACGAGAAGGTGGCGCTGTTCGTCGGTCTGCACGGTCTCGTGCGGGATCAGCGTTGCGGCAGTGTTGTTCAGGTACGCGGTCACCCGTGGGTGCTGGGGGTCCGAGGCATCGATCACCGTGACGCCGAGGTGCTTCTGCAGCGAAGTGTCGTTGTCCGTTCCGTAGTAGGCGCAGCTACCGGCGTACGCCGGTCCATCCTGCGAATATGCTCCCTGGCCTGTGAACTGGCCGACGAGTTGCAGGTTGCAGTTGTAGGCGCGTTCGGAATCGCCGCTGAAACGCTCCTTGGCTGTGGTCTGCCCTTGCAATCCGCTTTCGGTGTGATCCCCAGGACCACAATGGGCCTTGGGCACCGATCCCATCCATGCCACACGACCGGCATCAGCGTGCTTACCCCCGGCGCCCGTCCCGGCGGCTGATGGGATGGCAGCGCCGAGCAGTGTACACGGCAACGCGAGGAATAGGGCTGCCCTGACTAACGGCTGTTTGTTCATCGTTCCTCCCTGGCATGTAAGTGCCTGTCCCTCCATCGCGGCGATGGGGACCTTCGCGTGCGTCAACAGCCGATGCCGGCGAGTGGAACGACCACGCGGTGGTAGCGGGTCCCCGACGGTGCCGATGGAGGGTTGATTCCGGCCTCGGTCAAGAGGGCGGTGAACGGCAGGCGGGTGTACCGCGATATCGCGTCGCTGCGATGGACCCGGCACGGTCATGCGCCCGGCAGTTACAGCGCAACGGACTAGCGACGGCTTATGGGGTTGTCAGTAGACCGCCTGCAAGAATCCTGTATACCGTGCGCAGTCATACTGAATGGCCTACGCCCCGGGGATCGAGATGTCAATACCCCGGTCGCCGCACCAGGGTGCTCCCCACTTTGTGATTTTTGCAGTCAGCCAGTTGCAGACCCACGATGAATGCTGCGCGACGATTTCTGCGAGATTGCCATCGGGGTCGCGCGGGAGGGTGTTGCGATCGTTGTTGCCGGTGTCGTGTGGTGGCGGAAGCGCGGGAACTCTGGCGGCTACCAGGTCGACGTCGCCGGTCCAGACGACCAGGACCATGGCCGGGCTCCCGGCGTGGCGTCGGCCCCGGGTACGCGCACGGCGTTAGGCCGGGCCGCCGCCCGCGCAGGCCGGGCTGACGGACTGGGTGTGGACTGTCTGGTAGAGGCAGTCGAACGTGCCGGGGTGAATGTAGGTCGCGCCGGGCGCCGAACCGGTGAACGCGCGCATGTAGTAGAGGCGGTCCACCTGGGGTTCGTTGCTGGGGACCTCGGAGGGGAGCGTTATCCCCGAATCGGCTCCGTCCATGAACAGGAAGGCATAGGCCTGCCGGCGTTGCGAGAAGCTGGTGCTGATGTTGTTCTGGCATCCGCTGGGCGGGTTGTACTGGGCCTGGTAGTAAACGGAGATCTCGTTGAGCCAGATCGACGTGCGGGAACCGTAGCCGATGCTGTAAAGGTCGTTCGCCATCTGAACGGTCTTCGAACGATAGCCAGGCGGCGGATAGGTATTGCCTGGATTGCCGGTGCAGTACTCGTAGTCGGAAATGTCGGTATACGGGTGAACGCCCCAGGTCCACGGCCTGACTCCGGTGCAGCCGCTGCAATTGTTCAGGTGCTGTGAATAGGTCTGCCAATAGGGCTGGCTGGTGACCGTCCCGTCCGTTCCCTCGACCGGCCCGGTCTGGGACGCCACGCCGCTGCTGTAGTCCCCGGCCACGATGCCGCTGTTGAGCTGGTTCGCGGCCGGGCCCGAGGTGAGCTGGCAACCGCTGCCGCAGGTGTTGAGGACGGCCATATAGTATTGCGCGGCCAGCACCGGGCCGCACCAGTTGGTGTTCGTGCTCGACTTTCCGTTCGCCGTGCACGTGGCCGTGGAGAGCAGATATCCGGCGTTCGGGATGTAGAACTCCTGCGGGCTCTGCGGGATCGAGCCCAGCGAATTGCCGGCGGGCTGGGAGCTGGCGAAGTCGGGCTCACCCCAGGGCGAGATGATGTGTACCCGCGCGCCACAGGGATTGGTGGCACACGAGCCGCTGCCGCCGGGCGGCGGCCCTGCCGAACCGCTGAGCAGCACGCAGTCGTTTCCGCTCGGGTCCGAGCCGTAATCGCACAGGCTGTATTCGTCCACGAACGCGGTGATCGCCGTCCGGTAGTTGTCGATGGACGGGGCGAGTATGGCGTTGTAGGGAATGGATGGGCTGTTGAGGCTGGGATTCAGGTTCCGGTAGTCATAGTCCGGCTTGAACGCGATCTGGACCGCCACCCCGGCCTGCCTGGCCGCGTCGAGCCACCAGTCCAGGCAGGCCTGCTCGTTGGTGAGCGCCTGCAGATGGACCGATGCCCATTGGCTGCCCGGCGGGTCGTATTCGGTGACCGTCGGCGAATTCGCCGAGTCCGGCAGCGCGATATCCCACGGGACGCTCACCCGGACCGTGCCGGAATGCAGCCCCGAGAACCATCCCTGGCCGTCGACCGGATTCGGGTTCTCGTTGAGCATGACCTGCTGCGCGGCAGGGCCGTTGACCGGCGGAGCACCGCCGTTGATCCACTGCTCGTTGTTGTCGCAGTTGTTGATCGAGCCGTCGTGGATTCCGATCGTGATCGACGTGCCCGCCTGCGCGGCGGGTGCCGCCAGTGGCGAGATCGGCGCACAGACGGCCAGTGCTGCTACCAGGATTCCCGCGCCCGGCCTCATCCGCATCGAGTCCCACCCTCCGAATGATGCACATAAAGTAGTCAATTCTTAACTTCTGGTGACATTACGTCATAGGCGGTTACCCGGTCAATGCGGTGGACGGCTCGGCGTAGGCCTGGGCGACGGTGGCGCGGTTGAAGACCCGCCAGGTGGTGGCGGAGACGAGGGCGGCGACGGCGAAACCCACCCAGTAGGGTGCGGTCAGACCGAAGTTCGCCGCGACCACGCCACCTAGCAGGGCGCCGGCGCAGTTTCCGCCGGCCGAGACGAAGAGGGAGGTGCTGGCGACCCGGCCCATCATCTCCGGCGGAGTCAGCCGTTGCCGCAGCGAGTTGCCCACGATGTTCCAGAGCGCGGCGTGTACGCCGAACGCGAACATCATGATCCCGACGACGTACACGCTGCGCGAGGTGGCCAGGGCGAGGTGGAAGCCTGCCTCGACCAGCAGGCCGATCCGGATGGTCCAGGTCGCGGTGACCAGCTTGATCAGCCGGTCGCCGATGGCCGATCCGGTGAGGCTGCCGATGGCCACGCAGGTGAACAGCGTTCCGTAACCGACCGAGCCGAGGTGGAGCCGTTGCTTCACCAGCAGGACGAGCACGGCCATGGCCGAGATGAGGGTCAGGTTCAGCAGGCCGATCAGGAACGTCATCGTGCGCAGCACCCGCTGGTGCACCAGCCAGCGGAAGCCCTCGGCCACCTCGGCCCGGACCGAGCGCGCCCGATGGGGAGTGACCGAGGGTTGCGGTGACACACGGTAGGTTCCGGCGACCAGGCCGATCAGAATGGCGCTGACCGCATAGGTGCCTGCGTTGACGAAGAACGGGATGGAGGCCGCGACCACGAACATGTACCCGCCGAGCGGCCCGGCGATCATGTTCTGGGCCAGCGTGGTGCCGGCGACCAGCCAGCCGTTCGCCCGTTCCAGCCTGGCCCGTGGCACCACCGAGGGGATCATCGCCTGGCTCGCCGAGCGGAAGACGACCTCGCCCGTGTTGATGATGAACAGCACCGCGTCCAGCAGGACGATGCTGGTATGGCCCAGCGCGATCGACGCGGCCAGGGCGCCCATGACGGCCACCCGGGTCCAGTCGATCATCACCATCAACCGCCGCCGGTCCACCCGGTCGACCAGCACGCCGCCGGGCAGGGCGAACAGCAGCCAGGGCAGCCAGGTCACGCCGAACGTCGCGGCCACCACCGTGGGGTTGCTGCTGCGCGAGGCGACGAGCAGCGGAGCCGCGATGGTGGCCAGGCCGCTGCCCAGGGCCGAGGTGGCGCTGGCCGTCCACAGCTTCACGAAACGTGAACCCAGCGCCTCTGCCTCTCGTCCTGCCACGTCGAGCGACGGTACCTGAGCGCGCAGGCCGGCCCGAACGATTATTTCCGTGCCCGGCGTGATTTGCGGGCAAGATGGCCCGGCGGATGAGCTTCTGGTGCGCCCGGTGACCGCGGCGGATGCGCAAAGAACTGTGACGGCTACCGGATGGCGGTGCCGATGAGGCCGTCGCGGGTGACCAGAGAGGCGAGGGTGTCCTCGTCGATGTCGCCAGCGCCCTCCGGTGGCACGGGCAGCACCAGGTAGCGGGTCTCGGAGTTCGCGTCCCACACCTGGATCTCGGTGCCGCCCGGCAGTTCGAGGCCGAATTCGGCCAGCACGGCGCGCGGCTCGCGGACCGCGCGGGACCGGTAGGCGAAGCTCTTGTACCAGCTTGGCGAGGGTCCGAGCAGGGCCGTCGGGTAGCAGGAGCAGAGCGTGCAGACGATCATGTTGTGCACGTCCGGCGTGTTCTCGACCACGGTCAGCCGGTAGTGGCCGACGGGCAGGCCCAGCTCGGCGGTGGCCGCGTTGCCGTCGGCCAGCAGGCGGCTCCGGTACCCGGGGTCGGTCCAGGCCCGGGCGACCATCCGGGCACCGTTGGACGGCGAGGCCGAGGCGAACACCTGGGTCAGCACCCCGTCCAGCTCGGCGTCGGTGGCCAGCCCGGCTGCGATCAGCCGTTCTTCCAGCCTGCGCACCCGCGCCGCGACGGGAAGCTCACCATGGTCGCCGGTCACGCGATCTCCTCCAGGTAGGACTCCCACAGGTCAAGGGTTACCGAGTGGGTACCGCTGCCCCACAGCTCGGCCGCGCCGAACCGCACCGCGTAGACCGGCTCGGCCCGGGAGATCCCGCGGACGACCAGATCGGGCAGCGGCCAGGTGCCGCGGACCGCTAGCACCTCGCCGGCGTGGCCGCGAACGTAACGCGGCAGTCTGGTGTGACCGTCCGGGTCGGCGGTGCGGGCGCGCACCCGGGCGCCCACGGCGAACCTAGTCATCGGGCAGCAGGCCCTTCTCGGCGAGCAGCATCTCGGCCGCCCGCAGCCAGCGCTCGTAGTACGACAGGGTCAGGTATTCGGCGGGCGGAATGCGCTCGATGGCGTCGCGGAGCTCGTCGAACTCCTTGTTGATCAGCCCACGGCTCTGTAGCGTGCGCACGATGGCGTACACCCGGGCTTCCCAGTCGGCGTGGAAGAACCGCCCATCGTCATCGTCGGCCGGGACAGGACCGAACCCGGTCTGCCCACCCATGTCGCTCACCCGGCTCACATGGCCACGGTATCCCGGACGACGGTGGTGCGGGCGGCCGATTAGCGGTGTGAGCGGTGGGTAGCCGCTACGGCATGTCGTCTGCCAGCACTGCCGTGCTCGCCAGCCGGTACCGGCTGGAGCGGCGGATCGCGACCGGCGGCTATGGCGAGGTGTGGCGCGGAACCGATCTCACGCTGGGCCGGCCGGTGGCCATCAAGCTGCTGCTGGCCGGATATGCCCAGCAGCCGGAAACCCTGGCCCGGTTCCGGGCTGAGGCCATGCACGCCGCGGCGCTGGCGCACCCGAACATCGCGTGCGTCTACGACTACGCCGAGGCGGATCCGCCGTTCCTGGTGATGGAGTTCGTGGCCGGGCCATCGCTGGCCAGCCTGCTGGCGAGCGGGCCGATGGCCCCGGCGAAGGTGATGGACATCGTCGCACAGACGGCATCCGGCCTGGACGCGGCGCACCGGGCGGGCCTGGTTCACCGGGACGTCAAGCCGGGCAACCTGCTGCTGAGCCAGGGCAGCGTGGTGAAGATAACCGACTTCGGCATCTCATATGCGGCGGGCTCAGCGCCGATCACCATGGACGGGTCGCTGATGGGCACGCCCGGCTATATCGCACCGGAGCGGATCAGCGGCAGCCCGGCCAGCCCGGCGAGCGATCTGTACTCGCTCGGCGTCGTCGCCTATGAGTGCCTGGCCGGCGCCGCGCCGTTCGCGGGGACTGGACTGGAGATCGCGCTGGCGCACCGGGACCGTCCTATGCCATCGTTGCCGGCGTCCATTCCGGCCGATGTGGCCGCGCTGGTGGGCGAGCTCACCGCGAAGGATCCCCGGCAGCGGCCGGCGAGTGCCGGTGAGGTGGCTCAGCGGGCCGCGCAGATGCGCGACCGGCTGGGCGGCGGCGCGACCGTCGAGGCGGCTGGGCAGGAGCCGGTGGCCGGCCCGGTCCCGACGCGCCGGTACGAGGCCGGCCCGCCGCAGTTGCCAGGATCCGGCCGGCGGTTCGGCTGGCCGGCTTGGGTCGCCGCCGCAGTCATCGTGGCGGCGGCAGTGCTCGGTTTGGCCCTGGCGAACGCGTTCAAGCCGGTGCGGTCTGCCCACGTGGGGGCGCCGGCATCCACGCCGGCATCCAGCCAGCGGCCGGCCACCAGCACGATGGTGCGGGTCAACGCCGGTTCCCTGGCCGGGCAGCCGGTGGACCAGGTGGTCAGCAGGCTGCGCCAGCTCGGCCTGGACCCACGGGTGCAGTGGCAGCGGACCGGTCAGCAGCCGCCCGGCCGGGTCCTCACCGTGCAGCCCGCCGGCGAGCTGGCCAGAGGCAGCCTGGTCACGGTGCTGGCCGCGGCGAAGCCCGCTCACCAGGCAGGACCCGGTCATGGGGGCGATGGGCATCATCATCGCCACGGCCCTGGGGGCGGCCCGGGCAACAGCAACGGCTAGCGGCGAGACCGCACGGGCCTATCTGGGCGGGCGCCGGGTGGCTGACGGATCTGGTGAGCGCCCAGCCGGATCCGGCCACGAACAGGACAAGCGCGGACACCAGGCCCGAGGCGACGAGGCAGGCGCGCCGCTGGCACGCTTTGCGGCTCGCCGCGATCCTGGCCATCAGCCGCTGCTGGGCGGGTGATGGTGCGCCGTGGCGATTCGCCCGGTGGGCCCGGGGCGGGATGGCGGCCCGCGGTGGCGGGCCACCACCGCTGGCGCCCGAACCTGCCGGGCCACCCGCCCGGAAGAAGGGTTCGTATGGATCCCCTGAGCCAGCCATGACTCCCCCAGGAATGTCTGAGCTGCCCTGCAGGTTACTCGTCCGCGGGTGGCCGGGCTGGGAAGCGAGGCCAGGCCGGATAGGTCTGCCCCTCTTGGCGACAGATGTGTCTTCCACCCGGGGTCAGAAATGACATACCTGACGGCGCGGGCCTGCGCCGGTGGGCTGGCCCGCGCCGTCGGGGCCGGCCGCCGCTGCGGCGGCCGGGAGCCGCGCCGCTGTCAGGCCTGTTCGCCCTGGCTCGCGGCGCGGCGGCGGCGGACCAGCATGCCCGCTCCGGCGAGTGCGGTCATGAGAATCGTCAGGCGCAGGCCGTTCTTTATCCAAGTTCGCATCGAATGCTCCCCCTTGCATATGGACGGCTTACCGGCCGTCGTGTCATGCTCCATTCCCATTGTTCCGCACTCCACGCCCGGATGTCCCGGCTCGTTAATATGCAAGTAATGTTCCGCACCGGCGGATTTCGGTGGTTTGTGCAGGGCTTTTTTTGGTGCCGGCACACCGAATAAGCCTCCTGGCGGCAGGGTAACTAGTAAGGTTTCACCGGCAAGCTGGAACCAGCGATCCAGCAGGTTTCGGGGGTCCAACCAAAAAGGGAGATTTAGAAGTATGTTCCAGAAAAGCCGTGTTCTCGCGGTCGCCGCAGTGGCGGCGGGGACTATCGGCCTGTGGGCATCGGCGGCCAGCGCTGGCACCGGCACCGCCATCGGCCCGTCCGGTGACAACGGTGGCCTTGTGAACCTCAGCCACAACCAGGTTCCGCTGCAGGGCTGCGGCAACGAGGTCCCGGTCAACGTCCTGGGCGTTCAGGTCCCGGTGGACCGCATCGCGGCGGCGATCGGCCTGCTGAGCACCGAGCCCGCGGCCGCTGCCCAGAACTCGAGCTGCAAGCAAGGCTCCGCGCAGAACAACATGACGTCCTCGGTCAGGGTCAAGAAGCCGATGCGCGCCCGCGGCGTCCACATGCGGGGCAGGGGCTGGAGCTTCACCTTCAAGGGGGCGTCCGGTGACAACGGTGGCCTGGTGAATGTCAGCCACAACCAGGTTCCGCTGCAGGTCTGCAACAACCGCGTTCCGGTCAACGTGCTGGGCGTTCAGGTTCCGGTGGACCAGGTGGCCGGTGCCCTGGGCATCCTTTCCCCGGGCTCGGAAGTGGGCGCGCAGAACTCGAGCTGCAAGCAGGCGTCCGGCCAGAACAACTAGGCCCTCGTTTCACGAAGGCCGAGCGGGGATCGTGGTAAAGGCCGCGCCGCCAGCGCTGCGTTCCGGTTATCCCCGTAAGCAAGGACGAAGAACCCCGCGCGTTGCCGGACGCGCGGGGGTTCTTCGTCTGATCCAGCATATCGGAGTATCCGGCAATAGATGTGCCCTTGACTGGTGCTGGCCAAACGCACCCGCTGGGCAGCCTGTTTCCGGCCGTTTTGTGTTATTCGCTTCCTTACGGTGCACTTACCCTTTCGGCGCACCGGAGACCGGGGGCTCTGGATCGCGGGGCAGGCCGAGGATTCGCTCGGCGACGATGTTGAGCTGAATATCGGTGGTACCGCCGCCGATCGTCAGCGCCCGGGCGAGCAGGGTCTGCTTGGCCCAGTGCCGGGCCTGGTCCTGCTCGCCGGCACCGGGGCGCCAGCCCTCCTCGCGGCCGGGACCGAGGGCCCCGTCCGCGCCCATCAGTGACCAGCAGCACTCGGTTACCTGCTGTGCGTGCCGCATGCTGAGCAGCTTGCGCACGCTCGCGGTGGCACCCGGCTCGGTGCCGGACAACTGCCTGAGCGTGACCCGCTGGCCGAGCACGTCGAGCGCGTGCCCGCCGCACACCAGCCGGCCGACCTGCTCCGCGTCCTGGATCAGCCCCGGATCGCGTTTGCCGGCCACGTCGAGCAGTTCCGCCACGCCGAACCCCGAGGTCCAGGACTGGGACAGCGAGACCCGTTCGTTGGCCAGCGTGCTGCGGGCCACCTTCCAGCCGCCGTTGATCTCCCCGACCACGCAGTCGTCCGGCACGAACACCTCGTCCAGAAAGACCTGGTTGAACAGCGCGTCCCCGGTCATCTCGCGCAGCGGGCGCACGTCGATGCCCGGCGAGGACATGTCCACCAGGAAGTAGCTGATGCCGTCGTGCCGCGGCTCGTCCGGGTTGGTCCTGGCGATGCAGATGGCCCAGGCCGCCTGCCTGGCCAGTGAGGTCCAGATCTTCTGCCCGGTCAGCTTCCAGCCGCCGTCCACCCGCTCGGCCCGGGTGGTGATGCCGGCCAGGTCGGAGCCAGCTCCGGGCTCGCTGAACAACTGGCACCAGATCAGCTGGCCGCGCAGCGTCCGGGGCAGGAACCGTTCCTGCTGCTCCTGCGTGCCGTAGCCGACCAGCGCCGAAGAGGCCCAGGCGCCGATGAACAGCGCGGGCGGCCGCAGCTTCGCCGCCTTGAGTTCTTGGGCGATGACCACCTGCTCCAGCGGGCTGGCGGCGCGGCCCCAGGGCTTGGGCAGGTGGGGCGCGACCCAGCCGCCCGCGGCGAGGCGCTCGAT
Source organism: Streptosporangiaceae bacterium (assembly GCA_035308365.1). Classification (GTDB taxonomy): domain Bacteria; phylum Actinomycetota; class Actinomycetes; order Streptosporangiales; family Streptosporangiaceae; genus PALSA-505. The sequence continues at coordinate 33,070 of DATGGU010000005.1, forward strand.
CTGGCCGGCCAGCGGCAGGCTGGCGATCTCGGCCAGCTCGGCCCGGATGCCGGCCCGCCAGTCCTCGGCCTCGCCGGGCAGGTCGATGCCGAGCTTGCGGCGCACCCCCGAGGTGGCCAGGGTGGCGACCTTCCTGGCCCACTGGCCGGACGGGCCGAGCAGCGCGCGCAGCGACAGTGCCCGGCGGTAGTACAGATGGGCCTCGTGCTCCCAGGTGTATCCGATGCCACCGAGCACCTGGATGCACTCGTGCGCACACTCGACGGCGGCGTCGGGCGCGACCACGGCGGCCACGCTCATGGCGAACTCCGCCTGGTCCGCGGCGTCACCGTCGAGGGCTCGCGCCGCGTCCCAGACGGCCGCGTCGGCCTGCTCGGCCTGGGCGAGCATCCGGGCGCAGCGGTGCTTGACCGCCTGGAACTGGCCGATCGGGCGGCCGAACTGGTGGCGGATCTTGGCATATTCAGCGGCCGTGGCGACCGCCCAGCCGGCGATCCCGGCGGCCTCGGCGCCGAGCAGGGTGGCGGCCAGGCCGCTGACCACGGCCCGGCTGAGGCCGGTCAGCACGCGCTCGGCCGGAACGGTCACGGCGGCGGCCCGCAGCGTGGCCACCGGCCTGGTCAGGTCGAGGCTGTCCTGCGGCGTGACGGCGAACTCGCACCGCTCGACCGCGACCCAGGTCTCGCCCCCGTCCACGGCGGCGGGCAAGACGATCAGGTCGGCGAGGGAGCCGCCGAGGACCGGCCCGCAGGTTCCGTCGAGGACCAGGCCGCCGTCGTCGCCGGCGGTGGCCGTCATCCCGGTGGTGAGCGCCACGGCGCCCACCCTGGTGCCGTCGGCCAGGCCGGTCACCAGCTTGGCGTCCGCGCCCGCCCGGGCGAGGACCGCACTGGCCAGCACGGTCGGCAGGTAGCCGCCGGGCAGCAGCGCGCGGCCGAGTTCGGCGACGGCGACCGCCAGCTCGGTCAGCCCGAAGCCCTGGCCGCCCAGGCTCTCGGCCAGGTGCAGGCCGAGCAGGCCCTGGTCGGCGAGCGCGGCACGGATAGCCTCGCTGGTATCGCTGCCATCGACGGCGGCCCGGATGACCTCGGTTCCCGCGTTGCGCCCGGCCCAGCGGCGGACCGACTCGGCCAGTTCCTCGTGCTCTTCCGTGACGGCCAGTGCCATGTTCACCCCAAGTGTCGGCTGCCTCTGCCTCACTCTAGAACGTCATTCGGTTTCGTGGAAGGCGAGCCGGCGAGCCCGGGGTCAGGCGCGCTGGGCCGGGCGGCCGGTGGTGTTGCCGAGGGCCAGCACCTCGGTGAAGCCGTCGATGATGCTGCGGGCGAACAGTCCCGGGTCGGTGACCGAGGCAGCGTCATAGTTGATGCCCAGGCAGCCGACCTGGCCGTGCGTGACCATCGTCGCCATCACCGCACAGCCGGGCAGCGGGCCGAACGGGTAGAGCCGTTCGATCCTGGCCCCGGCCAGGTAGGCGTCGTGCATGATGCCGGGTACGTTGCTGGCCTGCAGGTCGCTGACGCCCGTGGTGCGGTGGCCTGCCGCGGCCAGGACCGGTGCGGGCAGCCAGGCCAGGGCGGGCCCCACCGCGCTGAACACGTCGGCGGCGGGCTCGCGCCTGGCGGCCCGCACCTGCTCGCGGATGGTGACCATCCGCTCGTAGGGGTCGGCCAGCCAGACCGGCGCCGCGAACCGCCCGACCGCGATCTTGTTACCGCTGCCGGTGTCGCTCTTGCCGCGGATGGAGATGGGCAGCGCCACCGGCATGGTGTCGATGGGATGGCCCATCAGCTCGTGGTAGATGCGGAACGCGCCGACCAGGCCGGTCAGGTACGCGTCGTTCACCGTCGCGCCGGCCGCCTTGCCCGCCGCCCGCAGGCCGGGGAACGGGATGTCGAAGGTGGCGAACCGCCAGGACAGGCTGCGCTGGCGCAGCAGCGGCGAGCCGGGCGGCGCGGACAGGCCCAGGACCTTGGGCACCGACTGGGCGTACCGCAGCCCGGCGCGCAGCGCCGCGCGTGGATGGCGGGCGGCGCGCAGGCCGTTGCTGGCCGCCGCCATCGCCATCGGCAGGCTCTGGTTCAGCTCGGTGACCACCTGGCGGGTGACCACCTCGGCGGCGCTGAGCCGCTCGGCCGCCGGGGTGGGTGGCTGTGGCTTGTCCGGGGTTGGCTCGCGCACCCGCGAGTGCAGCAGGGCCAGCCCGTAGATGGCCCCCAGGCCGTCGGTCGCCGCGTGATGCGCCTTGATCAGCAGCGCCGCCTTGCCGTCCGGCAGCCCCTCGAACAGCACCGCCTCCCAGGGCGGCCTGGCCTGGTCCAGCGGCGTCATGGCGATCTGCTGCGCCGCCTCCAGCAGGCCGGACCAGGTGCCGCTGCCGGGGACCCGCACCCGGCGCAGGTGGTAGCTCAGGTCGAAGGCTGGGTCGACGGCCCAGGAGGGCGGCCCCACGCCGAGCGGGGAATCGACCACCCGCTCGCGGAACCTGGGCACCATCCGCGAGCCCCACTCGATGGCCGCGACGAACCGCTGCCAGTCCGGCGTCAGGTCGAGCAGTTCAATGGCGCACACCGTGCCGCGCAGCCTGCGGTCGTTGTCGCCGCGCCACATCAGCGTGTCCAGCGGGTTCATGGTGCGCTCGCTGGCCCAGTCCAGCGGCCGGTCGGTGTGACCGTCACCGCCGCCGGCCGGGTCTCCGGCGATCGGCCCGCCGCCGGTCCAGTCCCGCCCCGGGGGACCCGACATGGGTACGCCGTCCGCGGTTGGTGTGCCGCCGGTTCCCTGTGTGCTGTCCGTCATCGGTCAGACCGCCTCGTGCTCGCCACCCGGCGCCACCCGCCGCAGTCCACGGTAGGCCTCGGCGGGCGTGCGCCGGCCGGCCACCACGGCATCCACCTCGACGGCGATGGGCATGTCCACGCCGTGCTCGGCGGCCAGCGCGATCACGGTCGGCGCCGTCCGCACGCCCTCGGCCACCTGGCCGATCTCGGCCAGCGCCTGCTGAGTGGACAGGCCACGGGCGAGCAGCTCGCCGAGCCGCCGGTTGCGCGATGCCGGGCTCATGCAGGTGGCGATCAGGTCGCCGACGCCGGTGAGCCCGGCGAACGTGCGCGGGTTGGCGCCGAGCGCCTCGCCCATCCTGGTCATCTCGGCCAGCCCGCGGGACAGCACCATGGCCCGGGTGTTGTCGCCCACGTTCAGCCCCTCGGCCATCCCGGCGGCGATGGCGATGATGTTCTTGAGCACGCCGCCCAGCTCGCAGCCGAGCACGTCGTTGTTGCGGTAGACCCGGAACACCTTGGAGGCGAACAGCGGCTGCAGCGCCATGGCGATCCGGTCGTCCTCGGTCGCGACCACGGCCGCCGCGGCCATGCCCTGCGCTATTTCCCTGGCGATGTTGGGACCGGCCAGCAGGCCCACCGGATGGCCGGGCAGGCATTCGGCGATCACCTGGGACGGCCGCAGCCTGGTCGACGGCTCCAGGCCCTTGGCCAGCGACAGCACCGGAACCCAGGCGCGCACGTGCGCGGTCAGCGGGGTCAGGGTCTGCCGGACGGCATAGGACGGCACACCAACCGCCAGCACGTCGGCGAAATCTGCCGCCTCCTGCAGGTCGTGGGTGGCCCGCAACGTCTCGGGCAGCGGCAGGCCGCCGAGGTACCTGGAGTTGCGGTGGACGGTGCTGACCTCCTTGGCGGTGGCCGCGTCCCTGGCCCACAGCAGCGTTGGCGTGTTGCGCACGGCCAGCGAGGCGACGGTCGTGCCCCACGAGCCAGCCCCGAGCACGGTGACCTGAACCGGCCTGGCCATCACCGCTCACCCGGCCAGTCCGCCAGCGTGCGGACGAACATCTCACGCACGTCCTGCGCGTACTGGCCCACGTGAGCCGCCGTCCAGCCGGAGGTGTCCACCGGCGGCAGCACGATCACCTCGACGGTGCCCGGGCGGACCAGCTGGCTGCCCCGCCACATCAGCTCGCCGGCGTTGCGGATGACGATCGGCACCACCGGCACACCGGCCTGCATGGCGATGTGGAACGCCCCCTTCTTGAACGGCCCCACCCGTGGCGTGATCGACCTGGTCCCCTCCGGGGCGATGACCAGCGAGATGCCCTCGTCGCGCAGCTTGGCGACCGCCGGCGCCATCGCCTCGATCGCCCTGGCCGTGTCGGACCGGTCGATGAAGACCATGCCGGCCATGGCCATCAGCCGGCCGATGGCCGGGACCGAGCGCACCTCCTGCTTGGCCACCCCGGTGATGTCCTTGCGCAGCAGGGCGCCCAGGATCGGCACGTCAAGCTTGCTCTGGTGGTTGAACACGAACACGCAGGGCCGCGCCGATTCCAGGTACTCCGCGCCGTCAGCCACCCGGATCCGCACCCCGGCCAGGGACAGCCCGAGCTGGGCACCGGGGGCCAGCCCGGCGCTGGTCAGCAGGCCCGGATCCTGTTTGGCCACCGACAGGGCCAGGCCTGCCGCCGACGCCCAGGCGGCGCCGAGGTAGAACGCGGCCGTGCCCGCCGCCAGCAGCGGCAGGGGTGGCCCGCCCGGGCCGCCGACGTCGAGCACGGGCCAGCCGCGGCTGTCCGCCTCGGCGCGCAGGCCGTGCTGTGGGCAGACCACCGCCGGATGGCCCACGGCCTCCAGGTAGGGCACGTCCTCGTTGCCGTCGCTGTAGGCGAACGACTCGGCCAGGTCGATGTCGTGCTCCCTGGCCAGGGCGCGGACCGCGGCGGCCTTGCCCGGCCCCCACAGCGTCCGGCCCTGGACCCGGCCGGTCAGCACACCGTCGTCCACCTCGAACTGGGTGCACAGCACGTGGTCGGCCTGGATCTCACGGGCGATCGGGCCGACCTGGAACGGCGTCGCCGAGGACGCGACCACGATCCGGTGGCCACGCTCGCGGTGCGCCTGGACGACCTGCCACATGGCCGGGCGCAGCATCGACCCGGTCTCGTGCTTGAACAGATCTTCGCCCAGCTCGGTCATCTGCTGGACGGTCCGGCCGGTCAGGGCCGGCCTGGTCAGCGCCAGGATGGCCTCGAAGTCCTCTTCCCGGTCGATGCCGCGGGCGGCCAGCAGCAGGGTCCTGGCCAGCTCCACCGGGCTGACCTCCAGGCGTCGCAGCCGCCTGCGGTAGATCGCGGCATAGGAGAAGCCGTTGATCAGCGTGCCATCGTAGTCGAAGAAGGCACCGATCTTCTTGCCCGCGGAGCTTGCGTGAATCTGCCGGAGCCGTTCCTCTAGCGCGGTCATGCTCCACCATTGCCCACAGAGCCGGGATGACCGGGATGGCCTGCCTCGAACTCCGCGATCTGGGCCAGCCGGGAGCGCATCTGGGCGATCTCGTCGCGGAACTGCGCGCGGCCCCGCCGCACGTCTGTCTCCCCGTTGCCCTCGGTGAGGCCGCGGTTGGCGGCCAGTTTGAGTGCCGAAGCATACAGCTCGCGGGACACCGAATCGGGCGCGAGCACGCGGCCCTGCAGCAGCATCTGACGGCCCACACCCAGGCAGCGGGCCAGGAAGGAGTCCTCGTCGACGGCCCGCCCGCCGAGCGCGGCGAGTTGCTCGGCGACCACGAGCTGGGCGTCGAAGAACGGCTGCAGCGTGCGGCGGGCGACCAGCACCTGGGCGCCCCGCAGCGCGGCGGCGGCCGCGGCCGGGTCGGCAGGGCGTGCGTCCCAGCCGGGGGCGAGCAGTTCGAGCTCGGCCAGGCTCTCGGCCCGGAACCGGGGCTTGTCCGGGAAGAAGAACTCGAACTTGAGCAGGTCCCTGATCCGCAGCGACTCGGCCCAGGCGGCGGTGAGCAGCCCGCCGGTGTCCGCTCCGGTGACCGCCCGGCCGGCCACGCCGAGCAGCACGAGCTCCACGATCGCCCGGTTGACCAGGTGGTGGATCGCCCCGTTGCGGTAGTAGGCGGCGACCGCGTGGTTGCCCGCCGACACCGACCAGACGGTCTGGCTCCCGCCGTCGTAACGGTCAAGCACGCCGACCCGGTGCAGGGACTCCAGGGTCTCGCGCAGCCCGGTGCCGCGGCACAGCGCCGGATCCGGCCCGGGCAGGCCGCGATCGCCGATGTAGTGCAGCAACGGCTCCAGGATCCGCTCGATCTCGGCCTCGGTGTATGCCCGGGACTCCGCGCCCAGCAAGGCGAAGCTGGCCAGCGAGGTGGCCGAGATCGGGGTCGCCCGGTTGATCCGGTCCAGCACACCGAAGGCGACCTTCTCCAGCTGGGCCCGGCCCTCGCCCGCCTCGGCCAGCGCGGCCCGCAGCGACAGCGGCTCGCCGAACCTGACCCGCGCGGCGCCCAGGTAGGTGCGCTGCGCCCGGGCGTACTTGAGCAGGAACAGGAAGTTCTCCGCCTTCTTCGTCCCGCCGGCCGCCTCGGCCGCCATCGCCTGAACCTCGGCGAGCTGGTCGTACACGATCGAGGTGGGCACGAGCGTGACGTCGATGCCGGGATGCTCCTGCACCGCCGCGACCACGTAGGCGAGCAGGCCGAGCATGGGCGGGCGCAGCTTGCCGGTCCGGCTGCGGCCGCCCTCGAGATACCACTCCAGGTTGAACCGCTTCTCCACCAGGTAGGACAGGTAGGAGCGCATCGCGAACTTGTAGACCGGGTCGGCGCCGAACCGGCGCCGGATGAAGATGAAGCCGGCCCGGCGGCCCAGTGGGCCGATGGGCCAGAAGGCGACGTTCTCCCCGCCGAGCACGTGGTTGGGCGGGAAGTCGTGCTCGCTCAGCACGTCGGCCAGGACCATCGGGTCGAGGTAGGACCGGTGGGCGGGCAGGAACACCAGGGCGGTGGACCGGTTGATCTCGCGCAGCCGCTCCAGCGTGTCCAGGTCCACCGACACGCTCCAGGCCCGCTGGTGCAGCGACCGGAAGATCGCGGTGAACAGGTCGATGGCGACATGGCTCTGCACGGCCACGAAGCCGGCCATCTTGTCGGTGGCCTCGGCGACCACGTCAGCCTCCGGCCGTCCCAGCTCACGGGCCAGGCCGGCGGCCTTCGCCCGGAACGAGGCCGATGCCGTGATCTTTTCGGCCACCACCCGGGGCACCTTGTAGCGGTCGCCGATGAGCTGGCGCTGCGCCCGTTCCAGGGCCAGCACCGCCTCCCGGCCGACGAAGTCGGCGAACGACTCGCCCGCCGCCACCGACCGCGCATAGCGGGCCCGCAGCTCGCCGGTGGACGCCGGAGCGCCGCTGACGACCTGGGCCCGGTCCGGCGACCGGGCCCCGATCCGCCGCTGGGCGCGCGGGCCGGGGCGGCGCGGATTGGTCATCGACAGCAGGTCGGCCATGGCCACCCGGCGCTCGCCGTCGCGCATCGGGGGAAGCCACACCACCCGGGCCGGCAGCAGGGTCGCGTCGGCCGGCCAGTTGCCGGCGGCCGGTGTGCCCAGCGTCACGACCCTCGCCCCTGGGTGCTCGCGCCGGGCCCAGTCCGCGATCATGTCCAGCTCATAGCGGGTACGCGCGTCGGCCAGCACCACGGGGCCACCGGGTGCGTCCATCGCGGCCTCCCCACGCTTCCGGTGTATGTGCGCTGGAAAGGCTGGGTCAGCGCAGGTACACGACCGTAACTCACCGCGCTCACCGGCAACAAGAAGCCCGCCTCAGCGTCTCATCTGAAAGCCGCAAGGCTCCTTAAAAGGTACGAGTTGCCGTGGTTACCAACGAGTAGGATACTGATGGGTGTTACCGGCGAGTAGGTCTTGTCAGTGAGAGTGACGGAGCCTGTGCATGAGCCACTACAGGAGCAATCTGCGCGACATCGAGTTCAACCTGTTCGAGGTCTTTCGCAGACAGGATCTGCTTGGCAGCGAGCCTTACCCGGACCTGGACGAGGAAACCGTCAGGGGCATCCTCGGTGAGGTGAACAGGCTCGCCACCGGGCCGCTGGCCGCGACCTTCGCCGAGGGCGACCGCAACCCGCCGGTGTTCGACCCGGCCACCGGATCGGTGCGCATGCCCGAGCCGTTCAAGAAGTCGTTCCAGGCGCTCATGGATGCCGAGTGGTACCGGCTGGACCTGCTGCCCGAACTGGGCGGCACTGGTGCGCCGCGCTCGCTGGTCTGGTCGGTCGCCGAACTGATCCTGGGCGCCAACCCGGCGGTGTGGATGTACGCCGGCGGACCGTCCTTCGCCAACGTGCTGGCCAAGATCGGCACCCCCTACCAGAAGCAGTTCGCCCAGTGGGCGGTGGACCGAAACTGGGGCGCGACCATGGTGCTGACCGAGCCGGACGCGGGCTCCGACGTCGGCGCGGGCCGGGCCAGGGCGATCGAGCAGCCGGACGGGACCTGGCACATCGAGGGCGTCAAGCGGTTCATCACCAGCGCCGAGCACGACATGGCGGAGAACATCTTCCACCTGGTGCTGGCCAGGCCGGAGGGCCACGGCCCGGGCACCAAGGGGCTGTCCATGTTCCTGGTGCCCAAGTACCTGGTCGGCGAGGACGGCACGCTGGGCGAGCGCAACGGCGTCTATGCGACCAACGTCGAGCACAAGATGGGCCTGAAGGCCTCGGCCACCTGCGAGCTCACCTTCGGCGCGAAGCACCCGGCGGTGGGCACTCTGGTCGGCGGCGTGCACGACGGCATCAGGCAGATGTTCCTGGTCATCGAGCACGCCCGGATGATGGTGGGGACCAAGGCCATCGCCACCCTGTCCACCGGCTACCTGAACGCGCTGGACTTCGCCCGCACCCGGGTCCAGGGCGCCGACCTGGCCGAGATGACCGACAAGACCGCGCCCCGGGTGACGATCATCCATCACCCCGACGTCCGCCGGATGCTCATGCTGCAGAAGGTCTACGCCGAGGGAATGCGCGCGCTGGTGCTGTACACCGCGACACACCAGGACGCGGTGCAGGTGGCCAGGGCCACCGGCCAGCCCGGCGAGATGGCCGAGAAGCTGAACGACCTGCTGCTGCCGGTGGTCAAGGGGGTTGGCTCGGAGCGCTCCTACGAGCTGCTCACGCTGTCCCTGCAGACCCTCGGCGGCTCTGGGTTCCTGCAGGACTACCCGATCGAGCAGTACATCAGGGACGCCAAGATCGACAGCCTGTACGAGGGCACGACCGCGATCCAGGGCCTTGACCTGTTCTTCCGCAAGATCGTCCGGGACCAGGGCGGGGCGTTGCGCCAATTGCTCGGCGAGATCACCGCGTTCGCCGCCGCCGACGGAGGCAACGGGCGGCTCAAGGCCGAGCGTGCGGCACTGGACCGGGCCGTCTGCGACGTCGAGGGCATGCTGACCGCGATGACCGGCTTCCTCACCGGCGCCCTGGAGCGCAAGGCCGAGATCTACCGGGTCGGGCTGAACACCAACCGGCTGCTGCTCGCCCTCGGTGACCTGCTGATCGGCTGGCTGCTCGCCCGCCAGGCCGAGGTGGCGCTGCAGGCCCTGGACCAAGGCACCGCCGGCGAAGACTTCTACCTCGGCAAGATCGCGGCGGCCCGGTTCTTCGCCGCCACCGTGCTGCCCAGGCTGGCCGCGGAGCGGGAGATCACCGAGGCGACCACCCTCGACCTGATGGAACTCCCCGAAGCCGCGTTCTGATCATCACAGCTCGTACTGGACCGCCGCCCGGCGGTCCAGGATCGGCGTGATGTTCTGGTCGATCACGGCGCGGTGCCGGGGGTCGTCGCGGTAGCTGCGGTAGGCGTCCGCGTCGTCGAAGTCGGCCACGATGCCGAAGTCGAACGTCCCCTCGCTGATCCCGGCGTCCGGCCCGAACTGGTAGGCGCGGATGGCCGGGATCAGCGACGGCAGCTTGCTCAGCTCTGCCGCCACGCGCTGCTTCTGTTCCTCGCTGGCCTCGGGTTTCCAGGCCAGCAGCACCACATGGCGCAGCATCAGGCTTCCTTCCGTCAGGCCCAGGCAAGCATCCGGATCGGGTCCTCCAGCATCTCGCCGACGTCGCGCAGCACGGCGGAGCCGAGGTCCCCGTCCACGATGCGGTGGTCGAAGGACAACGCCAGCGTGGTGACCTTCCGCACGGCAAGCTGGCCCTTGTACACCCAGGGGGCGTCCCGGATCCGGCCGACCGCCAGGATGGCCGCCTCGCCCGGGGTGAGGATGGGCGTGCCCGAATCCACCCCGAACACACCCACGTTGGTGATCGTGATCGTGCCGCCACGCATGTCGTCCGGGGTGGTCTTGCCCGCCCGGGCGGTCTGTGCGAGCTCGCTCAGCTCCCTGGCCAGGTCGGGGAGCGACATGTCATGGGCGCCCTTGATGTTGGGGACCACCAGGCCGCGCTCGGTCGCCGCCGCTATGCCGAGGTTCACGTAGTGGTGGATCACGATCTCCTGGGCTTCCTCATCCCAGGATGAGTTGATCATCGGGTGCCGGTCGATCGCGATTATCAGCGCCCGCGCGACCAGCAGCAGTGGCCGGACCGGCACGTCGGCGAACTCGCGCAGCTTGCGCATCCGGGCCAGCGCCTCGGTCATCGCGGTGACGTCCACCTGCAGGAACTCGGTGACGTGCGGGGCGGTGAAGGCGCTGGCGGTGACCGCTGCGGCGGTGTGCTTGCGCACACCCCGGATCGGCACCCGCTCCTGTTCGTCCTCGTCCACTCTGCCTGCTTCGAACTCGCCTTCGAACTCTTCGACCACTTCGAGATCGGCGAGCCTTCCGGCGGGTTCCCCGGCACCGGCCGGGGCCAGCGCCGCCTGCTGCACGTCGTCCCTGGTGATCGAGCCCTGCGGCCCGCTCCCGGTGAGACTGTTCAGATCGACGCCGAGGTCCTTGGCGAGCTTGCGCACCGGCGGCTTGGCCAGCGCGCGGGTAGCGGCGGTGGCACCCTCTGCCCGCTGCCCGCCGTTGACCGGCGCCACCGGCCGCGCCGTGGGTGGCGCCTCGGCCGGGGCGGCGGCAGGGGCCACTTCGGTCACCGGCTCGGCCGCCGGGGCCTCGGCCACCGGTTCGACCGCTGGGGCCCCGGACCCGGGCGGGCCCGACGGCGTGGCCCTGCGGGGACGGCGGAACGTCCGGCCCAGCTTCACCCCGTACCCGACCAGCACGGCCTGGCGCTTTTCACCCTCGGGTGCGGCTTCCCCGGTGCCCGCGACACCCTCGGCGGCCGGCAGCGCCGCCGCATCGGTCCGCTCATCGCTCTCGGCTGCCTCGGCCGGAGCGGCCGCGGCAGCTCCGCCGGCACCGTCGCCGACGTCGATCGAGACGATCGGGGTCCCGACGTCCACTGTCGTTCCCTCGGCGGTGTGCAGTTCGGTCACCACGCCCGCGAACGGGCTGGGCAGCTCCACCACCGCCTTCGCCGTCTCGATTTCCACGATGACCTGGTTGATGGTCACCTTGTCGCCCGGCTGGACGTGCCACTTGACGATGTCCGCCTCGGTGAGACCCTCGCCGACGTCGGGGAGCTTGAACTGCTTCAGTTCGGTCATGCCGCCCTCTCAGTAGGCGAAGGTGCGATCGACAGCATCCAGCACTCGGTCCAGGTCGGGCAGGTAGTGTTCCTCCAGCTTGGACGGCGGGTACGGAGTGGAGAACCCGCCGACCCGCAGCACCGGTGCCTCCAGGTGGTAGAAGCATTCCTCGGTGATCCGCGCGGCGATCTCGGCGCCGAGCCCGCCGGTGACCGCCGCCTCGTGTGCCACCACGCACCGGCCTGTGCGCTGCACCGACGCGCGGATGGCCGGGATGTCCAACGGCGAGAGCGAGCGCAGGTCGATGACCTCGATGCCGCGGCCTTCCTTCGCCGCGGCCACGGCCGCCTCGACGCAGGTCCTGACCATGGGGCCGTAGCACAGCAGCGTCACATCGTCGCCCTGGTGCACGGTCCTGGCCGAATTCAGCGACAGCCAGGAGTCGGCGCTCGCGGCGGTGTCCACCTCGCCCTTGTCCCAGTACCGGCGCTTCGGCTCGAAGAAAATCACCGGATCGTCGCTGGTCACGCTCTGCTGGATCATGGAGTACGCGTCCGCGGGGTTGGAGCAGGCGACCACCCGCAACCCACCGGTGTGCGCGAACAGCGCCTCGGGCGACTCGCTGTGATGCTCCACCGCGCCGATGCCGCCGCCACACGGGATCCTGATCACGACCGGCAGGCTGACGTGCCCGAGGGAACGGGGCCGCATCTTGGCCAGCTGACTCACGATCTGGTCGAAGGCCGGAAACACGAACCCGTCGAACTGGATCTCACAGATCGGCCGGTAGCCGCGCAGCGCCAGCCCGATCGCCGTACCGACGATGCCGGACTCGGCCAGCGGGGTGTCGATGACCCGGCCCTCGCCGAAGTCCTTCTGCAGCCCGTCGGTCACCCGGAAAACGCCGCCCAGCCTGCCCACGTCCTCGCCCATGACGAGCACCTTGGGGTCGTCCTCCAGCGCGCGGCGCAGTCCCTCGTTCATCGCCTTGGACAGGGTGAGCGTGGTCATGCTCCCACCTCCTCGCTGTCGAACGAATCCAGGTACGCGGCGAATCGCTCCCGCTCATAGTCGACCTGCGCGTTGGGCTCGGCGTACACATTCTCGAACATGGCCATCGGGTCGGGATCGGGCATCGTCAGGCAGGACTTCCTGACCTGTGCGCCCACCTCGTCGGCCTCGGCATCGACGGCGGCGAAGAAGTCCGCGTCCGCCGCCCCGGTCCGGACCAGGAACGCCCGCACCCGCTCCAGCGGGTCCTTGAGCTTCCACGCTTCGAGCTCGCTGGCCAGCCGGTACCTGGTGGGGTCGTCGGTCGTGGTGTGCGCACCCATCCGGTAGGTGTACGCCTCGATCAGCGTCGGGCCCTGGCCCTCCCGGGCGGCCTGCATCGCCTTCCTGGTCACCGCGAGGCAAGCCAGCACGTCATTGCCGTCCACCCGCAGACCGGGGAAGCCGAAGCCGTGAGCCCGCTGGTACAGCGGAATCCGGCTCTGCTTCTCCAGCGGCTCGGAGATTGCCCACTGGTTGTTCTGGCAGAAGAACACGATCGGGGCGTTGAAGACCGATGCGTAGATGAACGATTCGTTCACGTCACCCTGGCTGGTCGCGCCGTCGCCGAAGTACACGATGACCGCTTCGCCGTCCTCGCCCACCGCCCCGTCGCGCTGGATGCCCATGGCATACCCGGTGGCGTGCAGCGTCTGCGCGCCGATCACGATCGTGTACAGGTGGAAGTTGTGCGCCTTGGGATCCCAGCCGCCGTGGCTGACCCCACGGAACAGTTCCAGCAGCTTCGCCGGATCCAGGCCGCAGCACCAGGCCACGCCGTGCTCACGGTAGGTCGGGAAGGCCATGTCCCGTGGCCCGAGCGCCCGGCCGGAGCCGATCTGCGCCGCTTCCTGGCCCAGCAGCGACGCCCAGATGCCCAGCTCTCCCTGGCGTTGCAGGGCGATCGCCTCGGTGTCGATCCTGCGGACCAGGACGAGATCCCGGAACAGGCTCTTGATCTCTTCGGCGGACACCTCCAGCGGGTAGTCCGGGTGCTCCACCCGCTCACCCTCGGGGGTGAGAAGCTGAATGAGTTCCCCGCCCGTTCCTTCCAGCCTCTGCCGGCCTGCGGCGGCGACCGCATCGTCGGAGTCGACGGCCACGTGGCTCTCCTTGCGTGCTCGGGGCCGTCTGCGGGATCGCCGCAACCGGCCGTGGGTTCGTCCTGGCGCCGCTGGTAAACGGTGCCAGGACGCGGCTTCCTTCGCAATGGACCCGGCTGGGGTCCACTACCGTCATCATCGTGACAGAGTCATTTTCCCGGAGGATATGTCCTCTCCGGGAGTCGGTGCTTGGAGGGTACGTTGGCCCGGGTTGTGGTTGATGTGGTGCTCAAGCCGGAGATTCACGACCCGCAGGGTGAGGCGATCGCCAGCGCGTGCCGCCGTCTTGGCTTCGGGCAGGTCACCGGTGTCCGGCAGGGCAAGCGATTCGAGGTGGAGCTCACCGGCCCGGCCGACGGCGAGGCACTCGCCAGGGTCGCCGAGCTGGCTGCCGAACTGCTGGCCAACCCCGTGCTGGAGGATTTCACGCTGCGCCCGGTCTGAGGTCGCTACCCGGTGAATTCCGTGCATACTGTGATACGTTTCGCACACAGTGTGACCAGCAACAGACCGTAACTCAGAAGATCCAAAGTTACGTGGTTATTTCGGACTGCCTTGGGAACCCTTTCCAGTATGGGCCGCATTTCCGGGGACATCGGGGGAAGTAGAGGCTAGTGCGCGCTGGAGTGAAGGACGCCGAGGTTCTCGACGGGGATATACGATTCTGCCTCGTACTTCCGTGCGAGGCACTGAGCGTACCGGTCATGCGCCGGGTGCTTGGCGGCACGCTGCTCGGCTTCGGCGCGGATGAGCAGTGCGTCGCCGACATCCTGCTGGCCGCGACCGAAGCCTGCACGAACGTGCTCAAGCACGGCGAGCGCTGCACCGAGTACGAGGTCTCGGCCAAGGTCCGCGACGACGCCTTCCTGCTGGAGATAGCCAACGGGACACACGAGCTGCTCGGCCAGCGGCCGTGGAACGGGAACGGCCATGCCGCGGGTAACGGCATACCGTTCGCCGCGGCTCCGATACCCGCTGACACCACCGAGCCCGCGCAACTCCGCGAATCCGGCCGCGGCCTGACCATCATGCGCGCCTGCGTCGACGACCTGACCCTCAGCGGCACCGCCGACCGCGGCACGGTCGTGTCGATGCGCAAGCAGATCACCTGGGCTCCCTCAGGCCACGGCCGGCACGCCGCCACCGCCGTCCCCGGCCGTGCCGCGCATCGCGACGCCTGGTGATTAGGTAGCCTGCCCGCGAGCGTTCTTCAAACCGCATCGCGAGTGCGGGCCCGGCGGGTCCGCGCGAGCGATCGGGCAGGTGACGCTCAGAGTCACCCGGTAGTGACTTTTGAATAACGCGAAGCTCTCAGCAAGCACTGCGAGCGTTATTCCAGGGCAGGAGGGCAACAGCGATGACGGCCAGGGTCGGGGTGGTTACGTTCCCCGGGTCCCTTGACGATGCCGACGCGGCGCGTGCGGTGATCCTGGCCGGTGGCCAGCCGGTGCCGCTGTGGCACGGCGAGCGGAATCTGCATGGTGTGGACGCCGTGATCCTGCCCGGCGGCTTCTCCTACGGCGACTACCTGCGGTGCGGCGCGATCGCCCGGTTCGCCCCGGTGATGGCCGCGCTGGTCCCCGCCGTCGCGGCCGGGCTGCCCGTCCTGGGCATCTGCAACGGCTTCCAGATCCTCTGCGAGGCCCACCTGCTGCCCGGCGCGCTGACCCGCAACCGGGGCCTGCACTTCGTCTGCCGGGACGTGCGGCTGCGGGTCGAGAACTCATCCACACCGTGGACCAGCGGCTACTGCGGCGGGCAGGAGATAACCGTGCCGCTGAAAAGTGGCGAGGGCGCGTATGTGACGGATCCCGCCACGCTGGCTGAACTCGAGGCCCGGGGTCAGGTCGTCGCTCGCTATGCAGATTTTCCGGCCCCGAACGGTTCCCAGGCGAACGTGGCCGGAATCTGCGACGAATCGGGCCGCGTCGTTGGGCTCATGCCCCATCCGGAGCACGCGGTCGAGGCGCTGACCGGCCCGGGCCGGGACGGGCTCGGGTTCTTCGCCTCGGTCATCTCGGCCCTGGCGGTGGCATGACCGCCGGGCCGCTGACCAGCGCTCAGGACACCGTGGCCCGGGCGGTGGCCACCCCGGAGCACCGCCAGCCCTACGCCGAGCTGGGGCTGACCGGCGCCGAGTACGGCCGGATCCGGGAGGTTCTCGGCCGCCGCCCCACCGACGCCGAGCTGGCCATCTACGGCGGGATGTGGAGCGAGCACTGCTCCTACAAGTCGTCCAGGGTGCACCTGAGGCAGTTCGCCGAGAAGGCGCCGCCGTCGGCCGCGCTGCTGGCCGGCATCGGCCAGCAGGCCGGCGTGGTGGACATCGGCCAGGGCTACGCGGTCACCTTCAAGATCGAGTCGCACAACCACCCCTCGTACGTGGAGCCCCATCAGGGGGCGGCGACCGGCGTCGGCGGGATCGTCAGGGACATCCTGGCGATGGGCGCGCGGCCGGTCGCGGTGATGGACGCGCTGCGGTTCGGCCCGGCCGACGCCCCGGACACCCGCCGGGTGCTGCCCGGCGTGGTGGCCGGCATCTCCTTCTACGGCAACTGCCTCGGCCTGCCCAACATCGGCGGCGAGCTGGCGTTCGACCCCTGCTACGCGGGCAACCCGCTGGTGAACGCGCTGTGTGTGGGCGTGATGCGGCACGGCGACCTCAAGCAGGCCGCCGCGACCGGTCTCGGTAACCAGGTGGTCCTGTTCGGGTCCAGGACGGGCCCGGACGGCATCGGCGGTGCGTCCGTACTGGCCAGTGCATCGTTCGGTATCCAAAAAAACGCCGAAGACAGCGGAGAGTCGGCCAAGCGCCCCAGCGTTCAGGTGGGGGATCCGTTCATGGAGAAGCTGCTGGTCGAGTGCTGCCTGGAACTGTACGCCGGCGGGCTGGTGGCGGCGATCCAGGACCTGGGCGCGGCCGGCATCTCGTGCGCGACCACCGAGCTGGCCGCCGCCGGGGCCGGTGGGATGCGGGTCAGCCTGGACACCGTGCCGGTCCGGGACGCCTCCCTCGGGCCGCCCGCGATCCTGATGAGCGAGTCGCAGGAACGGATGATGGCCGTGGTCGAGCCCCGGCACGTCGAGGACTTCCTGGCGGTCTGCGCGAAGTGGGGCGTGCAGGCGACGGTGATCGGCGAGGTGACCGGCACCGGCCGGCTGCAGATGACCTGGCACGGCGAGCTGATCGTGGACATGCCGCCGGGCAGCGCGGCCGACGACGGCCCGGTGTACCACCGCCCGCTGGCCAGGCCCGCCAGCCAGGTCGAGCTGGCCGGTGACGACCCGTCCGCGCTGCCTTGGCCTGCCAGTGGAGCTGAGCTGCGGGCAGACCTGCTCCGGCTGCTCGCTTCGCCGGGCCTGGCCGACAAGAGCTGGGTCACCGAGCAGTACGACCGCTACGTCCGGGGCAACACGGTGCTGGCCATGCCCGAGGACGCCGGCCTGCTGCGGATCGACGAGCAGACCGGGCTCGGGGTGGCCCTGGCCATCGACGGCAACGGCCGGTACTGCCGTCTCGATCCCTACGCCGGGACCCAGCTGGCGCTGGGCGAGGCGTACCGCAACGTGGCCGCCACCGGCGCCAGGCCGCTGGCGGTGACCAACTGCCTGAACTTCGGCTCACCCGAGGACCCCGGGGTCATGTGGCAGTTCGCCGAGGCCGTCCGGGGGCTGGCCGACGGGTGCGCGGTGCTCGGTGTCCCGGTGACCGGCGGCAACGTGAGCTTCTACAACCAGACCGGCGGGACCGCCATCCATCCCACCCCGGTGGTCGGGGTGCTCGGCGTGCATGACGACGTCCGGCGGCGGGTCTCGATCGGGTTCGCGGCCGATGGGGCCGGCGTCGTCCTGCTCGGCCGGACCAGCCTGGAGCTCGGCGGGTCCGCCTGGGCGCATGTGACGCACGGCCACCTTGGTGGCCGGCCGCCGCGGGCCGACCTGGAGGCCGAGCGCGCGCTGGCCGCGGTGCTGGTCGCCGCGGCCAGCGACGGGCTGCTGGCGGCGGCGCACGACCTGTCCGAGGGCGGGCTGGCCATCGCGCTCGCCGAGTCCTGCCTGCGCGGCGGCCTCGGCTGCCGGGTCACGCTGCCCGGCGACCCGTTCACCTGGTTGTTCAGCGAGTCGGCGGCGCGTGCCGTGGTCGCCGTCCGGCCCGGCTCGGATGAGACTTTCGCCACGCTCGCCGCGGAGCACGGCGTCCCCGCCCACGTGCTCGGCGCGGTGGGTGGCGACAGCCTGGTCGTGGACGGCTGTTTCGGGATCCCGCTGGCCGAGTTGGCGACGGCACACACCGGCACGCTGCCCGCGTTGTTCGGCTGATTCCTGCGGACTCCGGGAGACACTGGCCGGTATGCCACCCAAGCGTGCCGATCCCAGACTCGGTCAGGAGGCGGCCCGCGTGGTGCTGGCCGCCCTGGAGGCGGGCGAGCCACCGCCCGCGTCTGAGCTGCGAGCGGCCGTGCGGTACCTGCTCGACCTGCTCGCCCAGGTTGCCCCGGGCCGTTCGGTGGAAGTCAGGGTCCCGCCGTATGCGGCCATCCAGTGCGTGGAAGGGCCCAGGCACACCCGGGGAACGCCGCCGAACGTCGTGGAGACAGATCCGGTCACCTGGGTGGAACTGGCGACCGGGCGGCTGCAGTGGGCCGTGGCAGCCGCAGACGGGCGCATCATGGCCAGCGGGATACGCGCCGATGTGTCCGGATACCTCCCGCTTCTACGGCCGTCTGAGGCGCACTGAGGGCCGCCGTATCCGATTTTGGTCGTGCGGTGCCGTTACACTGACCGCGTGGTCAAGCCCGACGGCCGTCTGAGCGATGACCTGGACACAACTGACCACCCTCCACGCGATGCCTGCGGCGTGTTCGGTGCCTGGTGCCCGGGGGAGGACGTCGCAAAGCTCGGCTACTACGGTCTGTACGCGCTGCAGCACAGGGGCCAGGAGTCGGCCGGGATCGCGGTCAGCGACGGCAGCCGCATCGTCGTCTACAAGGACATGGGCCTGGTGGCCCAGGTGTTCGACGAGTCCGTGCTCAACACGCTGCGTGGCTACATCGCGGTCGGCCACTGCCGGTACTCCACCACCGGCTCCTCGGTGTGGCGGAACGCACAGCCGACGTTTCGCGCCACCCCGTCCGGTGGGCTGGCGCTGGGACACAACGGCAACCTGATCAACACCCTGGAGCTGTCCGCCGTGCTCACCGAGGCGCAGGCCTCGGGCGGCGGTGAGCTGGCCCTGCCGGCCGCGCTGGCGGGCAGCTCGGACACCGACGTGCTGACCGGGCTGTTCGCGAATCCGCCGGGCGGGCCGTTGCCCGGCGGCGTCTGGGACGCGGCGTTCGCCGCGCTGCCACTGGTCCGTGGCGCGTTCTCGCTTGTCTTCATGGATGAGACGACCCTGTACGCGGCCCGTGACCCGCATGGGTTCCGCCCGCTCGTGCTCGGCCAGCTCACGCGCGGCTGGGTGGTGGCCAGCGAGACCGCCGCGCTCGACATCGTGGGCGCGACGTTCGTCCGCGAGGTGGAGCCCGGCGAGCTGATCAGCATTGACGACCGGGGCGTCCGGTCGCGGACATTCGCCGCCGCCAGGCCGAGCGGGTGCCTGTTCGAGTACGTCTACCTGGCCAGACCGGACACAACGATCGCCGGCCGGGGCGTGCAGGCCACCCGGGTCGAGGTTGGCCGCAGGCTCGCGGCCGAGCATCCGGCTGACGCCGACCTGGTGATCCCGGTACCCGAGTCCGGCACGCCGGCGGCCATCGGCTACGCACAGGCCAGCGGCATCCCGTACGGGCAGGGCCTGGTCAAGAACTCCTACGTCGGCCGCACGTTCATCCAGCCGAGCCAGACCATCCGCGAGCGCGGCATCAAGCTCAAGCTGAACCCGCTCCGGGACGTAATCGCCGGCCAGCGGGTGGTCGTGGTCGACGACTCGATCGTCCGGGGAAACACCCAGCGGGCCATCGTGGCGATGCTGCGGGAGGCCGGTGCGGCCGAGGTGCACGTCCGGATCTCCAGCCCGCCGGTAACCTGGCCATGCTTCTACGGCATCGACTTCGCGACCCACGACGAGCTCATCGCGGGAAACTCGACGGTCGCCGAGATCACCGCGTCCATCGGCGCCGACTCGCTGGGCTACATCTCACTGGACGGCCTGATCGCAGCCACCACCCTGCCCGCCGGCCGGCTCTGCCACGCCTGCTTCGACGGTCAGTACCCGGTTCCGGTGGCTGCCGCCGAGCGCGGCAAGCACGTGCTGGAGGAAGCCCGGTCATGACCGACGCCGGCTACGCCGCCGCTGGCGTGGACATCGAGGCGGGAGCGACCGCCGTCGAGCTGATGCGCGCCCACGTCAAGCGCGCCACCAGGCCCGAGGCCATCGGTGGCATCGGCGGGTTCGCCGGCCTGTTCGACGCGGCCAAGCTGAGTGCTTACCGCCACCCCATCCTGGCCACCTCCACCGACGGTGTCGGCACCAAGGTGGTGCTCGCCAGCCGCATGCACAGGTACGACACGATCGGGATCGACCTGGTCGCCATGGTGGCCGACGATCTGGTTGCCTGCGGAGCCGAGCCGCTGTTCCTGACCGACTACGTGGTATGCGGATCCGTCGTGCCCGAGCGGGCCGCCACCATCGTCTCGGGGGTCGCCGACGGATGCGCCCTGGCAGGCTGCGCGCTGCTCGGCGGCGAGACGGCCGAGCACCCCGGTCACCTCGGCCCCGATGACTTCGACCTGGCCGCTGCGGCCACCGGCGTGGTAGAAGCCGACGAACTGCTTGGTCCTGACCGGGTCAGGCCGGGCGACGCCGTGATCGCGATGGCCTCGTCCGGCCTGCACAGCAACGGCTACTCTCTCGCCCGGATGGTGCTGGACCGTGCCAACCTGTCGCTCGACGCCGAACTACCCGGCCTGACCAGGCCGCTAGGCGAAGAACTGCTCGAACCGACCCGGATCTACGCCCGTGACTGCCTGGCCCTGGCCCAGCAGTGCGACGTCCGCGCCTACGCCCACATCACTGGCGGCGGCCTGGCCGCCAACCTGTCCCGAGTCCTGTCCCCCGGCACCGCCGCAACCCTGGACCGTCGCACCTGGCGCCCACCCGCCATATTCGGCCTGCTAGCCGGTTACGGTCAGATCCCGCCCGCCGAGATGGAACGCGTCTTCAACATGGGCGTAGGCATGGCCGCCATCATCGCCCCCGAGTCCGTCTCCACCGCCCTGGCCCTGCTAACCACCCAAGGCATCCCCGCCTGGCCCATAGGCGAAGTAACCCCCTCAGAAGCCCCCCCAGCAACCCACCTGACCGGCTCCCACCCCACCTGACCCCCCGCTCGCCCGGAGCGGCAGGCATGCCCGACCGCAAACCGGACCACCCCCAGCAACCAGACCACCAGCAGCGCCGGACCACCAGCAACCGGACCACCACCAGCAGCGCCGGACCACCGGCAACCGGACCACCACCGGCAACCAGACCACCAGCAGGCTGGACCACCGGCAACCGGACCACCAGCAGCAACCGGCGGCGTGGGGGTCCGGGGGGCTCGGCCCCCCGGGTAAATACTGCGGGCCCTGGCGAAATCAGCCGAGGCTGATGAGCATGCGAAGCTGCCACGATCCCCCAGCACAAAAACCACCGGGGACAACGCCCGGTGTAATTATCCGGCAGATCACCTGCTAACCGGAAACCGGACCACCAGCAGCAATCCGGACCACCAGCAGCAACTGGCGGCGTGGGGGTCCGGGGGGCTCGGCCCCCCGGGCAGATACTGCGGGCCCTAGGCGAAATCGGCCGCAGGCCGATGAGCACGCAAGGCCGCCCCGGCCATCAAGCATGGTCGGCCGCCTCGTCGTCATCCTCGTACCGGTCGGCGTAATCCGCATAGGAGTCCGCGTGGTCCTCGTCATGCTGGTCCGTGCTGCTACCCAGCTCGGCCTGCAGCCGGTCAAGGTCCATTCCGCCGCTGTTGTACTTCAGCTGGCGTGCAACCTTCACCTGCTTGGCCTTGGCTCGGCCGCGCCCCATTGGCTCGACCCCCTCGAACATTCTTCTGGCCCGATCAGGCCACTGCTCACTGCTAACGCTTGCCGGCTTTCCCGCACAGCAAGCCGACCCGTCGCCCGCTCCACCGACTGGAGGGCAGCACGTGCCAGCCTTTGTACCTGTACAACGGTACCTGGTTTATGGAGTCCGCGCTCACGCTGACCGCGTGTTCGGCTCACAGCAAAGTATCTCGCGGCCGGCCTGGCCTGGCTCCGTGGGTTGCAGGCTGTGACTTTGACGGTTCGACGCCTCCGGGACTGCCGTGACGGATGGTGATTCTCACATGTCGGGAGCAATCGTCCGATTCGCTGTCGTACTGTGATCTAGCAAACACTTACATGATTTTTCCGGCGAGATCCGGCCTCGCTGACCCGCCCGCCGACTGCGGAGCGTGACTGGCTTGCCATCCCCACGCGGTCGGTCACGGGACGTGCGAAGCGGCGGAGATCAAGGCCGCTAACTGGGTTTTCGCCGGCCCACGACAGGGGTCGCCCCGGCCCGGGCAAGTTTTTCCGATTCTGCCACGGTGCGACTGTACGTATCGCTAGAATTACGCAGCGTGACGCGCATCAGCCGCGCAACAGGGCAAGCCGCGACGAAAACTTTGCTCCTGGTGGTCGACGTGTCACCGGTCGTGATGGCAATATGGTCTCTGTTGGCCATATGGGACATCCCGACAGGCTCCCGACGGAGCACCAGGCAAGCAAGATGAAGAACGCAGGATCGCAGTACCGGTCCAGGAGGAGAGGCCGTACACATGTCTGCACGCACACCCGAGGCCGAGCCGCTGCTCACCCCAGCGGAGGTCGCGACGATGTTCCGAGTGGACCCGAAGACCGTCACACGGTGGGCGAAGGCCGGCAAGCTGACCTCCATCCGTACACTCGGGGGTCACCGTCGGTACCGGGAGACCGAGGTTCGCGCGCTGCTCGCGGGTATCCCGCAGCAGCGCATGGAATGAGGCTCGGCTTCCCCGCTACCGCTCGCGGCAGGGCTTCTGCCGGGGGACGGAGGGTCACCTGCCATCGCCGGGCGGCGGCGCAACGTAGAGTCATCGTCCGGCGAGGGCACACCCGCCCAAGGCACACCGGGAATCACCACCTCAGATCACAAATCCATCGCCCAGACCACGGGCAAGCGGCCACTGGCGGACGGGCGCCTCGCACGCCAGCGTCAGGCCGCAGGCCTGCTAGGTCCTCAGGAGGCGTAGCAGCCTCCCGTTGGCGGGGCACCTGAAGCCGTCACCCCGGCTACCCGGAATCCTCGCCAGTCCAGTCACGCGGTATCACCAGCCATGCCGCCAGGGGGGAACACCACAAATCAGCGCCGGTCACGGCGCTTCCTTGCCATGGTCCGGCAAGACCGAACGCTAGATCACCGTCCGGAGCCGATCCGACGACCACCCCCGGAGACAGGTGGCGACGTGAATCCACGTCGGCCATGACCTGCCCGGCCCGCGTGGGTGGCCACCGGCGCTCCATCCGGCATGACCTCAACGCGACGGCCATCCCGGAGATGGGCGATGTCGCCAGTTCACGTCGGCTGTTCGGCCGGGCATGTGGCCGGGAGTGTCCGGCGAAACCCGGCGGCTCGTTGGGACGCTGGCCTTGCTTGGGTGACGCCGGCTTGGTCCGGCGGTGCTGCGAATGCAGCGAATACGCTGAGTAGTTAAAATAGAAGTTGTGGTAACTCTTCGTATCTGACGGTGTGATCTGCCATACTTGGCGTCGCCGCTGGTCCCGGCCTTACGAGACGGTTGGCGTGGTTGGCATCCGCGTACCAAGCTGCATGTGATGTATGACGCGTGCACACGGGGGTGGCAATGTGATGCCGCATTCAGGGGAGGATCGCGCAATGAGTGATCCAGAGCTTGCCGCGCGTGCCCAGCGGGCTGCGGAACGGCTTGAGCAGTCGTGGGATCGCTGGCGCCGGCTGCATGGGCCGGCCGCTGAGCAAGCGCAGCCGGTGGCGAGCTACGTCGGATACTCCTTGGCAGAGCCGTGGGGCCGGCCTCGCGTGGTATTCGGCCTCGGTGCCGAGGAAGCTGAACAGCTCGCGGCTCTGCTCGAACGGGATGAGGGAGCTGACCCGCGATTCAGCCAGGGCCTGCTCTGGGAGCCGGAGCCACGCGTTCAGAACGGCAACGGGGCAACATCCATCGCCAGGTCGTCAGCTTCGGCCGCCGATCACGCCGGGCCGCAGGCGGTGCCCACTCCCACCGGCAGCGCGGCGCCCGCTGACATCGCCGCGTCGCCCGAGTCCTCCGGGCCGGCCGGAACTGCCGGTGATTTTGAACCACCGAACCGGGATCTGCCTCCGGGTGGTGACCCCAACCTGCCCGGCTGGACCAGAATGGGATCGCCTCCGCCGGCCCACGGGGTCTTAAGGCGCTGGTCGTGATCGGCTTGTACCCTTGCCGATTCCCGACACTGCGGGAAGTCCGCAATCCGCGCTCAATCTATGGGGGTGGAAAGAAGCCGCTTGGTGGTATATATCTAACCAAACGGAAGGTTGAGGTCATTTCACAGCTTCGGCTCAGCCGGCGCTCAGGTCGTCCTGGCAACCTGGGAGCACGGCCGCCGAGTGGGTGCCGTGGCGGCTGGAGGGGAGGCAATCCCGAATGCCGAACGACTTGCCAGTCAGCGGACCTCGCCGCCGGTGGTTCAGCCATCCAATTCTTCTTACCGGAACGGCAGTCCTGGCGGTGGCGGCGGGCGCGGGTATCGCACTTGCGGAGACTTCCGCACCGTCGTCTTCGGTGCCCGGCTCGCTCAGCGCCTCGACCTCGTCTCCCGCTCCCCAGGCCCCGCCCGCAGGGTGCGTGCGGGTGACAACTCCGCGACGGTCAGGCGTGCTGTGCCGACGGCACGGGCTCGGCGGATTCGGTTTGGGCGGGCCCCTGCATGGCACACTGGTGCTGCCGAAGCAGGGTGGCGGAACGGTAACCGCAGAAATTCAGAACGGCAAGGTCGCCTCAGTTAGCCAATCGTCCATTACGCTGAAGAGTACGGATGGCTTTACTAAGACCTACACCGTGACTGCCTCGACCATCGTCGATGCTCAGCGGGACGGCATCGGCTCGGTAAAGGTTGGTGACCAGGTGTGGGTGGCCGCCACAGTGAGCGGAGGCACGGTGACCGCTGTCAGGGTCTTGGATATCTCGCAACTCAGGCCTGGCCTGGGTAATATCCCCCGAGTGAGTTACCAGCCTGCCGACCCAGCCGCCAGCAACGCGACAGGCATGTGGCCCAGCGACTGGGCCGCCACATTCTCCGGAGGCCCGGCCGGTGGCTGAGCCCCGTTAGACGTCTGAGCCCGGCCCGGCCAGGCCCCGGGCCGGGCTCAGACTCGGGCAACCATGCTCGCTGCCCTTTGGGCAACTCGCCGGGCTTGCGTTTACCCGGGGGCCGAGCCCCCGGACCCCCACGGTGCCGGGTTCCGTTGTCGTGCTCGGTTCTGTCCGGGCTGGTGGCGGTTGGTCGACGTAGTTCTGGGGTGCGGAAGAACTGGGTAACCGTGCTCGTTGCCTTTTGGGCAGTTCGCCGGGCTTGCGTTTGCCCCGGGGGCCGAGCCTCCGGGCCCCCACGGTGCCGGGTTTCGTTGTTGTGCTCGGTGCTGTCGGTGCTGTCGGGGCTGGTGGCGGGCCGGGTTCTTGGCGTGTAACGGACATGATCACGGTTCTTGCCCCGAAACAAGGGGTATTCCCACTGGACACTCAGTTCCCATTGATCACACCTGCAGAGATATCCCCGATTCTGGTTAAGAAGATCTTGATTACCTGAGATGTCGCGCGCCCTTGGGAGTGGGGGCGAAACGGTTCTGTCCGTGGGTGGTGGGACCCTGCGGGGGTGGAGGTCGGTTACTTGTAGGGAGTGGGGTGGCGAACTGAGTTCTGGTGGTGGGGGTTTGGGGGGTGGGCCTGGGGCGCTGGGGGTGGTGGGGGTTGCTCCGCAGCGCGATGGGTCGGTGTTGGCGTGCGAGTTGGGGGGTGAGGGGACGGGGGTGGCAGTGGGCGTTCGGAGGTATTTGAGGTCTCAAAAAGATCTTTTGGGGTTTGTGGAGGAACGGGAGAGGGGTGGGCGGGTTCGGTGGCTATGGGCGGGGAGCGGGGAGTGGTATCCGGGGTTGCTGAGGGGTGGGGTGCGGGTGGCGCGGTGCCATGATGTGGCGCTGGTGGAGGCGGTGCTGCTGGGGCGGGAAGGAAGGCACGGGGAGGTTGCGTCGCTGGGTGGGGCGTGGGCGCGGATGCGGGGGGAGCGGGCGCCGCGACAGGTTGCGTCGGCGGGGGCGCAGCAGACGCTGTTTGATGCTGCTGAGTCTGGGATGCCTGAGGGGGAGGCTGGGCTGGATGCGCTGGTCGATGTGTATGTGGACCAGATAAGGAGGATTGAGGCTGCTGACGGGGCTGGGAGATTGCGGTTGCTGGCGGCGGCCGAATCGGCGGGTGGACTGGCTGCTGCGGAGATGAGCTTCGATGGGCTGCCGTGGCGGGCGGATGTGCATGATGAGCTGCTGGCCGGGCTGCTCGGGCCTCGGCCGCCGCGTGGGGCCAGGCCGCGGCGGCTGGCCGAGCTGGCTGAGCAGATTGCCGCCGCGTTCGGTGGCAGGCATGTCAATCCAGACTCGCCTGCCCAGCTTGTCAAGGCGTTCGCGGCCGAAGGTGTGCAGATCTCTTCGACCCGTTCCGCGGTGTTGCGCGGTGTCGATCACCCGGCCATCCCGCTGCTGCTGCAGTACAAGGAGCTGGCCAGGCTGCATGCGGCGCACGGGTGGGCCTGGCTGGACTCCTGGGTAGCCGGCGGGAGGTTCCGGCCGGAGTATGTGGTTGGTGCCGTCGTGTCGGGGCGCTGGGCGTCGAATGGTGGTGGCGCGCTCCAGATACCGCGGGTGCTGCGTCGCGCTGTGGTGGCCGATCCGGGCTGGACCCTGGTGGTCGGCGACGCCGCGCAACTGGAACCGCGGGTGCTCGCGGCGCTGGCCGCCGACCGCGCGTTCGCGCAGGCCGCGGCGGCTGGTGACCTGTACGCGGAGCTGGCGGAGGCGTTCGGCGGCGACCGGGGGAAGGCCAAGATCGCGCTGCTGTCCGCCATGTATGGCGGGGCTGGCGGGGAAGCGGGACAGTTGCTCGCGGTGCTGCGGCGGCGGTTTCCCGATGCCGCGGGATATGTGGAAGCGGCCGCCCGGGCCGGGGAAGAGGGGCGGATCGTGTACTCCGTGCTCGGCCGGGCCTGCCCGCCGCCGTCGGCCGCCTGGCGCTCCATCACCGCTACCGCCGGTGGGGCGGCGTCCGTACGCGCCCGGGGACGCTTCACCAGGAACTTCGTCGTGCAGGCCAGCGCGGCGGACTGGGCGCTCGTCCTGCTTGCGTGCTTGCGGCCACGGCTGGCCTCGCTGGCCGGGACCGGTGCTGGGCGACCGCATCTGGTGTTCTTCCAGCACGACGAGGTGATCGTGCATTGCCCGGATGAGCTGGCCGAGCCGGTCATCGCGGCCATCGGCGAGGCGGCGCAGGAGGCTGGGCGGCTGGTGTTCGGGGCGACGCCGGTGCGATTCCCCGTGACGACCGCCGCGGTCAGATGCTACGCGGACGCGAAGTAGCCAGGCCGGGGGCCATGCCACCCACACGAGGATGGCATGGCGGATACCGGCTGGCCGCTTGTGCCACGCTCAGGAACTGGCCGGGGTGACCTGAGCCGTGCCAAACGTGCGCCGGCTCGCCACCACCGGAATCTTGCTTGTGCACTCCGGGGCATTCGCGCTCGTGGCTTCCTTGCGTCTGTGCGTCTCCGCGTCACGGCTGATCACTGTGGGTGCGCCTGAGTAGCTTCACGGGTCGCGAAGGACAGTCGCCATGACTCGTCCGTCTGGCCATCGATCTCTAGTACCCAGGTGAAGCGCCGGCCCGGCGGCAGCTGCAGAACGGTGTTGAACGCCACAGGCACATTGATCTCAGCCCCTGGGGCAGTGCCCGGCGGGCGTCCCGCCTCGATCTGCCCGCTCGCCTGGACCGGCCGTTCACCGGGCA
The DNA here is from genome assembly GCA_035308365.1 of Streptosporangiaceae bacterium. Taxonomy (GTDB): domain Bacteria; phylum Actinomycetota; class Actinomycetes; order Streptosporangiales; family Streptosporangiaceae; genus PALSA-505. The sequence goes on from DATGGU010000005.1 coordinate 60,693, forward strand.
GGCCCGTATCGGGAAACGGCCGGTAATCCTCGTCCAGCAGCGACAGTGTGAAAACCGTTCGTTCGTTGGTCTGCTGCCACGGCACATGAAAAAGCAATGCGATGCCGCACGGGACAGGGCCCGGTCCGGCGGACGTCCAGCCACCGCCTGCAATGAACAATTTGCCGTCCGCCACCTGGGCGTGGTCCGCAAGCATCATGGTCACTCTCATGGGTGACCAGATTAGGGCCGGACGGCGTCTGGCGGACGGTTACCGCTTCCGCCGCCCCAGTCGATCGTGAGCGTCGCCGCCATGCCGGGATGCCGCGCCAGCCAGCCACGGGCGAACGGGCACAGCGGCACCACCGTCAGGCCCTCCCTGGCGGCCCGCTCGACCGCCGCGGCCACCAGTTCGCTGCCAAGGCCGCGCCCTTCGAGTTCGGACGGAACCCCGGTGTGGACGAGCACGAACCGCTGTCCATGCCGCCGGTACTGCAACTCGGCGAGATGGCCATTGACGGTTACCTCGAATCGGGAGGCTGACTGGTTGTCGGCTACTTGCGGGGTATCGGTCACGCGATCCATCGTCGCACCCGCACGCGAGCCCGGCCGCACCGAAGGTGCTTGAATGACGACGATGACCGAGGACCGGTGGCTGCTCGAACCCGCTTCCCCGCCGGTGCCCGTCGTGGCCTGCCTGCCGCACGGCGGCCGTCACTATCCGGCCGAACTGGCCGGACCTCTCGTGGTGGATCCGGAAATCCTGCGGTCGGACTGGCTGACCCGGGAGCTGTATGACTTCCTGCCCAGCCTGGGAGTCACCACGATAACCACGGCATACAGCCGGTTCGTCGCCGACGTGAACCGGGATCCGGCTGGCGAGCAGCATGGCGGATTCTGGACGAGCGTAGTAACCGCACAGCTGCCGGATGGCCGGCCGGTCTACAGCCGAAGGCTGACCCAGGCCGAGATCGCTCACCGGATCCGCCTCGCCCACCGGCCGTTCCATCGGGCGCTCGATACCGCCATCGAGCAGCTGTTGCGGCGATTCCCCCGGCTCCTGGTGCTCGACCTGCATAGTTTCGGCGTTGCACTGGACGGTGATGTGATCCTCGGCGACCGGCTCGGCGCCACGGCGCGGCCCGCCGTCATGCAGCTGCTGTCGGACGCATTCACCGGCTGCGGGTTCGCCGTGCGGCTGAACGAGCGGTTCACCGGCGGCTGGACGGTCCGCCGGTTCGCCGGGCAGGACCGGGTGGACGCCGTGCAGATCGAGTTGAACCAACGCTGCTACCTGGCCCTGGACGGCCGTACTTACCCGAGGCCGCCGTCGCGCGGTGCGTTCGACAGCACCCAGGAAAGGCTGCGTACGGCGCTCGCCGACCACGTTATTGCGTCGCTATGACGCTGGCCGTGACCTACCATCTCCGGGTGGCCGACAGGATTCTCGTCTACGGGGTCACCGGATCGGGCAAGACCACACTCGCCGCCCAGATTGCCGAGCGGACCGGGCTGCCCTGGCATTCCGTGGACGACCTGACCTGGGAGCCCGGCTGGGTCGAGGTGCCGTTGGCGGAGCAGCGGGCGCGGATAGCGGCGATCTGCGCCGGGCAGCGGTGGATCCTTGACAGCGCATATGGAAAGTGGCTGGAGATTCCGCTGGCCCGCGTCCAGCTCATCGTGGCGCTGGACTATCCACGATGGGTCTCGTTCGGCTGGCTCGTTCGCCGGACGCTGCGGCGGGCCTTGGACCAAAGTACGGTCTGCAACGGCAACACCGAGTCGCTCCGCCAGGCCCTCTCCGGGGACTCGATCATCGTCTGGCATTTCAAATCTTTCGCCCGCAAGCGGGCGCGCATCCGGAAATGGGCCGCCAATCCCGATGGTCCCGAGGTGGTCCGCTTCACCAGGCCGAGCGCCACCCAGCGCTGGCTCGCCACACTATCCCTGACGGGCTCGCCGGACGCCCAGATGAAAGGGCCGACGGTTGATCGGTAAGAAATGCTGCCATGCCGTGTCTACCGCACAGCAAAACAATTCGGCATCGAGACCATAGCGGGCCGGAGTGTCAGCATCGGTGCTCTAGATGTCGATGTCGCTCGGCGGGTATATCGCAGGCCCGAACGACGCACCGGGAAACCCGGGCGGCGACCGATTCATGCGGCTGCACGAGTGTACGGCGACGTCACCCCGCGGGCCGGGACTTCTTCGACGAGATGAACGCGACCGGCGCGATGCTGGTGGGCCCGCGTACCGCGGAGCAGGCCGGCTACCACGGCGGTGATCATCACGGTGTCCCGGTCTTCGTGCCAGCCACCGCCCGCCCGGCCCTCCGTCGCGAACTGTCCAGCTGGGGGCGCGCGGCCGCGCTGGCCGGCTGAAGCATGGACCGGTGTCCCGGGGCCAGCGTGGCGTAACTACTACGTTGACTGATATATTGACTGACGTAGTAGGAGGGCGGATGGCTGTCACGAGACGGGACGGCAGGGCTGGGCAGGATGTGCTGCGCCGGGTGGGCGAGGCGTCAGTGCTTATCCTCATCAGCCTCGCCAGCGGGCCCAAGCACGGTTACGCGCTGATCCAGGACATCAGGGGGCTCGCCGATGTCGAACTCGGCCCTGGCACGCTCTACGGCGCGCTGGACCGGCTCGAGCGGCTCGGCTTGATCGAATCGCTGCCCGCCGAAGACCGGCGCCATCCCTACCGCATCACCGCGCCGGGGGCAGCGGCGCTTCGCGTGCACCTCGATTCGCTGGAGCGAGTCAGTGCGGCCGGGCGGTTGCGGCTGCAGTTGGGCGGCATCTGATGGACGCCCAGCCCGGGGCCCGGCTGGTGGAGACCGTGCTGCGGTGCTACCCGGCTCGCTGGCGGCGGCGGCATGGTGAGGAAGCGGCCGAGCTGGCCGCGCTGCTCATCCAGGACGGCACCCCTCTGGGTTCGATCGCCTGCAGCTACCTGATCGGCGCTGCGCGTGAATGGCTTACGCCGCGCCCCGGCCGGCGCTTGCGCATGGTGGCGAGCGCACTTGTGGCCGTGGCCTGTTCGCTGGGCATCCCGGTGGGACTCCTGGCCTCGACGGCACCGGCCAGGGCGGCCAGCGCAAGCCAGTCGCGCGGGCACACGCATTGCCAGCCTGGCTCGCATGGGCCCGGTCCAAGTGTCACACCCGCCACGGACCACTTCCGGGTGAGCATCTGGCAGGCCCGGCATGGTCGATTCTGCTGACGACGGCCCTGCCGTTCGCGGTTCTGCTGATGCTGGATCCGGCAGAACCGGCCGGCGGTGGCGGCGGGTGCTGGCTGAATCGGCCATCCTCGTCCTGACGGCGGCGCTGCTGGCCTGGTTGCTGCGGGCCTACGCGTTCCAGACCTTCTCCATCCCCACATCGTCGATGGTGCCCACGCTCGGCGTGCACGACCGGATCCTGGTGCAGAAGGCGTTGTTCACCTGGCACGATGTACGCGAGGGTGACATCGTGGTGTTCAGCCACCCGCCGCTGGACCACTGCCCGGGGCCGCCGGACAGCGACCTGGTCAAGCGGGTCATCGCGCTGCCGGGACAGACGATCTATTCGTCGGGCAACGCCATCTATATCAACGGACGGCGACTGGCCGAGCCCTACCTGCCGCACCGCGATCCGCTCGGGCCACCGATACCAGATGCGAGCAGCCAGCACCCATACCGCGTACCGCCCGGCGAGTTCTATGTGCTGGGCGACAACCGGGCGATCTCCTGCGACAGCCGGTACTGGGGGCCGATCAGGGGCTCAACCATCGTCGGCAAGGTAGTACTGGTCTGGTGGCGCAACGGCCACCCCTACCTCCACTGGTTCTGAGCCGAAGCTGAACCATCATGTCAGCCCGCCTCGTGGGGTCCGGGGCTCGGCACCCGGGTAAAACTGCGGCCCTCGGGGAAGGTGCCCGCAGGGCACCGACCAGGCAAGGCCGGCTCATGGCCCACTCCGGGGAGAAGTTGAACCCACCGACCGCAACCACCGCCGTGGGGGTCCGGGGGCTCGGCCCCCGGGTAAATGCTGCGGCCCTGGGGGAAGGTGCCCGAAGGGCACCGGCAGGCAAGGCCGGCTCGTGGGGCGCCAGGGGGTCGAACCCTGAACCCACGGGTTAAAAGCCCGCTGCTCTGCCATTGAGCTAACGCCCCGGGGACGTCGGCATCGCCAACGTCTCCGGCCGAAGCGTACCCATTTCGCGGGGCGCGTGCTGCCTCTCGCTGCGGACAGGCGGCACGCGTCGGGCTGTGCCGGGTTATCGGTAGGCGGACAGGCCGGTGATCGCCTGGCCGAGGGCCAGGGAGTGGATCTCTTCGGTGCCCTCGTAGGTGAGGACGGATTCCAGGTTGGCGGCGTGCCTGATCACGGGGTATTCCAGGGTGACACCGTTGGCACCGAGGATGGTCCGGGCCTGCCTGGCGATGTCGATGGCGGTGCGGACGTTGGCCATCTTGCCCAGGCTGACCTGCGCTGGGCTGAGCGGGCCGGCCTCCTTGAGCCTGCCGAGGTGCAGGGCGAGCAACTGGGCCTTGGACAGGTCAGCCAGCATCCAGGCCAGCTTGGACTGGGTGATCTGGAAGCTCCCGATCGGCCGGCCGAACTGCTCGCGGGTGCGGGCGTATTCGGCGGCGGCCTCGAAGCAGGTCCGGGCCGCGCCGGTGACTCCCCAGATGATGCCGAACCGCGCCTCGGTCAGGCAGGATAGCGGTCCCTTCAGGCCGGTCACCCCGGGCAGCACGGCGTCGGCAGGCAGTTTGACGTCGTCGAAGTGCAGTTCGGAGGTGATGGACGCGCGCAGCGACAGCTTCTTGTGGATGTTGCGGGCGGTGAAGCCGGGGGTTCCCTTGGGGACGAGGAACCCACGGATCCCCTCCTCGGTGTTCGCCCAGACCACGGCGATGTCCGCGACCGAGCCATTGGTGATCCACATTTTGGTTCCGGACAAAGTCCAGCCCGAACCGTAAAATTTAGCCTTTGTCCTCATGCCTCCCGGATCGCTGCCTTGGTCCGGTTCGGTCAGTCCGAAGCAGCCGACCGCCTCCCCCGCGGCCATCCGGGGCAGCCATTCCTGCTTCTGCTCATCGGAGCCGTATCGCCAGATCGGGTACATGGCGAGTGAGCCCTGTACGGACACCAGGCTGCGCAGGCCGGAGTCGCAGGCTTCCAGTTCGCGGCAGACGATGCCGTAAGCCACCGGACCCATGCCCGCGCAACCGTAACCCGTCAGGTGCATGCCGAGCATGCCGAGCTTGCCCAGCTCTGGAGCGAGGTCGCGGGGGAGCGTGCCGGCCTCGAACCAGTCGGCGATGTGCGGTGCTACCCGCTCGGCGGCGAACGCGCGGGCGGTGTCGCGCACCAGACGTTCCTCCGGGGTGAGCTGCTCTTCGAGGCGGAGCAGGTCCGCGCCCTCATGGCTTGACGGCATCGACGGTTCCTCCCTGGCTGGCTGTTCTGGCTGACATCCCTACGTGGCCTGCGGCTTCAGGGTATTCGCAGGCTACTTTCCGGTAGGCACGGGGAGAGGGGCATGATCGGAGCATGAGTGCATTCAGCGAAGGTAAGCGGGTCTACCGCACGCGCGAAGGCCGGATCGTGGCTGGTGTCTGCTCGGGTCTGGCCACATACTTCGGCATTGACGCGACCCTTTTCCGGCTCGCGTTCGGTGTCCTTACGATCTTCGGCGGGATGGGCGTGCTGGCCTACCTGATCGCCTGGCTGATCGTGCCGGAGGAAGGCGAGGAGACGTCGATCGTGGAAGGCCTCGTGAGCAAGAAGCGGGACGGCTAACTTTATTCTTCCGAACGGGCGCGCATGCTGGCGATCATCGCCGAACGCCGGTGCGTCCAGCCCATGGCCAGCAGCGTCGCCGCGGTCAGGCCGAGCAGCCCAGACAGGGCCACGACCAGTTGCGGGCCGATGGCCTGTGCTGCCGCCCCGCCGACCAGGATGCCGATGCCCTGGGCAGCGAGCAGCCCGGACTGGGCCAGCCCGAAGGCCCGGGCCCGGCCGAAGTCAGGCACGCTCTGCACGAACGCGACGGCAGCGGCGAGCTGGTAGGCGCCGCCGAGGCCGGATATCACCCAGAGCGCGAGCACGGCCCACAACGGCGGATGCGCCGCGCTGCCGATGAGCGGGGCGCAGGACAGCATGGCCATCCAGCCCATCTGGCGGATCCGGGTCGATGGGGAGACCAGCCGGCTGAAGACGAAGGCGCCGATCACGGTTCCCACCGGCATTGCGGCCATCAGCAGGCCGACGTCGAGCGTGCTGCCGTGCAATGCGTGGACATACGGGGCGGCCAGTCCCTCGGGGACGATGTAGAAACCCGCCAGCCAGCCGAAGAGCACGAGCGTGCGCAGCAGCGGGTTACCGAAGACCTGGGCCGCGCCGTCCCGGGTCACGGCCCACAGCGAGGGGCGGTCGCTCTGCCCACGGTCGGGCGCGGGCCGCTGCTTGACCCAGGTGACCACGATCAGTGCGGAAAGCACGAACGACAGGGCGTCCAGGGCCAGCGTCCTGGACGGATCGACGATGGCCACCACGGCGGCGCCGGCCACGAAGCCAAGGATCTGGCTGGACTGCTGGGTGATATTGCCGACCGCCACCCCGACCGCGTACTTATCGCCCGGCAGCACGCTGGGCAGCAGCGCCGAGCGGGCCGAGGAAAACGGTGGGCCGAGCAACACCGTGCCGAACAGCAGGATGCACAGCACCGCGAACGGCACCTTAGGTGTGGCCATGCCGGCCACCAGTACGGCCCTGATGAGGTCGCAGCCGATCATGATACGCCGGCGCGGGAACAGGTCGGCGAGCCCGGACAGCAGCGGGCCGCCGATGATCGGCGGAAGATAGGTAAGGGCGTAGGCGAGCGCGGTCAGGAAGGCCGAGCCGGTCCTGTTGTAAACGAGGATCGCGATTGCGACCTGGGCGAACTGGTCGCCGGCATAGGAGAGCACCTGCGCCGACCACAGCGCGCGGAACTCGCCGATGGCGAACACCTCGCGGTAGGACGCCTGGCGTTCGGCCGGACGGCGGTGCCGGCCCTGCTGGTCCTCCAGCGCGGCCAGGTCGGGTGGCTTTGGTGGTTCCGGTGCTGGCTGTCTCACCTGCGGGGTCCGTACGGTCGCAGCGTCGGGCCCCAGGCTGGCTGTCTGCGGGCCTGGCGGCGTCTGTTCTGCTGACCCGTTCGCGGGTACCTTCCCTGTCTGCTGCCCGGCATGCACCGCCTGCCCGTCTGCGGCGGCGCTCCCGGCGGTCTTGCCGCGCCTGGCTATTCTTGGCGCAGGCACCGCCTGCTGCACGTCATCCTGACGCTTGCCTTGCCCGGGGCCATTCTGTACCTGAACGTCCGGCGCAGGTGTCCCGGACGCCGCGATGCCGAACGAGGGCGCGCTGGCAATCCCCTCTGGTGCCCCTCTCCTGCGCACTCGCGCGGCAGCTGAGCCGTTCTCGGTGACCGCAGGCAGAGGTGTCGTCAGCCCGGCCGGGCTGGACGGCGGCCCGCTGGTCCCGAACCTACGCTGCGCCGCGTCATGCGAGGTTCCCCCGTGTTCCTCTTGTGGCGGCACCCGGGCGCCCTAATCGAGCTCCTGAGGGCCGTGGCATCGTTGGCACGGCGTGATCCTGGCATTGTGGTTGCTCATCTACGGGCTCCCGCTTGGGGCTCCTTCCGTTACAGTCGCGCTGGTTGCAGTGCCGGGAGTCACTCTCGGTAATCTCCAGGAACTACATGTCATTGTGCCCACGTTGCCTACCGTGTCGGATTACTCACGACTTCGCAAGAGCCCAGCGAATGATCCTCGACCTCTTGACCGCTACATTGCGCTACCTACCCGCTGCGGAGCGAGGTCATGCGGCTCGCTTTGCTGTGAAACCGTTCCTCCCCTATGCTGAGACGGTTCCCGACGGCGGGCGCCACGGGCCACGGCGGCTACGACCGCCGGAGCCCCCATCGTCTAGCGGCCTAGGACACCGCCCTTTCAAGGCGGCGGCACGGGTTCGAATCCCGTTGGGGGCACGGTTGCCGCCAGTCGGTAACACAAGGTCCTGTAGAGCAGCTAGGAGTGCTCGCCACCCTGTCAAGGTGGAGGTCGCGGGTTCAAATCCCGTCAGGACCGCAGGGATGCGGCACGTGGCCGGGTTGCCCGCCGTGGCACGGGCCAGGGTCCCGGTGAGGTCAGGTAGCTCAGTCGGTATGAGCGTCCGCCTGAAAAGCGGAAGGTCGACAGTTCGATCCTGTCCCTGACCACAAAGTGCCTCTCACCAGCGAAAACACCGAGCCGGTGGTTGCCGGTCAGGTTTCACAGCGCTGGAAGAGAAGAAACCATGCGCATGGGGCGCAGCGCTCCAGGCAGCCAAGCAGCCCGCCGCAGGCCCATTCCAACCGGCCATCGACTCGTTCCGGCTGCACCTCGCGGCCGAGGCGAAGTCAGGCAAGACCGTACGCACCTACGTCGAGGCGGCGCAGTGGTTCGCCGTCGGCATCTGCTCCGTGAGACGGATCACACCGACTGGGGACGAGGTAGATGGCCAGGACATTCAGCGCTGGATGATCTGGCTGCTCGACCGCTACAGCGGCTCGTATGCCAACAACCAGTACCGGGCGATCCAGCAGTTCTTCAAGTGGTGGTCCAACGAGGAAGAGCTGCAGAAGCTCATCAGGAGTTGCGAGGGCCGGACGTTCATCCAGCGCCGGGGCCACGCGATCATCTCCGTGTTCCGCGTCACCGGCATCCGGCTGTCGGAGCTGGCGGGCGTCCGCTACGTCCCTGACGGCTGGACGTCACCGCAGATGCTTCGCCGCTACGGCGCGAGCGCTAGGAGCGCATGAGCGCGGTGGACCTACGACCGCATCATGGGTGACAGTCAGGATTGAGAGTCACGAATTGTCCGGTGCCCTGCCTTCCCCAGGGCGCCGACCGGATTAGATGAGGGTGAGGCCGTCGTGTTCGGCGAAGTCGGCGAAATCCTTCGTGTTGAGCGTCGCGAGCGGAAGGTTGTCGACCAGGCAACAGGCAGCAATCCAGGTGTCGTTTTGCGGTCTGGGCCGCCCGCGCTGCTGGGCATGGGCTTGAAGCTGTCCCCACCGATCAGCGACCGCCTCGTCGTACTGGAGCACGCCGACATGCTCGCGCCATCTGGCCAGGTCGGCTATCCGCCGCGGTCCCCAGCTCCGCAAGACGTGCCATTTGGTTAGTTCTCCGATAGTGACGAACGTGATGCACATCGTGTGCCCGGCCAGCCGGGCGCGCAGCCGGTCCGGCAGGCGGTTGCGGAGGCTGGCTGAGGCTACGTCGGTGTCGAGGACGATGAGGCTCACGGCAAGCTGGCACGCCGGGAGGCGTACAGGTCAGCGAGGAACTCATCCAGCTCTTCGTCAGACTCCCACACGCCGGGAAAGGCCAGCTCATCGACGGAGGAAATCGGGTGCACGCCCTGCCCGCGGACCTGCTCGTCCGCCGGCACGTGTGGATCAGGAGCCCTGTGGGGCACCGGAGTGTGCCCTGCGTCGCTGGACATTGCCAATCACCTCTCGTGTGCCATTGTCGCATCTGCCGATGCAGTTGAACTATCGAAGGAGGCTTGCGGACGTTGCGCTCCCTGAGCATGGGCAACGTGCCGATATCAATTCGTCACTCAGGTCTTCGGGTCTCGGGTAGTCCTGGCAGATCTCCTGGTATGCCTCACCCGCAGAGGTGCTGCGGCGTGTAGAGGGCGGCGAAGAGATCGAGGTTTCAAGGACAATTGCCCGGTAGCGAAGCTCATCCCGTCTTCACGGCGCCAGCGATGGCTTCCTGGCCCTGACCACTGTTTGATGCGGCTTGAGCAGCCCTCTTACCTGCACTGCGTCATGCGGGGCTTGGTATAGCAGTTCACCGCTGGCGTCGCCCCGGCCGGATCTAGCCGCATGGTCTCGTCCTGTGGACGGCGGGGAACGCCTTGGGCGTGCCATGATCGGCTGAGAGGGGGCGCTCGTGCGGTATCTCATTGTGGCCGAGGCCTATCGTGACCTGGAGCAGGTCAGCAGCCGGCTGGCGCTGACGGAGCGGCTGGCTCTGCTGCTGGCGCAGACACCGGCTGGTCTGCTGCCGACCGTGTGTTACCTGTGCCAGGGGCTGATCGCGCCGGAGTTCGCGGGGGTGGATCTGGGTCTGGCTGAAAAGCTTGCCGTCCGCGCGGTGGCCAGCGCGGCTGGTGCAGATGCCGCGCAGGTCACCGCCTTGGTGCGGGAGGTGGGAGACCTGGGCCAGGCCGCGGAGCAGTTGCTGGCCCTTCCTGGCGACAGCGCCGGTGGCCGGGTGGCCGGCTTGGAGGTCACCGAGGTGGTGGCCACGTTGGGTGAGATTGCCGCGGCGGAGGGGGCCGGTTCGCAGGGCCGTAAGCTGGGGTTGCTGGCGGGGCTGCTGGGCCGGGCTACCCCGCTGGAGGCCCGTTACCTGCTGCGCCTGGTGACCAGGAACCTGCGGCTCGGTATCGGTACACCCACAATTTTGGATGCGCTGGCCCAGGTGCACGGGGGTGGTAAGGCTGCCCGGCCGGTGCTGGAGCGCGGTTACAACATCTGCTGTGACCTTGGCAAGGTGGCGGCCACGCTGGTGAGCGGCGGGCTGGCCGCGGTGGAAGGGCTGCGGGTTCAGCCCGGAAACCCGGTGCGGGTCATGCTGGCCCAGCGGCTGGCCGACGCCGGGGAGATCCTGGCCCGGCTGGGCGGGCGGTGCGCGGCCGAGTACAAGTATGACGGCGTCCGGGTCCAGGCGCACCGGACCGCTGACGGGACGATTGAGCTGTTCACGCGGCGGCTTGAGAAGATATCCGCCCAGTTCCCCGACGTTGTCGAGCTACTGGCCGGGCTGCGGCCGGCCGAGGCGATCCTCGAAGGGGAGGTTGTCGCATATGACGCGGCCGCAGGTGAGCTGCGGCCCTTCGGCGAGGTCATGCTGCGGCGCCGTAAGCATGGCATCGCCCAGGCCGTCAAGGACGTGCCGGTGGGCCTGTTCTGCTTCGACCTGCTGTACGCCGATGGCCAGGACCTGACCATGCTGGCGTATCCGCAACGGCGCGCCGCGCTGGAGGCGGCTCTCACCCTCTCGCCCAGGTTGCGGCTCACCACCGCTGCCGAGGTCACCGAACCGGCCGCGCTGGACGCGATGTTCGCACAGGCGGTCACCGACGGGTGCGAAGGCCTGGTGTGCAAGTCGGCCGGGCCGGATTCTGCCTACCAGGCCGGAGCGCGCGGCTGGCAGTGGATCAAACTCAAGCGAGATTACCGGACCGAGCTGTCCGACACCGTCGACCTGGTCGTCATCGGCGCGTTCGCCGGGCGTGGCCGCCGCGCCGGGGTCTATGGCGCGGTGCTGCTGGCCGCCTACGACGCCGGCGCCGACATGTTCCGCGCCGTCACCAAGTGCGGCGCCGGGTTCTCCGACGCCGACCTGGCCGCCCTGCCGGCCCGGCTGGCACCGCTGCGCAGCCCGCACAAGCCCGCCCGGGTCGATGCGCGCCAGGAGCCGGACGTCTGGTTCGAGCCGGGTCTGGTCATCGAAGTGCTCAGCGCCGAGCTGACCCTGTCCCCGAACTACACCGCCGCCTGGGGCCAGATCAACGACGACGCCGGACTGGCCATGCGCTTCCCCCGGTTCACCGGGCGCTGGCGCGACGACAAGGCCCCCGACGACGCCACCACCACGCAAGAGCTGGCCGAACTGTTCCGCACCGCCCGCCGTAAGCCCGCCAGCGGCTAGCGCCCGCCCATGGATCGGGTGGCGCAGGGCGCGGACGGAGGTGTTCAGTGCCAGTCGATGGTTCCGGTGAATTCAAGTGGGAGCGGTACCGGCGCTGGTGCGATGCGCATTCTTGCCCGGTTGGAGACGTGGAGGCGGAACCTGGTGCACAGCAGGTGGCAGAGAAGGATCGCCTGGACCGGCGCCGGGTGTTATCGCGGCAGCGGGTTTGTGGTCCGGCGCTTCTGGAGTTTATTTTGGGCGTCTTTGAGCCGCTGCTTCAATCCGTCGATGTGAGCTTCGAACTGGGCTACGTTCTCGGCAGTCCGCACGATCGGGAGTTCCTGGAGTGCGAAGCCTTGCAGCAGGTTCTCGATTTCGTCTTCTAGCGTGTCCACCAGGTCTTCCCAGGATTCCCATGGGTCGAAGACTCGCGCCCAGCTCTGCCACGGCTGCAGCCCGTTCGGGCTTTCGGACCACGCCATCGCAGAAATACTGAGTTCTGGGTGGCTGTCACAGTCGAAGTAGTCGCCGAACCCGATCCGGAAGCCCGAAGACGGGCCGGCACCTGGCCATGGGCCGTTATCGGCCTCGACGGTCACCCAGTGGTCGCTGTCGTCGTCCCTGGCGTGCCGGAGGATTGAATACCTGCTCGCTACCTGGTCGTACACCAGGCTGCCCGCTTGCAAGTCACCGAACATATTGGACGACAGGCACGGCCACATGTGCGGGACCGCAGCCCGTACCGGATCCACGTTTACCGGAGTGCTCCAGCTTGACCCGCCGTCGCTGCTCGACGTGTACATGGGCACCTGCTTGGCGCTGTCGATGTAGAGGACATGAAGTGTGCCGGAGCTGTCGATGGCCGCGTTGGTGCCGGGGCTCGTCAGTGCTCCCCCCTCGTAGGAGAGCGGGCCGACGATGGTGCTCTGCGGCCCGTTTCCAGGAACAACCGTTGCGGGGCCAGTCCAGGTGTTCCCTTGGTCGTGGCTTGCGTAGACTTTGATGTTGCCGTCGAGCGCGGCGTAAATAATGTAAAACGACTGCTGATCGTAGCTCACCAGGGGTGCCGTGCCTATCCCGCTGTCCGTGAAGTCGTGGACCGTCCAGGTGTTACCACCGTCCAGTGTGTAGGCGCACGCCTCGGTGTTCAGCCGGTCGAATCCCACCAGCGCGGTGCTGCCCCGGGCGGCGACGGCGGTCTTGTCGCCATAGCCAAAATTCGCTGGCTGCCCCCAGGTGAAACCGCCATCCCGGCTGACAATGCACACGGGAGAGAGACCGCCTTGCATAGTCGTGTAGTAGCAGTTGCCGGAATCGTCAAAGGCGAGGCCCGCCCCTTCGTCGGTATTTGCCAGCGCTGTCACGGTCTGCCATGAGTTACCCGCGTCCATGCTGACGTAGGCACTGTTGGTAAACTGCTGGCCGTCAAACGTCGCCGCCCCTGCGACAATGTTGAATGGGTTCCGCGGGTTGATGGCGATGGCTGTCTCGTCGCTCCGGTCGAGACCCGGATCGCTGATTTCGGTTGCCTGGGTTGCGGTAAGGCCATAGCGGGCGCGAACGCGCCGGGCCAGCCTCTGCCGCGTGTACGGAGCGCGGGCGCCAAAGCCGGGGCGTGATCTTGCCTGATGTATGCTCAGCGCCGTGTTGCTGACCATGGCCCCGCCAGCCAGCTTTTCTGCGATTTCCTGACTTGTCAGGCTGCGTGCGAATTCCTCATTTTCGAAATGCACCGCCGGTGGTGTGCTCATGTGAGCCTTCTCTCTGAGAGCTGACGATGAGGCTGAGCCTCCGTGCGCGGGTGCCCTCCCCGAAGCTCATCCGGGGAGCGGGCCCCTGCCGAGTAGGAGGCACACCAACCGCTCCTGATGCATCTGGCCCGGCATCTTCCTCCCCAATGCACCGCTCCGCTTGCGCCGAGCGGCCCGATGGTGGCCAGCTCGCCACCGCCCGCACCGAAACCGCCCGCGCACAGCTGGCCGCCGACTGGGAGCATGCCGACCTGGAATCCTCGCTGCACCAGCCGCCGTCACCGCTGCACGGCTACCGGGTAACCCAGATCAGCATCACTGTCGCGTCACCAGCCACCGGACAGCGCCTCGGCGACGTACCGTGGCCCAAAGGCAGCACACCGGTGTCCATACTGCGCGGCGGCAGACTGTGGGCCGCCGACCCCCGGCATCATCCTGCGCACCGGTGACCGGGTCAGCCTGTTCATCCCTGCGCGGACGTTAACGGAACCGCTGAAGACCAGCTATTTCCGTCAAATATAATTGAGGATTTAATCAGTAGCTGATTCAATTTTGAGATTTGAACTCCATTACGATGGTGGCTTACCTGTCGCGCACAGAACACCGATACGGTGGCCGCCCAGAAGCTCCCGTCCAGGTCAGCCCGCGGCCTGCGTGCGCTTGCCGGTGGGGAACGGCTGGGCCTTCGTCGTCTTCAGCAGCGCCACGAGCTCTGCCAGCTCGTTCTTATAGGCGGCGCGGTACTGCCGCACCGCGGCGTTGAGCGCCTGCTGATTGGAGTTCACGAGCTGCTGCTCGTAGCTGGCCTGGACGGCGAAGTAAATCCCGGCCAGGTCGGTGGACGCGGTGCAGCCCGAATCCGACACGGCCGCCGCGATCTGCGCCTGCCTGGCGCTGTTGCTTACCGGCTCGCCGGGGATGAGGTGGATTCCACCCTGCCTGCTGCCGCCGTATGTGTTCCGCAACTCCTGGAAGAACACATCATTTGGCTGGCGGACGTTCGGGTATCCCGCGGCGCTCATGCACGCCCCGGTCAGGGCGAAGTCCGACTCGTTGGGCGCCTGCCGTTCCTGATCGTGTCGCCCGCGGTGACGTCCAGCTTCGAGATGTAGACGGCCCCGTTGCCACCCGCCGCCGACGAGCTGCTGGAGGCCGGGGACGAAGATGACGAGGACGACGGGGCGCTCGGGTACACGTCGTACTGCGTCGCCGGGTACACCACGCCGCGCATCTGAACCGACGAGGTGAGCACCTGGGAGACGACCGTGGCCGTGGTCACCGTGGCGGGTGGCGGCGCGGTGTCCGCGGCAAGCTGCTCCGGTGACTTCACGAACGAGGCGCCGATCAGCCCGCCATCAGACGAGCCTGCCGGGCACGAGCCAACTGCTGCGGCCGGTGACCGCTAGCGCCGGCGGGGCTCGCGCTTTTCGCCGATCCGGCTTACGGTGCTTACGGGTCGTCATGCCGCACCGGCAACAGGTGATCATGGTCTGCTGCCGTCCGGCGACCGCCCGTTCGAGGGGGGATACCCGCTGGTAGGTCATCAACCAGGAGGTATGCCGCATGACCGTCCAGGATTCCCCGATCAAGTTCCCATTTCCCAGCTCGACCTCGTTGTTCCAGCCCGGATCGCAACTGCGCGCGCTCATCGACGAGCAGCCGGTGGCGCTGGCTGAACTGCCCGACGGCAGCACCGCCTGGCTGGTGACCGGATACAACGAGACCCGCCAGGTGCTGGTCGATCAGCGGTTCTCCCGCGCGCTGGCGGCAGAGCGCGAGCGCGACCGGCCGGGCCTGGGTGCGTTCGCCGCCGGCACCATCCTTGGCATGGATCCGCCCGACCACACCCGGCTGCGCAAGCTCGTGTCCAGAGCCTTCACCGCGCGCCGGGTAGAGCAGCTACGGCCCAGGACGGCAGGTATCGTCGCCGAGCTGATCGACGATCTGGCGGCGGGCCCACGGCCAGCGGATCTGGTCAGCGGTTTCTCCCTGCCGCTGCCGGTCCGGGTGATCTGTGAGCTGCTCGGTGTGCCAGAGCAAGACCAGGGGAAGTTCCGGGACTGGTCGGACGCCCTGATGAGCAATTCGGACATCAGCATGGACGAGATCATGGCCGCGGCTCTCGCGCTGGCCGAGTACTTTGCGGGGCTGATCGCGCTGAAGCGGTCCGAGCCAGCGGACGACCTGATGACTGCGCTCATCGCCGCGCGCGACGAGGCGGACCAGCTCAGCGAGGACGAGCTCGTGACGCTGTGCGTGACCTTGCTGGTCGGCGGGCACGAGACCACCGCAAACCAGATCAACATGTCGCTGATCACCCTGCTGGTGGCCTACCCCGGCGAACTGGCCCGGCTGCGGGCCGGCGAATCGCTGCTCCCTGACGCGATCGAGGAACTCATGCGGTTCGTCCAGCTGGGCTCCGGCGGCTTCCCGATGGGCCGGGTGGCCACCGAGGAGATCCAGCTCGGCAGCGTCACGATCGCACCGGGTGAGATGGTCCTGCCGTTCTTCAGTGTGGCCAACCGCGACCGGTCGGAGTTCCCCGCGCCGGACCGGCTCGACCTGAGCCGGGAGCCACGCCTGCACCTGTCGTTCGGTGCCGGGGTGCATCATTGTCTCGGCGCTCAGCTCGCCCGGATGGAGCTGCAGGAGGCGTTCCGTGGCCTGCTCGGCCGGCTACCCGGGCTGCGCCTGGCCGTCCCGGTCGAGCAGCTCAAGTTCAAGGACAAGATGCTGGTCTACAGCCTGCACGACCTTCCGGTCACCTGGGACTGAGGCCGGCGTAGGGTGTCTTTCCGGCCCGAAGGGCCACATCCTGGCCGGCCGATAGCCTGAAGGGCTTCGCTGGCAGAAGGGGCAGGAGTAAGCCGTGACGGACCGGGAGCTTTCGCTGGCCGAAGCGTGGGACTTGCACGCCAAGGAGTGGATCGCCTGGGCGCGGGCTCCCGGGTTCGACAGCTATGAGAAGTTCCACCGGGACATGTTCCTGCCGCTGATCCCCGCGCCAGGGCGGCTGACCGTGGACGTCGGCTGCGGTGAGGGTCGAGTGAGCCGTGACCTGCGGAATCTGGGTCACCGCGTGCTGGCCGCCGACCTCTCCCCGGCGATGAGCCGGGCGGCCGCGACGCATCCCAGCGAACCGGTGCCCGCGGTGGTGGCGGACGCGACCCGGTTGCCGCTGGCCACCGGAAGCGCCGACTGCGCCGTCGCGTTCATGAGCCTGCACGACATCGACGACATGCCGGCCGCCGTCAAGGAGATCGCCCGCGTCCTGGCCGCCGGCGGGCGCCTTGTGCTGGCGACCGTGCACCCGATCAATTCCGCCGGCGAGTTCGACGGCAAAGAGCCAGACAGCCCGTTTGTCATCAGCGGGTCATATCTGCATCCCAGCCGGAATTGCGACACGTTCAGCCGCGACGGTCTGAGCATGACGTTTAACGGCGCGCACCGGGCGCTCCAGGATTACACCGAGGCGCTGGCCGGGGCCGGGTTCGTCATCGAGCGGCTTCGTGAACCCACCAGCAGCGACCCGGCCAAGCCGTGGATCCGTGTCCCGCTGTTCCTGCACATCGTGGCCGAGCTTCGGCGTCGAGTGGCCTAACGGCGCGGCACCACCCATTGCCATGCCCTGGTGAGCAGACCATACTGCTGCCTGGTACGTGTCGATCCACGACGGGGGAGGAAATTCGTGCGGTTCGACAAGCAGACAATTTTGGGCATGATTCAGGATCCGTCACAGCTCCAGCAGGCAGAGCAGCAACTGCCCGATGTCATCGATCACGAGCGGCACGGGGATCTGCTGCAGAATCTCGGGATCAACCCACAGGATCTGCTGGGCCGGTTCGGCCGGGGAGGGAACTGAGGTGGCTGGCAAGTTCGTGCTCAAGAAGGGCGAGTCCGGCAAGTTCCATTTCAATCTTCTGGCCGGCAATGACCAGGTGATCGCGGCCAGCCAGGCGTACCACAGCAAGGAATCGGCCAAGGAGGGCATCGAGTCGGTGCGCAAGAACGCGCCTGCTGCCGTTCTCGAGGATGAGACCAGCGAGTAGCGGCCAGGCGATGAGGATCACGCCTGGGCGGCGGCCTGCCAGCGTGCGGGACCGCCGCCCAGCGTGACTTGCGACCTGCCTGACCGGCTGGAGTTACCGGCCTTGGCTGCGACGGCGCTTGATCAGCCTGATCAGGCGCCGGATCAGGAAGTACACAGCTACGGTCTCCTTTCGGCGGGCGCGGCGCACACGCGGTAGCTGCTGGAAGAATTGCCTGAAGATACGGATGGGTGGCGCGATGACAAAGGTACCGTTATCAGGCGATGCGGCCACCCCGATTGGCATGAGCACCCGCGTCACCTCTGGCAGCGCCGGAGATTATCCGGGACGATGCTGGGCAGACATGCCGGATGCCGGACGTGCCAGGGGCGATACCGCCCAGGGGTGGAGATACGGTCGGATCATGAACCGATTGCTTGGTGACTGCTCGCTGGACGCGCTGCGCCGCCGCCGGAGCTGGAAATGGACCGAATATCCACCCGACGTTCTCCCTGCCTGGGTGGCCGAGATGGATTTCGATCTCGCGGAGCCCATCAAGGACGCGGTCAGGGAGGCGATCGGCGCGAGCGACTGTGGTTACCCGCACCCGGCCGGCTTCGGCGAGGCCTACGCCGAGTTCGCCACCCAGCGGTTTGGCTGGGCGCCCGGGCCTGGTCAGGTGTTCGCCATCCCGGATGTGATGACCGGTGTCGCCGAGGTGCTGCAGGAGGTCACCCCGCACGGCTCCGGCGTGGTGATCAACCCGCCGGTGTACCCGCCGTTCTTCTTCCGGCTGCGGCTGGCTGGCCGCCGGGTGGTTGAAGCGCCGCTGCGGTGCGACAGCGACGGCCGCTACCACCTGGACATCGACGCGGTGGACGCCGCCCTGGCGGCCGACGACGTCGCGGCCTACCTGCTGTGCAGCCCGCACAACCCGACCGGCCGGGTATGGTCCTCCGGCGACCTGGCCGCGGTGGCCGCCGTCTGCGAACGGCGCGATGTGGCGCTGATCGTCGATGAGATCCACGCGCCGTTGGCGCTGCCCGGAGCGCGGCACATCCCGTTCCTCTCGCTGGACCTGGACGAGAAACTGGCCCGGCGGACCTTCACCTTCACATCCGCCTCCAAGGGCTGGAACATCCCCGGCCTGAAGTGCGGCCTCGCCGTCATCGGCCACCCGGAGGCCGCCGTCGCGCTGGAACGCCGCTGGGAGGCCCTGCTGGCCAGCCATCTGGGCGTGCTCGCCACCATGGCCGCCTTCCGCGACTGCGACCCCTGGCTGAACGCGGCCTGCGCGCAGCTCGACGAGAACCGGGTGCTGCTGGCGAAGCTGCTGGCCCAGCAGTTGCCCACGGTGAACTACCAGCCGCCGGAGGCGAGCTTCCTGGCCTGGCTGGACTGCCGCGGGCTCGGCGCCCCGGATCCGGCGGCCACCTTCCTCGGCCGGGGCCGGGTAGCGC
This sequence comes from Streptosporangiaceae bacterium, assembly GCA_035308365.1. GTDB lineage: Bacteria > Actinomycetota > Actinomycetes > Streptosporangiales > Streptosporangiaceae > PALSA-505. Next base: position 79,641 of record DATGGU010000005.1, read on the forward strand.
TCAGCTCCGGCCAGGACTTCGGCGAGCTGGGAAACGGGTTCGTCCGGCTGAACATGGGAACGTCCCCGGCCATCCTGGAGGAGATGGTGCGCCGGATGGCAGCCGCGGCCGGCCCGGAACGGCTGATCTAACGGCAATGGTTAAGTAGCGTCAGGTCATGCGACTCGGTGTGCTGGACGTAGGCTCCAACACGGTGCACTTTCTCGTGGTGGACGCCCACCGGGGAGCGCGGCCGCTGCCGGCGTTCTCGCACAAGGCCGAGCTGAAGCTCGCCGATCACCTGGAAGACGGCGGCAGGCTGACGAACAGCGGAGAGAAGCAACTGCGAGCCTTCGTCAGCGATGCACTGCGGATCGCGGAAGACAAGGGCGTCGAGGATCTGCTCCCCTTCGCCACCTCGGCCGTGCGTGACGCCGCGAACGGCGACGAAATTCTGGCCAGGATCAAGGCCGACATCAACGTCGACATCCACGTGCTCAGTGGCCAGGATGAGTCGCGCTTGACATTCCTGGCGGCGCGCCGCTGGTTCGGCTGGTCATCGGGACGGTTGCTGGTCTTCGACATCGGCGGCGGCTCACTGGAAATCGGCTCGGGCATCGACGAGGAACCCGACGTGGCAATCTCCCTGCCGCTCGGAGCGGGCAGGCTCACCCGTGGCTGGCTGACCACCGACCCGCCGTCCGCCAAGGAGGTGCGTGAGCTGCGCAGGCACGTCCGCGCCGAGATAGCCAAGACGGCCGGTGAGGTACTCAGGAACGGCAGACCAGATCACGCGGTCGCCACCTCGAAGACCTTCCGCCAGCTGGCCAGGATCACCGGTGCGGCCGCTTCGGGCGAGGGCCCCTACGTCCGCCGCAACCTGCGGCATGTGGATCTCATCCCGTGGGCGAAACGGCTGGCCCAGATGACCGCTGCGGAACGCGCCCAGCTCCCCGGCGTCTCCGCCACCCGGGCTCCCCAGCTCCCGGCCGGCGCCATCGTCGCCGATGCCGCCATGGACCTGTTCGGCGTGGACGAACTCGAAATGTGCCCCTGGGCACTGCGTGAGGGCGTCATCCTGAGCCGCCTGGATGTCATGGCTGGGCGCTCCGACACGATGGTGTAAACCCCGAAGCGGCCAGCTAGGCCGTTCCTGAAACCTTCGGGGCAAGGCCAAGCCGCCGGATTGCGACTGACCGGCTGCGCCGAACGTCGCTATCCGGCCGGCCTGGCCCCGCTGACCATGAGCATTTGAAACTCTTGAGTGTGATAGTCAGCGGGGGCGCCCAGTCGGACGCCCCCGTCGGGTCGTAGCGGAGCTACGGCATGATTACGCGGACTTCTTCGGGCGACGCTTCGGGTATTTCGCCGTTGGACTTCATGCCGCCGGTGTTCACCGGGCCGGGCTTGGCCGGCCGAACCGGGCGGTCTTCGCCGACCGGCTGGCTCGTCGCCGCGTGCCGGGCGTGCGGCACGCCGGCCGCGGCCTGGGTGGCCGGCGACTGGCCAGCCGGAGACTGCGACGCGGACTGGGCGTGCCCGGGCTTGGCCGCGGCGCTCTGGCTGGCAGCGCCCGGCTTTGCCTTGGGCTGGACGGGCGTGCTGCCGGCCGGACCGCTCGGGCCGGTCTTGCCCGACTTGGGCGGACCGCCGAGCGCGGCGATGACAGCCTTGTCGACTTCCTCGTCGAGGCTGCCCTTGGCGGCGTCGTGGGCGACCAGGTCGGTGACCACGTCACGAATCTCGGTGAGCCGCCGCATGGCCTCGGTGTGCCTGTTCTTCAGCAGATCAAGGCGGCGCTCGGCACCATCGTGAATGGCGGTCGCCCGGGCGGTCGCCTCATCGAGCAGTTGTTTCGCCTGTGCCTTGGCCGTGGCGATCGCGGTCTCCGCATTTTTGCGCGAGTCTGCCCCGATGCGCTCCGCCTCGGAACGCGCGGTGGCACGGGTGTTTTCCGCCTCCGACCTCGCGGCGGCGATGGCGCGCTCGGCCTGCTCCTGCGCCGCGGCCAGCATCCGCTCCGCCTGGCTCTTGGCCTCGGCCCTGGTGCTGTCCGCGGCCTTCTGCGCATCCGCGCGCTGCTTGGCTATCTCATTGTCGGCGTTGTTCTTCTGCGCCGTCGCCTCATCCGCGGCCAGCTTGAGGATCTGCTGGATCCGCTCGCTGACCTCCTCGTGCGCCGGCTTGCTGGCGGATACCGCCTGCCGGGCAGTGGACAGTTCCAACCGCAATCGTTCGACCTCATCGAGCGAGCGGGCCAGCCGCTCCTCGAGATCCCTGGCGTGGTTGCGGGAGCGGGCGACGAACTCGTCTACCTGCCGGCGGCTGTAGCCACGCATCTGAACTTCGAACGGGTCTTCCTGCGTGGAGTTGTGGATCAAATCTGGAGTTTCACTCATCTCGTCGGTCGCCTCAGGGGATTGTCGTCGGGGGTGGATCTACGCCTGGTTGCTGCACGACTCTTGTCCTGAACCACGGCACGCGCAACCCAAACGACTGAGTATCCCGTTTTGCCCGGCAAAAAAATGCCGTTTCCGCGGACCTGACCCGGTGGCGCCCGGGTAGAACTACACCGGAGTGGCCCGAGAATGACCCTGATGGGTCATGCGGGGTGGAGGGCCGGCCACGTAACCTGGTGGAAACATCCGGGTGACCACTCGGTGGGAGGTGGACGCGATGATCGAGCAGGTTGATCTGCGTGTTCACGACCGGGTGGCGCTGGATGAGATCGAGCTCTACACCGAAGTGCTGAGCGCCGTGGCGGCGAGCGACCGGCCACTGACCGCCGAGGAACTCGACCGGGTGCTCGGGGTGAGCCAGGGGGCGGCCGGCCTTGCTTGGCGACCTGCGGCCGGCGGCGCCGAAGCCCGCAGCATCTACCCGGGAGGACCGCCCTCCGGACCCCCCGTCACGGGTGGCGGAACATGACGTCGGTGCTGTGGTGCGTAAAGCCCAGCGACTCATACAGCCTGATCGCGGGGGTATTCGCCTCGTCCACGTAGAGCATGGCCCAGGAGAGCCCGGCCGATCGTAGGTAGCGCAGCCCGGTCAGGGTGAGCGCGCGGCCAAGCCCACCGCCCTGCGCATCGGGGTCGACGCCCACCACATACACCTCACCGATCGGGTCGTGATCCCCGCCGTGAATCTTGGTCCAGTGAAAACCGACCAGCTTCCCGGCGCGCTCGGCGAGGAAGAAGCCGTCCGGGTCGAACCACTTCTCCCGCTCGCGCAGGCTGAGATCCTCGCGGGTCCACCCGCCCTGCTCCGGGTGCTTGGCAAACGACCGCCGGTTGAGGGCGACCCAGGCGTCCTCGTCCTGGCCGACCACGAACGTCCGGACCGACACCCCGGCCGGGTAGCCCGGCTCGTCCAGCCTCGACCGCAGCGAACGCCGCATCTGCCAGAGCGCCCGGATCCGCTGGAAGCCGGCGGCTTCGGCCAGCCGGGTGGCGGCGGGGGCGTCACCATGGGCCCACAGTCGCAGTGGGCGCCCGTCCGCCTCGGCCAGCAATGCCCGGACCACGGCCAGGCCCTGGCCCCGGCCGCGATGTGCGGGATGGATGACCATCTCGCCGCTCGGGCCCTCGACCGGGTCGGTCGGGTCCAGGTGCGCGTATCCGGTGAGTTCCCCATCGGTGGTGAGCAGTACGTTGCGGGCTCGCTGGTCGCCGCCGTAACGCAGATGAAGCAGCACGTGCTCGGACAGCGGGCTTACCCCGTCGGCGTCCGTCGCCGCATCGACCAGGCGCATGACGCCGGCCGCCTGACCTGGCTCCAGCCGTCCGGTGACGGTGAGCTCGCCGTCGGGTGGCTTTCCGGCCTGAAAGGTGCTGTGCTCATCGGTCGGCTCGTGCAGCGCCCGTCTCCTTCATCGCCCGCCCGGCCAGTGCGGCCGGGCGGCTGGCCGGCCTTTCCGTGGACTTCGCCGCGCTTTCCTTGCCGGAAAGATGCCCTCCGGCTTGCTCGCCGTCGGGTTTGAGCGGGACGAAGCGGTATCCAACATTACGCACGGTACCGATCAGCGCGTCATGTTCGGGTCCCAGCTTGGCCCGCAGCCTGCGGATATGCACGTCGACCGTGCGGGTGCCGCCGAAGTAGTCGTAACCCCACACTTCCTGTAGCAGGTGCGCCCGGGTGAACACCCGGCCCGGATGCTGGGCCAGGAACTTGAGCAGTTCGAACTCCTTGAAGGTCAGATCGAGAGAACGCGAGCGCAGTCTGGCCGAATAGGTCGCCTCGTCGATGACCAGCTCACCCGACCGGATCTCGTCCGGCGGCCCGTCGGTGCTTTCGGCCCTGCGCCCGATGGCCAGCCGCAGCCTCGCCTCCAGTTCGGCAGGCCCAGCCGTGTGCAGGATCACGTCGTCGGCCCCCCACTCGGCGGTCAGCGCGGCCAGCCCGCCCTCGGTCACAATGACCAGCAGCGGCGCGTCGAGTCCCGTGGTGCGCAGCAGGCGGCACAGGCTCTTGGCATGAGCGAGGTCCCGCCTGGCATCGACCAGCACTGCGTCCGCGGGCGGCGCATCGATCAGCGCGGATGCCTCGGCCGCCGCCACCCGGACCGAATGCAGCAGCAACCCGAGCGACGGCACGATCTCACCCGAGGGCTCCAGCGCGTTCGTGAGCAGGAGCAGATCGCTCAATCGCCGCCACCTCCGCCCAGAACGCAGAAAGATCCGGGGGCAGCACCGCCCGGATCCCATTACAAGGGAGGATAACCCAACCGCGCACCAGACACGCGCTCGGGCTGCCGGGCGGCCCAGGGCGAGCAGGCGCGGTGGGAGAGTGAATAGGCTGCGGGAATGAGCAAGGTGACGGTCCGCTACTGGGCGGCGGCGAAGGATGCGGCGGGGGTGGCGGAGGAGGTCGTGGACGCGCGGACGCTGGGCGGGGTGATCGTTGCCGCGCTGGACCGGCATCAGCAGGATCCGCGGCTGCGGGCGGTGCTGGCGCGTTCGTCGTTCCTCGTGGACGGGCTGGCGGTGGCCGGGCGGGATGCGGAGGACGTTGTACTGCCAGACGCGGCGGTGATCGAGGTGCTGCCGCCGTTCGCCGGCGGATAGTGCTTCCAGGATCCAGGATCAATCCGGTAGGGGGTGGGCAGGGAGCCCGAAGCCAATAGGGTTGGTGTGATGCGGAAGTTCCTGGTAGCGCTGGTGATCCTGGCCGTCGTGCTGGTCGTCCTGGATAGGGCGGGGCTGTTCATCGCCCAGCGGGAGATCGGGAGCCGGGTGCAGTCGGCCTACGGATTGCCGGCCAGGCCCGGCGTCTCGGTGCAGGGCTTCCCGTTCCTCACCCAGGTCGCGTCGGGGAATTATCAGCAGATTGACGTCTCCATCAAGTCTGCCAGCGCCGGCGGGGTCCAGCTCGAGAACATCGACGCCACGTTCACCGGGGTGCATGCCCCGCTCAGCCTGCTATTCGGGCAGAGCGGGAACGGAGTAACCGCCGACAACGCAACCGGGACGGCGCTGATCCCGTTTTCCCAGGTGCAGCGGCGGCTGCCCGCCGGTATCAGGATCAGCCCGGATGGCAGCAGCGACCTGCACGTCAGCGGGACGGGAGGGTACGGCACCGTGCGGGGGACGGCGAAGCTCGGGGTGAGCAGCTCGGGGATCACGGTCAGGCCGCAGCGTCTGAGCATCGCCGGGATCAGCGCCCAGTCGCTGGCCAGCAGGCTCACCTTCACGATCCCGGTGGGTGAGCTGCCGCTCCATCTGACCGTCACCGCTGTCCACGTCACTCAGGATGGCCTGGTCGTCGATGCGGCCGGCCACAACGTAAAGTTTGCCAGCGCTTGATAATCACGATAGTTGCGTGAACCGAAATTGTCCTGGCTACGTAGTAAGGGTGTGACCGGCCGAAGCAGGCCCGCCCGCAAGGGGCGTGTAGCCGATGAGGAAGTCGTGCGCGCGCTCCACTCAGAGCATGCCGGAGCTCTGTTCCGGTATGCCATGTATCTGACAGCAGGAGACAGACAGCGAGCCGAGGACGTGGTGCAGGAGGTACTGCTGCGTGCGTGGCAGCATCCGGAGGCGGTGGCCGGCCAGCCGGCCAGGCCATGGCTGTTCACGGTGGCGAAGAACATCGTCATCGACGGCCAGCGGGCCAAGCGCGCCCGCCCGCAGGAGGTCGGCGAGGCCGCCCTCGGGCAGCGCCCGGCGGCGGACGACGTCGACCGTGCGCTCGAATCATGGGGGGTGGCCGACGCGCTGGCCACGTTGCGCCCTGACCACCGCCGGGTGCTCTTCGAGACCTACTACCGGGGGAGTTCGGTGGCCGAGGCCGCCGCGGAGCTTGGGATACCCGTGGGAACGGTGAAATCGCGCACGTTCTACGCGCTCAAGGCACTGAAGCTGGCGCTAGAAGAACGAGGGCTAGCGCCATGAATGACATGACTAGCTGTCTGCACATCCGGCACACGCTCGGCGTCTATGTGCTGGGCGCCATCGACCCGGCCGAACGCGCCACCGTAGATGCGCACCTGGCCGGATGCCCCGAGTGCCGGGAAGAGCTGGCCGGGCTGGCCGGGCTGCCCGCGCTGCTCGGGCGGGTGCCCTTCGACGAAGCGGAGAGAATCACCGGCTTCTATTCCGAACGGAGCATGCCGGCCGAGCACGCGGACGACGCGACCCTCGCCCCGGTTCTGGCCAAGGTGGCACGGCACCGCCGGGTCCGCAGGTGGCAAGGCCTGGCTGCCGCCGCGGCCGTGGTGGTCGCGGCGTCCACCGCCGCCACGGTGTCCATGCACATGGCGGACGCCCCGGTGGCGGTGCACTGGCAGAGCGACCAGATGACCGATTCGGCGACGCACATAACGCTGGCGGTCAAGTATGCCGCCCAGCCCGGCGGGACGAAGCTGCAAGCCATGGTTACCGGCATCCCGAAGGGTACCGACTGTGAGTTCTGGGTGACCGGCCCGGGTGGTACACGGTGGCCGGCCGGCAGCTGGACGGTGGCCAGCACCTGGCAGAGCCAGTGGTACCAGGCTTCCTCGTCGGCCCCGCTGAACTGGGTGCGCGGTTTCGAGATCACCTCGGGCAAAACCGTGCTGGCCATGCTCAAGACCGATTAGCTCCGGCCGCCGGCCGCGCCTGGCCGGCGAGCTTCGGCCGTCTTCCCCGTGGGCCGCGATATTACCCGGGGGCCGAGCCCCCGGGGCAGCCAACCCTGCTCGCTGTCCTTTGGCCAGCTTCGCCGCAGCCCGCAGTGTTTGCCCGGGGGGCCGAGCCCCCCGGACCCCCACGAGCGGGGCTGGGCGTGTACGAGCGGCTGGTGCCGATGGGGTTTGGCCCCCCGGCCCCCACGAGCAGGGCTGGGGTTTGCCATTTACGGTGGGACGACCCCCCGGACCCCCACGCTCCCGGCCCGGGTCTATGGCGGGAACAGGGTCCGCTCACCTCCACCTGAAGGGAATGCTCTGCCGGTTGCGGGTGCTGTAGCGCTACATGGCCGCCGGCGTGATCGTCCTCGTTGCCGCCCTGGTCGCGGCCACGGCGTACGGGATGATCTGGAGGAACAGGAACGGGCGGATGCGGCCTGCCGCAACCCGGGCAGCACAGTCCGCCGTGCCCGGAGGTGACTCGCTCAGCGAAGCCGAGCTTGGCAGGCCGCTCGGCGGCCGGGCCACCCTGGTCCAGTTCTCCACGGCGTTCTGCGCCCCCTGCCGGGCGACCAGGGTCATCCTGGCCGACGTGGCCAGCCTGGTGGATGGCGTGACGCACGTCGAGATCGACGCCGAGAGCCATCTCGACCTGGTACGCAGGCTGGGTATCCGCAGGACGCCCACCGTGCTCGTGCTCGGGCCGGATGGGCGGATCGCCCAGCGCGGCAGCGGCCAGCCCCGCAAGGCCGACGTCCTGGCCGCTATCGGCAAAGTCTGACGCTCGGTATGACGGGATCCTTTCGAAACCACGGGACGCGGGTGCACGATCGCAGAGCGGATGTATTTTCATGATCGTCTATGGTTCTGAAAGGGGCCCGGTGACAGCCCAGCGACCCGCACATAGCATCGGGTACGTGATTTGTCCCGGCGAGCGGCTGCTGACCAGAAGGCGTGCGGTCGATTTCTGCCGCGTCGCGACGGCGCTGTGTCCCTAGCCGGGCGCTTGCGGACGGCGCCAGGTTCCGGCGGATAAGGGACAGGATTCCCTATTTTATCGGTCGGCTTGTGCATTAATCTGAGAGCGTCCCGGTGAACTCCGGTTATTTCGGCCTGACGGTTGGCCGGGCAAAGGCGGCGGGTTAGGGCAAAAGGAGCATGACAGATGAAGATAGACCCAAGAGGCGCGCGATTCGGCGCCACGATATCTGCCATCGTGCTCGCCCTGGTTCTCATCACCGGTAGCGGGTGGCTGCTCGCCGCCCAGGCTCTGGTGTTCGCCGTGGGTGCTGGCCTGGGACTGCGGTATGCGCCGTACGGAATGATCTTCAGGTGGCTGGTCAGGCCAAGGCTCGGCCCGCCCGCCGAACTGGAGGACGAGCCGCCGCCGCGGTTCGCCCAGGCGGTGGGCATGGTATTCGCCGTGATCGGCGTGATTGGCTATGGCACGGGGGTGACCGCGCTCGGCATTGCCGCGACCGCGGCCGCACTCGCCGCCGCGTTCCTCAACGCGGCCTTTGGATTCTGCCTGGGCTGCGAGATGTATCTGCTGATTCAACGAATCCGGACAGGTGGCCGCGGGCCGCTGTCCGCCGAATCTGACAAGGAGGTTCCCGTATGAGCCGGTCCGACGTTCTCGTGGACGCTGCCTGGGTGGAAGCACATCAGGGCGATCCGAACGTGGTTCTCGTCGAGGTTGACGAAGACACCTCGGCGTACGACAAGGGGCACATACGCAACGCCATCAAGCTTGACTGGAAGAAGGACCTGCAAGACCCGGTCCGCCGCGACTTCGTGGACAAGGCCGGTTTCGAGGCACTGCTGTCCGATCGGGGCATCGGCAACGACGACACCGTCGTCCTTTACGGCGGCAACAACAACTGGTTCGCCGCCTACGCGTACTGGTACTTCCGGCTCTACGGGCACCGCAACGTGAAGCTGCTCGACGGCGGCCGCAAGAAGTGGGAGCTGGACTCCCGCGAGCTGGTCGAGGACGTGCCGCAGCGGGCCAAGACCTCCTACACGGCGTCCGAGCAGGACTCCAGCATCCGGGCACACCGCGACGAGGTCGTGGCCGCGATCGGTGTCAAGAACCTGGTGGACGTGCGCTCGCCCGACGAGTTCACCGGCAAGCTGCTCGCGCCCGCGCACCTCCCGCAGGAGTCCGCGCAGCGGCCCGGTCACATTCCGTCCGCACGCAACATTCCCTGGGCCAAGTCGGCCAACGAGGACGGCACGTTCAAGTCCGACGACGACCTGCGCGCCCTCTACGGCGGCGCCGGCGTCGACTTCAGCAAGGACACCATCGCCTACTGCCGGATCGGCGAGCGTTCCGCGCACACCTGGTTCGCCCTGCACGAGCTGCTCGGCCAGGCCAACGTGAAGAACTACGACGGCTCGTGGACCGAGTACGGGTCCCTGGTCGGCGTGCCCATCGAGCTCGGGGAGGCCAAGTGACGGCCGGCGACGGGTGCGGCGCACCCGCTGGAGGTGTCAGCACTCCCGCCGACGTGGGTAACCAGGCGGTGGTGCAGGGCCACGTCACGCACGACGGAGCCGCGGTGGCCACTGGTTACGCACGGCTGCTCAACTCCGGCGGCGACTTCGTCGCCGAGGTGCCGCTTGGCGAGGACGGGGGGTTCCGGTTCTTCGCGGCCCCCGGCACCTGGACCGTCCGGGTGCTCGCCCCCGGCGGGCTGAGCGGTGAGAAGTCGGTGAGCGCCGACATCGGCAAGCTGACGACGGCGGACCTGACGCTCTAGCGCTCAGGGAGCTCGTTCCGCGATACAGCGGCAGAGATGACGACGGCGCCGGCCGCACTGGCCGGCGCCGTCGCCAGTGTGGCCCTGCTACGGCCGGGGTTGCGGCCCGGCCAGGTACATCACCCGGCGGGCGATGTTGACGGCATGGTCACCGAGGCGCTTGTAGAAATGCGCCACCAGCGTCATCTCCATCGTCACCGGCAGCGCCATGCCTCCCGCGGCCAGCTCGGCGATCAAGCTGGCGTAGAGCTCGTCCATCTCGTCGTCACGCTCGCTCAGCTTGGCCGCGACGGAGCGGTCACGCTGGTACCAGGAGTCCACCGCCTGACGCCACATGCCGGACGCGAGGTTTCCCATCCGCTCGATGAGTCCCCTGCAGCGCGGTGAGAGGTCCTCGTTGAGGAGGTGGGTGGCCCGGACGGCGATCTGCGTGACGAGATCGTGGGAGCGTTCAAGTTCGGGCACGATCCGCAGTACCGCGAGCAGGAAGCGCAGATCGGAGGCGACCGGTGCCTGCAGCAGGATCTCCCGGTTGGCCATCGCTTCGATCTTCGGGTAGAGGTCGTCGATGGCTTGTTCGCGCTCGGCCAGCGCTTTGCGCAGCTCGGCGTCGCCACCCAAGAGGGCCTGGGTCGCCAGCGGCAGGTCCTCGGCGACCATAGCGAACAGCTCGATGACCTTGGTTTCGATGGATTCCAGCTCGCGCTCAAATTCCTGCCGCTGCTCAGGCACAGCCCCATCCTACGGCGCGGATGACGCATCGCCAGGCCCCTGGACCACAATCACGGTTACCAATGCATTTGCGCATGGGACGGGCGTGCCCGGGCCCAAGCACAGGCCTGCTGAGCTGGTGTTTCCCCAGGTCAATGGCACAGTACGGGATTTCGTTCACTTTTTGTTAGTGAATCTTTCACTTTCTATATGCAATAGCGCAATCCCGCCGTCCCAAAGGTGCAGCAAACTCGTTGGGCGTAGTCACGTGTTTGCCGGCTGGCAGGGGTGCCCCGCTCTGGCGCCTGCGATAGCCGAAGATGGGAGTTATCTGAAATGCGATACCTGCACGTCCATCGGGTCACTGCTGCGGCGATGGCCCTCGGTGTGACGGCTTTTTCTGTGGCCGCCTGCAGTTCATCCAACAACAACAGCGGGGGCGGCAGCTCCAGCCTCTCCGGCACGCTCAACGCGAGCGGGTCGACGTTCCAGCTCACCTTCCAGCAGGCTGCCATCCAGGCCTACAAGTCGGTCCAGCCCAACATCACCGTCAACTACGGCGGCGGCGGCTCGGGCAAGGGGCGCACGGACCTGGCTTCGGGGACCGTCAACTTCGCGGGCTCGGACTCGCCCATCCCGTCCGACGAGATGCCGAACTTCAAGGGCAAGACGGTGCTGTACTTCCCCGTGATCATCGGGCCGATCACGATCTCGTACAACCTGCCCGGCGTCAAGAGCCTGAAGCTGACGCCGACGGTCATCGCGAACATCTTCCAAGGCAAGATCACGAAGTGGAACGACCCGGCGATCGCGGCGATCAACTCCGGTGTCAGCCTGCCCAGCACCCCCATCACCATCGCCCGCCGCTCGGACTCCTCGGGGACCACGGCGAACTTCTCCCTGTTCCTGCAGGACGCCGTGCCGAGCGTGTGGAAACTTGGCAGCAGCTCGACCATCAACTGGCCGGCGAGCAGCCGGGGCGGCAGCGGCAACGGCGGGGTGGCGCAGATCATCAAGTCCACTCCGGGGGCCATCGGCTACGTGGACTACTCCGACGCCAAGGCATCCGGGCTGGCCTACGCTTCTGTCCAGAACGCGGACGGCAACTACGTCACGCCGTCGGTCGCGGCAGCCACCGCGGCTGCGCAGCAAGCCACCGTCGCGCCCAACCTGACGTTCGCCGCGGTCTGGGCCCATGGCAGCACCGCGTACCCGATCACCTATCAGTCCTGGGACCTGGTCTACGCGAAGCAGCCGAGCAAGAAGACCGCGGACCTGCTCAAGGCCTACCTCGGCTACCTGCTCGGGGACGGCCAGAAACTGCTCCCCAGCCTGAGTTACGCGCCGCTGCCCGCCAACATCGACGCGAAGGCCAAGGCGCAGCTCAGCAAGATCACCTCATAGCCAGGCCCCCGTGACACACCCAGACGCGATCGGCTCGTGCCCATGAGCGCTGTCACCCGGGACCATCAGGCCGGGCCCGCCGGCGCGCTGTCACAGCAGCGGCCGTTCGGAGACCGCAGCTTCCAGACTCTCGCGCTGGCGGCCGGCCTGCTGGTGCTGGTGATCCTGGTCCTGATCGCGGTCTCGACCAGCCAGCAGGCCTCGTCGTGGTTCTCCCACGAGGGCACAAAGATCTTCTCGAAGACCTGGAACCCGGCGGCCAGCCAGTTCGGTGTGCTGTCCTTCATTTACGGCACGGCCATCACCGCACTGATCGCGCTCGTACTGTCGGTGCCGGTCAGCCTGGGCATCGCCCTGCTCCTGACCGAAGTCGTGCCGCGCCGGTGGGGCCGCCCGATCGTGTATGTGATCGACCTGCTGGCCGTGGTCCCGTCCGTGGTCTGGGGCCTGTGGGGGATCCTGGTGTTCGCGCCGTGGATCCAGCGCATCTATGCCTCCATAGGCTCGGGGGTCGCCGGTGTCCCGGTGCTCGGCCCGTTGTTCGGGGCGCCCACGAGTGGAGCCTCGTTCTTCACCGCCGGCATCATCCTGGCCTTCATGATCACTCCGATCATCACCTCGCTGTCGCGCGAGGTGATCGCGACGGTGCCGTCGATCGACCGGGAGGGCGCCTACGCGCTGGGTGCCACCCGCCTGGAGATGATCCGCGGCGTCGTCCTGCCGCACAGCCAGGGCGGCATCGTCGGGGCGGTGCTGCTCGGGCTGGGCCGGGCGATGGGTGAGACGATCGCGGTAGCCCTCACGATCGGCGCGTCGGCCACCATCACGTCGCACCTGTTCGCCCCGGGCTACAACATGCCATCGGTCATCGCGAACGAGTTCGGCGAGGCCACCGGGGTGTTCCGGGCCGGCCTGATGGGACTCGGCGTGCTCCTGTTCGTCTTCACGATCATCATCAACGTCGTGGCCCGCTGGATAGTGGGGCGTTCGGCCCGGCGGGGGAGGGGCGCCTGATGGCGGCCATGAGCACCGGTCAGCCGAAGGCAGACCTGCGCGAACCAGCGTCCTGGCGGCGCACCAAGAACCGCATCGCCACGGTGCTCATGGCGCTCTCGCTCGTGGTCGTGATCATCCCGCTCGGTTTCGTCCTGTACACGGTCATCGCCAAGGGTGCGTCGGCCATCAACTGGTCGTTCCTGACCGGTTCGATCCCGCCGTCGACGCTGCCTGTGAACATCGGCGGAATCGGGCCCGCGGTGGTCGGCACACTCGAGATCACGGGCCTCGCCACGGTCATGGCCGTGCCGCTCGGCATACTGGGGGCGATCTACCTCAACGAGTACGGCGGCCGTGGGCCGCTGGCCCGGTTCATCGGGTTCATGGCCGACGTGATGACCGGTGTGCCCTCGATCGTCATGGGGCTGTTCATCTTCTCGATCTGGGTGCTGCACTTCGGTTACTCGGGCCTGGCCGGTGCGTTTGCCCTCGGCGCCCTGATGCTGCCGATCGTGATCCGCTCCACCGACGAGATGCTCAAGCTGGTACCGGACTCGCTACGCGAGGGGAGCTATGCCGTTGGCGCCACCAAGGCCCGGGTGACGCTTACGGTGGTGCTGCCGGCGGCGGCCGGCGGAATCGTCAGCGGCGCTCTGCTCGCCATCGCCCGTGCGGCGGGTGAGACGGCACCGCTGCTGTTCACGATCCTCACCGTGACCACCGTGAACACCAATGTCTTCAGCGGCGCCAACACCTCGCTGCCCTCACAGATCTTCGGGAATGCGTCGTCGCCCTATGTCGGTGCCCAGGGCCGCGGCTGGGGCGCGGCGCTCACGCTCATCGCCATCGCCTTCATCCTGATGATCGTCGCCCGGGTCATCACGGCACGATTCGCCAAGTACACGCGCTAGGGACGTCATGACAGAGCCTGAGCAGAGCACCATCACCAATCTCCCGCCCGTTGCGTCGGCTGCCCGGCGGCCGGCCGGTGATTCGGTGGAGCCAGCAACCGGCGAGGTTGTGTTCCACGTGGCGAACACCTCGATCTGGTACAGCGCCTTCAAGGCGGTCACCGACGTCTCGCTCACCATGTACGAGCACGAGATCACGGCCTTCATAGGCCCGTCCGGATGCGGCAAGACGACGGTGCTGCGCACGCTGAACCGGCTGAACGACCTGGTGGCTGGCGCTCGCGTCGAAGGCCAGGTGAACTACCGTGGTGTGCCGCTGTACCACAAGGACGTTTCCCCGACCGCCGTGCGCCGGCGCATCGGCATGGTCTTCCAGAAGCCGAACCCGTTCCCGAAGTCGATCTTCGACAACGTAGCCTACGGGCCGCGCATCAACGGCATCCGCGGCAAGAGCCAGCTAACCGAGATCGTCGAGCGGTCGCTGCGCCAGGCGGCGCTCTGGGATGAGGTCAAAGACCGGCTGAACGCCTCGGGCCTCAGCTTGTCCGGCGGGCAGGCGCAGCGGCTGTGCATCGCTCGCACACTCGCCGTTGAGCCGGATGTCGTTCTCATGGACGAGCCATGCTCGGCACTCGACCCGATCGCGACGGGCGCCATCGAAGACCTGATGCGGGAGATCAGGTCGCGCTACACAATCGTCATCGTCACGCACAACATGCAGCAGGCCACGCGGGTGAGCGACCGCACCGCCTTCTACTCGGTGCTCCGCGACGAAAAGAGCGACACCCGCACCGGTGTGCTCGTTGAGTACGGACCGACCGAGCAGATCTTCCAGGATCCACGCGACGAGCGCACCAAGGCTTATGTCACCGGCCGGATGGGCTGAGGTCCCGTGACTGGCCGGCCCGCTCGGTTCGCTCGTCCTTCATCGCGTCCATCCTGTCATCGGCCAGTATTCGGCTCCTTCGGCTGCGGTACCGGCAAAGGTGAGCACATGCTTACGCCGGGCACAGTCAATGCGAAATGAACAGCCGGCAGGGACGAGACAACGGCCTGGGGCCTGGCCCGCACAGGGACGCAGGCGCCGGGAACGGCGGCGACCGCCCGGCCGTGCACGTGCTCGCGGACCGGGTGGCCTCGGCGCTCGTGCATCACGAGCCGGGCTGGCGGCTGCCCCGGCGCAGCGCGCTGGCCCGGCGGTACGGCGTCAGCCCGGCCGAGATGGAAGCCGCGATCGAAGAGCTGGCCGCCCGGAACCTGCTGCGCAGGCTGCCGGATGGCCAGGTCTACCGGGCCAGCCCGGCTGACTACCTGATCAGGCTCGAGGGCCTGAACGACCTGCGGGCCTCGATCGACCCGATGGGCGCGATGATCGAATGCGCCTCCAGGCACGTATCGCTGCGCCGGGTGCCCGAGGACATCGGCGGCGCCCTGGGACTGTCGCCGGGTGAGCCGGTCTCGGTGGTCCGCAGCCTGTGGACCTCGGCCGGCAATCCGGCCGCCTTCTCCGCCACCTACCTGCCGGAACACCTCTCTTTCCGGTTGGCGGAGCCCACCGCGTTCGCGGATGCGCTGAAGCCGCCGCAAGCCACGTCACCGGAGCCCGGCCACACATTCCCCGCCCAGGACCGGGCGGAGGCGCACCCGGCCGGGCTCTACGTCGAACTCCAGCCACCCGCTCCCTCGGTTGCCCGGAGCCTGCGGCTGGCGCCCGGCCAGCCCGCGGTCAACGTCACCGTCAGGTTCGACGCCGTGCCCGCGGGCGGCCCGATGGCGCTGGCCACGGCGGTGCTGCGGCTGGACATGTTCCGCGTCGTCGTCGAGTCGCCACAAGCGCCCCGAGTGAGCAGTTTGACGGGCGAAGATGACGTTCTGTGGACACATACGGCTGAAGGCTGGGACCCTTGAGCCTGTCCAGTCCCTTGAACGATCCGAACTTCGGCAACCACCAGTATGCGTGTCGACTCCGTCACCGCGACCGAGCGTGTGCCGCGGGCAGGCCGGTATCTCATCCCGGGGGATACACCCCGCCGCGGTGAGCTCATTGCCGCCTGCGCGGTGCTCAGCCTGCTCGTGCACGTGCTGTTCGCCCAGCTCACGCTCGTTCTCGCCGTCGTGTTCCACCTCATCACGCGGGCCAGCAGATGGCGGCCGCAATGGCTGGCCGTGCCCGCGGGCATCGGCGTCATCTGGGCGCTCGCCGAGGGCCTGGGCCGGGCCTGGGCCGGGTTCACCGCCGGCCCTGGCGACATCGCCAGCTACCTGGGCGGGGCCTTCGGGCGCCCGGGCCGGATCCTGCACCTGGCGACGGCCTATACGGGGTTCGGGCACTGGCTGCCCCGGCAGTTGCCGCTGGCGCTGGCCGCCGCGTCGGCCGAGGCCGCCATCGCGGCCTGGCTCAACTGGCTGCACACCGACGAGTGGAAGCTCCCCGGTTACCGGGCCGGCCTGCTGACGCTCTGCCGCCGGGTGTACCTGACCCGGTTCATCTCCTCGGGCGGCGTGGTCACCAGGGACGGCGCCTGCCTGGGGCTGGACGCCGCGACCGGCTGGCGGGCGGCGGTGTCCTGGGCCGAGGTGGCCGGCGGCGTGCTGTGCGTGGGCTCGCCCGGCTCGGGCACCACGACCGCGAGCTTCCAGCTGGTACACGCGGCCATCCGGCGCCGCAAGCCGGTGATCGCGGTCGACCTGGACGCCAGCGCCAGCCTCGCCCAGTCATTCAGTTCCGTATGCGCGGCCACCAGGACCCCGCTGCACGTGTTCCCCCCGGCCGGGGAGCATACGTACTACGACCCGCTGCGCGGCGGTGAACCGGCCAGACGCACCTCGCTGGTCATGGGCATGATCGACTGGACCGGCACGCCGGACAACTACCGGCGCAGCTGCGCCGCCTATCTCACCGACCTGTTCGCGGTCCTGGACGCCGCCCCGGGTGATCCGGCCACGGCCATGCTGGACGAGATCGTGCACCTGCTCAGCCCGGCGGCGTTGCAGGCGCGGATGGGCCAGGTGCCCGGGTACCATCCCCGGCGCCAGGCCCTGGCCGAGCGGGTTCGGGTGTCCGCCAGCCTGGTCGAGGCCGAGCCACGCACCACCGCCACGCTGATCGAGCAGCTCAACGAGCTGCGCACGTCGGCGCTCGGCCGCTGGCTCGTCCCGGGTCCCGGCACCCGGCTGGATCTGGGACGGGTGGTGCGGGATCGAACCGTCGTACTGTTCTCGCTGGACAAGTCGGTGCACGGCCGGGCCGCGGCTACCATGGCCGGCCTGGTGATCCACGATGTGCTGGCGGTCTGCGCGGAGCTTCGCCGGATCGGCGTGCCCGGCGACGGGCTGGTCTGGCTCGACCAGTGCGGCGGCGTGACCATGGCCACGCTCGCCGAGCTGATCAGCCGGGGCGCCGCGGCCGGCCTGCCAGCCCTGCTGACGACAACCGCGGCGGGCCGGGCGCAACCGCTGGCGCAGCAGGTCAACGTGCTGCTGCTGCACCGGCTCACCGACCCGGCGGTGGCCGGGTGGTTCGCCGGCTTCACCGGCGAGAAGCTCGCCCCCGCCAGCGGCGCCGACCTGATGACGGCGGACTCCACACCGCGGATGCCGGCCAGCGCCGCGGCCGGGTCACGATCCCGCCCGGCGCCGGCCGGCGGTCCACCGAACGGCGAGTACGACCCGCAGTTCGGCTCGCTCAGCCAGCTCGGCCCGTTCGGTCTGGTGCGCAGGCCGGTGGTGGCCGCTCAGTCGCTGAGCAGGCTCGGCAACGGCGAGCACGTGCTCATCGTCCAACGGCCGCAGCAGCGGGTGGTTACGCTGGGCCTGACCGTACCGTCCCGGATCCCGCGGCCCGCCGCCAAGCCGCTCCCGGGACGGCCGGGCGCACAGCCTCGCCGGGGGAGCACGGGCCGGAAGGGCAACGCGGCACAGAAGGGCAGAGCGACGTGACGGCGCCGACCGCGAAGGGTGAACGCGGCAGCGGTGGCATCCCGCCGCGCCGCGGGCCCGGTCAGCCCGGCGGTGGCAGCGCGCGCAACGGCGGTGCCCGCCAGCCCGGCAGCGGCGGTGCCCGCCAGCCCGGCAGCGGCGGCCCGGACGACCCGGGCAGCCATACCCCAGAGTTTCCCGGCCGCCCCGCCGGGCGGACTCCAGGGCGCCGGCCCGGTCGGCTCGCCGGGTCACCTGCCGCGCCGGTCAGCAACCCCCCGGCACCGCCGAGCCCGCTGAACGCCGGCCAGATGCGGCCGGACCGGCTCTACCTCGGCTGGCAGCACGCCCTGCTGCACCCCGACCCCGGACCCCCGCCCCGGCGTCCCACCCCGCCGGAGCAGGAGCAGCTCAACCCGGAGTGGGTGGCCGCGCAGCGACGCGAAGAAAACCTGCTCGACCGGCCGCTGAAGCTGGCCGCCGGGGCACTGATCGCGCTGGCCGGCCTGCTGATCGCGGCCTGGGTGGCCGGCTGGCTCAACGTGGTGCTCGCCTGGCTCGGCGTGGTCGCCTGCCTGGTGATCGGGGGGTTCGCGGCCTACGGCGTCTGGCAGGGTGAACAGGCGCTCAAGGCACGGGTGGACGAGGAGAAGCAGCGGCTCGGCAAGATCCGGGCTGAGCAGGAGAGCCGCCTGTTCGCCTGGCAGGCCGAGCACGCCCGCAGGTTCCAGGATTGGCAGGACCGGCGAGCCTCGTTCGAGCGGCAGCCGCAGTGGTACGCGGTGACGGTCCCGGAGAACATCGACCGGCTGGATCTGGCGGGCGGCACGCTGTCCGGCTGGTCGGCGATGTTCACTCTGGTGGGGGCCTCGCGGCTGGCCGCAGGCGGCGAGGTCACCGTGATCGACATATCCGAGGGGGCGGTGGCCGGCGACCTGGCCGCCGTCGCTGGGCGCCTTGGCGTCGCCCCGCTGGTCTGGGTGCTGCCCACCGACCTGCCCCGGCTCGACCTCGGCGCGGGGCTGCCGCCCAGCGCGCTCGCGGACGTGCTGTCCCTCGTGGTCAGCGTCAGCGAGGACGAGGGCAGCGGCGGCGATCTGGCACAGGACAACGCGATCCTGGAGCGGTTGCTCGGCGTCTTCGGCGAGGGCGCGACCATCGCCCAGGCCACCGCGGCGCTGCGGGCGGTCGGCCAGATCGGCGACCCCAGGGACGACATCCGTAGCGGCCTGCTCAGCCCGGACCAGTTCGACCGGATAACCGGCATGTTCGGCCGCGCCGCCGGCCAGGTGGTGGTCGGCCGGGCCTGGGCGATGGAATCGCGGCTGCGCAAGCTGGACACCGCGGCAACGGACCTGGTCCGGCTCGAACCGAGCCGGCTGCGGGTCGTCTGCACCGACCGGCGGGCCGGGGTGTTCGGCAACAAGGTGCTCGGCACCTACGTGGTGACCGCGCTCACCCACGTGCTTCGCCAGTCACCACCCGGACGGCCCTGGCAGCACACGCTGATGCTGGCCGGGGCGGACAAGCTGCGCGGCGACGTGCTCGACCGGCTGTGCGAGGCCTGCGAGGCGACCAGGACGGGGCTGCTGCTGGCCTACCGGTCGATCCCGGCGCACGTGAAGGAACGGCTGGGCCGGGGCAACGCCGCGGTCGCGTTCATGCGGCTGGGCAACGCCGAGGACGCCAGGACCGCCAGCGAGCAGATCGGCACCGAGCACCGCTTCGTGCTGACCCAGCTCACCGACACCGTGGGCACATCGGTCACCGACACCGTCGGTGACTCCTACACCAGCACGGTCGGCACCGCGGACTCGGTGTCGGCCTCGAAGTCCAGCAGCGAGACATCCGGCCGCAGCCAGGCCAGCGGCCAGAGCACCGAGTCCAGCTGGGCACCGTTCGCTATTAAAAATCAAAATAGATCGAGAAGCCGGGACCGCAGTTTTTCCACCGGCACCAGCGACTCGGCGTCGATCACCGAAGGTATTAACGCCAGCACGGCATGGGGAGTGAATACCTCGCGGGCCATCGGCGCCAACGACTCGCTGGCCCGGACCACACAGCGATCCCGCGAATTCCTCGTCGAGCAGCATGAACTGCAGCAGCTTCCGCCCAGCGCGGTGATCGTCTGTGCCGCCTCCCGGGGTGGGCGGCGGGTCGTGCTGGCCGACGCGAACCCCGGCATCCTCGGGCTGCCGACCGCCACCCTGCTCACCCTGGACGAGGCGAAGAACGCCCCGGAGGCACCGGCCATCGGCCGGCCTCCGGCTGCGGCTGCGCCGGCCGCGGCGAGCTGGCGATCCGGCGACGCGCCGCCACCCAACCTGGGACCCCCGCCCGAGCGCCTGGACTGGCGCAAACGGCGGAGTTAGCCCGGAGCGTCATGCAAAACCGCATCGTGAGTGCAGGCCCGCCGAGCGTTGTGCAAAACCGCATCGTGAGTGCAGGCCCGGAGGGTCTGCGCGAGCGATCGGGCAGGTCCCGGCGACGTAACTGGGCAAGTAAATTTTGCATGACGCGACTTCGCATAGATACGGTCTGCGCGAGTGATCGGGCGGGTCCCGGCGACGTAACTGGGCAAGTAAATTTTGCATGACGCGACTTTCAGATAAGGCACGGTATCGCGCGGTACCGGTGGCGCCCGGCTGCGGTGGCTGATATGCACGCTACGTGGGCGGTCATAGCGCGAGAGTGACCACGACCGGCGGGGGCGAGCTGACCGGCCCGTGGTACCGGGTCCTGGCCATCGAAGCCGCACGCGGCGCCAGTTCCCCGGAATCTGACTTCGTCGCGGTCCTGCCCGCGGTGCTCAGCGCCGCGGAGCACGGCCGGGCGTTCGTGGTGGGATGGCTGTCCCGGGGCGGCGGGGCGCCGCTCGAACTGATCACCAACGCGGCCGGGCCCGGCGAGGCGGGGCTGCTGTTCCCGCCCGGTGCCCGTGGCGAGCCGGCCGGCGGCCGGTGGCGGGCCGAGCTGGACGAGATGGTGTGGACGTCCTGCCCGGGCCGGCCGGCCCCGCCGCTGGCCAGCGAGCAGCAGAGCACGCTGTTCGAGTCGACCCTGGTTTCGCTGATGAGCCACAGGTTCGGCTGGCTGGTCGTGGCCGAGCCCACCGAGGTCATCGACGCCGAGGTCGCGGAGCTGCGCACCCAGCTCAACGTGCTGCGCCGCTACGAGGAAGAACGGTCCAGGCTGGATGTGGAGCGCGCCCAGCGGCGGATGGCCGAGCTGGACTCGTTCCGCGAGGCCGGGCTGTGGAGCGTGCGGGTGCTGGCCGGCGCGGCCACGGCCGGGGAACTGCGGCTGCTCGCGCCCATGCTGGTCGGCTCGGTGGACCTGGGCAGGCACCCCTACCGGCTGCGTAGCGGCATCGAGGCGGTCAGCCTGGCCGGCGCGCTCAGCGTCAAGGCACAGGACGCGAGCGACGGCGCCGTCACCCCGTTCACCGCCACGGCGGGGGTACTGGCCGCCCTCACCGGCCTGCCGCGCCGGGAGGTCCCGGGCCTGCGCGTCCTCGACCACGGCCACTTCGACCTGACCAGCGAGACCGCTGCCCAGGAACCGGTGATCGAGCTCGGCGCCATCCTGGACGGCCAGGACCGCCCGGTCGGCACGTTCCGGCTGCCGCTGGCCACGCTGAACCGGCACGCGTTCATCACCGGGGCGACCGGAGCGGGCAAGTCCCAGACCGTCCGGCACATCCTGGAGCAGTGCGCCAGGGCGGGCCTGCCGTGGCTGGCCATCGAGCCCGCCAAGTCCGAGTACGCGGCCATGGCCGGGCGTATTGAGGGAATCGGCCAGGTCACGGTCGTCAACCCGGCCGATCCGCAGGCCGTGCCGCTGTCGGTGAACCCGCTCGCACCCGAGCCTGGCTACCCGGTGCAGGCGCACATCGACATGGTGCGCGCGCTGTTCCAGGCCGCCTTCGCCACCGATGAGCCGTTCCCGCAGATCATGTCGCAGGCGCTGCAGCGGGTGTACGAGCAGGCAGGCTGGGACGTGGTTACCGGCGCGGGCCTGCCGGGCGCGCCGGCCCATCCGGCGATCCCCACCCTGGCCGAGTTGCAGCGGGCCGCGCTGGAGGTGATCGACGAGGTCGGCTACGGCCGGGAGCTCCAGGCCGACGTGCGTGGCTTCGTGGACGTCCGGCTCCGGTCGCTGCGGGTCGGGTCGGCCGGCCGGTTCTTCGAGGGCGGTCACCCGGCCGACATAG
The DNA here is from genome assembly GCA_035308365.1 of Streptosporangiaceae bacterium. Taxonomy (GTDB): domain Bacteria; phylum Actinomycetota; class Actinomycetes; order Streptosporangiales; family Streptosporangiaceae; genus PALSA-505. The sequence goes on from DATGGU010000005.1 coordinate 101,637, forward strand.
CCGGGCTGCTGCGCCGCAACGTGGTGCTGGCCATCGAGGACGTGGCGAACGACGAGGACAAGGCCTTCCTGATCGGCACGCTGATCATCAGGCTGGTCGAGCACTTGCGGCTGCGGGCCCGGCGGGAGCGGGCCGGTGGCCTGCGGCACGTCATCGTCATCGAGGAAGCGCACCGGCTGCTGCGCGACCGGCGGGCCGAACGGGCCGCGGCCCACGCGGTCGAGCTGTTCGCCGGAATGCTGGCCGAGATCCGCGCCTACGGCGAGGGAATCGTGGTGGCCGAGCAGATCCCGGCCAAGCTGGTACCCGACGTGGTGAAGAACACGGCGCTGAAGATCGTGCACCGGCTGCCCGCCCAGGACGACAGGCAGATCGTGGGTGCGGCGATGAACCTGGACGGCGACCAGTCGCGGCAGGTGGTGTCGCTGCAGCCTGGTGTGGCGGCGGTGTTCGCCGACGGGATGGACCGGCCGCTGCGGATCCGGGTCCCGTTCGGCGAGGACGCCGAACGGCTGGGCGCCGCCGCCGTCACGGAGCCGCCGCTGCGTGGTCGGCGCAGTGCGGCCTGCGGCCCGCGGTGCGCCATGCAGCGGGCCTGCACGCTGGCCGAACTGCGCGGCGCGGATCTGCTGGCGGCCGACCCGGCCAGCGCCTGGCTGCGGATCTGGACCGAGACCCTGCTGCTGGCGTTCCTCACCAGCCGGCCGCTGCCCGCCGTGCCGCGCCGCCTGCATGGCCACTGGGCCGGGCTGGAACCCAGGCTGCGCGAATGCGTGCTGGCCACGTTGATCGACCGCTCGGTCTCGGTGCGGGCGGCCAGCGTCCGGGCCAGCTACGACCCGCTCCGGCTGGCGGCGAGCGCGTGCGCCGCGGCGCTGCGGCTGCTCGACGGCGGCGGGCCGCCCGGCGTCAGGACGGGGCCCAACTGGGTGGTCCCGCAGCTTCGCTGGCTGCACGAGGTGGAGCGGGTCTGCCCGCTGGCCGGGGCGCCCAGTGACCCGCTGGACCGTGCGGCGCCGCTGGACTTCGACCTGGCCGGCGCCGTGGACTGGCCGAACATGCGGGCCGGCCACCGGATCCACGCACTGCGCTGCCATCCGCTGTCCATGGAGCTGGAGGGCAACCGGCTCATCGCCTGGAACCTGCTGCTCGGTGCCGACGACCACCGCGGCTACACCGGCGACCTGGCGATCGTCGCGGTAGGCCGGGATCCGGGCACGCGGCTCGGCTACGCGGCGGCCGAGATGGCCGTCCGCGGCTGGCTCGAGGTGGTGCTGTCCTGGCCGCGCCGGTTCATCGCCGGTGAATTCGGGAAGATAGACGACTCCTTCACGGTCGAGGCCGGCCTGTCCGGCTGGTGAGCCCGATACGATCGGCGGCGATGAGCAAACTTCAGCTACGCGCCCGCCTGGCGACGACCATCGGTGGCGCGGCCGGCCGGGTGTCCCGGCTCACCGGCCGCGGTGACGGCTCGGTGATCGGCGGGGTCATCGCGCTGCGCCTCGAACCCGGCCTGCTCGGCAAGCTCGCTGCGGGCAAACAGATCGTCCTGGTGACCGGCACGAACGGGAAGACCACGACGACCCGCCTGATCACCGCCGCGCTTGAAGCGCTGGGCCAGGTGGTCGCATCGAACGCCTTTGGCGCGAACATGGAGGCGGGACTGGCCGCGGCGCTCGGCAATGAGCAGGACGCCACGCTGGGCGTCCTCGAAGTGGACGAGAAGTACGTCCCTTCGGTGCTGCCCGCGACCGCCGCCCGCGTCCTGGTCCTGCTCAACCTCAGCCGCGACCAGATGGACCGGGCTGCCGAGATCTGGCTGCTGGCCCGGCGCTGGCGGGCGGCACTGGCCGGCGTGCCCGGCTGCCTGGTCGTCGCCAACGCCGACGATCCGCTGGTCGCCTGGGCGGCCAGCGGGGCCAAGCAGGTGACCTGGGTAGCGGCCGGGCAGCGCTGGCACGAGGATTCCTGGTGCTGCCCCGAGTGCGGCTCGCACCTGGTCCGCGACGACGCCGACTGGCGGTGCGCCGAGTGCGGGCTCGCCCGCCCGGCGGTTACCTGGGTGCTCGACGGCGAGAGCGTGCTGGATCCGGCGGGGCACCGGACCGAGCTGAACCTGGCCCTCCCCGGCCGGGCCAACCGGGCGAACGCGGTCGTGGCGCTCGCCGTCGCCGAGGCGTTCGGGATCGACCCGGCCCGGGCACTGCCCCGGATGCGCCAGGTGACCTCGGTGGCCGGCCGGTACACCACGGTGGCACGGCGCGGCCGCAACGTCCGGCTGCTGCTGGCCAAGAACCCGGCCGGCTGGCTGGAGGCGTTCGACGTGCTCGACCCGCCGCCGGTCCCGGTCGTCCTGGCGGTGAACGCCCAGGGCCCCGACGGCCGGGACACCTCCTGGCTGTGGGACGTGGACTACCGGCACCTGCGCGGCCGGCCGGTCTTCGTCACCGGCGAACGCAGGCTCGACCTGGCCGTCCGGCTGGAGGCCGACGGTGTGGACTTCCGGCTGGTAGAGGGAGTGGATGAGGCAGTGGACCTGATCGGCCCGGGCGCCCTGGACGTGATCGCCAACTACACGGCCTTCCAGCAGATCCGTGCGGCGTTCGGCAGGACGGCATGAACGGCAGCGAGCTTCGCCTGGTCTGGGTGTACCCGGACCTGCTCAGCACGTACGGTGACCGGGGCAACCTGCTCATCCTCGAACGCCGGGCCGCGCTGCGCGGCCTCCCGGTGGAGCCGGTATGCGTGAACGCCGACCAGCCGGTGCCCAGGCAGGGCGACATCTACCTGCTCGGCGGCGGCGAGGACCTGCCGCAGATCCTGGCCGCCCGGCGGCTGCGGGCCGACGGCGGGCTGGCCGCCGCGGCGGGCCGTGGCGCCGTCATCTTCGCCGTGTGCGCGGGTTATCAGCTCATCGGTACCGAGTTCGCCGGCGAGGAGGGTCATCCACTTCCCGGCCTGGAGATCCTCGACATCAGCAGCGGGCGGGGTGACCGGAGGGCGGTGGGCGAGATCCTCGCCGACGTGGATCCCGCCCTCGGCGTGCCGCGGCTGACCGGCTTCGAAAACCACCAGGGCGTCACCAAGCTGGGTTCCGGCGCCACACCGCTGGCCAAGGTCGCCCTCGGGATCGGCAACGGCGACGGCACCGAGGGTGCCCATGCCGGCCACGTGCTCGGCACCTACCTGCACGGCCCGGCGCTGGTGCGTAACCCTGCCCTGGCCGACCTGCTGCTCACCTGGGCCGCCGGGCCGCTGCCCGAGCTGCCCGGCCCGGCCGGGCAATGGAGCCACAAGCTGCGCGACGAGCGGCTGGCGGCTGTCGCCCGGTAGGGACGAGCGGCTGGCGGCCCCGCTCAGCAGGGACGAGCGGCTGGCGGCCTCGCTCAGTAGACCAGCGCCTGGGCGCCGTCCGCCATGACCTCGGCGACGAACGTGGGGGCGCCGGCGATCCGGACGCCGTCCATCAGCTCGTCCTGGGTGATGTTCCTGCGGGCCGCGCACTGGGTGCACACCGTCACCGTCCCCGCGGCCAGGATCCCGGCCAGCAGATCCGCCAGCGGGGCCGCGTGCGGCAGGCTGAACTCCTGCGCCCGGCCGGGCAGGCCGAGCCAGGACGCCTCCCCGGTCAGCCAGAGCGAGGTCGTCACCCCGCTGGCGACCGCCGTGGCGGCCACCGTGAACGCCTGATTGCATCGCTCCGGGTCGTCCTTGCCCGCGGTGACCTTGACGACAAGCGAACGCGTTGCCATGCCGCGACCTTAGCGTGCCGCCGGCTTCGGGGATCCAGCACTATGCCGCTTAGTGGACGATTGAGGCTTATTCCGGACGTCTGGTGGCTGGCTGGGAACCATGGCCACCGACCTGGTGGCAGACGCGCTGGTCTCATTACCCCGAGCCTTTCCGGTGGGCCTGGCCGTCCGCGTGGCACCGGGCACGGCCGGCCGTGCCTGCCTAGACTTCGCTCATGCACGGCATGCTGAGCCTGGCGGTCCTGGTGGCCGCGTTCGCCGGTCTCGCGGGGTGGGCGGTGTTCGTTTCGGTCCGGCTCTACCGGGCCTGTTCGGCCGCCCGGGCGGGGCAACCCCGGGCGGCCGGGCCCGTTGACGCTGCCCCGCCCGGTACTGGTGGTCCGTCTGGTGACCCTCATCTGGTGAGCTGATACTCATGAATTCCCCCGCGCCGCAGGCGCCGCCCCAGATGCATCCCGACCTCGCCCCGCTGAGCTTCCTGCTCGGCCGCTGGGAGGGCGCCGGGGTCGGCGGCTATCCGACCATCGAGAGCTTCAACTTCGGCCAGGAGTTGTCGTTCAGCCACAACGGCAAGCCGTTCCTGATCTACACCAGCCGTACCTGGCTGCTGGACGAGGACGGCAACCCTGGCCGCCCGCTGGGCACCGAGGCCGGCTTCTGGCGCCCGCAGCCGGGCAACGCCGTCGAGTTGCTGCTCGTCCACCCCACCGGGATCACCGAGATCTACCTGGGCGAGATCGAGGGCACCCGGGTCGAGCTGAGCACCGACGTGGTGACCCGCACGGCCACGGCCAAGGAGGTCACCGCAGGGCACCGCCTCTACGGCCTGATCGGCGAGGACCTCGCCTACGCCTACGACATGGCGGCAGTCGGCCAGGGCCTGCAGCCCCACCTGTCAGCCCAGCTCAAACGGGTCACTGGCTGAGATCGGCCGAAACACCGTCAGGCGAGGCCGGCCCGGAAATTAAAACCCCCGGGCGCCTCCCGTGTCTGGGCAACCGGACGTTGCCCGCACGGGGACCGACTGGACTAGGCCGGCCAACCCGGGGGTTCGGTGTCTGCCGAGAATTCGCCGGCCGCCGCCCTCGCGGCGAACCGGGCCTTCACAACGGAAGGCCCGTCCGGTGATGCACGTGTCAGCGCACTATGGCGGTGACTTGTGCGTCGGCGGGACGGCAGCTAACGGACAGCCACCTCACGTGTCCAACGTCTATGCATACTCTTGGACCACCTCCTTTCCCGCGTAGCCCGAACGCTACGCGAGCCCGTCACCCCCTGGCAAGAGCATTTTCGGGGGGTGGAACTGGTTCCGGGGCGGATCAGGGGCCCGGAACATCGCGCCTGCCTCATTAAGATCTGGTCATGACGCAGGCGTGGGATGAGCAACTGCGGGCTCGCGGCTACCGGGTCACCCCGCAGCGCCAGCTCGTGCTCGAGGCGGTCACCGCGCTCGAGCATGCGACCCCCGAGGAAATCTGCACCCGGGTCCAGCAGACCGCGCGCGGCGTTAACATCTCGACCGTCTACCGCACCCTGGAGCTGCTCGAACAGCTCAGCCTGGTCACGCACAGCCACCTCACCCACGGCGCCCCCAGCTACCATCTTGCGGCGGAGGCCGAGCACGTGCACCTGGTGTGCCGGGACTGTGGCCGGATCGATGAGGTCGGCCCGGACGCCGTGGCACCCCTGGTGACCGCGCTGAAGGCAGAGCAGGACTTCGAGACCGACGTGCGGCACCTGGCCGTGTTCGGCCGCTGCGGCGCCTGCCGCCGGGCGGCTGGGACCTCCGGCGACTGACCGGCCGCACCTGGCGCTGTCCGGGGCGGCTGGCGCTGTCCGGGGCGGCTGGCGGCTGAATATAGCCTTGACCGTATGGATAACCCGCTGCTCGAACTGCCTGGTGCGGTCGCGGCCGACGGGCCCGACGCTGGCGTCGCGGCCCACTACGGTGACCCGTTCGGTGAGCAGCGTGCGCTGGCGCAGGCCGCGGGCCTGGTGGACCGGTCGCACCGTGGCGTCGTCCGGATCACCGGCCCGGACCGGCTGTCCTGGCTGAACAGCCTCACCACGCAGCAGCTCGACCCGCTGCCCGCCGGGTCGGTGGCACAGGCGCTCATCCTCAGCCCGAACGGGCATGTCGAGCACCACCTGACCCTGACCGACGACGGCGATGCGGTGTGGGCGCACGTCGAGCCCGGCACGGCGGAGGCGCTGACCGGGTTCCTGAAGTCGATGCGGTTCATGCTGCGGGTGGAGCCGGCCGACGTGACCGGCGAGTACGGGCTGCTGACGCTGATGGGACCGGATGCGCCGGACCCGGCCAGCCTGCCGGCTGCTGCCGTGCTGCCCGGCAGACTCGGCACGGACCTGATCATCGCGCGGGACCGGCTGCCGGCCGTCATGGCTGAGCTGCGCGTGCGCCCGGCCGGGATGTGGGCCTGCGAGGCGCTGCGGATCGCGGCCCATCAGCCGCGTCTTGGCCTGGACACCGACCACCGGACGATCCCGCACGAAGTGGGCTGGATCGAGGCCGCCGTGCACCTGAACAAGGGCTGCTACCGCGGCCAGGAAACCGTGGCGCGGGTACACAACCTCGGGCATCCGCCCCGGCGGCTGGTCCTGCTGCACCTCGACGGCAGCAGTGACAAGCTGCCCGCCCACGGCGACCCGGTCGAGCTCGACGGCGCCACCGTCGGGTTCACCGGCTCGGTGGCGCGGCACTACGAACTCGGGCCGATCGCGCTGGCGCTGGTGAAGCGGACCACCCCCACCGGCAGGCAATTGCTGGCCGGTGGCGTGGACGCCGCCCAGGAGGTCATCGTCGCCCCGGACGCCGGGGCGAACGTGAAGGTCGCACTGCGCAAGGCGGGCGTGGGAATGCTCGGTGCTTCCAGGGGACGGGTTGCTCACAATGATCAAAAATGATCATTAACGGTGGCCGCCGGTGTTAGCCAGGCCCGATCACTCGTGCGGACCCTCCGGGCCCGCACTCGCGATGCGGTTTGAACAACGCTCTCGGGCCCACGGTAGCCTGATCCGTCAGACCCGGCTGGCCGTCCGGTCGCCAGCCGTTCACCAGGGAGGTCGTCGGCTGTGCTGCGCCGCGTCTTGATGGCCGTCTCGGCCAGCGACCGCATGGAGAAGATCGTCACCACCGCCCCCATCGCCAGAGATGTGGTCGCCAGATTCGTGGCCGGTGCCACGCAGGATGACGCGCTGGGGGTGACCAGGCAACTGCTCGACCGCGGTCTGCTCGTCACCCTCGACTACCTGGGCGAGCACACCACGGACCCGGACCAGGCCGCGGCCGTCGCGGACGAGTACATCAGCCTGCTCGGCAGGCTGTCCGGCGGCGGGCACGCCAGGCTCGGCGCCGCCGAGGTGTCGGTCAAGCCGACCGCGGTCGGGCTCGGCCTCGGGGAACACGGCGAGAAGACCGCCACGGAGAACATCACCCGGATCTGCGTGGCGGCACGCGAGGCGGGCACCACCGTGACCCTCGACATGGAAGAGCATGACCTGGTCGAGCCCGTGCTGCGGATGCTGCACGAGCTGCGCGAGGACTTTCCCGATCTCGGCTGCGTCATCCAGTCCTATCTGCGCCGCAGCGAGGCGGACTGCGCGGCTCTCGCGGCCGCCGGGTCCCGCGTGCGGCTGTGCAAAGGCGCCTACGGCGCTCCCGAGCAGGTGGCCTTCACCAGCAGGCGGGAGATCGACCTGAGCTACGTACGGTGCCTCAAGACGCTGCTGGCCGGGCCGGGCTACCCGATGCTGGCCACACACGACCCACGGCTGATCGAGATCGCCGGGGCACAGGCGATCCTGGCCGGCCGTCCGGTGGATAGCTTCGAGTACCAGATGCTCTACGGCATCAGGCCGGCCGAGCAGCGGCGGCTCGCCGCCACCGGCGCACGAGTGCGCGTCTACGTCCCCTATGGCAGCGACTGGTACGGCTACCTGGTGCGCAGGCTCGCCGAGCGCCCGGCCAACCTCGGCTTCTTCCTGCGATCGCTGGCCAGCAAGAGGTAACGAACATGATCGCGATCATGGGTGCGGGGAAGATGGGCGAGGCGCTCATCTCGGGCCTGCTGCGGGCGGGCCGCCCGCCCTCCGGCATCCTGGCGGTGGCCAGGCGGAAGCAGCGCTCCGACGAGCTGACTGAGCGCTACGGCGTCCAGATAGCCAGCGCGGCCGCGGCGGCCAAGGCCGCCGACACGCTGGTGATCACCGTGAAGCCGCAGGACATGGCCACCCTGCTGGACGAGATCGCGCCCACCGTGCCGGGCGACCGGCTGATCATCTCGGTCGCGGCGGGCATCACCACGTCGTTCATCGAGCGAAGGCTGCCCGGCGACCTGCCCGTGGTGCGGGTGATGTCCAACACGCCCGTGCTGGTCGACGAGGCGATGAGCGTTATCTCGGCCGGGTCGCACGCGACCGACGAGCACCTGCGGCGGACCGAGGAACTGCTCCGGCCGGTGGGCAAGGTCATCCGGATACCGGAGTCGCAACAGGACGCCGCCACGGCGCTGTCCGGCAGCGGGCCGGCCTACGTCTACTACCTGGTCGAGGCCATGGTGGACGCCGGGATTCTGCTCGGCATGCCGCGCGGGACGGCACTGGAAATGGTCATCCAGGCCGTGTACGGGGCGGCGACCATGCTGCGTGACTCGGGCGAGCACCCGGTGATCCTCCGGGAGGCGGTGACCTCCCCGGGTGGCACCACGATCTCCGCCGTGCGCGAGCTGGAACGGCACCGGGTGCGCGCCGCGTTCCTCGCCGCGATCGAAGCGGCCAGGGACCGCGGCCGCGAGCTGGGCGGCGGCTAAAAGACCCTTTCAACCATCAAAGCGCTCATCAGACTAGGCTCTGATCTGCGGCGGTCCGTCCGTGGACCGGGGTTCTGAAAGGGTCTTTATGCCGTGCAGGCTGCAGGTTCCCTGGGATGACGGTCTGACTGGCTACGACTTCGGCCACGGGCACCCGCTCGCGCCGGTCAGGGTCGAGCTGACCATGGCGCTGGCCAGTTCGTTCGGGATATTCGACGAACCCCGGGTCGTGCTGATGACGCCGCGGTCGGCGACGGACGATGAGCTCGAACTGGTGCACGACCCCGGGTATATCGCCGCCGTACGGCACGCGGGCAAGACCGGCAGGCCCGACGTCAGACGTGGGCTCGGCACCCCGGACGACCCGGTGTTTCCCGGCATGCACGAGGCCTCCGCGCTGGTCGCCGGGGCCACCCTGGCCGCCGCGCGGGCGGTGTGGACGGGCGAGGCCGATCACGGCGCGAACGTGGCGGGCGGCCTCCACCACGCGATGCGGGGCCACGCGAGCGGCTTCTGTGTCTACAACGATCCGGCGGTCGCGATCAGCTGGATGCTCGGCCAGGGCGCGGAGCGGATAGCGTACGTCGATCTCGACGTGCACCACGGCGACGGCGTGCAGGCGGCCTTCTACGACGACCCCCGGGTGCTCACGATCAGCATGCACGAGCACCCGGCGACGCTGTTCCCCGGGACCGGGCTGCCGTCCGAGACCGGTCGCGGCGAGGGGCTGGGGACGGCGGTGAACGTGGCGCTGCCGGCCGGAACCGGCGATGCCGGGTGGCTGCGTGCGCTGGATGCGATCGTTCCGCCACTGGTCCGCGCGTTCCGGCCCGAGGTGCTCGTCAGCCAGCACGGCTGCGACACCCACCGGCTCGACCCACTGGCACACCTCGAGCTCAGCCTCGACGCGCAGCGCCACGCGCAGACCGTGCTGCACAAGCTCGCGCACGAGGTGACCGGCGGCCGCTGGTTGGTCACCGGAGGCGGCGGGTATGAACTCGTCCGAGTAGTTCCCCGATGCTGGACGCACTTGCTGGCTGAAGCGGCCGGCAAGCCCATTGAACCGGTGGCCCCGACACCGGTGTCCTGGCGTGAATACGTGCTCGACAGAACTGACAGGCGTCCCCCAGAGAGCATGACAGACGGCGGTCTCTCCGAATACATATCGTTCGAGTCAGGTTCTGATCCCGCGGATCCGGTTGACCGGTCGATCGCGGCGACTCGGGCTGCAGTTTTCCCTGCCCATGGCCTTAATCGGTGACCATATTCCATTCTGTGGACAAGCAAGTTTGGCTGGTCACGATCCGGCAAAGTTCGCGGATCCCGAAAAGATACTGCGCGCCGGGGTTGCCCTTTTCCAAACGGGACTTACTCTGGAGGCGTGCGTGACTGGTGCGTCGGTTATACGGGACAGGGGCGCACTTAGCAGCGTACGGAAGAGAGCAACGGATGGCTGCAGGCGAAACTCCCCTTAGCGATGTCAGGTTCCTGACCGTGGCCGAAGTGGCCAGCATCATGCGGGTGTCAAAGATGACGGTCTACCGTCTGGTCCACTCCGGCGAGCTTGAGGCGATCCGGGTGGGGCGTTCCTTTCGCGTACCGGAGCAGGCCGTGAATCAGTATCTGAAGGATGCCTTCGTGTCGAATCCTTGACGCAGCTAACGGGAGGCGGGGGGACGAGGCAGCCAGGGCTGCTCGGTGCCCTTCGGGCACCTGCGCCGTGGCCGCACTGCTTATTCCGGGAGGGGCCGAGCCCCAGACCCACGCCGCAGGCTGGGGTGAGTGGGCCGGGTGGGTGCGCTGGGCTTCTGTTTGGGCTGCTGTCAGTTGCAAGGGACGGACGGCGGTAGTCTTTACCGGGCGAGTGCCCAGCCCCCTGGTGACGGGCGGGCGGGCTAGCATGCCTGTTTCCCGTCCCGTCGAGTATGGCCGAAGGTGGTGCCGTGGGCTCCGTCATCAAGAAGCGCCGCAAGAGGATGGCTAAGAAGAAGCACCGCAAGCTTCTCAAGAAGACCCGCATCCAGCGCAGGAACAAGAAGTAGCAGTACGAGGTAGCCGGGCCGTGGCGGTTCGGGCTGTTCGCTGGCCTTCGGCCAGCTTCGCCATGGCCCGCAGTATTGATCCGGGGGACGACCCCCGGCCACCCGATGCCGGGCTTCGCCCGGCACGGATGGGGTGGCTGGGCTGGCTGACGCTTTGCGCAATACCCGCAGAGTCTGACCAGGGGATGGCCTCTGTTTCTGGGCGCCTGGCCACGTCTGGGAGGATGGTGCTGGGCTTCCTTGACCATGACCGTCCGATAAGGGATGCGCCGGCACAGTCATCCGGGATGTATCCATGCGCTCGGGGGCTAGTTCTGCTTGCTGGTCCGGGGGATGAGCCCCGGACCTGCCGCTGCCGGGGTTTCGGCTGGTGTGGTCCGGGGTAGACAAGGCAGCTTGTGAAACCTTCAGGGGCGCTCGCTGTGGGCAGGCGGTTGCAGAAGTTCCCTGGTGTCCGGAGCCGGGCCGTAACTAGCGCGTGAAGGGTGAGTTTTGATGGGCGACCGCTATGGGGGCGGTCAGGCGCGGCCGCTGCGGGAGCGGGTGGCGGAGGTCGCGGAGTTCGTGCAGCGGCGGCTGGCCGGCGAGTACATGATCGATGAGTTCGGGTTCGATCCGGACCTGAATGCCTCGGTGCTCATGCCGATCGCCCGGGTGCTCTACCGCGACTGGTTCCGGGTCAAGATGCGCGGGCTGGAGAACGTCCCCGGCTCTGACGCGGCCCTTCTGGTGGCCAACCATGCCGGCGTGCTGCCATTCGACATGATCATGGTCCAAGCCGGGCTGTTTTACGAACATCCGCAGCATAGGAATCTGCGACTGCTTGGCGCCGATCTAGTGTACGAACTTCCGATACTCGCTCAGCTGGCGCGTAAGAGCGGCCATACTCTTGCCTGTCCGCCAGAGGCGGCCAAGCTGCTCGCCGCGGGTGAGCTAGTAGGAGTTTGCCCGGAAGGTTTCAAGGGCACCGGCAAGCCTTTCAGCGAGCGATACAAGCTGCGCAGGTTCGGTCGCGGCGGGTTCGCGGTGTCGGCCATCAGTGCGGGCGTGCCCATCATTCCGTGCGCGATCGTCGGGGCCGAGGAGATATACCCAATGATCGGGAATGCGCGTGGCCTGGCCCGGTTGCTCGGCCTGCCCTACTTTCCGCTCACTCCCCTTTTCCCGTGGTTTGGCTTCCTCGGCATGATTCCGCTTCCATCCGACTGGATCATCCAATTCGGCGAACCCATCCCGACGGACAACTACTCTGATCCGGACGACACCCGGGCAGTGGCCGAGCTGGCCACCCAAGTTCGCGACACCGTCCAGCAGATGCTGAACACCCTGGTCGCCGAACGTGGCCCCGCTTTCAGCTACTGACCCAGCCCGGTCATCCGGCCAGAGCTAGGGGATTGTGCGGCGTTTGCGGAGGGCTACGCCCGCTGCGACGCCGCCGGCTACGGCTCCGGCGGCGCCGGCGGCCGGGAGGGCGATCATGGCTGCCCGGCGGCCGGTGCGGAAGTCGTGGATTGGCCAGCCATTGCGGCGGGCCTCGGCGCGCAGTTCGCTGTCCGGGTTGACGGCGTTCGGGTGGCCAACGATCTGGAGCATCGGCAGGTCGTTGATGGAATCGCTGTAGGCGGCGCAGCGGGTGAGGGCGAGGCTCTCCCGGTCGGCCAGGGCCATGATGGCGGCCGGTTTGGCCGGGCCGTGCAGCAGGCCGCCGATCAGGCGGCCTGTGTAGACGCCGTCGACCGATTCTGCGACCGTGCCGAGCGCTCCGGTGAGGCCCAGCCTGCGGGCGATGATTTCGGCGAGTTCCACCGGGGTGGCCGTCACCAGCCAGACCCGCTGGCCGGCGTCCAGGTGGCGCTGGGCCAGCTCCCTGGTGCCCTCCCAGATGCGGTCGGCCATGGTCTCGTCGTAGATTTCCTCGCCGAGCCCGACGATGTCGGCCACCTTGTAGCCGGCCACGAAGGCTAGGGCAGTTTCCTGCGCCGTCGCGATATGCCCGGCGTGCTCGCTGCCGCGGACCCGGAGCGAGACCTGAGCCCAGGTCATTTTCGCCAGGTCCATGGAGGTGAAGAGCTTGCGGGCGGCCAGGCCGCGGGCGAAATGGAAGATCGAGGCGCCGCGCATGATGGTGTTGTCTACGTCGAAGAATGCCCCGGCAGTGAGATCGTCGGGAACCGGCGATGGCCGGTCCACATTCGCTGCGGCAGCGGCCGCACAGGCCGCAGCCCTCCCATCAGGTGGGCGCGCTGGCTCCCGCCACATGCTGGCAAGCCTAGCGGCCGTGAGGGTTCTTCAAGACCGGCGAGGGAGGGCAGGTGATTTTGCCTGCCCGAGTGTCCGGTGGAGGTTCCGCAGGACCGGCCGGCGAGGGCAGGCGATGTGTGCCTGCCCGTGTGCCGGTGCGGGTGGCATCGCAACAACCGGAGTGGGCTTCTTGGAGGGCCGTGGCGTTTCAGCCGGGCACTGCGCCTGGCAGTGCGGCGAAGAAACCGGACGTCTGGCTAAGGCGCCGGCGCCCTGGGGCGGCTGAGGTGGAACGTGTGTAACGACAGTCCGTTTCACATTGCCAGACATGTCGTGCACCATTAGACGTGATGGACGTCTCCGTGGTGGTCGCGTTTGCGTGCGCGGTCCTCGCGGCCGCCAGTACAGGCGTGCTCGTGGGCCGCTGTATTCGCGTGCCGCGAATGGACATCATCGCCTGGGCCGGTGCGGTCGCGGCAATCGCCGTCGCGCTCGGCGCACAGGCCCTCGGTGCCCACAACGGTTATACGTCATCCACGTTCCGTGCGGTGCAGATCGGTTCGCAGCTCATCGCCCCATTGTGGCTGGCCTGGGGACTGGCCGAGCTGGCCGCCAAGAGCGCGTCGGCCAGGTTCGGGGCGAAGCTGGTCACCGCAGCCGTGACGGTCGTGGGCGGGGTGGTCCTGGTCACCGACCCGCTGAACAGCTCCACCGCGTTCACCAAGTCCTGGCCGGCCGCATCTGACCACTACCAGATCATCCCAAGGTCACTGCTCAGCTTTGCCGCCGGGCTGGTCGTTCTTACGGCGGTTGTCATCCTGCTCGCCGGCCTGGTGCGCGTGCGCACCGACACCGGCGGGGCGAGCCGGCTCATCGCCATCGCCCCGGCGGCGGTGGCTGCGGTGGCGTTGTTCGGTTTGAGGTTCAGCCTCTCATCGAGCGAGGTTTACCCGGCGCTGTGCGCCATCTGTGCCATGCTGACCGCCTTCGCGGGGATCAAGGCGGCCAAGATCGAGGCGGCCGGGGAGCAGTTCGACGACGAACCGTACGACGAGCCACGGAGTTACCGGCCCGAACCGGAGCGGCTGCCCGAGCTGGAGCGGCTGCCCGAGCCGGGGCGGCTGCCGGAGCCGGGGCGGCTGCCCGAGCCGGGAGGGCTGCCCGAGCCGGGGCGGCGACCACGTAGCCCGGCGGCCACGCCGCCCGGCGGGCCGCCGTGGCAGGATGCGCCCGGCCCGGATCAGGGGAGCTGGCGTGACCCGACGGGTGGCGGACAGGGCACCCAGCGGTCCGTGAGCCCGCCATGGCACGATACGGTCAGTACTACTCAAAGTAATGAGAAGTTTGACGCCGTTCACGCTGGGCAAGCGGAGAACGGTGATCAACAGACTTACCGGGACGACGACTGGTATCGGCTTGATCGCGGAAATCAGGCAAATAACGCGAATCAGGCAATTGGTGGATATCCCCCCAACGGGGGATACCCGCAAGACGGGGGGTACGGTATGAACGGCCTGCGCCGAGGAGACAGGAAAACCAGACCTGATGACGGCTACCAGCCCGGCCGGGACATGCAGCACGACGACGTGGCGGGCGGGGGATCCGGCGCCGGGCGGACCGGGGTCTGGCAACGGAGAACCCTCGGCACGGATGCCGCCCCTGGCGCCGCGCCCGAAGCATTCAGGTCCGAGCCAGCACCCGGGGGTAACAGCGGCATGATCGGCGACGAGTCCGCTACCCAGCGGCTGTACGGCCTGATCGCCATCTACACACTGGCCGAGGGGCGCGAAGAAGAGTTCGACGCGCTGGCCGAGAGGGTCGTCGCCGAGGTCCGGGCGAGCGAGCCCGACGCCCTGGTCTATGCGGTGCACTCCGTGCCCAACGCGCCGATGCAGCGGATCTTCTACGAGGTCTACCGCGACCGCACGGCCTATGAAGAGCACAAGCGGCACCTCTACATCCAGCGGTTCGACGTCGAGCGCGGCCCGTACGTGCTGGCCACGAACGTGATCGAACTCGGCACGCAGCAGGCGAAGCTGTCTCCACTGCCCGGCCTGTCCCAGTTGCTGCACCGCTCTCCCGGTGGCTGAGCAATCCCCACCGTCTGGCACCGGGCACAGGATCACTTTGCTCGGCAAGCCCGGCTGCCATCTGTGCGACGAGGCGCGTGAGGTCATCGCCAGGGTCGCCGGGGAACTCGGCGTTCCCTGGGATGAGCGCGACATTACGCTGTCCGAGCAGGACCAGCGGGAGTACTGGGACAAGATTCCCGTCACGCTCATCGACGGGGTGCAGCACGACTTCTGGCGGGTCAGCGAGCAGCGCCTGCGCGCCGCGCTCACCGCCTAGCCGGCCCGGCGAAGCTGGCCCGTCCGCCCCGAGGCTGGCGCCCTGATCTCGTCGCCATTTTCATGATCACCAAGTTGCCCTTGGTGCCCTGACCGTTTCGGATGGTGCGCATTCTTGCAGGTCAGCAGGGTTGTCGGAGGGTGAGTGGTAAGGTCGCGGCATGGATCCGCAAGACCTCGCCAACCTCGCGCACCTGCGCCGGGCGCGGGATCTGATCGACCGGGAGTACGCACGCCCGCTGGATGTGCCTGCCATGGCCCGGCACGCTTTCATGTCGGCGGGCCACTTCTCGCGGCAGTTCCGGGAGGTTTATGGCGAGACGCCGTACAGCTACCTCATGACCCGGCGGATCGAGCGCGCCATGGCGCTGCTGCGCGGCGGTATGAGCGTGACCGACGCGTGCATGACGGTCGGCTGTACATCACTCGGCTCGTTCAGTTCGCGCTTCACCGAGATCGTCGGGGAGACGCCGAGCGCGTATCGCAGCCGTGAGCACCACGCCGAGACCGCGATGCCCGCCTGCGTGGCGAAGGTGCGCACCCGGCCGGTCAGGAATGCAGGAGCGGCCCGCGCAGCCGCCGCCTAGTGGCAGACCTTGGCTGGTGGCAGACCTTGGCTGGCTAAGTCCTGCTCGCTCACATGTCCCCGGCATGACTGCGTGACACGGCCTAATGTCGACCGTATGACCATCGCACTCCAGTATTGCCACGTCACCGTCAATGACGTGGACGAGTCGCTCGGCTTCTACCGCGACGCGCTCGGCCTCGAGGTGCGCAATGACGTCGCTTCGGGCGGGTTCCGCTGGGTCACTCTTGGCAGCCCGGATCAGCCGGGCCTTGAGATCGTGCTGTCGGAGCCGCACGCCGGCCGGTCCCAGGCCGACGGCGACGCCCTGCAGGAACTGCTTACCAAGGGCGTCCTGCCGATGCTCGTCTTCCGGGCCGGCGATCTCGAAGCGGTCTTCGAGAAGGTGCGGGCATCCGGTGCCGAGGTGCTGGAGGAGCCCACGGACCAGCCCTGGGGGGCGCGCGACTGTGCGTTCCGCGATCCCTCGGGCAACCTGGTGCGGATTTCGCAGGCATCGACGGGGTAGGCGTCGTCCGTCGCATGGCTGCCAGCGGGTACCTGAACGGCCCAGCCGCCGCCGGGCGGTCTGTCGGGGCGCGGCTTTGGCCTGGGTGCGGGGCGCTGCGAGGCGGCCATGACCCGCGTTTGGCCCATCCGGTGAAACGACGGCTTTGTGCAAACATTCACAAGGGCGTACCGTGAAGTGAAAAGCTCGAGCGGCGGGCCGGTATGGCCAGGCAGCCTGCGGAAGCCCGTCGCCGTGTCGATCCCCCAGGAGCGTCGGCGCATGTCACACCGTCCGGGGTCTGCCAACGGCAGTCACGGTATCCCGGAAGCCACCGTTGCCCGGCTGCCGGTGTATCTTCGCGCCCTCTGCGCGCTGGCGGAGAATGGCACGGCCACGGTGTCGAGCGAGGAACTCGCGGTGGCCGCCGGGGTCAACTCGGCCAAACTCCGCAAGGATCTCTCGCACCTTGGCTCCTACGGGACCCGGGGCGTCGGGTACGACGTGGATTATCTGGTGTACCAGGTGTCCCGCGAACTCGGTCTCACCCAGGACTGGCCGGTTGTCATCGTCGGCCTGGGTAACCTGGGGCGGGCGCTGGCCAACTATGGCGGCTTCGCTTCCCGCGGGTTCCGCGTGGCCGCGCTGCTCGATTCCGACCCTACGGTGGTGGGCACCACGATCGCCCGGATTCCCGTTCAGCACTCGGACGAGATGGAAGCTGTGGTCCGGCGGCACCAGGCGTCGATCGGCGTGATCGCCACCCCGGCGGGATCCGCGCAGAGTGTCTGCGACCGGCTGGTGGCCTCCGGCGTCACCAGCATTCTCAACTTCGCGCCAGCCGTTCTCAGCGTCCCTGAGGGCGTGGACGTGCGTAAGGTTGACTTGTCAATCGAGCTGCAGATCCTCGCCTTCCACGCCCAGCGCAAGGCGTCGATGGGCGACCCAGCGGTTCAGGCGGTGGGCTCATGAGCATGCTCGTGGTCGGATTGAGCCATAAGAGCGCGCCGGTCGCGATGCTGGAGCGCGCCGCGATCGGCGGCGACGAACTCGGCAAGCTGCGCAGCGACATTGTCCAGGCCGAGCATGTGGCCGGTGCTTTCATCGTTTCTACCTGCAACCGGGTCGAGATCTACGCCGACGTCGACAAGTTCCACGGCGGGGTCAGCTCGATCTGCGAGCTGCTGGCCAGGCACTCCGGCGTCCCACTCGCCGAGCTCACTCCGCACCTGTACGTGCACTACGAGGACCGGGCCCTGCAGCACCTGCTCGAGGTCGTCTGCGGGCTCGACTCGATGGTGGTGGGCGAGGGGCAGATCCTGGGTCAGGTGCGTCAGGCGCTGACCGCCGCCAGGGAGCAGGAGACACTCGGCCGGGAACTCGGCGAGATCGGCCGGGTGGCGCTGCGGGCCGGGAAGCGGGCGCACGCCGAAACCGGGATCGACCGGGCCGGGGCGAACCTGGTCAGCGTGGGCCTGGGACTGGCCGCCGAGCGGCTGAGCCAGCCCGGGCGGCCGGCCGCCGGCGCCCCGCTGCGCGATGTCCGGGTGCTCATCGTGGGCGCGGGCTCGATGAGCTCGCTGGCCGCCGTGACCGCCGCCCGGATGGGCGCGGCCGGCATCGTGATCGCGAACCGGACCAAGGGCAACGCGCAGCGGCTGGCGGCCACGCTGGAGGCCACGGTGACCGGCCTGTCCGCGCTGCCGGACGCGCTGCGGGCAGCCGATCTGGTCATCTCCTGCACCGGCGCCGCCGGAATCGTGATCACCCAGGCGGCGATCGCCGGGGTGATGGCCGGCCGGACCAGGCCGGGCCGGCCACTCGTGCTGCTCGACCTGGCGATGCCCAGGGACATCGAGCCGGCCGTGGCTGAGCTGCCCGGCGTCGGCCTCATCGGCCTGGACACGATCGGCACGGCCGCCGACGGCAGCGCCCAGGAGGCGGACGTGGCGGCGGTGCGGGCCATCGTCGCCGAGGAACTGGCAGCCAGGGCGCTGGCGGTGCGCGCGGCCAGCGTGACCCCGACCGTGGTCGCGCTGCGGGCCAAGGCGGCCAAGGTGGTGGACGCCGAACTGGACCGGCTGACCGGCCGGCTCAGCGACCTTGACGACCACGCGCTCGGCGAGATCTCGAACACGGTCCGCCGGGTGGTGGACAAACTGCTGCACGCGCCGACCGTCCGGATCAAGGAGCTGGCTTCCGGCCCGGGTGGCGACGGTTACGCCAACGCGCTGCAGGTGCTCTTCGACCTCGACCCCAAGGCGGTCGAGGCGGTAACCCGCGCCGATGTGGATCTAGGACTGGATCAGGAGAATCCCGAGTGAGCAAGCCCGCCCGGCCGCTGCGGATAGGGACCCGCGCGAGCCCTATGGCCATCGCCCAGACCAGCCATGTGGCGCGGCTGATCACCGAACGGACCGGGCAGGCGACCGAGCTTGTCAAGGTGACCACCTTCGGCGACGTCAGCCGGGGGGAGCTGAGCACTATCGGCGGTACCGGGGTGTTCGTCAGCGGCCTGCGGGTACGGCTGCTGGACGGCGAGATCGACCTGGCGGTGCACTCGCTGAAGGACCTGCCGACCGCCGAGGCGGACGGCATCGTAGTGGCGGCCGTCCCGGCCCGGGACGACCCGAGAGATGCCCTGGCCGCCTTCGGCGGAGCCAAGCTCGCCGACCTGCCGGCCGGTGCCAGGATCGGGACGGGATCGCCGCGGCGGGCCGCCCAGCTCCGGCTGCTGCGCCCGGACACCACACCGGTCCCGATCCGGGGCAACGCCGGCACCCGCCTGGCCAAGGTCGGCCCCGGCCGGCTGGACGCCGTCGTGCTCGGCTATGCCGGGCTGGCCAGGATCGGCCGCCTGGATGCCGTGACCGAGGTCTTCGAGCCCGACGCGATGCTGCCCGCACCCGGGCAGGGTGCCCTGGCCGTGGAATGCCGGGCCGAGGCCGCCGGGCTGCGGGCCCTGCTGACCGCCATCGATGACCCGGTCAGCCACGCCGCGGCCACCGCCGAGCGCAGCGTGCTGGCGGCGCTGCAGGGCGGCTGCAGCGCGCCGGTCGGCGCGTACGCCGCGTACCCGCAGGACACGGGCACGGTGCATCTGCGGGCCGGAGTTTTCAGCCCCGATGGCGTGGGCGCCGTACGGGCCCGCGGCAGCGCCAAGGTCACGGACGCAGCGTCACTGGGCCGTGAGGTCGCCAGTGAACTGCTCCGCCGCGGCGCCGGGGACTACATCAGCGTGCTCACCGCGCGATCGAGGGATGGGGGAGAGCCATAGTGAACCCCGAGGCTGTTGCTGGCAGCAAGGCCGATGGTGCCATGAGGAAGGCCGCCGATACCACGCCTTCTGTGCCGGGAAGAAACCCTGCGGCGGAGCCTTCTGTGCCGGGAAGAAAGCCTCCGGCTGACCCTTCTGGGCCGGAAAGACACCCGACGGCGGAGCCTGCTGGGCCGGAAAGACACCCGACGGCGGAGCTTTCTGGGCCGGAAAGAAATCCCGCGGCGGGCTGGGTCGCATTCGTCGGCGCCGGACCTGGCGATGAGAACCTGCTGACGGTGCGTGCCGCGAACCTGCTCGGCCGGGCCGACCTGGTGGTGGCCAGGCCCGAGGTGGCCGAGCAGGTCAAGGGCATCATCGCTGGCACGGCCGAACTGGCCGACGCCGCCGGTCTCGACGGGGATCCGCACATGATCATCTCCGCGGCCCGGGCAGGCAAGCTCGTGGTACGGCTGTTCGCCGGGGATCCGCTGACCTTCTCGGCCGGTGCGGACGAGGCGGCGGCCTGCGCCAAGGCCGGGGTCAGGTTCGAGATCGTGCCGGGACTGCCGTTCGCGACCGCGGTGCCCGCCTATGCCGGCATCCCGCTGACCAGCGAGGCCCGGGCGGAGGTACGGATCATCCACGCCGCCGAGCTGAGCCGGGCGCAGGCCGGTCCGGGCACCCTGGTCGTGCTCGGCGCCGAGGCCGGCCCGGCCGACATCGGCAAGATGCTGGTGGCGGCCGGCTGGCCGGAGAACACGCCGTTCGCCGTCACCTGGAACGGCACCACGACCTCGCAGCAGACCGTGGTCTGCACGCTCGGGTCGGTCGCCGCCGATCTCAAGGCGGCCGGGGTGAGCCTGCTGACCACCCACGGTCCCGCGGTCGCGGTGGCCGGGGATGCGGTGGCCGCCCGTAGCAAGCTGTCCTGGTTCGAGACCAAGCCGCTGTTCGGCTGGCGGGTGCTGGTGCCGCGCACCAGGGAACAGGCCGCCGAGGTCTCGCTGCGGCTGCGGGCCTACGGCGCGGTCCCCGAGGAAGTGCCGACGATAGCGGTGGAGCCGCCGCGCACTCCGCAGCAGATGGACCGTGCGGTCAAGGGCCTGGTCACCGGCCGGTACCAGTGGATCGCCTTCACCTCGGTGAACGCGGTGCGCGCGATCAGGGAGAAGTTCGAGGAGTACGGGCTGGACGCCCGGGCCTTCGCCGGGGTCAAGGTGGCGGCCGTGGGTGAGCAGACCGCCGCCGCGCTGCGCGCGTTCGGCATCGTGCCCGAGCTGGTGCCGCGGGGTGAGCAGTCCGGCGAAGGCCTGGCCGCCGAATGGCCGCCCTACGACGACGTGCTCGACCCGATCAACCGGGTGCTGCTGCCGCGCGCCGACATCGCCACCGAGACGCTGGTGGCCCGGCTGACCGAGCTCGGCTGGGAGGCCGAGGACGTCACCGCGTACCGGACGGTGCGGGCCGCGCCACCACCGGCCCCGATCCGTGAGGCGATCAAGGGTGGCGGCTTCGACGCGGTGCTGTTCACCTCATCCTCCACCGTGCGCAACCTGATCGGGATTGCCGGCAAGCCGCATCAGCTCACGGTGATCGCCGCGATCGGGCCGCAGACCGCCAAGACGGCGGCCGAGTTCGGCCTGCGGGTCGACGTGATGGCGCCCACGCCATCGGTCACCGCCCTGGTGGACGCGCTCGCCGAACACGGCGCGGCCCTGCGCAAGGCCGCCGAGGAAGCGGGCGAGCCGCTGCGCAGGCCGAGTGAGCGGCGCCGGGGTGCGCGCCGGCGTCACCGTTAAACGGCATGGGATCAGGAGTTGGGACCCGCTTAAACGGCATGGGATCAGGAGTTAGGACACGCTGATGAGTTCCCGTTTTCCCGCCGCCAGGCCGCGCCGGCTCCGGCGCACGGCCGCGTTGCGGCGGCTGGCCGCACCGGCCTCGGTACAGCCGGGCAACCTGGTGCTGCCGATGTTCGTCAAGGAGAGCATCGCCGAACCGCAGCCGGTCGCGTCCATGCCGGGCGTGTTCCAGCACACCAGGGACAGCCTGCGCAAGGCGGCGGTGGAAGCGGTCGAGGCCGGGGTGGGCGGCCTCATCCTGTTCGGCATTCCCGCGGTCAAGGACGCGCGGGGCTCGGCCGCCGATGACCCGGCGGGCATCATCCAGCTCGCGCTGCGGGATCTGTCCGCGGAACTGGGCGATGACACCGTGCTGATCGCCGACCTCTGCCTGTGTGAGTACACCGATCATGGTCACTGCGGCGAGCTGACCGACGCCCAAGAGGTCGACAACGACGCGACCCTGGAACGGTACGCCTCCATCGCGTGCGCGCAGGCCAGTGCCGGAGCGCACGTGGTCGCCCCGAGCGGGATGATGGACGGCCAGGTCGGAGCCATCAGGGCGGCACTGGACGACGCGGGCTACCCGGACATCGCCATCTGTGCCTACTCGGCCAAGTACGCCTCGGGCCTCTACGGTCCGTTCCGTGACGCCGCCGAGGGCGCGCCGCAGTTCGGCGACCGGGCCGGATACCAGCAGGATCCGCGCGGGGCCGATGAGGCGATCCGCGAGGTGCTGCTGGACCTGGACGAGGGTGCGGACATCGTCATGGTCAAGCCCGCCCTCGCCTACCTGGACGTCATCCGGCGGGTCGCCGACAGGGTCACCGTGCCGGTGGGTGCCTACCAGGTCAGCGGCGAGTACGCGATGGTGGAGGCGGCGGCGGCCAACGGCTGGCTGGACCGGGACCGGGTGATCATGGAGACGCTGACCGCGATCCACCGGGCCGGCGCCAGCATCATCCTCACCTACTGGGCAGCCGAAGTGGCGCGACGGCTCGCAGAGTCCTGATGAGACTTACTCAAAACCAGTCCGGCGGCCCTGACACCAGGCTCGTGACCCGTGGCGGCCGGCTGATCACCCGGAGGTTCTGAACAAGCCTCGATCGGCGCGGCTCAGAACCGAGTTTCATGATCGTTTTGTTGGTTTGAAAGGGTTTCCGCATACAGCACCAACCGGACGTGGGAGCGGATGGGGCCTGATGGTCGATGTGATGCTGCGCCGCGCGCGCCGCAGGGAGCGCACCGCGCGTGAGCGGATGGCTGCGGCCGCACGCCGGTACGCCGGTCTGGGCTGGCCGGTGTGCCAGGGCGCGTATCCGCCACGGGTGCTGCCCGGCGCCGCCGCCGTGCGGGCCTGCTCCTGTGACCGGATCGGCTGTCCCGCGCCCGGTGCTCATCCGGTCTCCCCGGCCTGGCAACTGCAGGCCACCGCGGATCCCCTGACGGTCGGGCGGATGTGGGCTACCACACCGGAAGCGAACGTGATCCTCGTCACCGGGCGGGTGTTCGACGTGCTCGACGTGCCGATGACAGCGGGGCTGACGGCGCTGGCGGAGATGGAGCGGGCGGGCATCCGGCCTGGCCCGGTGGCCATACTCGCTTCGCCGGAAAGACGCTCCGCGGCACTTTCTTCGCCGGAAAGACGCTCCATGACACTGTCTTCGCCGGGAAGACGCCCTACGGCGAGTACCGGCGACCGGGCGCTGTTCTTCGTCGCGACCAGGGGAGCGCCCGAGATTCAGGACGAGTGGTGGTCCTGCCACCTGGACTGTGTGCCCGACGACGACGTGGCCGAGGCGGCCGGCCTGCGCTGGCACTGCCGGGACAGCTATGTGCTCGCGCCGCCGTCCAGATGCGGTCCTGGCCTGACCACCCGGTGGATCCGGGAGCCGGAGGGCCAGCCGCTGCCGGACGCGATGCGGCTGCTCGCGCACCTGGCCGACGCGTCGGCGGATGCTGCGGAGGAGGCGTCACGATGACCGCGGGTGAACGCAGTGAAGAGCTGTTCGGACGGGCGGCCGGCCTGATGCCCGGCGGGGTGAACTCCCCGGTCCGGGCGTTCGGAGCGGTAGGCGGCACGCCGCCGTTCATGGTGGCCGGGTCCGGCGCCTACCTCACCGACGCCGATGGCCGCGAGTACGTGGACCTGGTCTGCTCCTGGGGCCCGATGATCCTCGGCCATGCCTACCCCGAGGTGACCGCGGCGCTGCGCGAGGCGGCCGCGCGGGGGACCTCGTTCGGCGCCGTGACCCCGGGTGAGGTCGAGCTGGCGGCGGAGCTGGTCGCCCGCACCCCGGTGGAGAAGGTCCGGATGGTCAATTCCGGCACCGAGGCGACGATGACGGCGCTGCGGCTGGCCCGGGCCTTCACCGGGCGGCCGGTGGTGGTGAAGTTCGGCGGCTGCTACCACGGGCACGCGGACGCGCTGCTCGCCGCGGCCGGATCGGGAGTGGCCACGTTCGGGCTGCCCGACTCACCCGGCGTGCCCGCGGCGATCACCGCCAGCACCATGGTGCTGCCGTACAACGACGCCGAAGCGGTGCGCCAGGCGTTCGCCAAGCACGGCGACCAGATCGCCTGCGTGATCACCGAGGCCTGCCCGGCGAACATGGGCGTCGTGCCGCCGCTGGCCGGGTTTAACGAGCTGCTGGCCGGGCTGTGCCGCGAGCACGGCTCATTGCTGATCATGGATGAGGTGCTCACCGGGTTCCGCGTCACCGCCTCCGGCTGGTACGGCCGCGAGGGCGTGGCCGGGGATCTCATGACGTTCGGCAAGGTCATGGGCGGCGGGCTGCCGGCCGCGGCGTTCGGCGGCCGGGCCGAGATCATGGACCTGCTCGCCCCGGCCGGGCCGGTCTACCAGGCCGGGACGCTGTCCGGCAACCCGCTGGCCACCGCGGCGGGGCTGGCCACGCTGCGGGCCTGCACCTCCGAGGTCTACGCCCAGGTGGACGAGGCCGCCGCCATCGTGGCCAAGCTGGTGTCCAGCGCGCTGACCGAGTGTGGCGTGCCGTTCCGGCTGCAGGAGGGTGGCAACCTGTTCAGCGTGTTCCTGGGCCGCGAGCTGCCGGTGCGCGACTTCGGCGAGGCGCGCGGCCAGTCACAGGCCGCCTATGCCGCGTTCTTCCACTCGATGCTGGACTCCGGCGTCTACCTGCCGCCCTCCGGCTACGAGGCGTGGTTCCTGTCCGCGGCCCACGACTCCGGCGCGCTGGCCCGGATCGCCGACGCCCTGCCCGCCGCCGCCCGCGCCGCCGCCTCCGTCCTGCGGGCCGGCTGACCGGTCTGGCTGATCCTCCGCCCGGTCAGCCGACGGCGACCGTGATGATCCCGGCCACGATCGCGGCCGCGGCGATCAGGCGCCTGGCCAGGCTGCCCTCGCCGAGCAGGCGCCCGCCAAGCAGCACGCCGAACAGGACGCTGACCTCGCGGGAGGGGGCGACCACGCTGACCGCGGTGAACCGCAGGGCGGTCAGCACCAGGATGTAGGCGAGCGGCGAGAGCACGGCCGCGCCGAGCACCTGCGGCCGGTAGCTGTGCCATACCGTGGCCAGCCGCTGCCTGTCCCGCAGCGCGATCGGCGCGAGCGCGATCGCCACGCCCAGCGTCGCGGCCCAGTCCTCGACGACCGGCGGAATGTGCAGCGAGCCCACGGCGTATTTGTCCCACAGCGTGTAGGCGGCGATGGTGACCCCGGTGAGCAGGGCGAACGTGATACCCATGGCGGCGGCCGGGCGAGAGGGCGGTGACGGCGTCACCGGGTGGCTGCGTCCTGGCAGGCCGATGACCGTGACGCCCACCACGATCAGCAGGATCCCGGTGATGCTCACCGGACCCGGGCGCTCGCCGAGCAGCAGGAGCCCGCCGATCGCGGCCAGCAGCGCGCCGCTGCCCCGGCCGACCGGGTACACCACCGAAAGGTCGCCGAGCCGGTACCCGTTCTGCAGCAGCAGCGCGTACCCGATGTGGATGACGGCGGTCCCGGCCAGGAACACGGTCGGCAGCCCGGACAACCGGGGGTGCACGACGGCAAGGACGACGGCGGTCACCGGTGCATACAGGATCGCCCCCATCGTAAAAAACAGCCACAGGAAGCACACGGCGCCGGCGCTTGCCGCCTGCTTGCTGAAGAGGTTCCAGCTAGCGTGCGCCAGCGCGGCTATGAGGATGAGTGCGATCGCAGTAGGACTCACGGGGCGGCTCCTGCTGGGTCAGGCCCTTGCGGGCATGCCGGACAGAGCCCTCGAGGCTTCTCTCCCGTGAGGTGTTGGCCGCCGCCGCGACCGGCTGGCGACGGTTCCCGGCGCCGCTCGGTCCAGACCGCGCCGTCCTGATTTTGGTCACCGGGGCGGGCGGCGCGCGGAACCCTAGGCGCAACCACATGCTTCGCTCAGATTACGTCACGACAGGGCCGCGATCAGCGCCGGGCTGCCTGGCCGCCGCCGGTAGGCTGGGCACGCCATGACTGACACACGCGGCACGGATGAGGGCACGCCGCGGCGCGAGCAGACCGTCGTGCACTTGCTCCGCCACGGTGAGGTTCATAACCCCGAACATGTGATCTATGGCCGGATCCCCGGCTTCCACCTGTCTGAGGACGGCCGGATGATGGCCAAGGCGGCGGCCGACTTCCTGGCCGGCCGGGACATCACGGCCCTATTCAGCTCGCCGCTGGAACGGGCCCGCGAGACGGCCGAGCCGCTCGCCGCCCAGTTCGGGCTCGAAGTGACGATCGACGACCGGCTGATCGAGCCGTGGAACCACTTCGAGGGGCTCACGTTCGGCGTGGGGGACGGCTCGCTGCGCCGGGTGGAGCACTGGTGGGCCCTGCGCAATCCCTTCCGGCCGTCCTGGGGCGAGCCCTACCGGCAGGTCGCGGACCGGATGCTGGCCGCGATGACCCGCGCCAGGGATGCGGCGCGCGGCCACGAGGCGGTCTGTGTCAGCCACCAGTTGCCGATCTGGGTAACCCGTCGCCAGGCCGAGCGGCGCAGGCTCTGGCACCACCCGGGCCGTCGCGAGTGCGCCCTGGGCAGCGTGACCAGCTTCACCTACGACGGCGACCGGATCACCGGCGTCAGCTACGCCGAGCCCGCCGGGCCGGTCGGCCGCAAGATCGCCGGCGCCTGACACAGCCTCCGGCCACACGCCGGTCATGTGAGGCTGAGGTCTATCGCCGGGCCGGGGTCTCGCCGGGAACCGGCATACGGCACAATAGACCGGGTTACTACCGTCTGTAGGAGACCTGGAGTTTTCAGTGTCCCGCATCACCCGGTTGCAGGGCCGCCGCGCGGCACCGCGCGGTGATGCCGGGCTTGCCACTTCCGGGTTTACCCGCCGGATGGCGGCGCGTTGACCGAGTTGCGCTCACCTGGCACGGCGCACCGCGGCGAAGGCGCCGGCGGGCAGGCACAGCCGTCCCGTCCCGGCCGGCCGCCCCTTGACGCCGCGGGCCGGCTGCGGCTGGCCTGGCGGCAGCTCACCTCCATGCGGATAGCCCTCATCCTGCTGTTCCTGCTGGCGCTCGGCAGCGTGCCCGGATCGCTGCTGCCGCAGCAGGGGGTCGACCCCGCGGCGGTGCAGCGGTACTTCGCCTCCCATCCGGCGCTCGCTCCGTGGCTGAACCGGCTCGGGCTGTTCAACGTCTTCGCCGCGCCCTGGTTCGCCGCCATCTACCTGCTGTTGTTCGTCTCACTGGCCGGGTGCGTCGTACCGCGAACCTTCCGCCTGGCCCAAACGGTCCGGGCGCAGCCGCCGGCGGCGCCGCGGAACCTGGCCAGGCTGCCCTCCTGGGCGCGTTACGAGACCACGCTCGCACCGGAGCAGGCGCTCGCCGCGGCGGCCGGCGTGCTGTCGGCCCGCAGGTTCCGGGTGCGCACCGCCGACGGCTGGGTGTCCGCGGAGAAGGGGCACCGCCGCGAGGCCGGCAACCTGCTCTTCCACCTCGCGCTGCTCGGCGTGCTGCTGTCGGTCGGGCTCGGCGGGCTGTTCGGTTACAAGTCGGACCGGCTGCTGGTACAGGGCAGCAGCTTCGCCGACACGGTCACCGACCTCGACGTGTACCATCCGGGCCGGCTCGTCTCGCCGTCAGATCTGGCGCCGTTCACCATCGCGCTGGACAAGTTCAGCGCCAGTTACGTCACCTCTGGCCCGGACCGCGGGCAGCCCGCCGCGTTCGACGCGCTGATCCGTTACTCCAGCCAGCCTGGCGGGCCGGTGCACGGCTACGACCTGCGGGTCAACCATCCGCTCGTGGTGGACGGCGTGCGGGTGTTCCTGATCGGCCACGGCTACGCGCCGGTGTTCAAGATCACCGATGGCACCGGCCACGTGGTCTTCAACCAGCCGGTTCCGTTCATCGCCGCGCAGACCGCCACCTACACGTCCGAGGGCGTCATCAAGGTGCCCAACGCCAGGCCGGAGCAGCTCGGCTTCATCGGCGTGTTCGTGCCCACGGCGGTGGATGTGGGCGGCCAGCTCCAGTCGGCGTTCCCCGCGGCCATCAACCCGATGGTCAGCCTGGTCTCCTATGCCGGCAATCTGGGTCTCGACTCCGGTGTCCCGCAGTCGGTGTACCAGCTCGACACGGCCGGGATGCACCGGCTGCCGGTCAAACCGCGGGGATTGTCACCCGGTCAGTCGCTCAAGCTGCCGGACGGCGAGGGCACGCTCACCTTCACCGGCTACACGCAGTGGATCACACTGGCGATGACCTACGACCCCGGCCAGCTGCCCGCGCTGGCCTGCGCCGTCGCCGCCCTCGCCGGGCTGCTGCTGTCGTTCTTCGTCCGGCGGCGCCGGATATTCGTCCGGGCCAGGGCCGGTGGCAACGGCGCGACCGTGGTGGACGTGGGCGGGCTGGCCCGCTCGGACGCCGGTGGCGGCTTCGAGACCGAGTTCGCCGAGCTGACCGGGAAGCTTCGATCGATGCATCCGGGCGTCCCACCGCCCGGCACCCCGCCACCCGGCACACAGCCGTCAGGCGCCGAGCCGGATGGCGCCGCGCAGCCGTCCCGTCCCCGGGAAGAGGGGGAGTAGAACCATGCCCACCATCAACACCGGACTGGCCCAGGTCAGCAACGACTTCCTGCTGGTCGCGCTGGTGGCCTACTCGCTCGCGGTGCTCGCCTTCGCCGGGGACTTCGCCTTTGGTCACGGCAAGGTCCGGGTCACCGGCGCGGCGGCCAAGGTCAAGGTGCCCGCGATGGCCGGGGTGGCCACGGCCGGGATTGCCGGTGCGGACGCCGGCAGACCGCCCACGACCGGCGCAGAGGTGACCGATGGGCCGGCCTCCCTCCGTAATGAAGAATCTTCTTCTCTCATTACGGAGGGCGCGAAGCCGTCGGCAACGCGGGCCGGGCGCTGGGTACGCGCCGCCCTGGTGGCGACGTTCTTCGGGCTGGCCGCGCATCTGGTGGGTGTGATCTCCCGGGGCCTGGCGGTGCACCGCCTCCCGTGGGGGGACATGTACGAGTTCGTCGTCGCGCTGACCTGCGTGGCCGTGATCTTCTTCCTCGGCCTCATGATCCGGTACCGGGCGTACTATCTGGGGTTGTTCGTGGTGGGCGCGGTGGTCATCGCGCTCGGGCTGGCGCAGACCGTCATCTACACGGCGGCCGGGCCGCTGGTGCCCGCGCTGCAGTCCTACTGGCTGTCCATTCACGTGACCGCGATCACGCTCGCGGTGGGGACGTACTTCGTGGCGGCCGTGCTCGGCATCGTCTACCTGTTCGCGGTCCGGCACGCCAGGCGGGCCGCGGCGGGGCGGGTGCGGCCGGCGGACGGGATCATGGGCAGGCTGCCCGCGCCCGACGTGTTCGACCGGCTCGCCTACCGGACGGTGATGTTCGCCTTCCCGCTGTGGACCTTCGGCATCATCGCGGGCGCGATCTGGGCCGATCAGGCCTGGGGCAGGTACTGGGGCTGGGATCCGACGGAGACCTGGGCCTTCATCACCTGGGTGGTCTACGCCTGCTTCCTGCATGCCAGGTCGACGGCCGGATGGCGGGGCTGGAAGGCCACCGTGATCCAGTTGACCGCGTTCTGCTGCCTGCTGTTCAACATGGTGGGAGTCAGCCTGTTCATAACCGGCTTGCACTCCTACGCCGGGCTGAACTGACGGGCTGAAAGCCCTACTCGCCGCCGTCGCGAAGGTCGCGGATCACGCAGTCGAGGTAGTGCAGGAAGTCCGGGTCGTCGTCCGGGCCCACCGGCCACGAGGTGGCCTGCCGGTCCTGCTGGCCGCCCAGGTCGTGCAGCGGGACCTCACCGGATTCCTCGTGCCGGGCGCGGCCCGCGGGGTGCCTGCGCAGCGCGGCCTCGGCGTCCATGCCGGCCATGTCGATGGCCTGCCCGGAATACCACGGCGAACGCGGCGTCCGGCCGGGCAGATAGCGGCCCGGCGTGGTGTAGGGGCGGCCGAACATGAGCCAGGCGAGGGCGCCGGGGACGAACAGCAGCCCGGCGATGGCCAGCCAGGCTCCCTTCCCCGGGCCACGGCAGTCTGCCCCGGGGGTGAGCAGAATGTCGATGAGCGTGTACATCCACAAACCAGCGGCCAGCAGAGCGACCAGGACGCCAGGCAGCAGCATGGGGGCAGCCTAAACGCTGGAACGGCCCACTAATGGACGAATTGGAATACTCGCTCGCCAACCGCGCGTCCCGGTAACAATCAGTCACGAGAGATGACGATCCAGGGGATCCGGCATACGCTGTGCCTGTTTGGAAGTCCGGGTTCGTCAAGAAGCCCAATCCGGCCGGCGCGGTGCCAGGTGCACCGGCACCCGGGCAGGCAAAATCCGCCTGCCCTCGCTGGCCGGCCTTGACGAACCCTCACTGGGGCCCAGGGCACGCGTGGCAGGAGTCCGGGACATGTTCAAGCGGTTGCTGAATCGCCTGTGGGGGCGAAGGCGGTCAGCCTCCGCGCGCGGGAGCCGGGGGCGGCCAGGACAGCGAGATACCGTCGCGCAGGCAGCCGGCCTGAGCGCCCGGCCGGGCGCGGCCGGTCCGGTGACGGCCGCCGGTGAGAGCGCGGGCAGGCACCGCCGGCCGGTCCCGCCCGGTGCGGCGGAGCCAGATCTGGTCAGCCGGGGCGCGCCCAGCCATGTGGATCCGGGAGCGGTACCCAGACAGGCACCCGGCGGATACGCCGCGGCGCGGCCGGGCGGGAGTGCCCGGGCCCGCGTCCGCAGGAAACAGGGTGGCAGTGAGCCGGTCGGGTCGCCGGTGCGCACCCAGCCCGGACGCGGCCCGGCGGCAGGCCAGCCTCAGGTCCGCAGGCAGGTCCCGCGCGACCGCCAGGCGCAGTCGCCCACCGATCCCGGCCGGGGCCCGGCTCCCGTCCAGAGCCGGGCAAACAGCCAGAGCAGAGGCGAGGCCGCCGTCAAGGCCTGGTATGAGGTGGCCGGTGGCTGGCAGCGGGCCGAAGGCGGCAGCCACTGCGGGAGCCTGGAGCCGCTGGTGCACCGGCAGTGGGACGCGGCGACCGCGCCCGCCGAAGCGCTGCTGGCGGTCCGGCGCCTCGCCGAACTGCCACAGCGGATCAAGGACCTGCTGGCCGCCGCCGTGGACGCGATCTACGTCGGGCCCGGTGGCGTACCGGAACTCGACGACATGGGGCGGTTGCGTGGCGTGCCGCTGCCGTCGGGCCGGGCGACCTGGGACGCTTGCGCGGGTGCCTATGGTGACCGGAAGATTGTCGTCGGCACACGTCCCTCGCCATCTCCTGACGTGATGTGTCACGAGGTCGGGCACGCGATCGACGATTCCGACGCACCCGCGGGCCGGTGGCAATCGGACTCAGCGGAGTTCAGGATGCTTTACGATCAGTGCCTACCGCACCTGGTCAGCGACTTCCACCGGCAGCAGGGTGCCCTTGGGAGACGTGAGTTCTTCGCGGACGCGTTCGCGGCGATCGCCTCCAGGCAGCGGCCCGCGCTGGTAGACATGCTCGGCGGCAGCACAAGGGTGGCACTGAATGTCATGCTTTACTTCAACCGGCGTTACAGCATCTAGGGCGTGCTGGCGATGTTCGTCATTAGGCTGCCGAACGGGAACCTCATGGTTCCCGAGTCCGCCATGGGCGACGGTGGCCGCATCCTCGGCGACGGCTACGTCGAGATCGGCCCGGACGACGCGGACTACGAGCGGCTCGCCCAGCACGCGCTGACCGAGGATGAGGCGCGCACCCGCCGCCAGCGCTGGCAGGACGACGACGAGCAACTGCACCGCGAGTTTCTCGCCTACCGCGCCCAGCGGGACGCCTCGTGGCCGGAGCCGGGATCTGGCGAGGGCTACGACCCTGCCTGAGCGGCCTGCCCCCGCTGATCAGCCTTCACTGTCAGCCGGCCCTTGATGAGCCTTCGCGGGCCGGGCACGTGACTGCCCGCGTGGGGTGGTGAGCCACCTCGCGCGGGCAGTTGGTCAGGTTGGCTATCCGTGGGTGATACGTGGTGGCCGTGCGAAAGCACGGCAGGCGGAACCGCTAGCGGGCCGCTTCCGCCTCGCCCCGCAACAGGGCGTGTACCTCCGACTCACGGAACCTTCGGTGCCCACCCGGTGTGCGGATGCTGCTGATCCGGCCCGAAGCCGCCCAGCGGGTCACTGTTTTTGGATCAACCCGGAAGAGTGCGGCGACCTCCCCAGGAGTGAGCAAGCGCTCACTGTTGTCGTCCACGATTATTCGCCTCTCATGCCCGTACCGGTTGTCCCTAAGTGTGCCGACAAATATGTCTTTTCACCCAGACTTCCGAAAGATTGACACGCCGGTCATCAGCCGTCACTGGGCACTCAGACCTCGGTGCATTGCTCCCGTCTCGTACTGTGGGCAGGTGCCAGAACCGGTATCGGTAGCGGAAATTACCGCCGCCGCGCAGCGCATAGCGGGTGTTGTGGTCCGCACGCCGCTCGTCGCCTTTCCCGGCCACCGGATGCTCATCAAGCCAGAGTCGCTGCAGCCGAACGGCTCGTTCAAGCTCCGTGGTGCCTATGCCGCCATCAGCGCGCTCGGCGAGCAGGCCCGGCGCCGTGGCGTGATCGCTCACTCCAGCGGCAACCACGCCGGAGCGGTCAGCTACGCCGCCGCCCTGCTCGGGGTGCGCGCCGTCGTGGTGATCCCGGCCAACACGCCGCAGGTCAAGCGTTCTGCGGTGCTGGCGGCCGGGGCGGAGATCGTCACCGTGGAGCCGAGCCTGACCGCGCGGATGGCCGCCACCAGCGAGCTGGTCGACCGGCACGGTTACGCGCTGATCCCGCCGTTCGATGACCGCCGGATCATCGCCGGCCAGGGCACCATCGGCCTGGAAATAGCCGCCGACTGCCCGGCGGCCGACCTCGTCGTCGTCCCGGTCGGCGGCGGCGGGCTCATCTCCGGCATTGCCATCGCGGTCAAGTCGCTGCTGCCCGGTGCCCGGGTGGTCGGGGTCGAGCCCGAACTGGCGGCCGACGCCCGCGACTCGCTGCGCACGGGACACCGCGTCGCCTGGGATCCACAACAGACCCGGCGCACGATCGCCGACGCGCTCCGCGTCGAGCAGGTCGGCGAGGTCCCCTTCGAGCACATCAGCCGTTACGTGGACGACATCGTGACCGTCTCCGAGGCGGAAATCAGAGCCGCCGTGCGCAGGCTCGCCTGCGAGGCGCGGCTGATCGCCGAGCCGGGAGGCGCCGTCGCGGTGGCCGCGTGCCTGTTCCGCGAGCGGGAGCTTCCGCCGGCGAGCGCACCGGTCGCCGTCCTGTCCGGCGGCAATATCGAGCCGTCCCTGCTCGCGGGCATCCTCACGAACACGGCGGCCAGCACCGCCGCCTAAGCTGAGATCCATGCGTTCCACATTGGCCTACACCTCGGCGAGGATGCTGCTGCTCGTCGCGGCTCTCGGGGTGTTCTATCTGCTCGGCGCCCGGGGCCTGACGCTGCTTGTGCTCGCCCTGCTGGCCAGCGGAATTGTCAGCTTCGTGGTCCTGTCCAAGGCGCGCGACCGGATGTCAGCCTCGCTCACCTCCGGCCTGTCCGGCGCGCGCAACCGGGTCAGCGATTTCGGCCGGCGCCTCGATGAGGGCACGAAGTCCGAAGACGATGAGTAAAGAAACCCTTTCAAAATTGCGAAAACGGTCACGAAACTAATTACTGAGCTGGACAGTTAATCAGCGGGCTTTGATTTTGAAAGGGTTTCTCAGCCGCCGGAGTCCGGCGCCAGCCAGCCGCCGGATGTGAGCAGATCCAGCACCGCGCCGACCGCCTCCTGACGGGAGACCACCGACGTGTCGATCACCAGATCCGCGTCCGTGGGTTCCTCGTAGGGGTCCGAAACTCCGGTCAGCCCGTCGATCAGCCCGGCCCGGGCCTTGGCGTACAGGCCCTTGCGATCGCGCGCGGCGCAGGTGTCGATCGGCGTGGACACGTACACCAGCAGGAAGTCGCCGGTCTGGCTGACCATCTCCCTGACCCGCGCGCGGGCCTGCGCGTACGGCGCGATGGGCGCGCAGATGGCGATGCCGCCGTGCCGGGCGATCTCGGCGGCGACAAAGCCGATGCGCGCGATGTTCAGGTCCCGGTCGGTGCGGGAGAACGTCAGCCCGGCCGACAGAAGCCGCCGGACCAGATCCCCATCGAGCAGCGACACGCTCCGGTCGCCACGCTCGGCGAGCTGATCACGCAGATCCCGGGCGATGGTCGACTTGCCGGAGCCGGACAGGCCGGTCATGAACACGACCACACCGCGCTCGTGCCGCGGCGGCCTGGCCCGGCGCAGTTCGCGGGCGACCGGCGCGGGCGTGTGCCAGGCCGGCAACTGCTCGCCGCTGTCCAGCAGGCCGGCCAGCTCGTCATCGCTGAGCTCGCCGCGCTCGGCGCCCGGCTCGATGAGCGCGAGCGGCCGCCACACCTCGGCGGTGGGGTCGTAGGCCCAGTCGCCGGGTGAGACCACGGGCAGGACCACCCCGGGCAGCTCGATCTCGCCACCTCTGGAGCTGATGCCCTGCGCAAGGTCGGTGAACAGATGGGTGGCGCCGTAGGCCCGGGCCACCACGGAGGCCAGCCGCAGCTCGGCGCCGGTGTTGCGGCGCGGTGCGAGCGGCACGGGGACGACAAGGGTGTCGGCTGGCAGCAACTGGCGGGCCGCCAGCACCGCGCGCACCAGCGACTCCGGCGTCACCACGAGGCTGGCCGGGCCGGCCACCAGCGGGAGCAGCAGCAGCCGCGCCTTCATCTGGCCGGCCAGGTGGCGGAGCTGGCCGATCTGGCGGCCGTGCAGTGGCGTGCGGGTGGCGCAGGCCAGCACCGGTCCGTCGGCCAGTTCCTTCCGTACGGACGCGGGTGGCCGCCGGAGTTGCCGGAACGCCCCGTGCTCGGCGGGGCGCAGCGGGGAAACCGGCCCGGCCAGCCGGACCAGCTCTGCCGCGGCGCCGGGGTTCAGGCTGATGCGCTCGGTTATCCGCAGCAGGGCGATGGGCGCGCCCTCGGGGTCGGCCAGGATCAGCCGGGTGGCGCCGGCGGGCACCGCGCCGGCCGGTACGTCCAGGGTCACCGGAGCGGGCCACGGCGTCCCATCGGCCAGCGTGCCCTGGTCGGCGAGCGCCGCGATGTCGGCCGAGCTCATGAAGCCGGCCAGCGGGGCCAGCGCACCGGACAAGATCAGTTCCAGATCTCCCAGCGCCCGTTCGTCCGGCGCCCAGGTGGGCAAGCCGGACAGATCTGCCTGCTCCGTCTGTGTGTCAGCCACAGCCTCTGCGGTCACGATGTACCTCCCCCGGTGCCGCGTTCGAGCAGCATCCGATTCCTTGCGTCGGCTCCCGGCACCCGACCCCACTGTGCTCCATCCAGAAGTTCGGGTTCTTCAAAGACTCGCCCCGGTGCTGTGGCTGCCGCCTGCACCGGCACTCGGGCAAGCCGTCCCGGGCCTGCCCTCGCCGGCCTCTTATGAAGAACCCTCCCTGGGAGAACCATACGCAGCCGCCGGACATGCCGGGCAAGCATGCGGCAATACGTTGTCCGCGGGCGGCGGCTCAGAGCACGCGGGCGAACCTGTTTTCCGGCTTGCGGATCACGTAGAGCAGGTCGTCGTGGTCGTCGGTTACCTTGCCGCGGGACAGGGCGGCGATCAGGCGGCA
The DNA here is from genome assembly GCA_035308365.1 of Streptosporangiaceae bacterium. Taxonomy (GTDB): domain Bacteria; phylum Actinomycetota; class Actinomycetes; order Streptosporangiales; family Streptosporangiaceae; genus PALSA-505. The sequence continues at coordinate 137,131 of DATGGU010000005.1, forward strand.
GGCCAGCGGCGCGCCCCAGGCCAGCCGGCCGGGACGCGCGGGCCGGTCCCGCAGCGCCTGCCGCTCCGAGATCACCAGGCCGCGGGCCAGCACGTAGGCGTGCACACCCTCGGCGGACAGCAGCCGCTCGTACACCGCGGGGAACGGGCCGGCCTGCTGCGGGCGCAGCCAGTGCCAGACCGCCCGCCTGGCGACCTGCGGCAGCACCCGGTCCAGCCGGCCGGCGGCGCACTCACGGTCCCTGAACCTCAGCAGCAGCAGCCCACCCGGCCGCAACGCGGCGACGAGCCGGTCGAGAACGAGCTCGGAGTGCTGGATCCGGTCGAGAAGATGAGTGCAGCAGACGATGTCGAATGCGCGCGGCGGCAGCGGGATCGTCCGCATGTCGCCGAGGACGAGGGAGCCGGCGCTCGCCGGGGCCGCCTTCCTCAGCTGTGGATGGTCTTGGTCGATCGCTTTGACGCTGATGTCGAAACTGGCCGGGGGAAGCTGGTCCAGCCCAAGATCATCGGTGGGGCACGTGGATCCGGCCTGGAGGAGCTTGACGGGCTGACCCGGATGCTGGCGCGCATAATCGCGCACGGACCGGGCGAACAGGCCGGACAGTGCCCCGCGCGGGTGTGCGGCCCGTGCGTGTGCCCCGGTGGCGGACGTCCGGCCCGCTGCCTGGGTCGCTGGCGAGCCGCTCTCGGCCGCGAGCCCTTCCGCGGCACCACTCACCGAAGACATGCCACCGTAGCGTAGTGCGGCTTTGACCAGTGGCGGTAGCAGCTTCGCGGTGCAATCTCACTGGCGAGCAGCCCGTCTGCCTGGGCTGAGTCGCGTCGGCGCCGTCGCCGGGTACCGGGAAAAGCTTTACCGTGGTGGCTTGGCGTGGGAGCCGTGCGGGCGTCCGGGCGGGGTTCGTCCCGGCGTCCGGGCCGGGTCGTGCCGGCGTCCGGGCGGGGTTCGCCTGGGCGGCAGGACGGGCCTTAGCGGCAGGGCATCTACACTTATAGGTAACCCTCGCGCTGTGCCGGCCGCGACCTGACGCCGCGGCTCCCGCAGGGCGGGATAGCGCTCCTTCACCGCTCGTCCCAGGGCTCCCCGCGCCACCACGAAACGGGGCGCCTGCGGATGACGCGGGCGCTTCGTGCTGCCTACCAGGGGAATCATGAGCCTCGCCGGACTGCTCAGCGTTATATCCGATGACCCACAGCTACGGGAAGCCCTGGCGGCGGCCGGCCAGACCGGCACCAGTGACCGGCCGGGCGCCGTCGCCAGCGTCGGTGGGGACCTGGTCGCCCCGGCCGAGCTGCGCCCGTTCCTGGCCGCCGCGCTGGCCGCACGGGCCGGGCGGTTCGTGCTGGCCGTCACCGCCACCGCCCGGGAGGCCGACGACCTGGCGGCCGAACTCACCTCGCTGCTCCCGGCCCAGACGGTGGCCTGTTTCCCGGCCTGGGAAACGCTTCCGCACGAGCGGCTGTCGCCGCGCTCGGACACCGTCGGCCAGCGGCTGGCCGTGCTCCGCAGGCTGGCCCATCCCGATCCGCCACCCTCATCCCCGTCCCTCCCCACTGTGGCCGGGCCGCTTTCCGTCGTGGTCACGCCGATCCGCGGGCTGCTGCAGCCGATCGTCGCCGGGCTCGGCGACCTCGAGCCGGTGCGGCTGGCCCCGGACCAGACCGCCGACCAGGACGAGGTGCTGACCAGGCTCATCGAGATCGGGTACTCGCGCAGCGACCTGGTGGAGAAGCGCGGCGATCTCGCCGTGCGCGGCGGCATCCTCGATGTGTTCCCGCCCACCGAGGAACACCCGCTGAGGGTGGAGTTCTTCGGCGACACGGTGGAGGAAATCCGCTACTTCAAGGTCGCCGACCAGCGCAGCCTCGGCCAGGCCGGGGTGCTGTGGGCACCGCCGTGCCGGGAGCTGCTGCTCACCCCCGTCGTCAGGGAGCGAGCCAAGGAACTTGCGGCCGAACATCCCGGGCTTTCCGACGTGCTGGGCAAGATCGCCGATGGAATCGCGGTCGAGGGGATGGAGGCGTTCGCCCCGGCGCTGGCCGACGGGATGGAGCTGCTGCTCGATAACATCCCCGCCACCGGCTGCGTGCTGGCCTGCGACCCGGAACGGATCCGCAGCCGCGCCGCCGAGCTGGTCAAGACCAGCGAGGAATTCCTCAGCGCGTCCTGGGTCAACGCGGCTGCCGGCGGGCAGGCCCCGATCGACCTTGGTGAGTCGGCGTTCCGGCCGATCACCGCCGTGCGTGCGGCCGCGGACCAGCTCGGCCTGCCCTGGTGGACGGTCACGCCGTTCGGTGGCCCGGGGGATGAGCCCGGGGACGGGCGGCTGATGTTCAGCACCGGTGCCAGCCCGGCCGAGGCCTACCGGGGCGACACCAACCGGGTGCTCACCGATGTGCGGCAATGGCTGGCCGATGACTGGCGGGTCGTCCTGCTCACCGAGGGCCATGGTCCCGCCCAGCGGATGGCCGAACTGCTGCGTGGTGAGGGCCTCGGCGCCCGGCTGGCCGAGATCGACGAGGCGCCGGAGCCCGGCGTCCCGTATGTGTCCACCGCGCTGCTCGGGCACGGGTTCAGCTGGCCCGCCATACGGCTGGCCGTGCTGACCGAGAGTGACCTGGCCGGCCAGCGGGTCGGTGCGCGGGAGACGGCGCGGATGCCGACCAGGCGCCGCGGCGGTATCGACCCGCTCGAGCTGCGGCCCGGCGACTACGTCGTGCACGAGCAGCACGGGGTCGGCCGGTACCTGGAGATGACCAGCCGGACGGTGGCCGGTGCCACCAGGGAGTACCTGGTCATCGAGTACGCGCCGGGCAAGCGTGGGCATCCGCCGGACCGGCTCTACGTGCCTACCGACCAGCTCGACGAGGTGACCAGGTACTCCGGCGGGGAGGCACCCAGCCTGCACCGGCTCGGCGGGGCGGACTGGGCCAAGACCAAGGGCCGGGCCCGCAAGGCCGTCAGGGAGATCGCCGCGGAGCTGATCAGGCTGTACTCGGCCAGGACCGCATCGCAGGGGCATGCCTTCGCCCCGGACACGCCCTGGCAGCGTGAGCTGGAAGATGCCTTCCCCTATGTGGAGACGCCGGACCAGCTCGCGGCCATCGACGAGGTCAAGGCGGACATGGAGCGGCCGGTCCCGATGGACCGGCTGATCTGTGGTGACGTCGGGAACGGCAAGACCGAGATCGCGGTGCGCGCGGCCTTCAAGGCGGTGCAGGACGGCATGCAGGTCGCCGTGCTGGTGCCGACCACGCTGCTCGTCCAGCAGCATTCGGTGACGTTCGGCGAGCGTTATGCACCGTTCCCGGTCAAGGTCAGGGCGCTGTCCAGGTTCCAGAGCAACGCCGAGGTCGCCGAGACCCTGCGCGGGCTGGCCGACGGGACCGTCGATGTGGTCATCGGCACGCACCGGCTGCTCTCCCCGGAGACCCGGTTCAAGAACCTCGGCCTGCTGGTCATCGACGAGGAACAGAAGTTCGGTGTCGAGCACAAGGAATACCTGAAGCGGATGCGCACCGAGGTGGACGTGCTGTCCATGTCGGCGACGCCGATCCCGCGCACCCTTGAGATGGGTGTGGCCGGGATCAGGGAGATGTCCACCATCCTCACCCCGCCCGAGGAACGCCATCCGGTGCTGACCTTCGTCGGTGCCTACGACGAGAAGCAGATCGTCGCGGCCATCCGGCGCGAGCTGCTCCGCGACGGCCAGGTTTTCTTCGTGCACAACCGGGTGGCCTCGATCGGCAAGGTCGGCGCCCGGATCGCCGAGCTGGTGCCGGAGGCACGGGTCGCGGTCGCGCACGGCCAGATGAACGAGCACACGCTCGAAAAGATCATGGTCGACTTCTGGGAGAAGAGCTACGACGTGCTGGTGGCGACCACCATCGTCGAGTCTGGCCTGGACATCCCGAACGCGAACACCCTGATTGTGGACCGCGCCGACGCCTACGGCCTGTCCCAGCTGCACCAGTTGCGCGGCCGGGTGGGCCGGGCCAGGGAACGGGCCTACGCCTACTTCCTGTTCCCGCCGGAGCGGGCGCTGACCGAGACCGCGCACGAACGGCTGGCCACGGTCGCGCAGCACACCGAGATCGGGGCCGGACTGCACGTGGCCATGAAGGACCTGGAGATCCGCGGGGCCGGCAACCTGCTCGGCGGCGAGCAGTCCGGGCACATCGCGGGTGTCGGGTTCGACCTGTACGTCCGGATGATCGGGGAGGCGGTCAGCGAGCTGAAGGGTTCCGGCCCGGCCACCCGCCAGGAGGTCAAGGTCGAGCTGCCGGTGAACGCGCACATACCGCACGAGTACGTGCCGGGTGAGCGGCTGCGGCTGGAGGCCTACACCCGGATCGCCGCGATCGAGTCCGACGACGACGCGGCCGCGGTGCGCGAGGAACTCACCGACCGCTATGGCACGCCGCCGGCGCCGGTGCTGAACCTGCTGGCGGTGGCGCGGCTGCGGGAGCGGGCGCGTCATGCCGGGCTGACCGACATCACCCTGCAGGGCTCGCACGTGCGGTTCGCGCCCGTCGAGTTGCCCGAGTCGCGACAGGTCAGGGTGCAGAGGCTGTACCCGCGGACCGTGCTCAAGCCCGCGGTGCGTACGATGCTCGTACCGGTGCCGAAGGCCGCCGCCGGCCATCAGCAGACCGCGGGCCGTCAGTCACCCGCGACGGCGCTGGGTGCGCAGCCACTGCGTGACCAGGAACTGCTGACCTGGTGCTGTGAACTCGTCGAGGCCGTTTTCGGCGGGCTGCAGGCACCGGCGGAACAGGTATGAACGTAAGAAGGGATCACGTCGTGCTCCGCATGCTGATCAGGCCCCGCAGGCCGGCCAGGCTGGGGCGCGCTGCCAGCCTGGCCCTCGCCGTGTCCGGCGGTTGCGTCGCGCTGGCCGCCTGCGGGCCGGTCCAGATGGGCTCCGCGGCGATCGTCGGTGGCCACCGGATCACCACCTCGACGCTGACCACCGAGGTATCCGACCTCACCAGCTACTACAACGCGCACCGCGGCAAGGTGCAGCTCGCCTTCGCCGCGTCCCAGATGCCGCAGGAGGTCCTGGCCTGGCTCATCAGGTTCCAGGTGCGCGACGCGGTGGCCAGCCGCGAGGGCATCACCGTCACCGCCGGGGAGGTCCAGCGCGCGATCGACCAGATCACCGCTCAGGCCGCGCAGTCCGGCGGCGCCACCAGCCTGACCGATCTGGCGGTGGCCAACGGCCTGCCGCCGAACCTGATCAGCTCCGACCTGGGCAGGTACCAGGCCATCGCCGACCTGCTGGTCGCCCGGCTCGACGGCGGGGTGAACCCCACCTCCCAGGCCGCCCAGCAGGCGCTCGACAACGAGTTCAACCACGCGCAGTGCCTGGCCGCGAAGAGCCTGAACATCAAGATCAACCCGCAGTTCGGCAGGCTCGACTACAACCAGCTCGCCATCGTCCCCTCGCCCAACACACTGTCCGCGCCCGGGCCGGGAGCCTCGCCCACCCCGTCCGCCTCGCCGTCCGCCGCGCCACGGTATTCGCCGCCTTGCTAGCGGTGCCTCAGTTGCCGGAATCACACCCCACGGCGGGCGGCACGCGGCTCATTCTGCTGGCGACCAGCCCGCGGGTGGCGCCCGGGCTGCTGACCGCGCGGGCGTGGGACACGCTGCGCGCCGCCGGCCGGGTGCTGGCGGGCTCGGCCGCGCATCCGCAGGTTCCCGCCCTGGCCGAGGCCGGGATCGACTGCGGGATCCGCACCGTCGGCAGCGCCGCTGAGCTGGCGTCGCTGCTCGCCCAGGAGGCCGCCGCGGCCACCGGCGACGTGGTGTGGCTGGTCGGCCCCGACGGCAGCGAGGCACTGGTGGACGCGCTTGGTGAGCTGCCCGGCGGCGGCCCGCAGGCCGAGGTGCTGGCGGGCTCGGTGGACCTGCCGGGCAGCAGGCTGCTCGACCTTGTGGTCACCATGGACACGCTGCGCACCGGCTGTCCGTGGGACGCCAAGCAGACCCACGATTCGCTCGCGCCGCACCTGATCGAGGAATCTTACGAGGCACTGGAGGCGCTGGAGAACGGCGACCAGGTGGCGCTGCGGGAGGAACTCGGCGATGTCCTGCTGCAGGTGGCGTTCCATGCCAGGGTGGCCGCCGAGCGCACCGACGGCACCGGCTACACCATTGACGATGTCGCGGACGGCATCGTCGCCAAGCTGGTACGGCGGCATCCGCACGTGTTCGGCGAGGTCGAGGTCTCCGGTGCCGATGAGGTCAAGCAGAACTGGGACGCGATCAAGGCAGCCGAGCGGGCCGCGAAGGATGGGCAGACCCCCTCGGCGCTCGACGGCGTGCCGTTCGGCCAGCCAGCCCTGGCCCTGGCCGCCCAGTTGCAGCGGCGGGCCGAGCGGGCCGGGATCCCGGCCGGCCTGGCCGAACCGGGCGAACCGGGCCTGGGTGAGGAACTGTTCCGGCTGGTGGCCCGGGCGCGGGCGGCCGGCCTCGACCCCGAGCTCGAACTGCGCGCGGCCGCCCGCCGTTACCGCGACCGGGTGCACGCCTGGGAGCGTAACCGCGCCTGATTATTGCCGCCCGGGTGGCCCAGACCCGCCCGGCAGGCCGCCGGCGGCGTGGCCGCACACCGGCCCGCCGGGGCTGCACTAGTCTCGGTATTGACTGAGAATCCGAACGCACCCTCGTCAGGAGTTCCCCGAATGGCTTCCATCGAAGCGATCCATGCCAGGCAGATCCTGGATTCCCGTGGTAACCCGACCGTCGAGGTCGAGGTCGCACTCGATGACGGCACCGCGGGACGTGCGGGGGTGCCCAGCGGGGCGTCCACCGGCGCCTTCGAGGCCGTCGAACTGCGCGACGGCGGCGACGAGTACGGCGGCAAGGGCGTACTGCGGGCCGTGCAGGGCGTGATCGATGAGATCCAGCCGGAGCTGCTCGGCTACGACGCCGACGACCAGCGGCTGATCGACCAGGTGCTGATCGACCTGGACCGCACGCCGGACAAGTCGCGGCTGGGCGCGAACGCCGTCGTCGGCGTCAGCCTGGCGGTGGCCAGGGCAGCCGCCGAGTCCACCGGCCTGCCGCTGTTCCGCTACCTCGGCGGGCCGAACGCCCACCTGCTGCCCGTGCCGATGATGAACATCCTGAACGGCGGGGCGCACGCGGACAACAGCGTGGACGTCCAGGAGTTCATGATCCTGCCGATCGGTGCCGACACCTTCGAGGAAGGCCTGCGCTGGGGCGCGGAGACTTACCACGCGCTGAAGTCCGTGCTCAAGCAGCACGGCCTGAGCACCGGGGTCGGCGACGAGGGCGGGTTCGCCCCGGACCTGGCGAACAACAGGGCCGCGCTGGACCTGATCGTGGAGGCCATCGGCAAGGCGGGCTTCGAGCCGGGAGGCGACGTCGCACTGGGCATCGACGCCGCGGCCACCGAGTTCTTCAACGACGGGACCTACACCTTCGAGGGTGGCAAGCGGTCCACCGCGGAGATGATCGCCACCTACGAGCAGTGGCTGAACGCCTATCCGCTGGTGTCCGTGGAAGACCCGCTGGCCGAGGACGACTGGGCCGGCTGGGCGGACCTGACCGCGTCGGTGGGCGAGCGGGTGCAGCTCGTCGGCGACGACATCTTCGTCACCAACCCGGAGCGGCTGCGCCGGGGTCTCGACGAACACGTGGCCAACGCCCTGCTGGTGAAGGTGAACCAGATCGGCACCCTCACCGAGACGTTCGAGGCCGTGTCGCTGGCGCACCGGCACGGGTACCGCTGCGTGATCAGCCACCGGTCGGGTGAGACCGAGGACACCACCATCGCCGATCTGGCCGTCGCACTCAACACCGGCCAGATCAAGACCGGTGCTCCGTGCCGGTCCGAGCGCGTGGCCAAGTACAACCAGCTCCTGCGGATCGAGGAGCTGCTCGACGACGCCGCGGCCTACGCCGGTGCGGCGGCCTTCCCGAGGTTCACGGCGGCTGGAGACTGATGCCCCGCTCCGCTGCGGGTAAGGGGCGGCCACGGCTGACCAGCCGGGCCGCGGTTCTCGCAGTGGTGATTTGCGCGATCACGCTGAGCCTGGCCTACCCGGTGCGCGAGTACATCGCGCAGCGCCGGCAGATAGGCCAGCTCAGCGCGCAGCAGCAGGCGCTGACCGCCCAGCTCGGCCGGCTGCACGCCCAGGAGCGGCAGCTCAGCGACCCCGCCTATGTCGAGCAGATAGCGCGCGACGAGCTGCACCTGTGCATGCCCAGGCAGACCTGCTACGTGATCATTGACGGGAAGCCGGCCGCCGGGCTCATCCAGCCGCACACCGCGCCGCCGAGCCCGTGGTACGACCGGCTCTGGCAATCCGTGCGCGAGGCCGATGAGACCGGCAAGGCCGGTAAGAAGACCACCCGGTGACCATGGAGGGTTCTTCCAGGCCTGCCAGCGAGGGCAGGTGACTTTTGCCTGCCCGGGTACCGGTGCAGCTGGCACCGCAGCGGCCGGAGTGGGCTTCTTGAAGAACCGTAGCGTTGAGTCAGATACAGTGCGGGTGGCACTGCGGCGACCGGAGTGGGTTTCTTGAAGAACCCGGACCTTCGAATCAGGCACAGCGTGGACCCGTTCGGCATCGATCCCGCCGACGCCGCCGTCGTCGCCGTTCAGCTCGGCCGGCCGCCGCGCGGCCGGTTCGACGTGGCGCACCGCTGCCGGTGCGGGCTGCCGGATGTGGTGCGCACCGCCCCGAGGCTGCCGGACGGCACCCCGTTTCCAACGCTCTACTACCTCACCTGCCCGCGGGCCAGTGCGGCGGCGGGCAGACTGGAGGCGGTCGGCGTGATGGCCGGGATGACCCAGCGGCTGTCGGTGGACCGGCAGCTCCGTCAGGCCTATCTGGCCGCTCATCTCGACTACCTGGCCAGGCGCGACGCGGCGGCCCGCGAGTGTGGACTGGAGCCGCTTCCGCCAGGTACGCAGAGCGCGGGCGGTATGCCGGACCGGGTCAAGTGCCTGCACGCCCTGATCGCGCACGAGCTGGCGGTACCCGGCGCGAACCCGCTGGGCCTGGAGGCGGCCGAGGCTGCCGGACAATGGTGGTCCGGCGGCCCCTGCGTGCCGCCGCCGGAATCAGTTCCGGTCGCTGGTGCGGACTGACGAGAGGATGCCGACGGTGCAGAATGGTGCGACCGGCCGCCGGGTCGCCGCGATCGACTGCGGGACGAACTCGATCAGGCTTCTCGTCGCGGACGTGGATCCTGTTCGGCGGACGCTGACCGACGTCGACCGGCGGCTCGAGATCGTCCGGCTCGGCCAGGGCGTGGACAAGACCGGCCGGCTGGCGCCCGAGGCGCTCGAGCGCACGCTGGGCGTGCTGGCCGAATACACCAGGGTCATCGAGGCCAGCCAGGCCGAGGGCGTGCGCATGGTGGCCACCAGCGCCACCAGGGACGCCTCGAACGCGGCCGAGTTCACCCGCGGCGTCGTGGCCATCCTCGGCGCCGAGCCCGAGGTGCTCACCGGCGAGGAGGAGGCGCGGCTGTCGTTCGCCGGCGCGACCGAGGAATTCGGCGCGATGGACGACCCGCCCGCGCCGCCCTTCCTCGTCCTCGACATCGGCGGCGGCTCGACCGAGTTCGTGGTGGGCGGCGGCGCCGGCCAGGTCAGCGCCATCTCGATGAACATCGGCTGCGTCCGGATGACCGAGCGATACCTGGCCTCGGATCCGCCTGGCAAGGAGCAGATAGCCGCCGCGATCGTGGACATCGACGCAGCCCTGGCCGAGGCTGCCGTCAAAGTAGGCATCGACTGGGCCAGGTCACTGGTCGGCCTGGCCGGCTCGGTGACGACGGTCGCCGCCGTCGCGCTCGGCCTGCCAGAGTATGACGCCATGCGTACCCACCACGCGAGGATCCCGGCGGCTCAGGTCCACTCGGTGACCAGCCAGTTGCTCGCCCAGACCAGGGCGGAGCGGGCGGCGATCCCGTCGATCCACCCGGGCCGGGTCGATGTGATCGGCGCCGGATCGCTCATCCTCGACCGCGTCATGGAGAAGTTCGGTTTCGGTGAGGTCGTGGTCAGCGAGCATGACATCCTGGACGGCATCGCCTGGTCCATGGTGACCTCCTGATGAACCTCGGCGCGGGCACCCCACCCCCCATCACCCACACCCCCCACCCGGGCAACGTCACAGCGACCGTATCTACACTCCGGCGATGTCACAGCGACCGCACGCCAACCTCCACCACTCGCACGCCGAACCTGGGCAATGTCACAGCGACCGCATCCAGACCCCGGCGAGGTCACAGCGACCGCACGTCAACCCCCACCACCCGCACGCCCAACCTGGGCAATGTCACAGCGACCGCATCCACGCCCCGGCGATGTCACAGCGGCCGCACGCCGACCCCCACCACCCGCACGCCGAACCTGGGCAATGTCACAGCGACCGCATCCAGACCCCGGCGATGTCACAGCGACCGCACCCCAACCCCCACCACCCACACGCCCGAACCCGGGCGATGTCACAGCGACCGCAGGCGGCCGTGATGCCACACCGGCAGTCCGGATGACCTCCGGCAAGCGGGAACCGGTCAGCCGGCCGGAGCAGCTCGGTCCGGGTTCATCCGGCGGCCCGCGTGGGTCAGCCAGGTCGCAAAATCCGGCTGGGTCGCTTGAAATGGCTGGCTCGCAGGAGGGGGCTGGGTCGGCTGGCTCGTGGGAAGGGGCTGGCTCGTCTGGGTCGGCTGGCTCGCGGAGTCCGGTCGAACCCGGATCAGGCTGGCCGGGGGACCTGGCCACGCCGCTGACCCCGGTCGCGCATGGCCCGGCGGAAGTACAGGCGCTGGCGGCCGGCGCCGGGACCCTCGATGAGCTGGTGGCCAGGCAATCGGTGTGCCGGGCCTGCCCGCGGCTGGTCAGCTGGCGGGAGCAGGTAGCCACGGCGAAGCGCCGCTCGTTCCAGGCCGAGCCCTACTGGGGCCGCCCGGTTCCCGGCTGGGGAGACGACCAGCCTGGGATATTCATCCTGGGTCTCGCGCCCGCCGCGCACGGCGGGAACCGGACCGGCCGGATCTTCACCGGCGACCGGAGCGGTGACTTCCTGTTCGCCTCGCTGTACCGCTGCGGTCTCGCCGCCTCGCCGGAGAGCATCCACGCCGGTGACGGGCAGCGGCTCATCGGTGCCCGGATGGTCGCGTCGGTCCGGTGCGCTCCCCCGGCCAACAAGCCGACCCCGGCCGAGCGGGACACCTGTGCGCCCTGGCTGGTGGCCGAACTGGCGAAGGTGCTGCCGTCTCTGCGGGTCATTGTGTGCCTGGGTGGGTTCGCCTGGCAGGCTGTCTGGTCGCCGCTGGCCGCAGTCGGCTTCACCGTCCCACGCCCACGCCCACCATTCGGCCACGGCGCCGAGGTCATCGTCGGCCACCACGGCGACCAGCACCGGCCGGGAGCAAGGCACAACCCGACCGCGCAGCAAGCACTAACCGTGCAGCAGGCACTAACCGTGCAGCAGACACCGGGTACCCAGCGGGGACCGGGTGCGCAGCATGGACCGGGTGCGCAGCAGGCACCAGGTACCCAGCGGGGACCGGGTACCCAGCAGGCACCAACCGTGCAGCAGACACCAGGTGCGCAGCATGGACCGGGTGCGCAGCATGGACCGGGTGCGCAGCATGGACCGGGTGCGCAGCAGGCACCAGGTATGCAGCGGGGACCGGGTACGCAGCGGGGACCGGAGACGCAGCGGGCGCCGGGTACGCGACGCGAGCCGGGCGGACAGCACGAGCCAGGCACGCAGGATGCGCTGGGTCCGCCGCAACCTGGGCGGGCGGTGTCCGTGATCGGCTGCTATCATCCAAGTCAGCAGAACACGTTTACTGGACGCGTGACTCCAGAGATGCTCGATGCCGTCTTCTTGGCGGCGGTTGAACGACTGCGAAGTTGACGCGACATAAGCACTTCGATCTCACGTTCCGCTACCGTCTGCTTATCTGTTCGGTCCCATGGTTACACTCCGCATCCATTTATAGGGATGCCATTGCTAGATATACCTGATTGATGAATTAGCCCTACTCTATGGCCGCAATCATGGGTTATTCTTAGCCCGCCGGGCACCCCGCCCCCCAAGCCCCTGTAGCCCAACAGGCCGAGGCGGACCCCCTAAAAGGGTCTTGACGTCGGTTCGAATCCGACCAGGGGCACGCGCCCGGTTCACCGTGCTCACTGATCTTCGATCAGTTTCGCCGTAGGCCGCTATTTTTCCCGGGGGGCCGAGCCCCCCGGACCCCCACGCTGGTGGTTGCTGTGGGGGTAATGCCTGGTGGTTGGTGTGGCGGGTAATGCCTGGTGGTTGCTGTTGCTCGCCAATGCCTGGTCGTTGCTGTGGCAGTCAATGCCTGGTGGTTGCTGTGGGGGTAATGCCTGGTGGTTGCTTTGCTGGTCAATGCCCTGGTGTGCTGTTGGTGATCTATGCCTGGTGGTTGCTGTTGGTGCGCTGAGCTGGTGGTTGCTGTTGGTGCGTTCGTGCTGGTCAAAGGCCTGTTGGTTGCTGGTGCTGGGTCGGGGCTGGTGGTTGTTGGTGCTGGTCGAAGAGCTGGTGGGGGCTGTGGTGGGGAATGCTTGCTGGTTGCTGTTGCTGGTCAATGCTGGTGCTGTTGGTGAGTCAATTGAGGCTTGTTAAGTGTCGTCCGATTTCATCGGTGGTGGTGTTTGCCCAGTTCAGCGAGGTTTAGCTTGGGTTTTCCTAAGCGGCTTAGCAGATGGTTGAGTGCTGCTGATTCCGCGTCAAGGATCCCTTGGTTCGGGCAAGGCTTGCACGCCTGGGATGAAGATATGTGGTGTACGGGTGAGATATGCCGTGACTTAATGATCGCGATGTGTCGCGTACAAGCGCTGGCTTCCCGGTGTTCTCCTGATGCCAGGAATAAGAACACATGTACAACTTCGCTGAATAAAGACCACCTTGGCAACCGCTGCAAGAACGCACGGTAAAATTCTGTGCCTGTAACTCGGCGCGGCAATATGACCGGCCATCCCAGCTGGGTGCGATCATCCCCGCCTGTCTGCCAACACTGGGCTGCCGGTAACGCCGCTGATGGATCCACTAAGTGGTATGCCCCCCGTGTCGGAATCCCGTAACGCACCTGCCCATAGGGTAGCGATCGAGCCCGTTTCGCGACTTCCTTGGCTGACGCCGGTTCGCTGGGAGTCGTCACCGTACGGCCTCCCTCACCGCATCCAGGTGCTGGCTCAATCTTCTGCCCTATGTATCGTCGGGCCTACATGTGCTCCGTGTCCAGCATTGACCGATAAGTCCGGGCTAACAATCTGTGGGCAGCAGCAGCGAACCAGGCACCGCCGGGACGGCCCGGCGTGCCTCAGGGGCAGCTTGGCGTGCCTCGGGACGGCCCCGGGCGTGCCTCGGGGGCAGCGCATCAGCCCGATACGTCGGGCCCGGCTCGCTCGACCGTCACCCGCACCATGACCCGGCGGTCGCGGACCATGGCGGCGCGATAGTCCGCCCAGTCCGGGTGCTCCCCGGATATCCGGCGGTAGTAGTCGACCAGCAGCTCCATCGCATCGGGCAGCGAGACGATCTCGGCTGTCCCCTCGACCTGGACCCACGCGCCGAAGAAGCCGTCGGTGAACACGCACAGCGAGGCATAGGGATTACGGCGCAGATTCTTGGTCTTGATGGCCGTCTCACGGGTGCTGATGAGAACCCGTCCGTCATCATCGACGGTGCACGTCACCGGAGACAGCTGCGGCCGTCCGTCCGCTCGTACGGTCGCGAGCACGGCCCGGTGGTGGGCGGCGATGAACTCTCTGGCCTCGTCCGCCTTCATGATGATCCGGTCAGGCGTTCAGCCTGGCGCGACGGCGCACCTCGTACTCGTGCACGATCGCGCTCGCGTAGCCGTGCGAGAGCCCGTGCTCATCGGACAGCCAGTTAGCCCGTTCTTCACAGCGAAGGAACGCGGGGCCGGAGTCGAGGCTTCTGAACCACTCAGGGAGGTCGCGTCCCGTAACGGTCGGGATGCGCGCGATCAGATTTTTGTGCAGCTCCGGGGAGTGGCTCAGGGACATTGGCACCTCCAGGGTGAACTCCTCTTGGTGCGAGAGTGCCTTACGCCCTGCCCGCCTGACAAGTCCTGGGCAAGAGCTTTCCTAATTACTCGTTACGAGCCGGTAACCAGTCAGGTGCGCAAGATGACCTGTGGCCTGGCAGCACCCCGGCCACAGGCCAGCCTGAAGCGACCTCAGCTCTGTGCTGCCTCAGCTCTGAGCTGCCTCAGGTCAGTGCTGCCTCAGGTCAGTGCTGCCTCAGGTCAGGCGCTCGAAGATCATCGCCATGCCCTGGCCGCCACCGACGCACATGGTCTCCAGACCGAACGTCTTGTCGTGGAACTGCAGGCTGTTGAGCAGCGTGGTGGTGATCCGTGCCCCGGTCATGCCGAACGGGTGGCCGACGGCGATCGCGCCGCCGTTGACGTTCAGCTTGTCCTCGTCGATGCCAAGCTCGGTGTAGGACGGGATGACCTGGGCCGCGAACGCTTCGTTTATCTCCACCAGGTCGATGTCGTCAATGGTCATCCCGGCCCTGGCCAGCGCCCGCTTGGACGCTTCCACCGGGCCGAGCCCCATGATCTCCGGCGACAGCGCTGAGACACCCGAGGCGACGATCCTGGCCAGCGGGGTGATGCCAAGCTCGGCAGCCCTGCGGTCGCTCATCACCACAACCGCGGCGGCGCCGTCGTTCAGCGGGCAGCAGTTGCCGGCGGTGACGGTTCCGTTCGGCCGGAAGGCCGGCTTGAGTGCGGCCACCTTCTCCAGCGTGGTGCCTGGCCGCGGTCCGTCGTCCGCGCTCACCACGGTCCCGTCCGGCAGGGTCACCGGGGTGATCTCGCGCTGCCAGAACCCGTTGGCCAGAGCCTTCTCGGCCAGGTTCTGCGAGCGCACGCCGAACTCGTCCTGCTGCTGTCTGGTGATCCCGCGAAGCTGGGCGACGTTCTCCGCCGTCTCGCCCATGGCGATGTAGATGTCCGGGATCGCGCCGTCTTCCCTGGGGTCGTGCCACTCGCCGCCCTCGCCCGAGGCCGCGCGCTGGGTCCTGCCCTCCGCCTCGGCGAACACCGGGTTGTGCGTGTCCGGCCAGCTGTCGCTGCTGCCGTTGGCCAGCCTGCTCACGCACTCGACACCGGCCGAGATGAACGCGTCGCCCTCGCCGGCTTTGATCGCGTGGAAGGCCATCCGGGTGGTCTGCAGTGACGACGAGCAGTACCGGTTCACCGTGGTGCCGGGCAGGTTGTCGTAGCCGAGCATGACGGCGACCACCCGGGCCATGTTGAAACCCTGCTCGCCGCCGGGCAGCCCGCAGCCAAGGATGAGATCGTTGATCTCCCCGGGATCGAGCTGCGGTACCTTGCCGAGGACCGTCGAGACGATCTTGGCGGTCAGGTCGTCCGGCCGGATACCGGTCATCGAACCCTTGAACGCGCGGCCGATCGGCGAGCGCGCGGTGGCGACAATCACTGCCTCAGGCATGGCTTCTCCCTGCTGTACCTCAGTTACTAGACAGTAGCTTATTCAGCGCCGCCGCGCTGCCCCGCATTCCCTCCCCCTCACTCCCTCACCCACTAAGGCGGTCGAACCCCGGATCGACACCCACCCGAGGGGGGCGAACCCCGGATCGACCACCCCGGTAACCCACCGGCCCTATTCCCCACCAAGGCGGTCGAACCCCGGGTCGACACCCACCCGAGGGGGACGAAACCCGGATCGACCACCCCGGGTAACCCAGCGGCCCTATTCCCCACCAAGGCGGTCGAACCCCGGATCTACACCCACCCGAGGTGGTCGAAACCCGGATCGACCGCCTTTTGGAGGAGGCGGGAACGCGGGACTGTTGCTGTTGGTGGCGGGACACTGGGGAGCGTGGGATAGCGTCTGGCCGGGGCATGCAACGGTGCTTGCCACGGGGACACGCATAGGTGGTTGATCATGCAGATACATGATTCCCTGATCGAGCTTGTCGGGAACACGCCGCTGGTGAGGCTGCGCAAGGTGACCAGGGACCTGCCCGGCGGCGGCGACCGGCCGGTCGTGGCCGCCAAGGTCGAGTACTTCAACCCGGGCGGCTCGGTCAAGGACCGGATCGCGCTGCGCATGGTCGAGGCGGCCGAGAAATCGGGGGCACTGCGTCCCGGCGGGACGATCGTGGAGCCCACCTCCGGCAACACCGGCGTCGGCCTGGCGATCGCCGCCGCCGAGAAGGGCTACCGCTGCGTCTTCGTCTGCCCGGACAAGGTGGGCACGGACAAGCTCAGCGTGCTGCGGGCCTACGGCGCGGAGGTAGTGGTCTGCCCGACCGTCGTATCCCCCGACCATCCCGACTCCTACTACTCGGTCTCCGGCCGCCTGGCCGGTGAGATTCCCGGCGCCTGGAAACCGGACCAGTACGCCAACCCGGAGAACCCGGCCTCGCACTATCACTCCACCGGCCCGGAGATCTGGGAGCAGACCGAGGGCCGGATCACCCACTTCGTGGCCGGTATCGGCACCGGCGGGACGATCACCGGAGCCGGGCGCTACCTCAAGGAGGTGTCCGGCGGCCGGGTCAAGGTCATCGGTGCCGACCCGGAGGGCTCGGTGTACTCCGGCGGGTCCGGGCGGCCGTACCTGATCGAGGGCGTCGGCGAGGACATCTGGCCGAAGACCTACGACCCGGACGTCACCGATCAGGTAATCGCGGTCAGCGACGCCGAGTCGTTCCTGATGACGCGCCGGCTGGCCAGGGAAGAGGCGCTGCTCACCGGCGGCTCCTGCGGCCTGGCCGTGGTCGTCGCGCTCCGGGTGGCGGCCACCGCCGGCGAGGACGGCGTGATCGTCGCCCTGCTGCCCGACGGCGGCCGTGGCTATCTTGGCAAGATTTTCAACGACGAGTGGATGGCGGACTACGGCTTCCTGGCCACCGAGACGGCCGAGCCGACCGCCGCCGACGTCCTGTCGGCCAAGCCCGGCGGCCGGCTGCCCCAGTTTGTGCACACCCATCCGGGTGAGACCGTGGCCACGGCCATCGAGATCCTGCGTGAGTACGACGTGTCCCAGATCCCGGTCATCAAGGAGGAGCCGCCGGTGATGGTGGCCGAGGTGGTCGGCTCGATCGTCGAGCGCGACCTGCTCGATGCGCTGGTGGCCGGCCGCGCCCGCCCGCAGGACCCGGTGGGCGGCCTCATGTCCCAGCCGCTGCCCATGGTCGGCTCCGGTGAGCCGGTGAGCAGTGTCGTCGCCGCGCTGGAAAAGGGTGGCGCGGCGCTGGTGCTGATGGACGGCAAGCCGGCCGGGATGATCACCCGTCAGGACATGCTCGCATTCCTGTCCGACCCAAGATCATAAATTCATTAAAACCTTTACTCCCGAACGGTGCGAGTCTGGCGTATCGGCTCATAGCAGGGTGTAGTCCGGCAATTCCGGTCAATAGTGAAACATAACGACAAAGAGATCCGTGATCACGGCCGGACCTTCGGCCCAGGTCACTCAACGCATGGATGGATGGGGGAAGATGGCGCGAGAGGACTGCTTCGAGACGCTGGCGATCCACGCCGGACAGGACCCGGACCCGCTGACCGGCGCGGTGGTGCCACCGATATACCAGGTGTCCACCTACAAGCAGGACGGCGTCGGCGGGCTGCGCGGCGGCAACGTGGCGGGCGGCTGGGGGCATGGTTTCGAGTATTCGCGGACCGCGAACCCGACCCGGACCGCGCTGGAGGAGTGCCTGGCCGCGCTGGACGGCGGTACGAGAGCGCTCGCCTTCGCGTCCGGGATGGCCGCGGAAGACTGCCTGCTGCGCACCGTCTGCTCGCCCGGCGATCATGTGATCATCCCCGACGACGCCTACGGCGGCACGTTCCGCCTGTTCTCCAAGGTGTATGAGCGCTGGGGGGTGACCTATCAGCCGGTGCCGGTCAGCGACCCGGCCGCGGTCAGTGCCGCCGCCCGCGAGCACACGCCCAAGGTGATCTGGCTGGAGACACCCACCAACCCGCTACTGAACATCGCGGACATCACCGCGCTCGCCGCCATCGCCGGCGACGCCGGTGCGCTGCTGGTCGTGGACAACACGTTCGCCTCCCCGTATCTGCAGCGCCCGATCCCGCTGGGTGCCGACGTGGTGGTGCACTCGACCACCAAGTACCTGGGCGGGCATTCCGATGTCGTGGGTGGCGCCCTGGTCGTGGCCGATGCCGCCCTCGGCGAGCAGCTTGCCTTCCACCAGAACGCCATGGGCGCGGTCACCGGTGCCTTCGACGCCTGGCTGACGCTGCGCGGGATCAAGACGCTGGCCGTCCGGATGGACCGGCACTGCGCGAACGCGGCCCGCATCGCCGAGATGCTGACCGCCCACCCCGCCGTGAGCCAGGTTCTGTATCCGGGACTGCCCTCGCACCGCGGTCACGAGCTGGCGGCCAAGCAGATGCGCGGGTTCGGCGGGATGGTGTCGTTCCGGCTGAAGGCAGGGCCCGAGCAGGCCGCGGCCGTCTGCGCCAGGACCCGCCTGTTCACGCTCGCCGAGTCGCTGGGCGGCGTCGAATCGCTGATCGAGCTGCCTGGCAAGATGACCCACGCCTCGGCGGCAGGCTCTCCGCTCGCCGTCCCGGAGGACCTGATCCGCCTGTCCGTCGGCATAGAGAGCGCCGGCGACCTGATCGAAGACCTCCGCCAGGCCCTCGGCGAATAACCCCGTCCACATAACTGGGCCGGCCGCACCGAGTGCGGCCGGCCCAGTTCTACTCACTGCCAGCTAGGCGTCGCCCTTGGAGCCGCGGGTCTTCCACGCGTAGGCGAAGTAGGCGCCGGCGAAGCAGATGATGCCGACGACGAGCGTGGCGATGCCGTGCAGCGGGCGCGTGCTGTTCGCCCGGTGGGCCGGGTGCTTGATCGTCCCGAGGATGCTGGGCAGATTCTTGGCATCCGTCGTGAAGTAAATGACGGTGGCGATGATCAGCAGGATCCCGACAACCGCGAGAACCGCTGCCGCGATCACTCTGCCGGTCGACCGGCCACTGGTGGTGTTGCCCGCCGACTGCCGGGCGGTTTCACTCACAGAACTCACTCGTCCTCCCTAGAAGGGCCGGATCCCGTTCCCGCCCGAAGTCGGTATGACCCGGCCCAGTGTGGCTGTTGCCTGGCCGCACGGTACTACGGGACGCCATGTTGGGTGATGTTGAGACAGAAAATGTCGTGCAAACTTACCGCCGGCTTTGCCGGCGAGTGCGCAGGAAGTCCTGCACCACATACTCACCGAGCCGTTCCGGGATCGCCCGGAGTAGCCGACCGCCATTTCGTCTGGCTACATCCTCGACGAAAGCCGTGAGCCGCTCGTCCTCGGCAAGCATGAAAATGTTCAGGGCCGCGCCGCGCCTAGTCATCTTATCCACTTCGGCGAGGGTCAGTTCCAGCGTTTCGCGGGAAGGAGGCCAATCAAACCAAGACCGCCCGTTCCGTTGCAGATGGGCCGTTGGTTCGCCATCGGTCACAATGATGACGACCGGGTCGTGCTCGGGGTGCTTGTCCAGATACCGCCCGGCGAGAATGAGCGCGTGGTGCAGGTTGGTGCCCTGCACCATGTCCCAGCCGAGCGTGGCCAGGTCGGTCTCGCGCAGCTCGCGGGCATAGTTGGAGAACCCGATGACCTGGATGGCATCCTGCGGGAACCTGCTGCGGACCAGCGCGTGCAGGGCCAGGGCCGTCTGCTTGGCGGCTCCCCAGGTGCCGCGCAACGCCATCGAATAGGACAGGTCGACGAGCAGGCAGACGGCGGCGGCGGTGCGGCGCTCGGTCTCCGCGACCATGAAGTCCTCCGCCGACAGCTTTACCTGGATACTGGCTGCACCATTGCCAGGCCGGGCAGTTGCGCCGCGCGGCCTT
This sequence comes from Streptosporangiaceae bacterium, assembly GCA_035308365.1. Taxonomy (GTDB): domain Bacteria; phylum Actinomycetota; class Actinomycetes; order Streptosporangiales; family Streptosporangiaceae; genus PALSA-505. The sequence continues at coordinate 157,034 of DATGGU010000005.1, forward strand.
GTGTCCCGCAGCAGCGCGCTGCGGACCGTGGCCGCGGCGTCGATAGCCAGTTCGTCGCCGAACCGCCACGGCCTGGTGCTCCCGGTGGGATCCCCGGCCTGGCCGACGTCGTGCTGCTCGTGCTCGCCCGGGCCACCCTCGCCGAGTTCGGCGAACACCCGCCGCAGCGCGGTCTCGCCGAGCCGGCGCACGGCCTTGGGGGTCAGCTCCAGCGAGCCGCCCTCATAACGCAGGTAACCCTGCCGCTCCAGCTCGCGCTCGATCTCCTTGAGCGCCGCCATGTCGTCCACGGCCTGGCGGCCGAGTGCCCGCCTGATGGCCTCTTCGTCGATGTCGTCGAGCCGAGCCCCGGGGTAATCCTGGCGGAGCGCCTCGCCGAGTTCGGCCAGGTCCGCGAGCTCGGCCAGCGCGGTCGTCGCGTCGCCGAGGCCCAGCGGCTCGCTGCCGGTCATCGGGTTGTCACCACCCCTGGCCAGGGCGTCCAGGTCTGGGCGCCTGGCCCGCAGCGAATCGGTCAGCCTGGCCATCTCGGCCGCCAGCCCGGCGTCTTCCAGCGCGTGGGACATCAGGCCGGCCAGCTCGTCGCGCTGCTCCGGGCTGAGCGATTCGAGCAGCCGCTGCGCCGCGGCGATCCTGCGGACCAGCGAGTCGACCAGTTCGTCCAGGTTGCGCGGGTTGCCGGGGAACAGGTCGCCGTACTGCTCCATGAAGCGGTCGAAGTCGGCCTGCGAATGCTCACCGCGGGCGTCCGCTTCGAGCATCGCGTTCAGGCCGGCCATCATGTCCTTCACCCGCTGCAAGGCCGCCGGGTCCGGTCCCTCCAGCGCCTGCTTCATGCCGCGGAACTGGCTGTCCAGCACCTCACGGCGGAGCAGATCCTTGAGCTTCCCGAACGTCTCCCGCGCCGCCGGGGACCGCCACTCGTAGCCGGCCAGCCGCCTGATCGCCTGTGCCGTGTCGGACGGCAGCGAGTCGAGTTCACCCTCCCGCAGCCGCGCGTCATCGCTCGGGTCGGGGAACAGCTCCGCCCGCTCCTGACCCACCGCCGTGTCGAGCAGCGCCCTGGCCTGCTCCAGGATCCCGTCGAGCCTGCCCCGGTCCCTGATCTCCCGCTGCCGCTCACGGACCTGCTTGAGCAGGTCGTCCAGGCCGCGGCCGCGCATCCCGCGTTCCCCGGCCAGCCCACGCCGGAGCAGATCCCGCAGCGCGCTCGCCGGAGACTCGCCGTTCAGCACGTCCTCGCCGAGCTGGTCGAGCGCGGCGGCCACGTCGTAGGGCGGTGCCAGCGGATCCGGCCCGCCGGTGTATTCGCTGTACGAATAACCAGTCACGCCGCAACCTCCTCAGCCGTGGCCATAATCACCAACCCACCACACCCCGCCCGACGACCCACGCCCGCACCCCTTTGCAGCTGCTAGGTGCGGTAGACGGACGAGCCATCGGCGGAGTCCTTGGACAGGCGGCGCATCAGGTAGAGGCCTTCGAGGGTGAATTCCAGGGCGGCCGCGGCCTGTCCGGGGGACTCGGCACCATCCGCGCCCAGCCGCTCCATGATCTTCGCGAGCCCGGCCACCTCGCCGACGCGCCGCAGCAGGTCGGGACCGGGGACCAGGTCGCCGGATTCGACCGTGCCGCCTTCCTCGAACTTGGCCAGCAGGGCGGACAGGTCGGCGTTGCCGAGCGTGACCCGGAAGGTCTCCGCTATGGCGCGGCGGAGCAGGTGGTCGAGCACCTCCTGCTCCCGGCCTTCCTCGCTGACCTCGAACTCCACCTTCCCGCGCAGCGTGGCGACGATCGGGGGCAGGTCGCAGACCCTGGCGACCGGCTGTTCCTCGCCGGTCAGCGCTGCCCGCCGGACAGCCGAGGCGGCGGCACTCTCGGCCGCGGCGATGGCGAACCTGGCCGACACACCGGAGCGCGCGTCCACGGCGGGCGAGGCCCTGACCAGCCGGGTGAACCGGGCGATGACGTCCACCAAGTGCGCGGGCAGGATGGCCGCGGGGTCGGCTCCGTCCCAGGCGAGCATGGACTCCTGCCTGATCAGGGCCAGCTCGTCGGGCAGCGTCAGCGGGTAGTGGGTACGGATCTCCGCGCCGAACCTGTCCTTCAGCGGCGTGATGATCCGGCCCCTGTTGGTGTAGTCCTCCGGGTTGGCGCTGGCGACCAGCACCAGGTCCAGCGGCAGCCGCAGGGCGTAGCCGCGCACACCGATGTCCCGTTCCTCCAGCACGTTGAGCAGCGCGACCTGGATGCGCTCGGCGAGGTCGGGAAGCTCGTTCAGGCAGAACACGCCGCGGTTGGTCCGCGGCACGAGACCGAAGTGGATCGTCTCCGGGTCACCGAGCGTCCGCCCCTCGGCGACCTTCACCGGGTCGATGTCACCGATCAGGTCGCCGACACTGGTGTCCGGGGTGGCCAGCTTCTCGCCGTATCGCTCGCTCACATGCCGCCACGTCACCGGCAGGTTCTCACCCTTCTCGGCGGCCAGGCGGCGGCAGCGCGCGCAGACCGGGACGTATGGGTGGTCGTTAATCTCACAACCGGCGACCACCGGGGACCACTCGTCGAGCAATCCGGAGATCGTCCGGATCAGCCGGGTCTTGCCCTGGCCACGCTCGCCGAGCAGGATCACGTCGTGCCCGGCCAGCAGTGCCCGCTCCAGCTGCGGCAGGACGGTCTGGCCGAAGCCGATGATGCCGGGGAACCTGTCTTCCCCGGTGCGCATCCGGGCGAGCAGGTTCTGCCTGATCTCTTCCTTGACGGTCCGGTAGACGTGGCCGCTGGCGCGAAGCTCGCCGATGGTCGCTGCGGCCGGCTGCGGGGGGGCCTGAAAATCAGTGTGTGATGGCTGCACCTCTCGACACTATGTCTCTGCTGACCGGATTCGCACATCATGACCCCCGCGTTCGTTGCCAGCGTACGAAGCAAGACAGGTCATTCAGGGTTGGCGCCGCGGATGCGACACTGCTGGGATGAGTTCCCTACCGGTCCAGCCCGAGGATGTGCTGGCCGCCCGCGAACTGCTGCGCGGCACCATCTCGGCCACCCCGTTGCTGCACTCCAGGGTGCTGTCCGAGCGGCTGGGCGGCCCGGTCTACCTGAAGTGCGAGAACCTGCAGCGCACCGGGTCGTTCAAGGTCCGCGGCGCGTACCTGCGGCTGTCCAGGCTGCCCGATGCCGACCGGGCCCGCGGCGTGGTGGCGGCCAGCGCGGGCAATCACGCGCAGGGTGTCGCGTTCGCCGCGGCCAGCCTCGGCATCAAGGCCACGGTCTACATGGCCCAGGGCGCTCCGCTGCCCAAGGTGGAGGCGACCAGGGGTTATGGCGCGGATGTCGTTCTGCACGGCCACGGCGTCGAGGACGCCATGGCCGCCGCCATGGAGCACGCGCACGAACGCGGCAGCGTGTACATCCACCCGTTCGACCACGTGGACGTGATCGCCGGCCAGGGCACGACCGGCCTGGAGATCCTGGAGCAGTGCCCGGACGTGCGCACGATCGCGGTCGCCGTCGGTGGTGGCGGCCTGGCCTCGGGAGTGTCGGTCGCGGCCAAGGCGCACGACCCCGGCATCCGCATCGTCGGCGTGCAGGCTGCCGCGGCGGCACCGCTGCCGCCATCGATCGCGGCCGGTCATCCGGTGCGGATCGACATCTCACCCACCATGGCCGACGGCATCATGGTCAACCACGTGGGCGAGCTCACCTTCGAGATCCTGTCCCAGCTGGCCGACCGGGTGCTGACCGTCTCCGAGGACGCGCTGTCCCGCGCCCTGCTGCTCTGCCTGGAGCGGGCCAAGCAGCTCGTCGAGCCCGCCGGGGCGGCCGGGGTCGCGGCGCTGCTCGAGCACCCGCGCGCGTTCGAGCCCCCGGTGGTCATCGTGCTCTCCGGCGGGAACATCGACCCGCTGCTGCTGGCCAAGGTGCTCAGGCACGGACTCAGCGCGGCCGGGCGGTACCTGGCGTTCCGGTGCCGGCTGCCCGACCGGCCCGGTGCGCTGGCGACGCTGTTGCATGAGCTGGCCGACCTCGGCGTCAACGTCCTCGAGGTCGTGCACGAGCGCGTCGCGCTGCGCCTGCACGTGGACGAGGCTGAGGTGCTGCTGCAGCTCGAAACGCGTGGCCCGGCCCACTGCGAGGAAGTGATCAGCCAGCTCAAGAGGTCGGGCTACACGCTGATCTTCGGCTGATCTCTCCCCTACCAGGGCGGACGCTGTTGCTGCCAGTTGGTGGCGGGCGGGACGTTGGTCTTGATCACGATCGTGTGCGCGGCCTTGTCGTGCAGGCACTGCCGCCGCCGGTCCCAGAGCAGCCAGAGCTCGTTCAGGAGCGCGAAGAAGCTGCCGATCAGCGGGATCACCGGGATCAGCGCATACACCGAGGCCCGCCTGGCCGCCGCGCCGCCAGTGATCGGTGACCGGTCATAGGCGGAGACCACGCGGGTGGACATCGCCCGCTTGCCCAGGGTCTGGCCCCACCTGGCGTGCTGCACCGAGTCGTAGACGAACGAGATGGCCGCCGAGATCACCACGATCACCCACAGGGCGCCGAACAGCTTCCCGTCGGCGCTGGCCAAAGCGGACTGCGCGCCCGGGGCGCTGAGGTTTGGGTACCGGCTGCTCACCTGTTCGAGCCGGTGGAAAGGGGTGGCCAGCAGCGGGATCGCGATCGGAGTCAGCACGACGGCGAGGACCAGCGCGTCGATGACCCGGCCGATCAGGCGGCGCCACCATTCGGCCAGGTCAGGTTCGGGTCCCGCCGCCGGCCCGGTCCCGTAGGACGGATAGGCCGGCCCGTAGGGCGAGCTATAGGGCTGTGGCGGCCCGTACTGGGGCGGGGGCCCATAAGGCGTCCCGTAGGGCTGCTGCGCCCCGTAGGGCGGCGGCGTGCCGTACTGCTGTGCTCCGTTCGGCTGTGACGGCGGCCCACCGTAGGGCGGCGGCGTCCCGTACTGGGGCGAGGTCCCGTACTGGGGCGAGGTTCCGTACGGCGGGGGCGGCACCGGGTAAGGCTGTTGCGCCTGTGGCACCGGGGGCGGGACCGGCTCGGGCGGAAAATGCCAGGAATCGGGCGGTGGTGGTGACGGCGCTGGCTGGCCGCCCTCCTGACCGCCCAGAGACCGGTCGGCGGCCGGCTGGCCGCCTGTGTTGTCCGGTGACTGCGTCATGCGCACATGATGCCCTGCTTCCGCGGGTGCTACCACATCCTGTCGAACTCCTGTCGCAGCTTCGTCATCACGTGTGGGCGCTAGCGGTTCGGACATAAGAGATCCATAACGTTTCCGGCGGCCCGCCTCACCTGGCGAGTGGACACTTTGTATAGTCGGTGTCTCTCCCCAGAGCGTTATGCAAACCGCATCGCGAGTGTGGGCCCAGAGGGTCTGCGCGGGTGACCGGGCCAGATCAGCGGCGGGATCACGGCGCAGTAATTTGCATAGAGCGGCTTTCGCATAAAACACAGCGTCGTGATGGGAACGGGGATCTGGTGGTGGCCGATGATCTGGACATGCGGCTCGTCGAGCTGCTTCGGGACGAGCCCAGGGTCGGCGTGCTCGAGGCGTCCAGGCGGCTGGGGGTAGCGCGCGGGACCGTGCAGGCGCGGCTGGACCGGATGCTGGCCCGCGGGGTGATCACCGGCTTCGGCCCGGACATCGACCCGGCCGCCCTCGGGTTCGACGTCACCGCGTTCGTGACCCTGGAGATCCGCCAGGCCGGTGGGCACGACCCGGTGGCCCATGGCCTGGCCGCGATCCCCGAGGTGCTGGAGGTACACACGATCACCGGCACCAGTGACATGCTCTGCCGGGTCGTCGCCAGGACGAACGCGGATCTGCAGCGGGTGATCGACGCGATCGTCGACGTCGGCGGCGTGGTCAGGGCGTCCACGGTGATCGCGCTGGACACCCCGCTGCCCTACCGGGTGCTGCCCCTGGTGCGCGCGGCCGCCACCTCCCGGGCTCGGGCCGGACGGGCCAACGGCGTGGACAACGCGCTCGCCGAGTGATACCTCGCTTCTAGCCCGTAGTTCCCCCAACGGCATACCGACATAGGCGCTGATCAGGTAAAACATCCTCAGCCCATGACTACGTAGTCATGTAACTTCTGCGATCAAGGGTTCTGCCACCTGGTCAAACACGTCGGCCAATCAGCTTGGGGGGAACTTCGGTCTAGCGGCTGGGCTTTGCGCCCGCCGGGTCCGGGCCCTGGCCGGCCCGCCGCAGCGCGGCGGCGGCCGGCGAGGCGCCGCTGGTGAGCTCACGAGCAACGCCCAGCACCGCCGAGCGCAGCTCGCATGGGTCCTGCGTGTCATCGTGGAACAGCATCCAGCCGATGCTCAGGCCGCTGGCCGCCACAGCGGCGCGTACCCGCTCGTGCAGCGAAGCACCCGGCCCGGTGAGCAGGTCGGTGATGGAGTTCATCCGCTCACGGAAGAGCCGGCCGCGCTCCTTGACGGACTTGCCGGCGAGCGCCGCCTGGTTCTGATGCAGCATCTTGTAGACCTTGTGGCCGCCGATCACGATGTCCAGGTAGCGGACCAGGATCTCGTCGCGCACCTCTTGTGTCCTGGGCTGGCTCTGGCCCCAGGCGATGAGCTCGTCCACCTGGCCGAAGTAGTCGTCAACCAGGCTGTGCAGAATGTCGTCCTTGGACTTGAAGTGGTAGTACAGCGCCGCCTTGGTGACGCCGAGCCGCTCGGCGATTTCCCTGAGGGAGGTCTTGTCATAGCCCTGCTCGGTGAACAGCTCGACCGCGATGGCCTGAATCCTGGACCGCGTGTCGCCGCGTTCCATCGGTTCATCGCCCTCGGGCGGAGGGACGCTTGCTGCCTCGCTCATCGTTCCAAATCTTACTTGACGGCCGGTTAGTAGCTAACATAGCGTACTGACCGTGCTAGCCGGTTGGCAAGTAAGTGCCCACCCGGCCATCAGCCCAGGGCCGAGCGAGGAGGCTGGACAGTGACAGCGGCGCATGCCGAGAGTGAAGCCGTGGTGCCTTCGGGAGCCAGGCGCGAGGTCCTGATCGTGCTGCCGGGCCTGCTGCTCGCGATCATGCTGGCGATGCTCGATCAGCTCATCGTGAGCACCGCGCTGCCACGCATCGTCGGGAGCCTGGGCGGCGTGACCCACCTGTCCTGGGTGGTCACCGCCTACGTCCTGGCCTCCACGATCACCACGCCGCTGTACGGCAAGCTCGGCGACATGTACGGCCGCAAACGGCTGCTCATGATCGCCATCGTGGTGTTCCTGATCGGCTCGGCGCTGTCCGGCCTGTCGCAGACGATGGACCAGCTCATCGCCTTCCGGGCGATCCAGGGCCTGGGCGCCGGCGGCCTGCTGACCGGGGCCATCGCGACCCTCGGCGACATGGTGCCGCCCCGGGAGCGCGGCCAGTACATGGGCTACATGATGGCCGCGATGATGGTGGCCATGATCGCCGGCCCGCTGGTCGGCGGCTACATCACCGACACCCTGTCCTGGCACTGGATCTTCTACATCAACATGCCGGTCGGCGGCGCCGCCCTCATCTACCTGGCGCTGACCCTGCACATGCCCCGGCGCAAGGTGCAACACAAGATCGACTACCTGGGAGCCGGCCTGCTGGCCATCGCGGCGACCTCGATCGTCCTGCTGACCACCTGGGGTGGCGTCCAGTACGCCTGGGGCTCGCCGGAGATCCTCAGCCTCGGCGCGATAGCCATCGTCTCCGCCGTGCTGTTCTGCCTGGCCGAGAGCCGGGCGGCGGAGCCGATACTGCCGCTGCACATCTTCCGCAACGGGAACTTCTCGCTGGCCTCGTCGATGAGCTTCCTGGTCGGCCTCATCCTGTTCGGCGCGCTGACCTTTCTGCCGCTGTACCAGCAGACCGTGCAGCATCTGTCGGCGACCGGCAGCGGGCTGATGCTGATCCCGATGATGTTCGGCTCGATGGTCACCACGATCCTGGCTGGCCAGGTGACCACCAGGACCGGCAAGTACAAGATGTTTCCCATCATCGGCGCCGTCGGGATGGCGGCCGGGATGCTCCTGCTCACCGGCATCGGCGTGAACACCAGCCGGGTGACTTCAGGGCTCTACTTCGCCGTCCTGGGCATCGGCATGGGCTTCCTGATGAACATAACCACGATCATCGTGCAGAACAGCGTGAACCCGCAGGACATGGGCGTGGCGAGCAGTTCCAGGACGTTCTTCCAGCAGATCGGCGGGTCGATCGGCGTGTCGGTCTTCGGCGCGATCTTCGCCCGGCGGCTGACCGAGGACCTGACCGCCCGGCTGCCCGGTATTCATCTGAACGCCGCCGGTGGGCAGCTCAGCCCGGTCGTGGTCAACCACCTGCCGCCGACGATCAAGCACGACGTCTTCTCCGCGATCTCGCACGCGGTGCAGGGCGTGTTCATCTGGGCCGCACCGGCCGCAGGCCTGGTGTTCCTGCTGGCCTGGTTCGTCAAAGAGGTTCCGCTGCGCGGCCGGGCTCCCTCCGAAGAGAAGCCCGCCCCCGAACTCGTCGGCTGACACCCCTGGATCGCCTGGCCCGCCTCTCCGCAGAGGCGGGCCAGACGGGCGAAGCAGGGCAATGGCGAAGCCGACCGAAGGTCAGTGAGCATGCGTGGCCGCAACGAGCAGCACCGGCCGGCCGCGCAGCCGCTTACATGCCTGCGTAGGGGACGGCGTCGAGGATCTCGACCGTGGCGCTGCGGCCGTTCGGCAGGTTGTACGTCGCCTTCTCGCCGACCTTCTTGCCGGATATGGCAGCGCCCAGTGGCGAACGCGGCGAGTAGACGTCGATGGGGGCGCCGCTTTCCTCGCGCGAGGCGAGCAGGAAGGTGACCTCGTCATCGTCCCGCTCGAACCGGACGGTCACCGTCATCCCCGGCCCGACCACGCCCTCGGTGCGGGGCGGCTCACCGACCCTGGCACTGGCCAGGATGTGCTGAAGCTGGTTGATCCGCGCCTCGATCTTGCCCTGCTCTTCCTTGGCGGCGTGGTACCCGCCGTTCTCCCGCAGGTCGCCTTCCTCGCGAGCAGCCTCGATCTTCTGCGCGATCTCTATCCGGCCCGTGCCCGTGAGGTGGTCAAGCTCGGACTTGAGCCGGTCATACGCTTCCTGGGTGAGCCAGGTAAGGCTGTCGTCACGAGTCTCGGTCACGGGTAACTCCTCGAATGTGGTGCGGCATCGGACACGCCGCCGGGCCTCGTAGTGACCCTGGGGGTAATCCTCTGAGGTTAACAAGGTCTTCCCAGTGCGGCGTCCAGTCAATCCCGGCGAGAGCACGGCATTATGCACGCCGCGCCGCTGCCGGGTCAATGTGCCCGCTCGCGGGCGGTCTCACACTCCAGGAATTACGTCGCGTCACCGGCGCGTTTTCCTGGAGAATGACTCGTCGTACAGCTGAGGGGATGAGCCTTGCCTGCATATACCGAGAGCTCCAGCACGCACGGGACGTGCGCCGACGATGACGGGGCAGCGCCACTGCGGCTTATGGCCGTGCACGCGCATCCCGACGATGAGTCGAGCAAGGGCGGTGCCACCATGGCCCGCTACGCGCGCGAGGGGGTGGAGGTACTCGTCGTCACGCTGACCGGCGGCGAGCGCGGCGACATTCTCAACAAGGCCATGGACCGGCCGGAGATCCGCGCCGACCTGGCCAGGGTCCGGCTCGCGGAGATGGAGCGGGCCCGCGAAATCCTCGGTGTGCAGCAGCGCTTCATGGGATTCATCGACTCAGGCCTGCCCGAGGGCGACCCGCTGCCGCCACTCCCGGAGGGTTGCTTCGCTCTGCTGCCGGTCGAGAAGGCCACCGAGCCGCTGGTCCGGGCGGTCCGCGAGTTCCGGCCGCACGTCATGCTCACCTACGACGAGCGGGGCGGCTACCCGCACCCGGACCATGTGCAGTGCCACAACGTCAGCGTCGAGGCCTTCGACGCGGCGGCGGATCCGGACAGGTACCCCGGCACGGGTGAGCCGTGGCAACCTCTCAAGCTCTACTACTTCGCCAGCTTCCACCGGGCGCGCTTCCTGGCGCTGCACGAGGAGCTACTGCGCCGTGGGCTCGAATCGCCCTACACGGACTGGTTCGACTCCTGGAAGGAGCGGGCCGACGAGCGCCGCGAACTGGAGATCACCACGCGGATAACCTGCGGCGACTACTTCCCGATCCGGGACATGGCGCTGAAGGCGCACGCCACCCAGGTCGACCCGGACGGCGCCTGGTTCGCCTGCCCCCTGGAGGTGCAGCAAGCGGCCTGGCCGACGGAGGACTACCATTTGGCTAGGTCGCTCACCGACACCGAGCTGCCCGAAGATGACCTGTTCGCAGGAATACGGGAGAAGGTGTGCTCGCAATAGCACTGACTGGCTCATCGTCGTCCATCGCCAGTCAGGTCGAACCCGGGGTGCTGGGGTTCCTTATCGTGTTCGCCATGGCGGTTGCGCTGTACTTTCTGATTCGGTCGATGAACAAGCAACTGCGGAAGGTTGGGGCGGACAAGCGGACGTTCACCGGCTCTGGCGAGGAGAAGGCAGAGCTTCCTTCCAAGACGTCGCGGCGGGAGTCTTAGGGGCTTGGAAACGGCTTCGGGGACACCCGCTCGCCCTGCCGACTGACCGGCCGCGCCGAACGCCGGCTGCTCGGGCGGGTGCCCCCTTGCTCGTCTTGCATCTAGGCGGACTTCTTAGTGGGTGTCAGGCGATCGAGTGGCGTTAGCTCTGCGAGACTTGGTGGTCGGGCGTTTCTGGAGTCGGTCAAATGCTGGTGGTCCACGGGGTTTGGGCTTACGGGGTGGCCTGTCTGTGGGCCGAGGACTCTGAGCTGCCAAGAACTGTTTCGCGGCCACCTGGTCGCGTGTCGAGGGCGCCTCGTGTGCATCCGTATGCCTGCGACACCGAGCGGCTTGCTGGAGTGGTGGCGGAGTTGCCTGGGGTGATGGGGGAGCTGGGGCGGAAGGCGGTTGAGGACGAGCTGACCTTGTGGTTGCCGTCGACCACGGACGGCCCGGTGGGGTCGCCGGAGTTGGGCGGGGAGGCCCGGGGGCGGGTTGGGTTGCGGGGGTGGCGGGTGCCGGTGCTGGGATTTGACGGTGGAGCGGTGGTTGAGCTGCTGGCTGGTGTGGAGGAAGAGGGCTGGCCGGCCGTGATGGGCGGGTCGTTGCGGTATCTGGCGGCGGTGGGGAGATTGGGGGTGGATCTGGCGGTTCGGGGGCGGGTGCTGCCGGGGCTGCGCAGGGACGGAGAAGGGTATGCGGCGCGGTGGCGGGTGGTGCTGGGTGGCGGTGACGCGGAGCGGGCTCGGGAGCTGGCGTCGGGAATGCCGGCGGTGTGGCGGGCGACGCGGGTTGAGGGGGAGGACTCGGCGCGGATATTGACCGGGGCGCTGGATGGGGTGGCTGATGCGACGGTACGGGATCGGTTGGGAGTGTTGCCGTTGCTGCCTGCGCGGCGGGGGCGGCGGCCGGTGCGGGTGCCGGTGGCTGAGCGGTGGCTGGCGGCGCTGACCGCTGCCGATCCGGTCATCGAAGTCGCGACTGCCGAGGATGAGGCGGAGGTTGCTGAGCTTGGGATTCAGCTCGATGAATGGCATCGGGCTGCGGAGCTTCCGGCTGGGCCGGTGCGGACCTGTTTCCGGTTGGTGGAGCCGGATGTGGAAGATGACGGCCGGGGGACCGACTGGCGGGTTGAATTCGCCCTGCAGTCCACGGACGATCCCAGCTTGCTGATGTCGGCGGATGACGTGTGGGCGGGGATGTCCACGGCCGGGCTCGCCGTGGGGATCCGGCACCCGGAGGAAGAACTGCTGGCCGGGCTCGGCCGGGCGGTGCGGTTGTTTCCCGAGCTGGAAACCGCGCTGCACACTGCCGCACCGGCCGAGGTATCCCTGGATACCGAGGGCGCGTTCGGTTTTCTGAAGCAGGCGGCACCGCTGCTGTCGGGGGCTGGGTTCGGGGTGCTGCTGCCGGACTGGGTGCGCAAGTCCCGGCTGGGGCTCAAGCTGACGACGCGCACCAGGGCGGCGTCCGCCGGTTCGGTGACCGACCCCAAGTTCGGGCTGAAAGATCTGGTCGACTTCCGCTACGACCTGGCCGTCGGGGACCAGGAGCTCGATCCCGCCGAACTGGCCGAGCTGGCCCGGCTCAAGGTCCCGCTGGTACGGCTGCGCGGGCAGTGGGTGGAGCTGGACGACAGGCACCTGCGGGCCGCGCTGAAATTCCTGGAGCGAAGCCGGTCGGGCACTGCGCCGGCCGGTGACGCCCTGCTGGCTGGTCTGCAGGCCACCGGCGACGACGACCTGCCCCTGGTCCAGGTGGACGCTGACGGCTGGCTCGGCGACCTGCTCTCCGGCCAGGCCGACCGCCGCCTCACCCCAGTACCCACCCCCGCCTCGTTCACCGGCACCCTGCGCCCCTACCAGGAGCGTGGGCTTGCCTGGCTGTCCTTCCTTGATGGGCTTGGTTTGGGGGGGATTCTGGCGGATTCGATGGGTTTGGGAAAGACCGTCCAGTTGCTCGGGCTGATGGCTCACGAGCGGGAGAACGGCGCGGTGGGTCTGGCTGAACGAAGTCCGGCGGAGATGCACCGAGTCGACTCCTCCACCGTAATGAAGCCCTCTCTTCTTATTTGCCCTATGAGTCTGGTGGGCAATTGGGAACAGGAGGCAGCCAAGTTCACTCCGGGACTGAAGGTTTACGTGCATCACGGTGGGGATCGGCTGAGCGGGCACGAGCTTGCCGAGGCGCTGGCGGCGGCCGATCTGGTGATCACCACCTACGGGGTCGCGGCACGGGACCTGGAGGATCTGGCGAAGGTTCCGTGGGGGCGGGTTGTCTGCGACGAGGCGCAGAACATCAAGAACCATGCGACCCGGCAGGCCAAGGCGGTGCGCGGGCTGCCCGCGCGGTCCAGGATCGCGCTGACCGGGACGCCGGTGGAAAACCGGCTGAGCGACCTGTGGTCGATCATGGAATTTACCAACCCAGGGCTGCTCGGGCCGGCCGAGAAGTTCCGGCAGCGGTATGCCATCCCGATCGAGCGGGGCGCCGACGAGGAAGTCGCGGAGCGGCTCAAACGGCTCACCGGGCCATTCATCCTGCGGCGGCTCAAGACCGACAAATCGATCATCTCTGACCTGCCGGAGAAGCAGGAGATGAAAATCTGGTGCAATCTGACCGCCGAGCAAGCGTCGCTCTATCAGGCGACCGTCTCGGACATGATGGCCAAGATCGAGACGGCTGAGGAAGGCATCGAGCGCCGGGGGCTGGTGCTGGCCACCATGGCCAAGCTCAAGCAGGTGTGCAACCATCCCGCGCACCTGCTCGGCGACGGATCACGGCTGCCTGGGCGGTCGGGCAAGCTGGCCCGGCTGGAAGAGATCTGCGACGAGGTCATCGCCGAGGGCGACAAGGCATTGTGCTTTACGCAGTATGCGGAGTTCGGCTCGATGCTCCAGCCGCACCTGGCCGGGCGGCTCGGCTGCCCGGTGCTCTACCTGCATGGTGGCACACCCAAGAAGCAGCGGGACGCCATGGTGGCAGCATTCCAGAAGATGAGCGAGCCCGCGGTGTTTCTGCTGTCGCTCAAGGCGGGCGGCACGGGGCTGAACCTTACCGCGGCCAGCCATGTGATCCACGTGGACCGGTGGTGGAACCCGGCGGTGGAGGACCAGGCGACCGACCGGGCGTTCCGGATCGGCCAGCGCAAGGACGTGCAGGTGCGCAAGTTCGTCTGCGTCGGCACCCTGGAAGAGCGGATCGACGCGATGATCGAGGAAAAGAAGGCGCTGGCCGAGCGGATCGTCGGAACCGGCGAGGGTTGGCTGACCGAGCTGTCCGTGGCCGAGTTGCGCGAGGTGATCGCGCTATCGCCCGAGGCGGTGTCGCAGTGAGCGAGTGGTCTGGCCGCCGCTGGCCGGAGCCGTCTCGGCCGATCCCGGTCGAGGGAGGCGTTCAGGCCCGCAGCAAGCGGGGGGCCATCGGTGAGCAGTGGTGGTCGCGCCGGTTCATCGACGTGCTGGAGTCCCTGGGCCTGAGCGGCAGGCTCGCCCGGGGCCGCAACTACGCCCGGCGGGGGCAGGTGATCGGTTTCGAATTGACCACCGGCTACGTGACCGCGCAGGTGCAAGGATCACGGCCGAACCCGTACCGGGTGCGCATCCAGGTGCTGCCGCTCACCACCGGGCAATGGGAACTGGTACAACGGGCGCTGGCCGCCCGCGCGCTGTTCCGGGCCAAGCTGCTCGCCGGGGAGATGCCGCACGAGATTGAGCAGGTGTTCGACGACTGCGGCACCCCGCTGTTCCCCCGGTCCGCAGGGGACGTGCGGTCCTCGGCCGACATGATCATGTCCTGCTCCTGCCCGGACTGGGGCGTACCGTGCAAACACCTGGCCGCGGTCTGTTATGTGCTCGCCGAGGCCTTCGACGACGACCCGTTCGCTATGCTGGCCTGGCGCGGGCGGAGTCAGGAGGAACTGCTGGCCGCGCTGCGTCTCGCCGGCACCGGGGCCGGCGGGGCCGATGAGGCCCGCCCGGTGATCGACGTGCCCGGCCGGCCGCTCGCCGAGTGCCTGGACGGCTTCTGGGCGCCAGGCCTGAGCCCGGCCCGGCTGCGGGCGATGCCCACCGCCCCGGTAACCCCGCCGGACCTGCTGCTCCGCTCGTTCGAGCCACCGCCGATCGCCATCCGCGGCAAGGACCTGGCCGATCTGCTAGCCCCAGCCTACGAACACCTAGCCACCGACGACGCCTGAGCCCATGACATCGAAGCCGAGCGGCCAGCCTCCGCCCCGAGTCGAGCGGCCAACCCCGCCCCGAGTGGAGCGGCCAACCCCCCGCTCGGGTCGGGCGGCCAACCCCGTCCCGGGTCGAGCGATCACCCTCCGCCCGGGTCGAGCGGCCAGCCCCCGCCCGAGTCGGGCGGCCAACCCATCCCGAGTCGGGCGATCAACCCTAGCCCGCATCGTGGGGGTCCGGGGGGCTCGGCCCCCCGGACAGAATCACGGGCGGGGCCACGGCGAAGCTAGCCGGAGGCTAGAGAGCAGCGTTGAGCGCTCCGCCCGCCCATCCACCCCCCTCTAAATCAAGCTGCGCGATTGATGAGCTGATCATGCTCCTGTGCAGCGGGCTGCCGCGGTATCCGTTCGCGGGATGTCCCGGCGACCATCAACCGCGCCCAGCGCATCCGGTCCGCGGCGAGTTCCGGATGATCGCCGAACTCCTGGGCGACCCGCTCCGCGCAGCCGAGGCTGCCGAACTG
The DNA here is from genome assembly GCA_035308365.1 of Streptosporangiaceae bacterium. Lineage (GTDB taxonomy): Bacteria > Actinomycetota > Actinomycetes > Streptosporangiales > Streptosporangiaceae > PALSA-505. The sequence goes on from DATGGU010000005.1 coordinate 172,272, forward strand.
GCGCAGGGCCGCGGCGGTGGCCCGCCGGACCTGCAGGGCACTGGGATTGCCGGATTGCTGCAGCGGCGACACGAACAGGGCTTCGGCTCGCACCGCGCTGGCGCCGGAGTGCATCCTTGTGGTTGGCATCTCGGCCTCCTCAGCGGTTTGACACCTCCAACTACACCACCTGGGTCTGACATTTTTGGCGCGCACTTGACCCCGTCTCCGCAGCGCCGGGGATCGCGGTAGTGTCCCTGGCGTGAGTGTCAACGCCGATCAGATCGCCCTGTGGAACGGTGCGGCGGGCGACCGCCGGGCCGACCATCCGCGGCGCAGCGACAGGCAGGTGCGGCTGCTCAACGAGCGACTGCGGGCGGTGGCCGCCATCGGGCCGGACGAGCACGTGCTGGACGTCGGCTGCGGGACGGGAGAATCCACCAGGGACGCGGCCCGGGCCGCCACGGCGGGCAGCGCGCTCGGGGTCGACCTGTCCAAGCGGATGCTGGAGCAGGCTCGCAGGCTGAGCATCGAGGAAGGGCTCAGCAACGTCTCGTTCGAGCTGGCCGACGCGCAGGTGCACCCGTTCGGGCCGGAGCAGTTCGACATCGCGATCAGCCGGTTCGGCGTGATGTTCTTTGACGACCTGGTCGCCGCGTTCACCAATGTCGGCCGGGCGTTGCGCCCGGGCGGGCGGCTGGCGCTGATGGTGTGGCAGGCCCGGGAGCGGAACGAGTGGACGCTCGTCTTTCACCGGGCCCTGTCCGGCAGTGACGAACTGCCCGAACTTCCGGCCAGCGGGAGCGCCTACAGCCTTGCCGACCCTGATCGTGCGCGGGGGATTCTCGAAGCGGCCGGCTTTACCGATGTCGGCTTTACGGACGTGGCCGAACCGGTGTGGTACGGCGATACCGTGGATGAGGCTACCGAGATGGTGTGCGGCCTGCCGTCGATGATGGGCCTGATCGAGCCGTTCGACGAGGCCGGGCGGGCGCGTGCGGTAGATCGGCTGCGTGCCGCGCTGGCCACCCGCGACGCCGGTCAGGGTATCTGGTTCGGCTCGCGGACCTGGATCATCACCGGGCGCCGGGGCCGAGGTCATCGCCGGGGTTGAGGTCGGCGAGGCGGCTGAGGTCAGCGGCGCGGTTGAGGTCAGCGCGGCGGGTAAAAGTGAGCCCCAGCCCGGCGGCCATCTCGGTCGGCGCGTACTCGAACATCGGGGACGGGTCTTCGAGGGCGAACCTGAGGTGCCCGAACGTACCAGCGTCACCGCACCGCACAGCGAACTGGTGGGCGCCGGGCCGCCGCGCCGGCTGTACGCCGGTTACGGCATCAGGGAGAGCGACGGCCAGGACAGGCAGCCGGTGCCCGCCGGAACCTGATGGACCTGGCGGGTTTGGTTCCCGCACGTGGAATGACCGGGGTGCCGAGTGGTGCTCGGTATACCGGCCGTTCCTTTCCGTTCACAGTGCGATATCTCGCGCGGGTGAGAGAATGGGCGGGGAGGAGAGGCGATGTATCCCGAAAACGAGTTGCCGGCGGTGACCGCAGCCGAGGTCCCCGCGCAGGCTTACCTTGTGGATGTTCGTGAAGAAGACGAATGGTCGGCGGGCCATGTACCAGGTGCCCGGCACATTCCGCTGGGTGAGCTCGGCGACCGGTGTGCCGAGATCCCCCGCGACCGCGACGTGTATGTCATCTGCAGAGTCGGCGGGCGCTCCGCGCGTGCCACCGAAGCGCTGAACGCCAGCGGCTGGCAGGCGTTCAACGTGGCCGACGGCATGCTCGGCTGGGAATCGGCCGGGCGGGAGATGGCCAGCGACTCGGGCGAGGCGCCCTTCGTCCTGTGACCGGGATGGCATGATCGGGTAAGCCCTGCCCGGGCTGAAAAGCCAGCGGAATCGGGCGGTCCGGCCCGGCGGCTGGTCAGCTTCCGTGGGCCGAATGCTCCACAGCCTCCCGGATCCTGAGCATCAGGCTGTTGGCTGCCGCGATGGATTCCTGGCTGGCCGCCGCACTGGTGGGAATGACGACGATAATGCCGACCGTGGTCGGCGTGGACCATTGGCACAGCGTGTCCGGGCTGAGCTGGCCGCATTCCGCCGTGCCGCCGTGCGGTCCCGGGTTGGCCTTCGAGACCTTGAGGTGGGGCCCGCTTTTGAGCACGACCTGCACGTTGAACGTGCCGTTGAAGCCGATGAACCCGACCGATTGATTTGGCCCGAGCGTGTAGAGCGCGCTGACCGTGGACTTCAGGCTGCCATAGTTGGGCAGGCTGGTGACGCCGGATCTGAGCCTGGAGACCTCGCCGGCGAAGGCCGACTGGTCTATCGAGCTGGTGTCCCGGCTCAGCCCGGCCAGGCTGGCCGGCGCGGTCAGCGTCCATCGCTGCGACGACCGTTTCAGTATGTAGAAGCTGACGCCGGCGATGATGACCCCGATGGTGACGACCCCGGCGATGATTGCGATCCAGGTGCGCGCTCGGTTCCTTGGGGATTCGGGGTATATGCCGCCGGGTGGATAGCCGTAGCCCGGCTGGTTTCCGTAACCGGGCTGGGTGTCGTAGCGCTGCTGGGGGACCGGCCCGGGCGGTGGGATGTGGCCGGGTTGCGTTGCCGGCTCGGGCTGGAACCCGAAGCCTTGCTGCGGCGCTGGTGTGGTGAAAGCCTGAGGCGCGGGGTCGGCCGAAAGCTGGGGTGCGGGCCCGGTGGACGGCTGGGAAACCGGCCCGGTGGACGGCTGGGGTGCGGGCCCGGCGGACGGCTGGGGTGCGGGCCCGGCGGACGGCTGGGGTGCGGGCCCGGTGGACGGATGGGGGGCGGGTTCGGCAGAGCGCTGCGGCGCGGGCTGGGGATCGAACCAGGACGGGGTTTCGTGCCTGTTGTCATTCCTGCTGCCCCGGCTCGAAGGCAGCCCGAATTGCTCGCGCTGTCTTGATGCTTCGCCGGTTTCCTGGTCGTCTGATGACGCATCAGAGTCATTCGGTGACGGGCCGGGGTTATTCTGAGAAGGAGTCCAACCGCTCATCTGTTCAGCACCCCTTCTGGCACTGTCTTATTAGCAGTCTGGGCTAGTTCTTCGTTCGCCCCACGGCGAAGCGCCCCGCCGTCATCATGGCAGATGGATGGTCAGACCGGTATATTCAGACGGTCGCGGATCCGCATCGGCACGGCATGGCCGTCCAGGTCAGCTCGCTGGCTGCTCCAGGTCCGTGCGCATGTGAATCATCAGGCCGTCCAGCGCGTTCGCCGCTTCCGCGCCATTGGGTTCCACCACGATGAATCCAATCGTGGTGCTGGTGACCCAGAAGCAGACTTCGTTGCCCGAACCGCCGGTGCCGCATTCCGCCGTGCCGCCATGCGGCCCGGGTGAAACCTTGGGCAGGTTGTCGCCGCCGGCCACCATTCCGTTGAGGACAGCCTGGTCGTTGAATGTGCCGTTGAGTCCCACGAACACGACGAGATGAGGAATTGCGCCGGCCGAGGCGTGGCCCAGATTGTAGACGCCCTCAACGGTAGACTTTATCTGGCCGACATTCGGCATCTGATTGAACTGAGATCTGACTCCGCCCATCGCGCTGCCCAGCGAACTCGAAATGCCAGGCGTGTTGTTGCGGCTCAGGCCGCCTGCCGTTGCGGGGGCGGTGAGCGTCCAGTTCTTGCCGCTGCTGGTTCCGTGCACGACGAAGACGAAAATGAGGACGGCCGCCACCGCTGCGGCCACGCAGCCGCCGCCGACGCCCAGCCACAAGCCGGTCCGCCGGCGCGGTCTGGACCCGGCTCCGCCCGGCGGTCCGTATACCGAGCCCGGCGTGGGGTATCCATAGCCGCCTTGCTGACCCTGGAAGGGTTGCTGACCGTACCCGGAGCTGGCGCCCGGCTGACCATAACCCACGCTGCCCGCTCCGGCGCCACCTGGCTGGCCGTATCCGGCGGCGCCGCCTGGCTGCCCGTA
>DATGGU010000006.1:0-5251 GCA_035308365.1 Streptosporangiaceae bacterium
CGCCTCGGAGTCCTCGATCAGGTCACCGAACTCGCTGTCGCCGTCCTCGCCGAGCGGGGTGTGCAGCGAGATCGGCTCACGGCCGTACTTCTGCACCTCGATGACCTTCTCCGGGGTCATGTCCAGCTCGGCCGCGAGCTCCTCGGGGGTCGGCTCCCGGCCCAGGTCCTGCAGCATCTGCCGCCGCACCCGGGCCAGCCTGTTGATGGCCTCGACCATGTGCACGGGAATCCGGATGGTGCGGGCCTGGTCGGCCATGGCCCGGGTGATGGCCTGCCGGATCCACCAGGTGGCATAGGTGGAGAACTTGTAGCCCTTGGTGTAGTCGAACTTCTCCACGCCACGGATCAGGCCGAGGTTGCCCTCCTGGATCAGGTCCAGGAACAGCATCCCGCGGCCGGTGTACCGCTTGGCCAGCGACACCACCAGCCGCAGGTTGGCCTCCACCAGATGGTCCTTCGCCCGCCTGCCGTCTTCGGCGACCCACTCAAGCTCCAGGATCTGACCCGCGCGCAGTACTCCGCTGCCTTCGGCCAGCTTGTGATCGGCGAGCAGACCTGCCTCGATCCGCTTGGCCAGCTCGACTTCCTGCCTTGCATTGAGCAGCGGCACCTTGCCGATCCGCTTGAGGTAGTCCTTGACCGGGTCGGCCGTAGCGCCACCGCCCATCACCCGGGCGGGAGGGCCGTCGTCGTCATGGCCGGACACTAACGGCCCGTCACGGCCGGCCGCAGCCGCGACGGCGCCCAGGCGGGTGCTTGGCTCCGGTTCTCTGACGGCATCCCGCCCGGCCCACAGCTCACCTGGGGCCAAGCCTGAAGGCGCCGTTCCGGTAGCAGCCGGATCCAGCGGCCCGCCGATCTCACGAGCGCCACTGTCCCCGGCAGGGCTGGCCGGGTCATCCAAGCCCATGACAGCGTTCCTACCATCATCATCGGCTGCCGCTAGCCCCGGCCCGCCGGCCGGCCGGGGGCAAGCCGCGGCTGGCCCGGGCTTCGGCGCAGTGACCAGGTCGCTGCCGGGGTGTTCGCCCAGCCGCACCCGCCCGGCCGAGCCGGGGTGGTTTCAGCCGAGGGCAGCCCGGATGTGTTCGTGCACTTCGGCGCGATCACCGGCGGCTGTCACAGCCTCGAAGAGGGCAGCAGATCCGGCTCGACATCACCAGGGCCAGATGCGGCCCAGGAGGAAACGTGAGAGCCAGCGCCTGACCCAATGCCGGCGAGCGCCCCCGTGGCGTACCTGAGTGCCCGCATCGCATGCCTCCTGGTTGTCGCCCGTTCGGGGCCGCCGGGGATCTGAGCCGTGCCGGGACCTCAGGGCCGCGGGAGGCACAGCAGCACCCCAGGCCAGCGATTTTGGCTCGGCAGCCTGGCTGCGCACCGGCAGTCAACCGGAGTAGCAGCAATGCGAGCGCCATCCGGCACAGTCCTGGTGACCAGGACGGTGGCGTGGCCTCCTCCGGGAGCCCCGGGTAGCTGGCCACCGATCGGCGGCTGACTCTCGGCACGCGTCTTTGACGCTACACTAGCAGCAAATAACTAGCAAACTATTTCCAGAACTGAAAGGAGAGTGATGGAGCATGACGGCACCCTGAACCCGGGCACCCACGGCCACATGTCCATCTGTCAGCCCGGACGTCACCGCACCGCTGGGCGGCGAAGGTGGCAGCACCATGCGTACGGCTGCCCGGCAGTGCCCAGCTCCAACCGGTGCGCGAAGACTCGGGGCTGCCGCCACCCGCCCACGCCACGTAACCGGCCGCACAGGTTCTAGACGCTTGCGGTCCGCCTGATCGCCGCACACTTTATGGGCCTGAAATGGCATGACGTGAGTAGTTTGAGACAAGGGATTGATCTTCGTGTACACAACTTCCTCTTCGCCGCTTTTACCGTAAGGGCCCCGGACACTCCCGGAAGCTGCTAGCGTCGGGGTATTGCTCCGGACCCTGGCAGTCTGGCTCGTCCACCTGGCGGGGCGGTTTCGGTTCCGGGTTGCGGCGCATGTTGTCAGCAACTGTCTCGCAGGACTGGCTACCCGCGCACGTCACTTCGTGACCGGCCAGGGACGTCACCGTTCACCGCCAGCAGGGACAGGAGCTGATGAAAGCTAGCGCCGAGCAGTCCCGGCGGCCTGCGAAACCGCATCCAGGCCCGGTCGCCGCGGTGCAGCGGACGCCGACCGCCGCCGGGCACCGGCGGCGCGGCCGGAAGATCCTCCGTACCGCGATGTCCCTGGGGCTGGTCGCGGCCATCTTCGGGTTCGCCCTCCCGCATTTCGCGTCCTATCACAGCGTGTGGGCCAGCCTCCATGCCATGACATGGCCGCAGGTACTGCTCGTGGCGGCGACGGCCGCCATCAGCATGGCCTCTGGCTGGATCATCATCTCCGCGGTGCTGCCCACGGTACGGCTGCGCCAGGCGGCGGTGGTCAACCTCGGCTCCAACGCGGTGGCGAACACGCTGCCGGCCGGCGGCGCCCTCGCCATGGGGGTCAGCTGGGCGATGCTGTCCAGCTGGGGGGTCAGCACGGCGGACTACGTCCTCTACACGCTGGTATCGGGGATCTGGAACGTCCTGGCCCGGCTGGGCCTGCCCGTACTCGCCCTGCTGATCCTGCTGACGGCCGCCCGTCCCGATGCCATCCTGATCGTCGCCGCCGGCGTGGGGCTGGCCCTGCTCATCGCCCTGGCGGCCGGGTTCAGCCTGCTGCTGCGCAGCGAATCGTTCGCGATACGGACAGGCCGCCTGCTAGAGCGCGGCGCCTGCGCCGGCTCGCGGCTGGTGCGCAGGCCGCCGCCCCGCCGGATCGCCGAGTCGCTGGCGGGCTTCCGCGACCGGGCATCCCGCCTGCTCGCCGGGCGCAGCTGGCGGATCTCTGCCGCCACCCTGGCCGGCAACCTCTCGCTCTGGCTGGTCCTGCTGGCCTGCCTGCGCGGCGTCGGCCTGTCGCAGGGCCAGGTGTCCTGGCAGGCCTCGCTCGCGGCCTACGCATTCGTCCGGCTGCTGACGGCGCTGCCCGTCACCCCGGGTGGGCTGGGTGTCACCGAGCTCGGCCTGGTGGGCGCCCTGGCGGCGGGTGGCGGCCCGGCAGTCGGTGCCCGGGTGACCGCCGCCGTGCTGCTGTACCGGGCAGTCACCTACCTTCCGCCCATCCCGCTCGGCGCCCTCGCCTGCCTCGCCTGGCGGCACACGCCCGGGCTCATCTGCCGCAGCAAGAAGGCCGCACCGGCCGCGGTGGTTGTCGAGGCCATCACTGCGGGCGGGGGATTGGCCGGGGTCTCAGCAGAAGAAGACTTCCGCCGAACGTCTGCCGCTTAACGGCCGGCTACCCGCAGACGCTGACGCCGCGTCTGCCCAGACGGCCGGCCTGTCGGTCCGGGCAGGAAAGGCGCATGATGGTAGTCATGAATACCTCTCGCGCCGCAGTCCGGCGCCACCTGCCCGGCAGCCCGTTCCTGGCCCCTGCCCCGGCGCGCCCGGCCGAGACGTTCGCTGTCCACGATCAGGTGACGCACGACAAGTACGGGCTCGGCGTCATACTCGGCGTAGAAGACAGCGCCGTGCTCGTGGACTTCCGCCCGGATCATCGGCGGATCCCGCTCCCCAGCACCAAGCTCACCAAGCTGTAACACCTCTCCCCGGGTGCGCATACACAACGTCAGGCGACAGCGGCGGCGTGTGGTCTGCGGCGCATAGGTCTGCCATCACGTTCCTGAGCTGGGACAACGGCGGCTGGGGACGCGCTGGATGGCGGGACCTGATTCTGCGGTGCAGCCCAGCAACTGCCGCCCGGGCCGGGGTGTGGCCGGAGGCTTGCCTGGGCACCGGCAGTCAGCCGGAGTAGCGGCAATGTGAGTGCCGTCCAGAACGGTCCTGGTGACCAGGACGGGATGGCATGGCCTCCTGCGGGGAGCCCCGGGGTAGCTGGCCGCTGATCGCCGGCTGACTCCCGGTGCGCGCCGTTGACGCTACACTAGCAGGAGAAGACTAGCAAACTCTTTCCAGAATCACGGAGGACCGATGGCTGAGACGAACTGGAGTTTCCTGACCAGCCATGCCCGGGTCCTGCTGTGCATCGCGCACGACCCGGGGGTGCGGCTGCGCGACATCGCGGCCAGGCTGGGCATCACCGAGCGCAGCGCCTACGGCATCGTCACCGACCTGGCCAACGCCGGCTATGTGGCCAAGCACAAGGACGGCCGCCGCAACCGCTACCAGATCCAGACCCACCTCCCGCTCCCCGAGCCGACCGGCCGGGAACGTACCGTTGGCGAGATCCTGGCCCTGCTGGCCGGCACCGACGCGGCGCCGTGACCGGACCGGAGGCACCACCGGGCTCGACACCCGCCCGGCCCGGCTTCGGGCAGCGCGCCCGCGGCCCGGAAGTGGGCCACCAGGAGGCTGGACAGCCTGGCTTATATTTCTAGAAATCTATTGCTAGAGTCTGGCTGCGTAGATAAGCTCGGAGCAGGCACCGGGGACCGGCCTGCCGAGGGCGGCCAGCTACCACGGCGTCACCGGAGAAGAGGCGTTGGTGATGGTTGCCCTGGTAGTCATCCTGGTAATACTCGTCACGGCCGGGCTCATCGTGGCCGGCCGCTCGCTGAAGGTCGTGCAGCAGTACGAGCAGGCCATCATTTTCAGGTTCGGACGGGTGCTGGGCCAGCCGCGCGGCGCCGGACTGACCCTGATCCGGCCGGTCGGCGACCGGATGCAGAGAGTCAACATGCAGATCGTCGCCATGGCTGTCCCGGCCCAGGATGGCATCACCAGGGACAACGTGACCGTCCGGGTCGATGCGGTGGTCTACTTCCGGGTCGTTGACCCGATCAAGGCCGTGGTGAACGTGCAGAACTACCTGTTCGCGATCTCCCAGCAGGCGCAGACCTCATTGCGGTCGATCATCGGCCAGTCGGAGATGGACCAGCTGCTGGCCGAGCGCGACACCGTCAACCGCGAGCTGCGCCGGATCATCGACGAGCCGACCGAGGGACCCTGGGGCATCCGGGTCGAACGGGTGGAGATCAAGGACGTGTCGCTGCCCGAAAGCATGAAGCGCTCGATGTCCCGGCAGGCCGAGGCCGAGCGGGAACGCCGAGCCCGGATCATCACCGCCGACGGTGAGTACCAGGCGTCCAAGCGCCTTGCCGCCGCCGCGAACGTGATGGCCCGCGACCCCGCCGCCCTGCAGTTGCGCCTGCTGCAGACCGTGGTCGAGGTGGCCGCCGAGAAGAACAGCACGCTGGTCATGC
>DATGGU010000007.1:0-33743 GCA_035308365.1 Streptosporangiaceae bacterium
GCATGACCAGCGTGCTGTTCTTCTCGGCGGCCACCTCGACCACGGTCTGCAGCAGGCGCAACTGCAGGGCGGCGGGGTCGCGGGCCATCACGTTCGCGGCGGCGGCAAGGCGCTTGGACGCCTGGTACTCACCGTCGGCGGAGATGATCCGGGCTCGGCGCTCACGTTCCGCCTCGGCCTGCCGGGACATCGAGCGCTTCATGCCCTCGGGCAGCGACACGTCCTTGATCTCCACCCGTTCAACCCGGATGCCCCAGGGTCCCTCGGTCGGCTCGTCGATGATCCGGCGCAGCTCGCGGTTGACGGTGTCGCGCTCGGCCAGCAGCTGGTCCATCTCCGACTGGCCGATGATCGACCGCAGCGACGTCTGCGCCTGCTGGGAGATCGCGAACAGGTAGTTCTGCACGTTTACCACGGCCTTGATCGGGTCGATAACCCGGAAGTAGACCACCGCGTCCACCCGGACGCTGACGTTGTCCCTGGTGATGCCCTCCTGCGCGGGAACGGCCATGGCGACGATCTGCATGTTGACCTTCTGCATACGGTCGCCGACCGGCCTGATCCAGGTGATGCCCGGCCCGCGGGGCTTGGCCTCGATCCGGCCGAACCTGAACACAATGCCCTGCTCGAACTGCTGGACTACCCGGATCGAGCGGGCTGCGGTTATCACCCCGCCCAGCACGATAAGCACGAAGATGACCACAAGCGCGGCGACCATCTCGGACACCTCTTCTCCAGTTGTAACGGGCTCTTTGGCCCGTTGGATCAAGCGTAGTGACACCAGGACAAGGCGCGGTAAAGGTCCTGCACCGGCCGTGTGCAGAGCCGTCACAGCATGATCACTTAGGTAGTTTTCAATAATGCCCATAGCCTCCTTAAGCGTGAGCGCACGTGACACCGACTGGGATGGCGTGCGGCTGCATGTCGTGACCGGGAAGGGCGGCACCGGCAAGACGACCGTGGCAGCCGCCCTGGCCCTTGCCTTGGCGTCTCATGACCGCAACGTCCTGCTCATGGAGGTGGAGGGCCGCCAGGGGATCGCTCAGCTCTTCGACTGCCCGCCGCTTCCTTACGGAGAGCGGAAGGTTGCCGTCGGCCTGGCGAGCGGGCGGGGTGCGGGCGGCGACGTCTACGCGCTCGCCGTGGATCCCGAGGAAGCGTTCCTCGAGTACCTGGCCATGTTCTACAACCTGCGGCACGCCGGCCAGGCGCTTACCAGGCTCGGGGTGGTGGACTTCGTGACCACGCTCGCCCCCGGCCTGCGGGACGTGCTGCTCACCGGAAAGGCCGCCGAAGCGGTGCGCAGGCGCAAGGGTGGCAAGCCGGTGTACGACGCGGTCGTCATGGATGCCCCGCCCACGGGCCGGATCGGCCGCTTCCTCAACGTCGCCTCCGAGGTGTCCGGGCTGGCCAAGGTGGGGCCGATCCGCGGCCACGCGGACACCGTGCTGAGTGTGATCCGCTCGCCGCAGACGGCCGTGCACTTCGTCACGGTGCTCGAAGAAATGCCGGTCCAGGAGACCTTGGACAACATCGCCGAGCTGCGCGACCCGGCGCACGGCGGGCTGCAGATCGGTGGAATCATGATCAACATGATGCGGCCGCCGGTGCTCAGCCAGGCGGACCTGACCGCGGCGGAGAACGGCACGCTGGACACCGCCGAGCTGGCCCTAGGGCTCAAGGCGGCCGGCATCGAGGACAGCCGTTCGCTGGCCACCGACCTGGCAGCCGACCTCGCCGAGCACGCCCGCGCCATGGACCTGCAGCGCAGCGAGCGACGGCGGCTGGCCGCGGCGGGCCAGCCGCGGTACAACCTGCCGCTGATCCCGGACGGGATGGACCTGGCCGGGCTGTACCGGCTGGCCGAAGAACTGCGCGAACAGAGGGCGGTCTGACGTGACCAGCACGCGGCTCGGTATCGGCCCGGCCGGCAAGTACCACTGGCTGGACATGGACCGGCTCGCCGACGACCCACGGACCCGGGTGATCGTCTGCTGTGGCTCGGGCGGGGTGGGCAAGACCACCGTGGCCGCCGCGGTCGCGCTGCGCGCCGCCGAACGCGGCAGGAACGTCGTGGTGCTGACCGTGGACCCGGCCCGCAGGCTGGCCCAGTCCATGGGCCTGACCTCACTGGACAACACGCCCCGGCCGGTGCCGGGGGTCAACGGCGAGGCGGGCGGCAGCCTGCACGCCATGATGCTCGACATGAAGCGGACCTTCGACGAGATCGTCGAGGCGCACGCCGACCCGGACCGCGCCGCCCAGATCCTGGCCAATCCCTTCTACCAGTCGCTGTCGTCCAGCTTCGCCGGCACCCAGGAGTACATGGCGATGGAGAAGCTGGGACAACTGCGCCGGGCCGAGGAGTGGGACCTGATCGTGGTCGACACTCCGCCGAGCCGCAGCGCCCTGGACTTCCTCGACGCGCCACAGCGGCTCGGCCGGTTCCTGGACGGGCGGCTGATCCGCCTCCTCACCGGCTCGGCCAAGATCGGCGGCCGGGCCTACCTACGGGTGCTGAACACCGGTTTCTCGCTTGTCACCGGGGTGTTCACCAGGGTGCTCGGGGCACAGGTGCTCAAGGACGTGCAGACGTTCGTGACCGCGCTGGACACGATGTTCGGCGGGTTCAGGGAACGCGCCGACTACACCTACCGGCTGTTGCAGACTCCCGGGACCGCGTTCCTGGTGATCGCCGCGCCGGAGCCCGACGCCCTGCGCGAGGCGTCCTACTTCGTGGAGCGGCTGTCCACCGACCGGATGCCGCTGGCCGGTCTCATCGTCAACCGGGTGCACCGGGCCAGAGCGGCCCGGCTGTCCGCCGCCCGCAGCCTGGCCGCCGCCGAAATGCTGCAGAACGGCCATGATGACCTGGCGGACTCGCCATCGCGGTCAAGCTACCCGCTGACCGAAGCGGCGCTGCGGCTGCACGCCGAGCGGATGCAGTTGGCCACGAGGGAACGCCGGCTGGCTGAGCACTTCGCCGCGGCGCACCCCTCGGTACCGGTAGCGGAGATTCCCGCCCGCCCCGAGGATGTCCACGACCTGGACGGCCTGCGTGAAATAGGAATGTCCCTGGCGGGAGAGGATCTCGCGGCTTAGCCCCGGAATCCGGGAACACTGAACTCTTCCCGGACCCGTCTGGCTATTGGGTTATCAAAGATTCGGTCAAGCCGGGCTTAGCTTGCGACCAATTCGTCAGGCCGGGCTTAGCTTGCGACCAACTCGTCAGCGCCACGCTCGTAGGTGTTCCGTGCGTCTTCGAGCAGTTCGCGCCAGGACCTGACGTCCGGGCGGCGGCGCAGCAGGGCGCGGCGCTCACGCTCGGTCATGCCGCCCCACACGCCGAACTCGATCCGGTTGTCGAGAGCGTCGGCGAGGCACTCGGTACGCACGGGGCAGCCTCGGCAGATCAGCTTGGCCCTGTTCTGCGCCGCGCCCTGGACGAAAAGCTCGTCAGGGTCAGTGCCTTTACAGGCCGCACGGGCAGTCCAGTCCGTGATCCACATGTAGCCCACTCCTTCGATCGTCCACGGCCTTCGCGGCTCGCGATGGCTGGCATTACATTCGGCCCCGGGCCGACGGCCTGTCGGCGGGCTTCGTTGCGATGGCCGTGATAGAGAAACATACGGAAGTACGCCCGGCAGTGCCAGACCTCATTAGGCCCATTTCAGAGATAGCCCTTCTGGGCCATGCCGATTGTCACGAATAGTCACGTATGGCCTCATTGTGATTACACTCCGTATTCAAACCGGGGCCGGGCTAGCTGATTTGGGCGGATTCGAGATCCCGCTGACGTACCCTGGGGGCGTGCTCAGCGGAGAAATTTTCGGCAAGGGAAGATCCGTAGGCCGCCTGATTTCCATGTCCGCGGTCGGCGGGGTGCTGGTAGCGGCCATCATGGTCCCCGCGGTCGGGTCGATCGGTGTGGCAGTGCGCAATGCCGCCAACAAGTTCGACTCGCTCTCGACGAGCGTGCTCGGCCACGTCCCGCAGCGGTCCGTCATGCTGGACAGCAAGGGCCACGTGCTCGCCGACTTCTACAGCGTGGACGAGTCCTACTATGAGAAGCCCGGCAAGAGCCAGGCGGTAGCGTACTCGGGAATCGACCGCGCCCCGGTCACCTACAAGCAGATCTCGCCGAACATGATCAACGCCATTGTGGCGATCGAGGACTCCCGGTACTGGCAGCATGGCGCGCTTGATTTCAGGGGCACGATGCGGGCCCTGGTCAATGACCTCGAGCACAAGCCGGTCCAGGGTGGCTCCACGATCGCCCAGCAGTACGTGAAGAACGTGCTGATCCTCTCCGCCAAGAACCCGCAGGCCGCTGAGAGCGCAACCTCCGAGACGATCGGCCGCAAGCTCCACGAGCTGCGGCTGGCGATCGAAGTCGAGCACAAGATGAACAGGGCCGCGATCCTGGCCTCTTATCTGAACGACGCCTACTTCGGCTATCCGATCGTCGGGGTCGAGGTCGCCGCGGAGACGTACTTCAACACCACCGCGGCCAAGCTGGACCTGGCCGACTCCGCCCTGCTCGCCGGGATGGTGGAAAACCCGTCCGCCTACGACCCGGTGACCAACCCGGCCACCTCGGTGCAGCGCCGGAACACCGTCCTCGCCCGGATGGCCCAGCTCGGCGTGATCTCCAACGCGACGGCCGCCGCGACCGAGAAGCAGCCCATAGGCCTGCACCTGACCCAGCCGCAGAATGGCTGCACCAGCAACACCGCCGAGTGGGCCGGGTTCTTCTGCGACTACGTGGTCCAGTCCATCCTGCGCGACCCCGCCCTCGGCAAGACTCCTCAGGACCGCGCCCACCTGCTGGCCACCGGCGGCCTCACAATCCGTACCACGCTAAACCCGACTGACCAGCGCGCCGCCAACCGAGCGGTCAACTACGTGCTCCCGTCAAGCGGCTCAGACAACCCAGGCAGGCTCGCCGATGCCGAGGCTCTCATCCAGCCGGGAACCGGCCGGATTCGGGCCATCGCGGAGGACAGATCGTATGGAACAGGCCGGGGTCAGACGACCATCGACTTCGCCGCGACCACGCCGTATGGCGGCGGCGAGGGCGTACAGACCGGATCTTCTTCCAAGCTGTTCACCCTGACCACCGCGCTTGAGCAAGGTGTGCCGTTCGGCTTCACGCAGACCGTGCAGTATTCGGAGACCGTCAGCCCCTACTACAACTGTAATGGGGGACAGCTCGCTCCTTACCAGCTCAGCAACGCCAGTCAGGGTGACCGTGGCACCTATTCGCTGTACACCGGGACGACCTCTTCGATCAACACCTTCTATGCCCAGCTAGAGAAAAAGGTCGGCTTGTGTAACGTGGTCACCACTGCCAGCAAGCTGGGTCTGACCTGGGGCAACGGAACCTCATTGTTCAAGCCCTACCTTGGCCAGCCGCCCGCCGACAACATCACATCCTTCACCCTCGGTTCGGCCACCGTCGCCCCGATATCCATGGCCGCCGCCTATGCCACCATGGCCGCGCGCGGCAAGTACTGCGCACCTATCGCTCTTGAGAGCATCGTGACCGACACCGGCAAGAGCCTGGCCGTACCAAGCGCGGGCTGTCATCAGGCCATACCGCAGAGCGTCGCGGATGCTGTCAACTACGTCCTGCAAGGAGTGCTCACCGCGCCGGGGGCCACCGCAGACAACAGGGGTATCGGGCGCCCGGCAGCGGCCAAGACGGGTACCGCGGGAAGCGCTCACACATCTCCGCCCTCGGCCGCCTTCGGCGGCTACACCCCCACTCTGGCCGGTTACGTATGGGTGGGCGGCCCGACCAAGACCGTCTACATGGCGGGTTATCCGTACGGCTGCTACCGGGACAACCAAACAGGCTTCGGCTGTCCGACCATGTTCGGCGACGCCGCGCCCGGGGCGACCTGGCAGATGACCTTCGAACACGCCGCACTCGGCCCACCGCTGCCCTTCGTCGCGCCCGACCCCAACAGCCCGCTGTTCAGCCAGGGCAACGGGCAGTCGGTCAAGCAGCCACCCAGCCCGAAGCAGGGCGGTGGCGGTAACCAGGGCGGTGGCCACCACGGTCACTGTCCCAAGTTCTTCCCGGTCTGCCCGGGCGGCTGATCGGATGCCGGTGGGCTGCTGACCGCAACCACCCTGCCCGTTGCCGAACCAACGCTGGGAGCCACGTGACAACCTCACCATCGCCAACGCGGCCCACCCGGTGGAACGGCTCAGCCCAGGAGCGTTCCTCGTGAGCGTCCCGGAGCCCACAGCCAGCCAGGCGGAGGCAGCCGACCCCCGCAGCGCCGGTCCCGGCGCTGGTCCCGGCGCCGGTTCCGGGCCGGCGCGGGGCAGGAACGACGCGCAACTCCCCTGGATCGGCCGCCCTGGCCGGGCCGACATCCTCTGCTGGGCCGCCATCACGCTCAGCGGCCTCTACTACTTGATCTTGCTGCCGTTCCGGGCCGAACTGGTCGGCACCCACCCGGTGCTCGGCGAACTCCTGAACGGAAGCACCGAGTCTATCGTGGCCGCCGCCGCATTCGCCCGGGTCGGCCACGGGACGCTGCTGGTCGTGATGCTGGCCTCCATCGTCGGTCTGATGAAGTTCGACCTCATCTACTGGTGGGCAGGCAGACTCTGGGGCGAACGCATCATCATGATGCTGTCCGGCCGCCGCAACCGTGGCCCGCGCTACATGGGCTGGGTCAATCGCTGGGGCCGCAAATTCACCTGGCCTGCAGTGGTCATCGCCCCCTTCGTGCCCATCCCCAGCGCGATCATCTACGTCATCGCCGGCTGGGCCGGCATGAGCGTGGTCACCTTCCTGATCCTGGACCTGATCGGTTCGCTCATGTGGGCCGGGATGCTGGCCGGACTGGGTTACGAGCTAGGCCACCATGCCGTAGTGGTAGCCCAGACCATCTCCCACTACGGCCTGTGGTTCTCCCTGGCCATCATCGCCGTGATCATCTTCTTCCAGATCCGCAACGCCCGGATGAACCCGCCATCCTTCACCACAACTCCAGCCCCAGCGGAAACCGAGGGGCAAGAGAGCTGATCTCCGGCTTGACCGAAGTTCAGGCTCGGGTCGGCCCCTGCCGCCACAGGCCGTTATCATCGGCGTCCAGGCCCAGGCAATCGCGATACCACGCGCTCAGCGCCGCCGGGTCGGTGCCCCGCATGAAGTACCCGCCGATCCCAAGCACACGTTCCATGTCACTATCTTGCCCAGGATGGCGACCGGACGGGCTGGCATCACGCCATCGCCGGCTTCACCCCCGTCAATCGCATAACTACCTCTCCGTGGACGGCACAAGGATTCCGCACGTGCCGCGTCAGGCAACGTTTGCCTCGTTGGTGGCGTGACTCCGAGCCGGGCGTTAGGCGCGAGTCACCCGGCGTCCGGTCAACCGTCGCCGGCTTCCATCTGGCCGGCGTCCAGACCGTCAAGGAATTCCCTGACCGCCCGCTTGGATCTGAGCACGTGAAGGGCCACATGCTGACCGTGCTGCGAAATGATTTCGTGTTCGCGCTCCGGCTCTGACCGGCGCCCTCGCCAGATGCGGACGGCCAAACGCCACTCATCGCGCAACCGCAGCCAGGCCGAATAGCCACACCCTTCGGGCAACTCGCCCGGCATCTGGAAGCCGCGCAGGAACGCGCGTCCTGCGCAAAGCCACCAGGGCAGGTCGAGAAACACGACGGTGTCCGCGCGTTCGAGCCGGAGATCGAGTGTCTCGTGGTAGTTGCCGTCAGCGATCCACGCGTTGCCGGCGAGCACGCCACATTGCTTCTCGCGCCACTCGGCCTTCGACGGTGCAACCCAGCCGGGCTTCCAGAAGTGGAGGTCAAGATGAATGACCGGCAAGCCGGTCCTGGCAGCGAGCGCGAGCGAGAACGTGCTCTTCCCGGACCCGGCCAGCCCCGTGACGATGACGCGGCGTCCTAGCGCCGACGGGGCTTCACTCATCGCGGTCAGTGTCCCTCACGTGCCGTTGCAGGGGAGGGCAAAGGTTGCCTGACACGGCACTAGAAAGGCTCCGGGCTTTCAGCACCGTAGGATCCCGGACCGAAGAATACGCCTTCAACCTTACAGACGGCCCAAAGTCCTTTAGCGCACAATTAACCGTTCGCTACGTGACCGATGTCCTTTGGCCAACCGGAATGAGACTAACCCTAAGCAGCCACTCATCTACTCCGAAGGCAAGCTACTATAAATGCCCCCCGAGCACCAAGCCGCCCAAACCCCCAACCACCAGCAAGACTCCAGGGAAACCGCACCACGAGCCGAGGTCCAACCGCAACCACCAGCGTGGGCGCAACCACCGGCGTGGGGGTCCGGGGGGCTGTGCCACCGCACGTGGCAAACGAACCCCAGCCCAACGCAGCGGAATCTGGCGCGAGCAGGGAACCCGCAGCGCGGGGGTCCGGGGGTCGTGCCACCGCAAGTGGCAAACCCAACCCCAGCCCGCAGCGGACCGGTCAGCGGACAGCGGAGGGTCACCGGGAGCGTGGGGGTCCGGGGGGCTCGGCCCCCCGGGAAAAATCACGAGCCACGCCGCAGGTGCCCGAAGGGCACCAAGCAGCATGGGCCGCCGCGCGGAGGATGCGAGATTTGAACTCGCGAGGGGTTGCCCCCAACACGCTTTCCAAGCGTGCGCCCTAGGCCACTAGGCGAATCCTCCGCCGGCAAGCTTACCGGTCATCGCGAGTGCGGGTGCCCAGGCCGGCCAGCAGGACCCGATCAGGGCAGCAGCACCCCCCAGGCAACGCTAAGCTGAACACCGACCCCCCGTACGGCGTTTATCCCGCCAACTCCCCCAGGGCCGGAAGGCAGCAAGGGTACGCGGGCTCTGGCGGGTGTGCGGGGGGTCCCTTACCGCTCCGCGAGGATGACAGCAGATGGCAGGCGACCCTTCGAGCACCCAGCAGGCCGACGGAACCGCCCAGTCTGGCGGCAGCCTGGCCCTCTACCGACGGTATAGGCCGGCCACGTTTGCCGAGGTCAAGGGGCAGGAGCAGGTTACCGAGCCGCTCATCCGTGCGCTCAAGGCTGGCCGGATCAGCCACGCTTACCTTTTTAGCGGACCACGCGGCTGCGGCAAGACGACCAGCGCGCGCATTCTGGCCCGGTCGCTCAACTGTGTCGAGGGGCCTACTCCCGAGCCTTGCGGGGTCTGCGACTCCTGTGTCGCCCTCGCCCCCAACGGGCCGGGCAGCATCGATGTCATAGAGATCGACGCGGCGTCCCACGGTGGCGTCGATGATGCCAGGGACCTGCGGGAACGCGCCTTCTACGCCCCGGTGTCCGGGCGGTTCAAGGTGTACATCATCGACGAGGCCCACATGGTCACGCGGGAGGGCTTCAACGCACTGCTGAAGCTCGTCGAGGAACCGCCGGCGCACCTGAAGTTCGTCTTTGCCACCACCGAGCCGGAGAAGGTTATCCCGACGATCAGGTCGCGGACCCATCATTATCCGTTCCGGCTGGTCCCGCCCGCGACCTTGCGCCAGTTGCTCAGCGACATTCTGGCCAGGGAGGGGGTCAGCTACGAGCCCGAGGCCCTCCAGCTTGTCATCCGTGCCGGAGCCGGCTCGGTCCGCGATTCGCTGTCGGTGCTGGACCAGCTTCTGGCCGGGGCCGGCGAGTCCGGGCTGACCTACGAGAAGACAGCGTTCCTGCTGGGTTATACCGACGCGAGCCTGCTGGATGAGGTTACCGAGGCGTTCGCCATACCGGATGGGGCCGCGGTCTTCCACGTGATCGACCGGGTCGTGGAGGCCGGCCTGGATCCGCGCCGGTTCGCCGCCGACATGCTGGACCGCTTCCGGGATCTGATCGTGCTCAGCGCCGTCCCGGACGCGGACAAGACCGGGCTGATCGACGCCCCGGCCGACCGGCTGGAGCGGATGCGCGCGCAGGCGGACAAGTTCGGCCAGGCCGAGCTGACCAGGGCCGCCGAGGTGCTGAGCGACGGCCTGGTGCAGATGCGCGGCGCCACCGCGCCCCGGCTGCTGCTCGAGCTGATGTGCGCCCAGGTGCTGCTGCCCGGGGCGAGCACCGGCCACAGTGCCCTGCTGACCCGGCTGGAGCGGCTCGAACGGGGCGCGGCGACCGCAGCCCCGCCGGCTCCACCCAGCCCTGACACCCAGGGCGAGCCGCCCCGCCGCGCGCCCGAACCGCCGAGCCGCACACCGGCACCCGCGCCTGCGCCTGCGCAACGCACCACCCAGGACACAGCCCAAGCCACCCCGCCCCCGGCCCCGCCGACCAGGTCAGCCACCCCGCCGTCGGACGCCGGAGCGCTTCAGCGGGATTGGGAGGCCGTCCTCGAGGCGGTCAAGGGCGTCCGCCGGGTCGCCTGGATCCTGCTGCGCAACGCGAACGTCCAGTCGCTCGCCGACGGCATCCTCACCGTTCGCTTCCCCAAGGAAGGCGACGTGAAGGGCTTTGCCAGCAGCGGCTGTGACGCCGACCTCAAGCGCGTCCTCGCCGATTCTTTCGGCCTGAATGTCCAGGTTAAGGCCGTCTCCGGTGCCGATTCCGGCAATGGTTCCGGTGGTTTTGGCGATCAAGATAACCGCCTTACGGTGCCTGCTCAGCTCCAGCCTCAGCCTTCGGCGCCGGAACCGGTGCCAGTGAAGCAGGCCCGCCCGGTCGAGCCTGCACCCGTTCCCGAGCGCGCCGACCTGGACGACGGCGCCCCTTTTGACATCGACGATCCGGACGCCTCGGTCGGCGAGGCCGGCATTACCGGGATGGACCTGATCAAGCGCGAACTCGGCGGCAAGATCATCGACGAGATCGACAACAGCTAGCGTATGACGTGGGGGCGGCCTTCCCCGGCCCGGTCAGGCCGTAGGCTCTCAACTGACAGGCGACCGCGCGTGTACCCAGTCCGGTGCCGCGGCCGCACCGGCCAGAGGCAAAGGTGGCAGCGTGGATCCAGGTGGCCAGATGGACATGCAGCAACTGCTAGCCGCGGCGCAGCAGATGCAGGAACAGCTCATGAACGCACAGCAGGAGCTGGCCGAGACCGAGGTGCAGGGATCCGCCGGCGGTGGGCTCGTCACCGCCAAGGTCAACGGCCAGGGCGAACTCGTGGATCTCAGCATCGCGCCGGCCGCGATCGACCCGGATGACCCCGGCGAGACCGCCCAGACCATCGCCGACCTGGTCCTGGCCGCCGTGCGTGACGCCTACCGGGCGGCCGGCGAGCTTCAGCAGCAGAAGATGGGGCCCCTGGCCAGCGGGCTCGGCGGCATGGGCGGCGGTATGGGCCTGCCCGGCATGCCGGGTGCCTGACCGGGAGATCCGGGGGCTGACGTGTACGAAGGGATCGTCCAGGACCTGATCGACGAGCTGGGCCGGCTGCCGGGCGTGGGCCCGAAGAGCGCGCAGCGGATCGCCTTCTTCCTGGTCGGCACCGACCCGGAGGACGTGCGCCGCCTGGCGGCGACGCTGATCGAGGTCACCGAGAAGATCCGGTTCTGCCGCATCTGCGGGAACGTCGCCGAGGCGGACGAGTGCCGCATCTGCCGGGATCCGCGCCGTGAGCCGTCGGTGATCTGCGTGGTCGAGGAGCCCAAGGATGTCGCCGCCGTTGAGAAGATGCGCGAGTACCGTGGCCGCTACCATGTGCTCGGCGGAGCGATCAGCCCGATCGAGGGAGTCGGCCCGGAGGACCTGCGGATCAAGGAGCTGATGGCGCGCCTGGCCGACGGGACGGTGACCGAGCTGATCCTGGCCACCGACCCGAATCTCGAAGGCGAGGCGACCGCGACCTACCTGGCCAGGCTGGTCAAGCCCATGGGGCTCCGGGTCACCAGGCCGGCCAGCGGCCTTCCGGTCGGCGGGGACCTGGAGTACGCGGACGAGGTCACGCTGGGCCGGGCGTTCGAGGGACGGAGACTGCTGGATGTCTGACGCTAGGGGCGCGTCTGTCACGCCGGGCGAGCAGAGCGACGGCTGGAGCCCGCTGGCCGACCGGATCGCCGGGAACGTGCAGGACTTCCTGGACGGGATCGCGGCGCTGGCCAGGGGCGAAGGCGGCGAAGAGACCGTGCCGATGCTGCTGCTCGAGGTGTCCCAGGTGCTGCTGGCCGGGGCGCAGCTCGGCGCGAGCAAGGACGTCATCCTGCCCGGGAACTGGGAGCCCGCGGTCAGCGCAGACCCGGACCTGGATGCGCTGCGCAGCGGCCTGGCCCGCGGCCTTCGTCCGTGCGACGAGTACGCCGAGCTGTTCGACCCCTACGCCGACACCAAGGCGACCCCCTTCCGGCTGTCCGACGACCTGGCCGCGGTCGCCGCCGACCTGGTCCACGGGCTCAAGCACTACCAGGCCGGCCGCTCGCTCGAGGCGATGTGGTGGTGGCAGTACTCCTACTTCAACCACTGGGGAACACACGGTGGCGCGGCGCTGCGGGCGCTGCACTCGGTGGTCGCGCACACCAGGCTCGACGTCGCCGAGTAGCCGTGCGCCGTAAGCCGCTTAGGTACACTCAAGCGTCCCACTGACCGGCCAGCCTTAGCAGCCAGACCGGAGGAGCGACGCGCCCGTGTCCCTTGTCGTGCAGAAGTACGGTGGATCATCCGTTGCCGACGCCGACGGCATCAAACGGGTCGCACAGCGGATCGTGGCCACCAGAAAGGCCGGTCATGCGGTCGTCGTCGTGGTCTCCGCGATGGGTGACAGCACCGACGAACTGATCGACCTGGCGAACCAGGTCAGCCCGCTGCCGCCCGGGCGGGAACTGGACATGCTGCTCACCTCGGGTGAGCGGATCTCCATGGCGTTGCTGGCCATGGCCATCGCCAATCTCGGCCTGGAGGCGCGCTCGTTCACCGGCTCCCAGGCCGGTGTGATCACGACCGGCACGCACGGCAACGCGCGGATCATCGACATCACGCCCGGCCGGATCTCCGGCGCGCTGGCCGAAGGGGCAATCCCGATCGTGGCCGGCTTCCAGGGTGTCTCGCAGGACAGCAAGGACATCACCACGCTCGGCCGGGGCGGTTCGGACACCACGGCGGTGGCGCTGGCCGCGGCGCTGGGCGCCGACGTCTGCGAGATCTACACCGACGTGGACGGGATCTTCACCGCCGATCCGCGGATCGTGCGCGGGGCGCGCCGCATCCCCCGGATCAGCTACGAGGAGATGCTGGAGATGGCCGCCTGCGGCGCCAAGATCCTGCACCTGCGGTGCGTAGAGTACGCCAGGCGGTACGACATCCCGATTCATGTGCGGTCCTCTTTCAGCAACCGTGAGGGCACCTGGGTCGTCAAATGGAGTGCGGGCGAATCGGAGGGAGACGACGTGGAGCAGGCGATCATTTCCGGTGTCGCACACGACAGGAAAGAGGCCAAGATCACGGTCGTCGGCGTGCCGGACAAGGTCGGCGAGGCAGCCAGGATCTTCCGCGCGATCGCGGCCGCCGACATCAACATCGACATGATCGTGCAGAACGTCTCGGCCGTGGCCACCGGCCGGACCGACATCTCGTTCACGCTGCCCAGCACCGACGGACAGGTGGCGATGACCACGCTGCGCCGGATGCAACAGGAGGTCGGCTACGAGTCGCTGCTCTACGACGACAAGATCGGCAAGATCTCGCTGGTCGGTGCCGGGATGCGCTCCCACCCCGGGGTCAGCGCCACCTTCTTCGGCGCGCTGGCCGGGGCCGGGGTGAACATCGGGATGATCTCCACCTCGGAGATCCGGATCTCGGTCGTGGTGGACGAGCAGGACGTCGATCTCGCGGTGAACGCCACCCACAAGGCCTTCGACCTGGACGCGGGCGAGGATGAGGCGGTCGTGTACGGCGGGACGGGCCGGTGAGCGGCGTGAGCGCGGCCGGGCGGCCGACCCTGGCTGTCGTCGGGGCCACCGGCGCGGTCGGGACCGTGATGCTCGACCTGCTGTCCACCAGGTCCGACATCTGGGGCGAGATCCGGCTGGTCGCCTCGCCGCGGTCAGCGGGCAGGCGGCTGCGGGTGCGCGGCCAGGAGATCGAGGTCGTCGCGCTGGAGTCCAGCGTGTTCGAGGGCGTGGACCTGGCCATGTTCGACGTGCCCGACGAGGTGTCCGCGCAGTGGGCGCCGGTGGCCGCCGCGCACGGCACCGTGGTGATCGACAAGTCCGGCGCGTTCCGGATGGATCCCGAGGTCCCCCTGGTGGTCCCCGAGGTGAACCCGGAGCACGCGGCCAACCGGCCCAAGGGAATCATCTCCGCGCCGAACTGCACCACGCTGTCCTTGATCGTCGCGATGGGCGCGCTGCACCGGGCGTTCGGCCTGCAGGAAATGGTCGTCGCCTCCTACCAGGCCGCCTCGGGCGCCGGCCAGGCCGGCATCGACACCCTCTACACCCAGCTGGACAAGGTGGCCGGCACCAGGACGCTTGGCCAGCGGGCCGGCGACCTGCGCTCCGCGCTCGGTGACCTGGGCCCGTTCCCCGCTCCGCTGGTGCTCAACGTCGTACCCTGGGCTGGCTCGCCGCGGGACGAAGGCTGGTCATCCGAGGAACTCAAGATCCGCAACGAGTCGCGGAAGATCCTCGGCCTGCCGGATCTGCGGGTGACCGCGACCTGTGTCAGGGTCCCGGTGGTCACCGGCCACTCGGCAGCGGTGCACGCGGTGTTCGAGCGCGAGGTGAACACCCAGGAGGCGGGCAGGGTGCTGCGTGAGGCACCGGGCGTGGTGCTCGTGGACGACCCACACCGTGGCGAGTTCCCGACCCCGGCCGACGTGGTGGGCACCGACCCGACCTGGGTCGGCCGGCTGCGCCGCACACTGGACGATCCGCACGGCCTCGACCTGTTCGTCTGCGGCGACAACCTGCGCAAGGGCGCCGCGCTCAACGCGGCCCAGGTCGCCGAGATGATCGCCGCCGAGTACACCGAATCACACATCTAACCCGTAGTCTCCCCTGGCAGCGACACGTAATATCCGTGGTCAAGGCCCTGCCAGCTGCGCAAACACGTTGGCCCATCGGCTGGGGGAACTTCGGTCCAACGTCATCGATGTGACATCGCCACCGAATGAACGGCAGCGATGTCACATCGATTTCGGTTTCGGTTGACGGTCATGACATGCGGTAGACCAGCGCGCCGTCCGCGCGGTAGTCGAACCGGAAGCCGACCGAGATGAGATAGTCCAGGATCTGCTGCGTGGGCTGGTAGCCGGGGACCTGGTACTGCGCCGGCCAGACGATCACCCAGCCGATGTGCAGGCTGTGGGCGCTGTACCGGGCGGCAGCCAGCCTGGCCGCGTCACCCTCGCCGTTCCTGAGCAGTTCGCCCGCCATGACCCGGGGCTCGTGCTGGAGGGCGAGCAGGTCGGTGTAGAACGGCTGCCGGTTGCTGATGGCCAGGCTGGCGGCGGGCAGCCGGGAGACGTAGCCGATCGCCCGTGGATGGCCGTCGGCGGTCGCCTGCAGCATCGCCTCCTGGTTGAACGGCGGGCCCTGGCCGGGCAGCGGCGCGCCGCTGCGCACGCCGAACGGGACGTCCAGCACGACCGACCCGGAGTGGTCGGCGGCTATCGGGCCGTCCAGCGCGGGCATCGCGGTGGGCATGGTGAGCTGCGGCGTGAACCCGGCCCCGCCGGATCCGGCCTCGAACGCCGCCAGGATGACAACCATGGCCACCAGCGAGACGGCCCGGTAGCGCAGCCAGTTCACGGTGTTTCCTGAGCCGGAAACGTACCCTGCTGAGCCGGAGAGATAGCCTGCTGAACTTTTCAGGCCGGAAAGACACCCTGCTGAACTTTTCAGGCCGGAAAGACACCCTACGGCGGCGCCCGCCAGCAGGGCGGCGGGCACCAGGCCGAGTTCCAGCATCCGGTTGGGCTCGCGGAAAGAGGACAGCAGCGGTATCCGGACCAGCCATGTGTACGGCATGATCATCGACACCCGGAGGCCGTGCCAGGTCTGGGCGAGAGGCACATACCGCCGGGTGCCGATCACGATTCCGGTTCCCAGCGCCGTGACCGTGCAGGCCAGCCACAACAGGGCGAGCGGCCGGGTGCCACGGCCCCGCCAGCGCAGGGCCAGGCCGGCCAGGGCCAGGACGGTCAGCACCACGCCGTAAGCGGTGATCATCAGCCCGGGTGGGCCGGAGTGATAGTAGTAGGCGGCCAGGCTCTTCAGCCCGAACGAGCCCAGCCGCGGTGAGGGCGCGAAGATCTGCTGCAGCGTGGCCGCGTAGGCGAGATAGTTCGAGTCCAGCGTGGCCTGCGACGTGCCGGCGTTGCCGTCCAGTGCCTGCTGTGCCATGGCGATGATCTGCGGGCTGGCGGCCACGAGGGCGGCCAGCGCGGCAAGGGCGGCCGAGCGCAGCTTGACCCACGTATCGCTGCGGCGCAGCAGCCAGGGCAGCAGCACCGCCACGGTCAGCAGCGCGGCGAGGATGGCCGATTCCTGGTCGGTCAGCAGCGACGCGCCCAGCACCACGCCAAGGATGACCGCCTGGCGCCAGCCCGGCCGGCGGCGCAGCCGGATCGCGGCCTCCAGCGCCATTGGCAGGAAGACCGCGCCGAGCGCCAGGTTCAGTTCCCACCAGGCGTTCCACGTCATCATCGTGGACAGGCCGAAGAGGGCACCCGCGGCTATCGCGCCGGTCTGCGTGGGCAGCCACAGCCGGGCCGCCCGGTACATGGCGTAGCACATCAGGCCGGGTGCGGCGGCCGACAGCAGGTTGTAGCTGAAGCTCGGGCCAAAGCCGAGCGTGACGGGGGTCATCAGCACCCCTGGCAGCGGCATCAGTGTGTGGAAGGCGAGTTGTGTACCGGCCGGGGCGACCAGGTAGCTGGTGAACCAGGCATTGCTGAAGTGCACCACCGACCGCGCCACCCACCAGAAGTCCCAGACGAACAGCGCGGCGTCCCGGTTGAGCGGCGCCACGTGATCGGCCAGGTAAGCAGCCCGCGGCCAGGTCACCGCGACCCCGGCGGCCAGGTAGCCGGCCAGCACGGCCAGGTGAATGCCCACCCGGCGAATAACAGGATTGACCGGCCACCGGCCGGTGAGGACTGCCCGCGGAGAATCGGCGCCGAGCGCTGGCAGACTGGCCATGCTTTAAACCGAAACTTCGGTTACCGAGAGGCAGGCGAATAGCAAAGTGATTCCTGGAATCAGGCAGCGCAAAAGAGGTCGCCCTTTAGCCATGACAACCCCAAGAGCAGGTAAAACAGCATTTCAGAACGCTTCCAACGGTCATGCGACTGACAGTTCTCAGTGCCTTAGTCAAGGAAGCCCCAAGGACGAGTAAATACCCACCCACGAATTACCCGGTTCCAAGCGATAAAACTAACCGGAAGACAAACCTTGAAACGCACCAGGACCGGCAATGGTTCCGGCAATTCACGATCCGCCGGCTCACTCTCGGGCGGAACGCGAGGCGGTCTGTGCGGCGGCGCGGGGTGATGATCGCGGGCGGGGTCAGGGCGACGTCCAGCACGCTCCGTGATCGCTGCCGTGCCTCCGTGATGGCGGGAGATGCCACACCCTCGAATCCGGCTCGGGTAGGCTTGCCGTGGGTTGTTCCCCGTGGCCTGGTCGGATCGGCAATGGGCCCAGCCCGCCCAGGATGCACGTGCCGGGCTGCCGGTGGCCCCGGGGACTCCGGACGGCAGCCGCCAGCGCGAACTGCCATGAACACGACAGCCGCCAAGCGCGGGTTAGCCGCCACCTTCTCTGGATGACTTCATGCAAATGCCCAGGACAGCAGCGGAACCACGACTTGCCGCCAGTTGGGCGCGCTGGTCCCGCCTGGTTGCCACGGCCGCACGGCGTCACTGGCTGTTGACCCTGCTGCTGGTGGCCGGACTCATTCTGCGCGTCATCACGCAGATCACCTACCGGCCGGCGCTGTTCTACATCGACACGATCAAGTATCTGTACGGCGCGTACCCGGGCAACGACCCGCCCGGCTACGAGTTGTTCCTCAAGATTTTCCTCCCGGTCGCGAACCTGGACCTGGTCGCGGTCCTGCAGCACCTGCTCGGGCTGGGTATGGCGGTGGCGCTGTATCTGCTGTTGCTGCGCCGGGGCGCGCCGAAGTGGCTGGCCGCGCTGGCGGCGGCGCCGGTGCTGCTCGACGGCTACCAGCTCCAGATGGAGCAGACCATCATGCCGGACGTGGCCTTCGAGGCGCTGATGGTGGCCGGGATGGTGGTGCTGCTCTGGCGGCCCAGGCCCGGCCTGTGGCAACTCGCCGTCGCCGGTGTGCTGCTCGGCGCCACGGCCACGATGTGGCAGCCCGGCGAGATCCTCGTCGTCCCGGCGGTGGTCTACGCGTTCATCGTCACGGCAGGCTGGCGGCGCAGCCTGGGATACGCGGCGCTGCTGGCGGCCGCGTTCGCCGTGCCCATCCTGCTCGCCTCCTTCCGCAACCAGTTGGCGATCAAGCATTTCGCGCTGGCGCCCTACGCGGCCAGCACGATCTACGGCCGGATGGCCTATGCCGCCGACTGCAACACGCTCTCGGTGCCGTCCTACGAGAAGCCGCTGTGCCCGCCACGGTCGTTCGCCGTGAAGGAGGGCCCCGACAACCTCGACCACGCCGCCAATTCCCCACTCAAGCACCTGGTGGTGCCGTCCGGGATGACCCGGCACGGGGTCGCCAGCAACTTCAGCACCCGGGTGCTGGAGCAGCAGCCGCTGCGGGTCGTGGGCTCGATCTTCAGCGATGCGATCAAGCTGTTCGCGGTGCACCGGGTCACCAGCCCCGGCGACGCGCCGATCACCCGGTGGCAGTTCCAGACGGCCTACCCGCAGTACCCGCCGTATGTGTCGATCGTGCAGGGGAAGATCCAGTTCGCCGAGCTGAACTACCTCGGCCAGCCTCATGTGCTCGGCGACGGGCTGAACTTCGGTGGCGGCCGGCCGAAGGTCATCACGCCGCTGGCGAAGTTCCTGCGGGCCTACCAGCTCGACGGCGGCTACACGCCGGGGCCGGCGTTGCTGTTCATGCTGCTGGCCGGCCTGGCCGGCTCGGCGTTCCTGCTGCTGCGCCGCAAGCGGATGACGAGCAGCGACTGGGACGCCGCCCGGGCGTGCTGCTTCTTCCTCGTCACCGGCGTCATGGTCCTGCTGATCTCCGATGCCTTCGAGTTCTCCTGGCGCTACCAGCTCCCGGCGATCCTGACCCTGCCGCCCGCGGCGGCGCTGGGCATCACCGTGATCATCAACTACATCAAGGGCAGGGGCCAGCCCCGTCCCGGTGACGGCCTGCCGGCCTCCGCCGCGACCGTCCCGGCGGTGGCCGCCACCGGCGGCCCGGTCACGAACGTTGCCGGGCCCGCCGCCAGCTCTCCGGACGCAGACGAAGAGGAGCCGGCGGCCAGGGAAGGCATCAAGGATCGTGAGCCGCAGGGGAAGAACCACGCGTCAGCCGGCTGAGCCGGGGCGCTTGCGCCTGACGGCCGTCACCGCGGCCGTTCGCCAGCACTGGCTGCTGGCCCTGCTGCTCGCGGCCGGGCTGGTGCTGCGCGTCCTGGCCCAGATCGCCTACCGCCCGGCCCTGCTCTACATCGACAGCTACAAGTATCTGTACCGCTCGGACGGCAACGACCCGGTCGGGTACCGGGCGCTGCTCAAGCCCGTTCTCGCGGTGGCGAACCTAGACACCGTCGCCGGCGTCCAGCACCTGCTCGGGCTTGGCATGGCCGTGGCCCTGTACGCGCTGCTGCTGCGCCGGGGCACGCCGCGCTGGCTGGCCGCGCTGGCCACCGCCCCGATCCTGCTGGACGGCTACCAGCTCCAGGCCGAGCAGACGATCATGCCGGACGTCCTGTTCGAGACCCTGATCGTGGCCGGCCTGGTGGTGCTGCTGTGGCGGCCCAGGCCCGGCCTGCGCCAGCTCGCGCTGGCGGGTGTGCTGCTCGGCTCCAGCGCCACCGTCGCCCAGGTCGGTCAGATCTTCATCGTGCCCGCGCTGGTCTACGTGCTCATCGTGGCACCCGGCTGGCGCGCCGCGCTGGGGCACGCCGCCCTGCTCTGCGCCGCGTTCGCCCTGCCCATCCTGGGCTACGACACCGCCGCTGAACTGGTGGCCGGCCACTTCAGCCTGGCGCACGGCGGCGTCACCACGTTCTACGGGCGGGCGGCGAAGGCGGCCGACTGCCAGACGCTGCAGCTTCCCGCCGGCGAACGGCCGCTGTGCCCGTCACGCGCCCTGGTCGCCAGGCTCGGCATCGACGGCCTGGAGCACAGCCCGATCTCACCGCTACGGCCCGTCTACCGGAACTTGCCCTCGAACGAGGCCAGCCACCTGGTCTCCGGCTTCACCGGGCAGGTGGTGCGGCAGCAGCCGCTGCGCGTCGCCGGGTCGGTCCTGGCCGACGTCATCAAGCTGTTCGCGGTGGACCGGGTGACCAGCCCGGGCGACACACCGATCTCCCGCTGGCAGTTCCAGACCCACTATCCGGTGTACTGGCCCTATGTGACCATCCACGGCGGGACGATCCGGATCGGCGCGCAGGCTACCTCCGGCCGCCGGATCCCGCTCGGGAACACCAGCGGCATGGGCGGCGGGCCCGTGGTAGTCCGGCCGCTGGCGGAGTTCCTGCGCGGTTACCAGCTGGACGGCGGCTACACACCGGGCCCGGCGCTGCTCGTCATGGTCCTCGCCGGGCTGATCGGCTCGGCGGCCCTGCTGCTGCGCCGCCGGATGGAGCGGGACAGCCAGCGCGATGCCGCCCGTGCCTGCTTGCTGATGCTCGCCGCGGCGGTCTGCGTGCTGGTGATGTCGGACGCCACCGAGTTCTCCTGGCGCTACCAGCTCCCGGCGCTGGTCACACTGCCGCCCGCGGGCGCCCTGGGGATCACCGTCATTACCGGCTTCGTCAGGACCCGCCGCGCGGGCCGGGCCGGGCCGGCCAGCCCGGTGGCTAGCTCGGCGGGGGTGTCGTCCAGCCAGCCGGGTTAGCCCCCGTTTCCGGCGCGAACTCCGCGCGGATGGCCGCCGTGTGCTGGCCGAGCCCGGGGACAGCGCCCATGGCCGCTTCCCGGCCCGCCACGGTGACCGGCGGCAGCAGCGCCCGGAGGCGGCCGCCGGGCGAGTCCACCTCGCGCCACCTGTCCCGGGCGGCGAACTGCGGATGCTCGCCGAACTCCTTCGGCGTGCGCAGCCTGGCGTTCGCGATCCCGGCCTCGTCGAGTGTGGCGGTCAGCTCACCGGCCGGGATGGCCGCCAGGGCGGCCTCGATGATCTGGGTCAGTTCCTTGTCGTGCGCCACCCGGTCGGGGTTCGTCGCGAACCTCTCGTCGGCGACCAGGTCCGGCCGGCCGAGGATCCTGGTGCACAGCACGGCCCACTCCCGCTCGTTCTGCAGGCCGAGGAACACCTGGCCGCCGTCGCTGGCGGTGTACGGGCCGTAGGGCGAGATGAAGGCGTGCCGGGCGCCGGTCCGGCGGACCGGGTTCCCGCCGTAGACGCTGTAGTAGAACGGCGCGCTCATCCACTCGCCGAGCGCGTCTAGCATGGCCACGTCCAGGCTGGACCCCTGGCCGGTCCGCTCCCGTTCGTAAAGAGCCGTCAGGATTCCCGAGTAGGCGTACATGCCGGCCGCGATGTCGGCCACCGAGATCCCGGCCTTGGCCGGCTCGTCCGGCGTTCCGGTGACCGAAAGCAGCCCGGCCTCGCACTGCACCAGCAGGTCGTAGGCCTTCTTGTTGCGGTACGGGCCATCCGGGCCATAACCGGAGATCGAGCACGTGATCAGCCGGGGATGCCGGGCCCGTAGATTCTCCATTACGAAACCCAGCCGGCCCGCCGCTCCGGGAGCGAGGTTTTGCACGAAGACGTCGGCCCGGCCGACCAGGGTGGTGAGCAGATCCTTGTCGGCGGCATCCTTGAGGTCGAGCTCGATGCTCTCCTTGCCCCGGTTCAGCCAGACGAAGTAGCTGGCCTGGCCGTGCACGGTCCGGTCGAAACCACGGGCGAAGTCGCCGCCGGGCCGCTCGACCTTGATGACCCTGGCCCCGAGGTCGGCTAGCTGCCTGGTGGCGAACGGCGCGGCCACCGCCTGTTCCAGCGCGACCACCAGGATCCCGTCCAGCGGCAGCCCGGTGCCGGCCTGAGCGATCACGGGGCGACCGAGTTGCGGGTGATGAGCTGGCGGACGATCACGTTGCGCTGGATCTCGTTGGTGCCTTCGCCGACGATCATCAGCGGGGCGTCGCGGAAGTAGCGCTCCACGTCGAACTCGGTGGAGTAGCCGTAGCCGCCGTGGATGCGCACGGCGTCCAGGGCGATCTGCATGGCCGTCTCGGAGGCGAACAGCTTGGCCATTCCGGCCTCCATGTCGGCCCGCTGGCCCGCGTCGAACCGGCGGGCGGCGTGCAGCACGAGCTGCCGGGCCGCGGTCAGCTTGGTCACCATGTCGGCGAGGTAGTTGCCCACCGACTGGTGCTGCCAGATCGGCTTGCCGAAGCTCTCCCGTTGCTGTGCATAGCGCAGCGCGTCCTCCAGTGCCGCCCGGCCCACCCCGACCGCGCGCGCGGCGACCTGGATTCGGCCGATCTCCAGGCCTCGCATCATCTGGGCGAAGCCCTCACCCTCCCGCTCGCCGAGCAGCGCGCTGGCCGGGACGTGGAAGTCGTCAAAGCTGAGCTCGCAGCTCTCGATCCCCTTGTAGCCGAGCTTGGGCAGGTCCCGGGACACGGTGAAGCCGGGACCGGGCTCGGCCAGCAGGATGCTCATGCCGCTGTGGGCCGGGCTGGCCGTGGGATCGGTCTTGCACAGCAGGGCGATCAGCTTGGAGTTGCGCGCGTTGCTGATCCAGGTCTTGGCGCCGTTGACGACGTAGCCGCCGGCCGAGCGGCGGGCGGTGGTGTGCATCGCCTGCAGGTCGGACCCGCCGCCCGGTTCGGTGAGCGCCATGGTGGCGCGCAGCTCACCGGTCGCCATCCGGGGCAGGTAGCCGTCCTTCTGCTGCCGGGTGCCGTAGCTCTCGATCAGCTTGGCCACGACCGTGTGCCCGCCCATGGCTCCGGCCAGGCTCATCCAGCCGCGGGACAGTTCCTCGGTCACCAGCGCATAGCACGGCGTGCTGACCCGCGCCTCGCCCCAGGGCTCGGGGATGGCCAGCCCGAAGATCCCCATCCGCTTCATCTGGCCGATGAGCTTGCCCGGGTAGGTGTTCGCGTGCTCCAGGCCCCGGACGACCGGTTTGACCTCGTCATCAACGAACTCCCTGACGAGGCCGACGATCGCGCGTTCTTCCTCACTCAGCTCGTCCATGGGCGCCTCATCCCTCCCGGGTCGGGTAGCCCGTCCCGCAGCACCTGGGCAGCGTTCTCCCAGGTCCACGAGGCGGGGTCGCCGGCCTTTCTCTAACGATAGATTCGGCCGTTCTGCCTGGGAGAGTGCCGTTCGCCACATCGCGCACCCACCGCCAGGTGATGGTCGATGGCAGCGGGGCAGGCCGATGGCACATCGACACCACGTGCCCACCCCGCCCGAAGGCGGACGAACCCCGGATCGACACCCTCAGGTGGCGGACGAACCCCGGACCGACCGCCACGCCACGCACCCACCGCCAGGTGATGGTCGATGGCAGCGGGGCAGGCCCATGGCACATCGACACCACGTGCCCACCCCACCCGAAGGCGGACGAACCCCGGATCGACACCCTCAGATGGCGGACGAACCCCGGACCGACCACCACGCCACATCGCGCACCCGGTGGCTGGTCAGTCTCGGCTGCCGGCCAGCTCGCTGGCCGAACCCTGCCCGGCGTGAGCGGTGGCGCGGATGAAGCCGAGGATCAACCTGAGTTCGTCGTCCGTGTACTGGCCGCAAACGTCGTCCATGGCGGAGCTCATGCCGGCGTAGAGACGGAAGATCTCGGCACCGCGATCGCCGAGCACCCGCACGCAGACCGCCCTGCGATCGACTGGATCGCGTTCCCTGACCACCCAGTGACCGCGTTCGAGCCGGTCCAGAACACCGGTGATGGTGGCGGGATGCAGGCCGGCCTTGCGGGCAAGCGCGCTGGGGCTCATCGGCCCGTGCCTGGCCAGCAGGTCCAGGCACGGCAGATCGCCGTCGTTGAAGTCAAGATGGGCGACGACCTGGTGGTTGAGCAGGGACAACTGGATGGTCAGCTCACGCAGCGAGTTCTTCACCTCGTTGGTGAGCCGCCGCCGTTTCCTGCCTCCCAGCTCATCCGGCGGTACCCGCTCTCCAGTTATTATGGAACTCATATGATATGCTCTTTCTATCGTATGCTTTACAGACTTTAAGAATATCTGGTCAGGATTGGGGTTGCCATGACCCAGGTGAACGCCGGAGACATCCTGGACGCCCGGGAGCTGCGGACCATCCACGGCAAACCGGTCCGGGTTCCCGACCCCGAGTTGCTGGTCCACCTGCAGTTCCGCCGGTACGCGGGCTGCCCCGTCTGCAACCTGCACCTGCGATCTATCGCCCAGCGGCACGACGATATCCTCGCCGCCGGGATCCGCGAGGTCGCGGTGTTTCACTCGAAGGCCGAGACCATGCTGGAGCTCCAGGGCCAGCTCCCGTTCGCGGCGGTCGCCGATCCGGAGAAACGGCTGTACGCCGAGTTCGGCGTACAGAAGCTGTCTCCGCTGGCCGCACTGAACCCGCGCTCCTGGCTGATCGCGGGCCGCGCGCTGACCAGCGCCCCAAGCCTGCGCGGGGTCATGGGCCGGGGCGAGAAGAAAATGGGCCTGCCAGCGGAGTTCCTGATCGGCACCGACGGCAGGGTGCTGGCCGCCAGGTACGGCAAGCACCTCGACGACCACTGGCAGGTGGACGACCTGCTCACCCTGGCTCGATTGGGGGTGCCCAGCGCGGGCGGGGGATGAGGCAGAACGGGTGGCCCGCGGGATCGGCGTACACGCCGTCGCCGTCAAGCTTCGTGGCGCCGAGTGCGAGCACCCGCGGCCCGGCGGCGGCCACATCCTCC
The DNA here is from genome assembly GCA_035308365.1 of Streptosporangiaceae bacterium. Lineage (GTDB taxonomy): Bacteria > Actinomycetota > Actinomycetes > Streptosporangiales > Streptosporangiaceae > PALSA-505. The sequence goes on from DATGGU010000007.1 coordinate 24,927, forward strand.
ACCATGATGTCCAGATGAACCTGCTGCGGCATGGTGGGATCCGGCCAGGTCGGCGGCCGGTGATCCGGCGCTAGCTGAAAGGCCAGGCCGGAGGTGGTGTCGTTGGCGGCGACCACCACCCAGTCGTCGCTGCGATAGGTGATCGGCTGGCCGAGCAGCCTGGAGTAGAACTCCGCGAGCGCGGCCGGATCGCGGCAGTCGAGAACGACATGGTGCATGCGTCCGATCATGGTCACCATGATGCGGCGGCCGGCAGCTTGATTCAGCCCCTGTTGGCTGACGGTCTGCCCGGTGTCCAGCGGGCACCGTAAGGAAGCGCAATCAGAATAAGTATCCATGACCAAAGATCCGCAGCCGGGATTCACGGCGGCCCCGGAGAAGGTACGGGCAGCGCTGGCCGGCTCGGCGGGAGTGGGGCCCTTCTTCGCGCTGAGCGTGGGAGATGACGGCGGGGACTGGCGCCCGGCGGCGGCAATGTACTCCGGCGGGCTGCGCGGGCTGATCGATGACACTGCCCTGCGGCTCGGGGTGACCGAGCGGAGGGTGGCGGCGTCTACCGTCCAGCTCAGCTACGCGGCCAGGCTGTGGTCTCCCGTGCTCTACTGCGCCCTGGTGCATGGGCTCGTGCCCGACCTCACCCGGCTGCGGGTCGTGCTGGCACCGTCGGTGCGGCTGAACGTGCCGGAGCCGCGCGGGTGGCAGGGCCCGGATCTGGCGGCGCTGGCCTACCGGATGGTGGTGAGCCAGCACCTGGAGCCGATGGGCGCCGGGCTGCCGGTGAAGGTTGCCGCCGGGCTGCTGTGGGGCAATGCCGCCGGCGCGATGACGGCGGCGCTGCGGGTGCTCGTCGCCGTGCGGCCCGGCCTTGGTGCGGCCGCACGCGAGATGGGCGGGACGCTGCTGGGCATGGGGGCGCTTCGCCGGACGGGTGAGCTGACCGGTCCGGGCCTGGAGTTCAGGCGCCGGTCGTGCTGCCTGTACTACCGGGTGCCGGACGGCGGCCTGTGTGGCGACTGCCCGTTGCCCGGCGTGCCGCGTTAGCCAGCTCAGCCGGTGTGCTGGGCGACGATCGTGGTGAAGTCGCAGGGGTTCTGGGTGATGTCGCTGCAGTTGATTCTCGTCCCACGCTCCGGCCCGGTCTGCCCTTAGCGAATCTGCTGCCAGGCAAGAAGGCACCTCGCGCTCTCCGGCCGGCCAGACAGTGGAAGGACACGCGCCAGGACAAGGAGGTTCTTTCGATGTCGCCATTGATCACCGGCTGGGATCCGGCCCTGAGCCCACGGGCTGCGGAGAGCGATACGCAACTGACACGGTTCGACGATCACCTGGCCACGGAGTTGCTCGCGCAGCGGATCATCTTCCTTGGCACCCAGGTCGACGAGGTCTCCGCGAACCGGATCTGCGCCCAGCTGCTCCTGCTGTCGGCCAGGGATCCGCGGACCGACATCAGCCTGTGCATCAACAGCCCGGGCGGGCTGGTCACGGCCGGGCTGGCCATCTACGACACGATGCGGCTGATCCCGAACGACGTCTCCACGCTCGCGATGGGCTTCGCCGCGAGCATGGGCCAGTTCCTGCTCACCGTGGGGGCGAAGGGCAAGCGTTACGCCCTGCCGAACGCACGGGTCATGATGCACCAGCCGTCGGCGGGCATCGGCGGGACCACCGCCGACGTGATCATCCAGGCCGAGAACCACGAGTTCATGAAGAAGGTGATCGAGCGGATCACCGCGGAGCACACCGGCCAGAGCGAGGAAACGATCTCTCGCGACGGCGACCGCGATCGCTGGTTCACCGCCGAGCAGGCCAGGGAGTACGGAATGGTCGATCGCGTGGTCGATTCCCTCGACGACGTCAGGCCGGCCGGTTCGCACCGAAAGATAGGACTCTGACATGGGCCAGTACACGATCCCGACAGTCGTCGAGCGCACCCCCCTGGGTGAGCGGGCCTACGACATCTACAGCAGGCTGCTGTCCGAGCGGATCATCTTCCTCGGCACGGAAATCGACGACGGCGTCGCGAACGTCGTCATCGCCCAACTGCTCCACTTGGACTGGGCGATCCCCGACCGGGAAATCTCGATCTACATCAACTCACCGGGTGGCTCGTTCACCTCACTCATGGCGATCTACGACACGATGACGTTCGTCGGCGCACCGATCTCCACCTACTGCGTGGGCCAGGCGGCCTCGACCGCGGCGGTACTGCTGGCCGCGGGGGATCCGGGACGGAGGTTCGTGCTGGAACACGCCCGTGTTCTGCTGGGGCAGCCAGCCAGCGGGGTTCAGCAGGGCATGGTCTCCGATCTCAGCCTGCAGGCCAAGGAGATGATCCGGATCCGGGGACAGGTCGAGGAGGTTCTGTCCCGGCACACCCACCACGACATCGACACCCTGCGCACGGACATGGACCGCGACAAGGTGTTCACGGCACAGGAGGCGGTAGCGTACGGGATCGCCGACGAGGTCATCAGCAAGCGACTGGCCGTTGCGTGACGGTTTAGCCGGTCAGCCTTGGGCGGTCAGCCTTGGGCGGTCAGGCGGCGAGACTCAGCTTCACCTGCCACGAAGACAATCCAGTCTCGCCAGCAACATCTACCTCGGCAACCTTAAGGGCTCCCAAAGGCACCCAAGCCTCGCCAGCAACATCTACCTCAGCAACCTTAAGCCCATCCAAAGGCACCCAGTCCTCGCCAGCAACACCCACCCCGGCAGGCCCAATCCCCGCCGACGCCAGCCTGGCCTCGGCGGGGGTTGGCTGGCCGGGCGGGACGCTGCCACCGTCCGGGACGACGATGGCCTCGGCGGGGCTGGGCTGGCCCGCCGAGACGTTGGCGCCGTCCGGGAAGACGATGGCCTCGGCGGAGCTTGGCTGGCCGGGCGGGACGTTGGCGCCGTCCGGGAAGACGATGGCCTCGGCGGAGCTGGGCTGGCCCGCCGAGACGTTGCCGCCGTCCGGGAAGACGATGGCCTCGGCGGAGCTGGGCTGGCCCGCCGAGACGTTGCCACCGTCCGGGAAGACGATGGCCTCGGCGGAGCTGGGCTGGCCCGCCGGGACGTTGGCGCCGTCCGGGGAGACGGTGGTCTCGGCGTCGATGTCCCGCTTCGGGGCGGGCTGAGCTGGGGTTATGGCCCGGCTCGGGTGGTCCCCGCGATCTGCCCGGTTAAGCTGTGCCGGCTGGGTGAGGCGGGCGAGTTCGTCCTGGGCCAGAGTTAGCAGGCCGGCGAGGCTGAGACCGAGGGCGTGCGCGGCGGCCGCGAGTACCTCGGACGATGCCTCCTTGCGGCCGCGCTCGACCTCGGAGAGATAGGGCATCGAGATCCGGGCCTCGTCGGCCACATCCCTGAGCCTGCGTTCCTGGGCGAGACGTTCGCGGCGCAGCACGTCGCCGACGATGTGCCGCCAGAGCGGCTCCTTGAAGACCGGAACCGGCCGTGGGCCTTGCAGGATCCCGTGGGTCTCATCGGTCCCTGGCTCGGCGGCCGGTGTGGGAGTCCTCGCGGGCCTGGTCACCTCCGCGACGGCTGTGACTGGGCGCAGCTGTATGACGCGTGCATGGTGCGGCGCTCGGCTGCTCACGTTTCCAGGGTAGGAGCATTGCCCACCGGGCGATGGGCAGACCATTCTGCCCTCGGCGAATCCGCCGGCCCGGCTTCCAGCCCCCGGCCCGAGCGTTCCCGGCCGGCCCACCCACCGTGCCAAGGGCCGCTGACCCGGCAATTTGACCACAAGTTGGCCGGCTGCCGGCCGGCCCGCAGCCGAACGACGCCGGCCTTTCGAGGACCGCGAAGAGCCTCACTTTAGAATCAAGGCTGGCGTGTCGCTCCGGCGTCGTCTGTGGAAGAAAGCAGTACCTGGCGAATCATTGGGGGTCTTGCGTCCACATCAGATCACGAGAAGCGACGCCAGGGTGAGAGCCGGGATGTCCCTCTTGCGCAGTTCTCGCCGGTCGGGCCCCGGATTATGACGAGGAGACGCTCAGTGAGCCAATCCGCCGCATCTTCGCTGCTGTCGCCGGACACCGCGGTCCTGCGGCGCAGGCTGTCGGGCCTGCATGATGAGCTCCGTGCGCGCGGTCACAACCCGCTCCAGGCTCTGGTGGAGCTGGCCGGAATGCTGGATGGCGAGGAACTCTCAGATGTTCTCCCGGCTGATTCAGCCACCGGCATCCCGGCGCTCGCCTGGACCGCCTTTCAGGAATTTCTTACCACCGACCTGCGGGGAGCCTTTGGGCAGTATCTGACGCCGCCGGCCGTGGCGGAACATGTGGCTGATCTGCTCGGCGAATTGTCGCCTGGAATGAGTGTCGCCGATCCCTTCCTCGGCTCCGGGATTCTGCTCGACGCCGTGGCGAGGAAGAATCCGGGGGTCGGGCTGCGGGGCTACGAGATCAACGACTCCGTTGCCCAGGTGGGGACGACCGCCCTGCACCTGGCGGGTCACCTTCCGCAGGTTGAGATTGGCGATGCGTTCGAGCTTTGGGCACGGTCGGAATTCGAGCCGGCCGACGCTATCGTCACCAATCCGCCCTTTGGCGCCAGCCTGGTCAGCTTGGATCAGCGCCGGCACATCTCGCCAGCCCTGTCGAGCCTGCGGAAGGTGCCCGTCGAACTGCTCGCATTGGAAATGTGTATTGATCGCATACGGCCAGCGGGCACTCTGGTGATAGTCGTCCCAAACAGCGTGCTGACCAATACCCGGTTCAGCGCGTTCCGGGCGGACTTCTTCGCGAGGTGCACCCTCGAACATGTCACCCAGTTGTCCGCCGCGACGTTCGCTCCCTTCCGGGGCGTCGCACGGGCATCGGTGCTGGTTATCCGCAACAAGATCCCGCCAGGGCTGCCCTATCGATTCGGCCGGGACGAGTCGGAGCACGCCGGATATGACGCTACCGGGCGCCCGGAGATTCCAACCGACCTTCCCTCTGTGGCCGCCCGCAAGAAGGAAGACGCTGCCCCCAGGGCCACGCTCCTGCGCACCGGGGAGATCGTGGCCGACGCCGGGGCCAGCCCCGGCACACCCGGCTTTCGCCTGGGGGAGATCGCCGAGATCTTTCGCGGCAAGAATCCGCCCCGGGATCAGTACACTAAATCCGGGCCGTTTCTTCTGAAGGTCGGCAGTCTCACCGGCAGCTTCGTATCCTGGCGGGAACGCGAACGCTCCAGAATTTCGGCGGAGTTCTACCAGGCGAACCCGGCCAGGCAACTCCGGCCAGGGGACATTTGCTTCACCTGTACCGCACACACTCCCAAGTACATCTGCCAGAAAGTCGACCTGATTACCGAGCTGCCTCCGTCCGGGGCCCTGCCCTCGGGTGAGGTTATCGTCGTCCGGCTGCACAAGGGCGCCCCCATCTCGCCGCTGGCGTTGCTCTATCATCTGCGTAGCGATGCGGGCAGGCGGAGCGTCCAATCTCTCATAAAGGGAAGCACCGCACACGTTTACCCCAGAGATTTGGCTGGTCTCAGCGTCCCGGATTTCCCACCGTCGGTGGACACAACCGTACTGGAGCAGCTCTATCGAGAGGCGGAAGCCTCATTCCGGAGGTACCTGCTCGCCGAAGACAGAATCTCAGATCTTCTTGGAATGCGCACGGCTACCGAAGAAACGGACAGGTAACATCATGCAGGACCGCCGCGCTGGCATGCACCTGCGGCCAACGACCATCGAGCGTATCCCGCTGTACCTCCGGGTCTCGGACCAGTTGTTCCACTCCGGCGCCGACACCGTCTCGTCCGAACAGCTCGCGGTGCTGACCGGGTACTCCAGCGATACCGTGCGCAGGGATCTGTGGGACCTTTCCATAGCGGGCCGTCGGGGAATCGGCTTCGATGTCGCCGCCATCAGGGAGCGGCTCGGCGACATCATCGGGACATCGGCATCCTGGCGTCTGGCCATCGCCGGAGTCGGCAACCTCGGCCGGGCTCTCTCGCACTACTCCAACCTGTCCCGCCGTGGCCTCGACATCATCGCCCTGTTCGACGTCGACCCGGCCAAGATCGGGACGGCGGACTCGGGCGTCGAGATCCTGCCAGCCTTGGAGATCGCCGGCGAATGCAAGCGCCTGGGCGTCCAGATCGGCGTGATCGCGACGCCAGCGGCGGCGGCCCAAGCCTGTGCCAACTCGTTCGTCGAAGGGGGGGTCAGAGCCCTCCTGAACTTCGCCCCGGTCACTCTGGAACTCCCAAGGGAGGTCCAGGTTCGCCGGGTAGACGTCCTCCTGGAACTGCAGTTGCTCGCCTACCACCTGAGATCCAAGGCACCACTCGGCGACGGATGACGATGCAGAGCAGCCTCGGCACCAAGCCAACCTGCCGGGTGATAGACGTCCTCCTGGAACCGCCGTCGCTCGCCTACCACCTGAGATCCACGACGAGGTGCGAGCCCGGGTGCCCCGAGGCCGGGCCGCTCCCGGAGCCAGTCCCGGCCGGCCCGCCCACCCTCTTCTGATCCCATCCCACGGTCCCGCTCCGTCGCGCTGGACTGTCGTAGGCCCCCGGCATACTTGCCGGGACCGCCCGGCGAGGCCGCAGCCTGACTGGAGGAAACCCTATGGCTGTCCGATACCAGCTCGTCATCAACTGCACCGGCCACCCCGAGCGGCTGGCCCGCTTCTGGGCCGAGGCTCTGGGCTATGTGCTGGAGCCGCCGCCGGCCGGCTTTGTCACCTGGGACGACTGGCGGCGCCACGTCGGGCTGCCCGAGTCCTGGCTGGGCCGGGGCACGGACTGCATCATCGATCCGGATGGCGCCGGGCCTCGCATCTGGATCCAGGTCGTGCCCGACCGCAAGACCGTCAGCAACCGCCTCCACCTCGACATCCACGCCAGCGGCGGGCGGGACCTCCCGATCGAGACCCGCAAGAAGCGCGTGGACGCCGAGGCCAGGCGGCTGTGCGACCTCGGCGCCACGCTGCTCAGCGACCTGAGCGAAGAACTCGAGGACGGCCTTGACCACTACGCGGTCGCGCTCAGGGACCCCGAGGGCAACGAGTTCGACATCAACTGACGGCCCCCGGCGAGCACCACCGAGGGCGCTGCCACGACCGATCCGGCCACACCGGCGATGACCAAAGCCGCTGGGGCGGCGCCAGCTTGCCCGCACTCCCGGCCAGAAATGACCGGAGCAGGTCCGGCGGGTGAATCTGCTGATCGGTCGATCATCCAATAGTGACCCTTTTGCAGAATTAGTTCATACATTCCCGAATCACCCAGTCCATGCATACCTGGACATTCCGGATATCCGTCACTCATGATCTTTCTGTCATTTCGGCTGATCTTTCCTGATCCCAGGTTCCCCTCTAGCGGAGGCGGCGGTCAACGAGTTACAGTGGCCCCCACGTTAGTTAGGATGCTTTCCTTACTAACTGACCGAAAGGAGAGTTCATGCCAAGAAAGCTCCAGCTCAGACAGCGCTTCCTGGTAGCCGGCGTCGCGATCGCAGCGCCTGCTGCCCTGACGGTGGGGCTGCTCCTGCCCGGCGCCGCGAGCGCCGCGAAGGTGAGCCCCCAGGCATCCGTCACCGACCTCGTAACGTTCTACGGCTGGATTGACAATTCGCCGCCAGGCCCGGGCATCGCCCATCCGTGCATCCACAATCAGGCCGGTGGCGTGGGCACATTCAGCAATCCCGTCACGTTCGCCGAGCCCAACGATCTGAACGGCCCCTGGTGCCAGAAGATCTACGTTCCATTCCTGAAGAAGTATTTCATCCATGAAGACCAGTGCAATCCGTGTGGCGGCGTGAATTCCAGCCACGTGGACCTCTGGATGGGCGGCGACGCGAACTCCACCAGCCAGCCCGAGAAGAACGCGCTGCTCAACTGCGAGAACACGTGGACGCAGAACAACACGGTCATCCTCAACCCGCCGTCCAACGAACCGGTGGACACGACGGCGCTGTTCACACCACCAACCACCTGTCACGGCGGGTCGGGAGACGGAGGTAGCGGCGGAAGCTGAGCCGGTCCCCGCAGCGCAGGGGCGAACAGTTACAAGATCATGAACCGGGTCTGTCCAGCCGGTCAGCGGCTGGGCAGACCTTCTGGTGGATGGGGCCGCCCCGGCTTATGCCGGTGAGGCGGGATGTTCAGGGCAAGCTGGACGTGCCCGAACGCAGCCGCGACACCATCCGCACCGGTCAGTTGCCCGGCGGCCTGAAGGATCCCGTCCTGACGTTCCAGGATCCCGAACAGGACGGGGGACTCGGCCGGGCGGCGCCAGTAAAAGTGATGCCCGGTGTGACCCTCGGGCGGTGGTTCCCGGCGATCAGCCGGTCGGCCTCGGCGCTGGCCCGGTCCAGATCTGCCTGGCTGACCAGATCGGGCACCATCAGGTAGCCGCGCTCGGCGAACGACCTGAGCTGCTCGGCGGTCAGCGGAGCACAATTCATGGCTTTGACGGTAAGGGCCGGTCAGTCGGTCACGCACACCGTTTTCCGGGCAGAAGATCCACCGGACGGCACGGGGGCGGTGCTGTCCGGTGGACCGTAACTGCCGCTTGCCAGGAAGTCCGGTTCCTGACTGCCGGCCTCTGATCGGTTAGCTGACGTTGAGCGCGGTGTCGTCGATGACGAAGTCGGTGGTGCCGCCGTTGGTGTCGGTCTCGGTACCGGTGAACTTGACCGTCACCGTCTGCCCGGCATAGGCCGACACGTCATAGGAGTGCTGCTGGTAACCACTGGCCGCGTTCAGGTTGGAGAACGTCGCCAGCGTGGTCAGCACGGTCCCGCTGCCGTTCAGCAGTTGCACCTTCAGCGTGTCATCGGCATTGGCCGTGGTGTTCTCGGTGGTATCGACATGCAGCCAGAACGAAAGC
>DATGGU010000008.1:0-4339 GCA_035308365.1 Streptosporangiaceae bacterium
GAACTGGGCCGCATCGCCGTCGGCACCTCGCAGGTGCAGCCGTCCCGGCGGGACCGCCGGTTCGCCGACCCGGGCTGGGCGGGTAATCCGCTGCTGCGCCGCGCGATGCAGGCGTACCTGGCCGCCGCGGAGAGCGCGGAGGGCGTCGTAGCCGACGCCGGCCTGGATGAGAAAGACTCCGAACGCGTCGGCTTCGCGGTGACCAACCTGATCGACGCGCTGGCCCCGAGCAACAACCCGCTGCTCAACCCGGCGGCCGTGAAGGCCGCCGTGGACACTGGCGGCGGCAGCGCCCTGGCTGGCCTGCGGCATTTCGCCGCCGACATGGCGACCGCGCCCCGGGTGCCTTCCATGGTCGAGCCGGATGCGTACCAGGTGGGTGTGGACCTGGCCGTCACTGCGGGGTCGGTGGTGCTGCGGACCCCGGTGTTCGAGCTGATCCAGTACCACCCGGCCACACAAGCCGTACGGCAGGTTCCGCTGGTGGTCGTCCCGCCGGCGATCAACAAGTTCTACGTGATGGACCTGGCCCCCGGACGGAGCCTGGCGGAATACCTGGTCGCAAGTGGCCAGCAAGTGTTCATGATCTCCTGGCGCAACCCCGATGCCCGGCACGCGACGTGGGATTTCGACACCTATGGACGGGCCGTGCTGGACGCCGTGGACGCGGCGGAGCGGATCACCGGGAGCGAGCAGGCAGCGCTGATGGGCGCATGCTCCGGCGGCATCATCGCCGCCATGGTGGCCGCGCACCTGGCGCACCGTGGGCAGCAGGGCCGACTCGCCGCGTTGACCCTCATGGTCACCGTGCTGGATCAGGCGCATGCGGGCCTGGCCAGCGCGGTCATCGACGAGCGGACCGCGCGGTTGGCCGCGGCCAGGTCCCGGGCCCGGGGGTATCTGGACGGCAGGTCGCTGGCTGAGGTGTTCGCCTGGCTGCGGCCCAACGACCTGATCTGGAATTACTGGGTCAACAATTACCTGCTCGGCCGGAAGCCGCCGCCGTTCGACATCCTGTTCTGGAACGCGGACACCACCCGGATGACCGCCGGGCTGCATCGGGATTTCCTCCGGATGGGCAGCACGAACGGGCTGGTCCAGGCCGGCGCGCTCACCATGCTCGGCTCCCCGGTGGACTTGGCGCTCATCGACCCGGACACCTACCTGGTCACCGGGATCACCGACCACATTTGCCCCTGGCAGAGCTGCTACCGGTCCACCCAGATGCTGCCGGGCCGCAACCGGTTCGTGCTGTCCACCAGCGGGCACGTCGCCGCGATGGTCAACCCGCCGGGAAACGACAAGGCCAGGTACCAGGTGGCCAAGGACTGCCCGGAGGATCCGCAGGAATGGCTGCGGCATGCGGAGACCTGCCATGGCTCCTGGTGGCCGGACTATGCGGCCTGGCTGGGCGAGCGCTGTGGCGAGGAGAAGGCCGCTCCCGCAGAACTGGGCGGCGGCGGGCTGGTGCCGATCTGCGACGCGCCCGGCACCTACGTCTATGACCATTGACATGGCCTGCCAGGGACCGGCTGAGGGCGACCGCCGGGGAGGCATTCCCCGGCGGTCCTGCCCCTGGCTGCAGCGCGCCGGATCAGCCGAGCGGATGCGGATCCTGACGATCCGGGGCCGTGTCCTGCGGGTCGCGGTCCGCGAAGGCGACCCGGGCCGGCCGCCGCTGCTGATGTGCAACGGCCTCGGGGCGAGCCTGGAGCTACTGCAGCCGTTCGCCGACGCGCTCGGCCCGCAGCGCGGGATCATCCGGTTTGACGTCCCGGGCATCGGTGGCTCCCCAGCCCCGTTCGTTCCCTACACGTTCGCTACTCTGGCCCCGCTGCTTGGCGGCCTGCTCGACCTTCTCGGCTACCCGCAGGCCGACGTGCTGGGCATCTCCTGGGGTGGCGGGTTGGCGCAGCAGTTCGCGCTGTTCCGCCCGGACCGGGTGCGCCGTCTGGTGCTGGTGGCGACTGGGCCGGGCATGCTGATGGTTCCCGCGCATCCACGGGTCCTGCTGCGCATGATCACGCCGCGGCGCCACCGGGATCCGGAATACGCGGCCAGCATCGCGGCCGAACTGTATGGGGGCAGCGCCCGGACGAGCCCTTCAGTGGCCCGGGACCTGCTGCACGCGACGAGCCGCCTGGGCCCGGCCAGGGGCTACTACTACCAGCTAATGTCCGGCTTCGGCTGGACCAGCTTGCCGCTGCTGCCCAGGCTGCGGCAGCCCACGCTGATCCTGGCGGGGGACGATGACCCGATCATCCCGATGGTGAATGCGCGAATCATGCACCGGCTGATACCGCGCAGCGTGCTGCATATATATGACGGTGGCCATCTGGAACTGGTCGCGGACGCCGAACGCATCGCTCCGGTCGTGGAGGCGTTCCTCGGAACGGGAGGAGCCGACGATGACACAGGTCAGTAGCGAGCATCTCGGGGAGTCACTCGGGACGGACTTCTTCTCCGTCCGCGAGCAGTTCACCGACGAGCAGTGGTCGCACTTCGTGACCGTCCGGCGGTTCGTGGATGAGGAGGTGGTGCCGGTCACCGGCCCGTACTGGGAACGGGCCGAGATCTGCTGGCCGCTGGTCAAACGGCTGCCTGAGCTCGGCATCGTCGGCGAGGACATCACGGGATACGGCTGCGCCGGGATGAGCCCGATGGCGTGCGGGCTGGTCACGATGGAACTGCACCGCGGCGATGGCAGCCTGGGCGTAGTCCTCGGCGTGCACGCGGGCCTGGCCATGCAGTCGATCGCGATGTGCGGTTCGGAGGAGCAGAAGGCGCGCTGGCTGCCCGGCATGGCCGCGATGGACAAGCTCGGCGCGTTCGCGCTGACCGAACCGGCGCACGGCTCGGACTCGGTTGCGCTGGAGACCTCGGCCCGCCGCGATGGGGACACCTGGGTGCTGAACGGCGCCAAGCGGTGGATCGGGCTGGGCACGGTGGCCGACCTGGTCGTGATCTGGGCCCGCAACACCGAGGACGGCCAGGTCAACGCGTTCGTGGTGGAGAAGGGATCGCCCGGCTACCGGGCGCAGGTCATCGAGGGGAAGGTGTCGCTGCGCGCGGTATGGCAGGCCGACATCACCCTGGAGGAGGTGCGGGTGCCGGAGGAGAACCGGCTGCCCGGGGCACGGTCGTTCAAGGACACCAGCCGGGTGCTGGCCACCACCCGCAGCACCTGCGCCTGGGCGGCGCTGGGCCACGCCACCTCCGTCTACGACACCGCGCTGCGGTACGCGCTGCAGCGGCGCCAGTTCGGTGCGCCGCTGGCCAGCTTCCAGATCATCCAGCAGCGGCTGGTGTCCATGCTGGCGGATCTGACCGCGATGCAGCTGTACTGCCTGCAGATCGGCCGCCTGGCCGAGGCCGGGCGGCTGACCCCCACGGTGGCCGGGCTGGCCAAGATGCACAACACCCGCAAGGCACGGGCGATCGCCGCCGACGCGCGGGACATGCTGGGCGGCAACGGGATCCTGCTGGACTACCAGGTCATGCGGCACATGGTGGACCTGGAGGCCATCCATACCTTCGAGGGCACCGAGACCATGCAGACACTCATCGTCGGCCGCGCCATCACCGGTATCGGCGCCTTCACGTAGCCTCTGTCAGGCGCACCCGCTGCTGGGCATCGGTGTTGCGGTGACCAGCGGCCGGCGCCGGGACCGGCTGCAGCACGGAGGCGCCGAGCCACTGGCTCACCTGCAGCGCAAGTTCCACGTCGGGGCGGTCCCCGGCGACCGGCCGGCCGAGGCTCTCCTCGGCCTTGCGGATCCGGTACTGGACGGTGTTCTTGTGCAGCGTCAGCCGCTCGGCGGTTGCCTTGTAGCTGCCCCCGCTCCGCAGAAAGGCCAGCAAGGTCTCGCGCAGCCGGGCGTGCTGCTCGTCGTTGGTGGCCAGGCCCGCCAGCGTGCTGAGCACCCAGCCGCGCAGCAGCTCGGCGGAACCGAGCATCATCGCGACGGGCGCGACCTCGCTGAACGCCACCGCCCGCGGCGCGGCTGAGCCCGCGGCAAGCGCGACCGCCTGAGCGGCCACGGCCTGCTGGTGGGTCAGCCGGAACCCTGCGGTGCCCTTCGCGGCGCTGCCGAACGCGAAATGGAGGTCGCCGTCCAGGCCCACCATGCTGGCTGCTGGAGTGCCGAACGTGTCCCGGATCCCCAGCGGCAGCCATGCCCACGCACTCGCCTCATCCCGCGGCAGGAACACCGGATCACCCGAGCAGGCTGCCTTCCCCGCCACCTGGCTGACCGCGCGCTCCAGCCTGGTGATGTTGTCGATGGCAGCCACCACGTCGCCCGCCCAGCACACCACGCCCACGTGGTACTGGCGCAGC
>DATGGU010000009.1:0-69042 GCA_035308365.1 Streptosporangiaceae bacterium
ACATCCGCATCAGGTCGTCCTCGAGCGACAGGTAGAACCGGGACTTGCCCGGGTCGCCCTGGCGTCCGGACCGGCCGCGGAGCTGGTTGTCGATCCGGCGCGACTCGTGCCGCTCGGTGCCGAGCACGTAAAGGCCGCCCGCCGCGACGACCTCCTCGTGCTCGGCCGCCACGGCCGCCTTGGCCTTGGCGAGCGCCTCCGGCCAGGCTGCCTCGTAATCCTCGGGGGTGTCCACCGGCGTCAGGCCGCGCTGGTGCAGCTCGGCGTCCGCGATGAAGTCGGGGTTGCCGCCGAGCATGATGTCGGTGCCGCGGCCGGCCATGTTGGTCGCCACCGTCACCGCGCCGAGCCGCCCCGACTGGGCGACGATCGTCGCCTCCTGCTCGTGGTACTTGGCGTTCAGCACGTGGTGGGGCACGCCGCGGCGCTTGAGCAGGACCGAGAGGATCTCGGACTTCTCGACGCTGACGGTGCCGACCAGGACCGGCTGTCCGGCCTCGTGCCGTTCGACGATGTCCTCGACCACCGAGTCGAACTTGGCCTGCTGGGTCTGGTAAATCACGTCGGTCTCGTCCGCCCGGATCATCGGCCGGTTGGTCGGGATCGGGATGACGCCGAGCTTGTAGATCTGCATGAACTCGTTGGCCTCGGTCATCGCCGTGCCGGTCATGCCCGCGAGCTTGTCGTAAAGCCGGAAGTAGTTCTGCAGCGTGATCGTGGCGAAGGTCTGGTTCTCGTCCTTGATCTGCACGCTTTCCTTGGCCTCGATGGCCTGGTGCATGCCCTCGTTGAAACGGCGGCCGTGCAGGATGCGGCCGGTGAACTCGTCCACGATCAGGACCTCGTCGTTTATCACGACGTATTCCTTGTCCCGCTTGTACAGCTCCTTGGCCTTCAGGGCGTTCTGCAGGAAGCTCACCAGCGGGGTGTTCACCGACTCGTAGAGGTTGTCGATGCCCAGCCAGTCCTCGACCTTCGCCACGCCGGCTTCGAGGATGCCGACCGTCTTCTTCTTCTCGTCTACCTCGTAGTCACCCACGTCCGGCTCGCCGTCCTTGCCGCCCTGGCCCCGGCGCAGCCGTGGAACGATCTTGGCGAATTCCTCGTACCAGCGCGAGTTCTGCTCGGCCGGGCCACTGATGATCAGTGGCGTCCTGGCCTCGTCGATGAGAATCGAGTCAACTTCGTCCACGATCGCGTAGTGGTGCCCGCGCTGGACGCACTCATCGATCGTCCAGGCCATGTTGTCGCGCAGATAGTCGAAGCCGAATTCGTTGTTCGTGCCGTAGGTCACGTCGGCCGCGTACTGCTTGCGGCGTTCCTCGGGCGTCATATGGGCCAGGATCACGCCCACTTCCAGGCCGAGGAAGTGGTGGATCCGGCCCATCCACTCGGCGTCGCGCTTGGCCAGGTAGTCGTTCACGGTGACGACATGCACGCCCTTGCCTTCGAGCGCGTTCAGGTAGGCGGGCAGCACGGCGGTGAGGGTCTTGCCCTCACCGGTCTTCATCTCGGCGATGTTGCCCTCGTGCAGCGCGATGCCGCCCATGAGCTGCACCTTGAAATGCCGCTGCCCGAGCGTGCGGCTGGCCGCCTCCCGCACGGCGGCGAACGCCTCCGGGAGCAGGTCATCGAGCGTCTCTCCGTCGGCGAACCGCTGCTTGAGCTGTGCGGTGACCGCACGGAGCTCGGTGTCGCTCAGCGCGGCGAAATCTTCTTCGATCGAGTCGATCTGGCCCGCTACCCGCTCAAGCCGGCGCAGGAGCCTGCCCTCACCCGCGCGCAGGACCTTATCAATGACCACTGGCACTTCTCGTCGCGCTCCTCGTCGGTCGTGTGACCTAAGCCGAGCCGCCGCCCCGCGCGCCGGGACCTCGGGGTCACGGCAGAAGGCGCCGGACAGTGGCGTACAGATGCCACCGTAATGATGAGCCTCATTCAAAACTCATGGTGGCTAGCCTGCTACCAGAGGCCACGGCCCGGGCAGCAAACCCGCTGATCCGGTTTTGAATCAGTCTCTCTGTCATCGTAGGCGAGATGGGCGGGGAATCCGAGTCGGCCGGCCCGCCCGGGCCCGGCAACAGGGGGCCGGTGCACAGCGCCGACGGGGAAAGGCCACAATAGTCAGCGCGGCGTGATGCTGGACGAGAGGAGCAGCCGTATGGCTGACCAGGTTGGATCGGGCACCGTCCATGGTGCGGTGAGCGAGTCGGCCGGGCTCGAGCCGCAGATGCAGGGCCTGGCGCGGACCGAGACCCTCGGCGCGTCACCGTGGAAGCACGAGTCTTTCCACGGCCGGCCGGTGTCATGGGTCGCTGCCACGACCATCATCCTCGGTTTCGTGATCGGCGGGATTGGGCTCATCACCGGCCCATCGTGGGTGCTGTTCTGGGTAGGCAGCGGGGTTGTGGTGGCCGGCTGCATTCTCGCCCTGATCACCGGCATCTTCAACGACTGGTACTAAATCGCGGCGCCACCGGGAGCAGGCGGTCCCGGCCGGCGGTTCGCCCAGATCTGCTGCGGCGGCGGCCTGAGCGGCCGGCGAGGCCGGCCGAATGTCGGAGGCTGACGCTACGCTCTGCGCGTGGCCCGTTTGCTGTCTGCAGACTCTCAGCTGACCCTCTCCCCCGAAGACGTACGCAAGCTGACGCTGCGAGCGCAGGGGTTCCTTGGATCCGATGGCAGGCGCGGCGGGGTCGGCGGCATGGTCCGCAGGCTGGGCGCCGTCCAGCTTGACACGATCAGCGTGCTGGCCCGGTCGCACGAGCTCGTCGCCTACTCCAGGCTCGGCGCGTTGCCACGGGAGAAGATCGAGGCAGCCTACTGGCACCCGCGTAAGCCCACCTCGTTCGAGTACTGGGCGCACGCGGCCTGCATCCTGCCACTGGAGCAGTGGCCGTTCTACAGCTTCCGGCGGCGGAACTTCCGGGCACGCGGCCTGCGCTGGCACGAGGTGCCGGAGCACACCTGCGCGGAGGTTCTCGCCAAGCTGCGCACCGAGGGCCCGCTCACCGCCACCCAGCTCGGCGGCGCGAAGGCCGGCGGCGAATGGTGGGACTGGTCAGCGGTGAAGATCGCGGTCGAATGGCTGCTCGACATCGGTGAGGTGGTCTGCGTCCGCCGCACGGGCTGGCGCCGGGTGTACGACCTGCCGGAGCGGGTGATCCCGGCTGAGTACCTGAACATGGAGCTGTCCGACGAGGAGTGCCTGGCCAAGCTGGCCGGAGTCGCCGCCCGCGCCCTCGGCGTGGTGACCCGGGCCGATCTGGCCGACTACCACCGGCTGAACAGCCTTGGCGTTACTGGAGCCGAGAACGCTGACCGCATCGCCAAGGCCGCCGCCGCAGCCGGCCTCGTGCCGGTCACACTGGCGGGCGGCGCGGCCAGGAAGCCCACCCCGGCCTGGGCCGACCCCACCGCCCTCGAAGCGGCCCCGCGCGGCCGCCACCGGACCACCCTGCTCTCCCCCTTCGACTCGCTGATCTGGGACCGCAAGCGGACGCAGCGGATGTTCGGCTTCACGCACAGCCTGGAAGCCTACGTTCCGGCACACAAGCGTGTGCACGGCTACTTCGTCATGCCACTGCTGACCGGCGGCCGCTTGGCCGGGCGGGTGGACCCAGCCCGCGACGGCCGGACGCTCATCGCCCGCAAGGTCTCGCTGGAGCGCCCCTCGGCGGCCGGGCCGATGGCCCAGGCGCTGCGCGAGGCAGCCTCCTGGGTAGGGTGCGACAACGTCCAGCTCGGCGTCATAGAGCCCAGCGAGCACGCAGATCGGCTGCGCTCGGCCCTGGCGAGCACCTGAGCGCACGGGCGCAGCGGAAGACGCGACATATCGAACGTGGTGATGACCAGTACATGAGGTGGGTCAGGCTCAGCCTCTACAGCCAGTTCATGCCGTGGCGTGCCGAGGGCCACGCGGCCGGCGGGCTGGCTGATGCCGCTGGCTACCGTGCAGGAGTGTCACGAGGGTCTGGTCAGGCCCGGCGAGTCCCTGAGGTCAGCTGAACTCGATCAGCTTGTCCCGCAGGGCGATCATGACGGCTTCCATTCTGGAGTGGATCTGGAGCTTCTCCAGGATGTTGCGCACGTGGTTCTTGACCGTGTTCTCTGAGATGAACAGCTCCTTGGCGATGTCGCGGTTGTTCATGCCCTTGGCGACCAGCTTGAGCACTTCCATCTCACGGTCGGTGAGCTTGGGCGCGGGCACCTGCTGCGGAGGCTCTTCCTCGTTCCGCCTGGCCAGGGTCGCGAACTCGGTAAGCAGCTTTCCGGCCATGGACGGGCTGATCAGCGACTGGCCGCCGTGGACGGCCCGGACGGCCTCGGCCACCTCGTCCAGCGGGATGTCCTTGAGCAGGTAGCCGCTGGCTCCCGCCCTGATGGCCTCGAACAGATCCTCTTCCTCGTCGCTGATCGTGAGCATGACGATTTTGGTGCTCGGTGCCGCTTCCTTCATGGTGCGGCAGGCGTCGATGCCGCTGCTCTTCGGCATCCGGATGTCCATCAGGACGACGTCGGGCAGCGACTCGGCCGCCCGCTGGGTCGCCTCGGCCCCGTCGCTGGCCTGGCCGACGAGCTCGATGTCGTTTTCCTCGTCGAGGACCATTTCGAGGCCACGGCGGAACAGCGCATGATCATCAACGATCAGCACGCGGATGGGCTCGAGACGCCGCTGAGCGCCCTGAGCCACGTCGGCGGCCCGCTGACCTGCGCTCACCCTGAACTCCTCCTCCCCAGGTCACAGTGAAAGGCCACGATGACCCGCCCATGGTTGCACGAACCCGGCATGATCAGACTTTGACCGACCAGGCGGCAGTATGCAAGTGCGCCGGGCTGAGCTTGGACAGCGCCTGCGGCCCCAGGCAGCCGACGGCCCCAGGCAAGGGTAGAGGCGGATCCGCAAGCCGCAAAGGGCCGGGGGCCCCGTCAAGGACAGGAAATCCCGGGCCGGGGACAGGAAAGCCCGCCCCGGCCCGGCGCTGCTAAGAAGCGACCAGATTCCCCGGCTGCTGCGGGACCTGCTCCTCGACCAGCCGGATGACGCCGTAACGGTAGCCGCACCTGCGGTAGACCACGCTGGGGCAGCCCGAATCCTTGTCGCGGAACAGGTAGAAGTCATGGCCCACCAGTTCCATCTCGAACAGCGCCTGGTCGATGGTCATCGGCGATGCCGCGTGGAACTTCTGGCGCACCACGAGCGGGCCGTCGCCCTCCATCTCGATGGGTACCAGGTCGGCGGGCTCCGCCTCGGCCGGCGGCTGCTCCTGCCGTTCCCCGGGCACCTCGCTGGCGGGTGCTGCGGGCCGCCCCGGCGGCGCCTGGCCGTTGGCCGTGACCGGCATGCGCACGGTTTCATGGGCGCTGTGCCTGGTCTTCCGGCGGTCACAGGCGCGTCTCAGTCTTGATTCGAGCTTGGCCAGGGCCAGGTCGAGGGCGGTGAATCTGTCATCGGCAGCAGCCTCGGCCCGGATCGCGGGCCCACGCGATCTGATGGTGAGCTCGACCCGTTCACTCCTGCCGTTCTGGCGTGGATTGTGCTCCTTCGACACTTCCACATCGAGGCGGATCATCCGGTGATCCAGCTTCTCGAGCTTGGAAAGCTTGGCGGTCGCGTGCTGCCGGAATCGCTCCTGCAGATTGGTGTGCCGACTTTTGAACACGATGTCCACTCAGTGACCCCCTTCTGCGCTATGAGACTTATTCAAAACCAGCCCGGCGGACGTGACACCAGGTCTGTGAGCTGCGATGACTAGCTGATCACCAGGGGAGTTCTGAACAAGTCTCAATCTGAACGGCACCCGCCCGGCCGACCTGGTCTTCGTCCCCACATCCGCCTGCAGAGGGGTTCGCGGCCTATCTGCCACTAGTGCCCTTCTCCCGCTCCGGGAAACGCCGGATCTCCCGGTGGGGCAGGACTTACTTCTAAGCCGCACCGTGATCGGTCGACGAGAAGTCGCCTTACGTGGGCCGTTTCGCCTGCGGCTGGCATCGGCTTGCCTGGGCGGACTCCCCGCGACGGGGAAGCCCGGCCCGGCGCAACCACGGACCCGGGCGGGTGCCATGACATGACGCTAACCCCATCCGGACCGAATGTCAGCGGGCGGGTGTCCACAATCATGTACGCAGAGTAAAAATTACTACCCTGACCAGGTGCGCAATGCCTGACATAATAACCACGTTCCGTCACAGTGAACGTCCTCTGAGGCTGGTGTGCCACCAGCGGCAGGCCGGGCCGCCGGGAGGGTGGAGCGTCAGCCGGGGTAGGTGGGAGAGAAGGCGGTGCCGTTGCTCGTCAGCCAACTGCCGTTCAGACTCGGCGTGAGGGCGAGCTGGCCATGGGCCAGGCCAGCGGCAAGCTGGTTCGCCGGGCCGGCGGCGGAGATGGAGACCGTATCCGGGTCCACGGTGAGCTGCTGTGGCTGGCCGCCGTTGACCGGTACCTCCTGCAGCTCAGGCGCGCCCGACGACTGGGACAGCACGATCAGGTTGTCGGCGTCGTACCAGGTGAGCTGCAGCGGATTGGAGACACCGGCTCCGATCGACTCCATCTGGCCGGTCTGGCCGATGGAGACTCCGTCGCCGGATTGCACGATCGCCCCGATCCGCAACTGAGCGCTGCCGCCGCCCGGATTCTGGATGATCATCGCGACGCGCACACCATCGAGTGCCACCCGCAGCTGGCTGACCTGGTAGCCCGGAGGCAGGCCAACCGTAACCAGGACGGGCTCGTCACCGGGCCGGATCATCCAGACGCCTTCCGGGCCGGCCACCCAGAGGTTGTCGTGGACATCCCAGCTTATTGAGGTGAACCCGCTGGCATGCGACCACTGGCCGAGCCTGGCGTCCCGCTGGAGCGCGGCATAGTAGAGCTCATTGCCGGGATTCGGGAGCCCGGCCACGAACCGGCCGTCCGGCGAAACCGCGATGGTTCTCAGCGGCACACGGCCCTGGCCGGCCTCGCCGGGGACATCCCGCCACGACGAGGGCCCGGTCAGCTCCTGGACCGCACCGCTGGAGCTGGCCGAATACAGTGCGGCTCCTTCTTGCGCGGCGGGGACGGCCGGCTGCGCCTGGCTGGGCTGGTCACCCGACCAGCTCACAGTCCTGCGGACCCGCCCGTTGATCTCGAGCTGAATGGACTGAACCGGCGACTGCCCGTCGGCGGGGTTGGCCAGCGTCCAGTTGAGCTGAGCTGCCATCTCGCTGAGCTGTGCGCTGTTCGCGGTGGCGGCGCCACGGCCACCGAGGTCGACGGTGGCGGTCCCGCCGACGATCGCCAGCCGCAGCAGGCGCGCACCGGGCAGGGCCGTGTGCGCGGCACCGGCCAGCCAGCCCTGCGGATTGCTGAGCAGGGCGTGGACGAGCTGGCTCACCAGGCTGACCGAGCTCGCATCCCGTGGCACGAAGACGGGATCGGGCACCAGCGGCTGCCCGGCGGCGGCCAGGAAGTACAGGTTCTGCGGTATGTACACCTGCTGGAAGTCCGACTGGCTGAGGACCAGCTCGGGCGGCGGGTTGGTGATACGCCACTGCCCGTTGACCTTGCTGAGCAGGAACTTGACCGGGAGGGGCACCTTCCCCTGGGTGCCGACGTACTGGCCGGTCTGCGTCAGGGAGGCCAGTTCCTCACCGGTGACCACCACTTGCACGATCTCGGTCTGGTCGTAGGGCCCAGCCTGATGCGCGAAGGACTCCGGCTGGTCAACCTGCAGTGGCGCGGTCACCACGTGCACCTGCCAACCAGGGTTCCAGGCCTTCTGCGCCTCCGGCGTCAGGTACTGCCTGGCGATCTCGTGGCGGTCCGCGAAGCTGGCGCTGGCCGCCAGGAACCCATTGACGATCTCGTCGGGGCTCGCATTGGGCTGCGGGAGCAGTGGGATGAGCTGCAGGTAGGGCTTACCTTGGCCACCAGCCCCCGAGACCTGCCCGGACGACACCGGACCGGTGTCCGCAATGGTCGCGCACGCGGACAGCAGCAGGGCGGCCGCTCCGGCCGCGGCCGCCGCCCGCCAGCTGACCCTGCTAACCGTCGCCGTCATGCTCACCGCTCCCGGCTGTGCGGCCCAGGCCCGTGGACATGCTGGCGGCGAACCTGGCGGGCAGCGCGCCGAATCCGGCCGTGACCACGGCCTCGTCGGGCGCCAGCGGAAGCGGCGAGCCCACGAGGCACCCGCCGGCGACCCTGGGCAGGGTGAGGCGGAAGACCGACCCCCGGCCCCACTCGCTCCACGCCTCCAGCCAGCCACCGTGCAGCCGCGCGTCTTCCAGTGCGATCGACAGGCCGAGGCCGGTGCCGCCGCTGGTCCGGGCGCGGGCCGGGTCTGCCCGCCAGAACCGGTCGAACACCAATTGCTGCTCGCTGGGCTTCATCCCGACGCCGAAGTCCCGCACCGCGACGGCTACGGCGTCACGGTCGCCGGCCACGGTGACGACAACCTCCCTGCCCTCGCCGTGCTCGACGGCATTGACGGTGAGGTTGCGGAGGATCCGCTCGACCCGCCGGCGATCCGCCTCGGCCACGCACGGCAGGGCGGGGAGCCGGAACTCGATCCTGGTGCCACGGCGCTCGGCAAGCTGCTGGGCCACGTCGGCGGACCGCCTGACCAGGTCGCAGATGTCGACCGGCTCGGCGTCCAGGGTGGCCGCGTTCGCGTCGTACCTGCTGATCTCCAGCAGGTCGGCGAGCAGGGACTCGAACCGCTCCACCTGTCCCTGCAGCAGCTCGGCCGACCTGGCCGCCGCGCCGTCCAGCGCGTCCCTGGCCGCGTACAGCACGTCCGCCGCGATCCGGATCGTGGTCAGCGGGGTGCGCAACTCGTGCGACACGTCGGACACGAACTGGCGCTGCACCTGGGAAAGGTCCTGCAGTTCCGCCAGCTTGTCCTGGAGGCTGGCGGCCATCTCGTTGAACGAGGTGGCCAGGACGGCCAGGTCGTCGATCCCGTGCACCTGCATGCGTTCGTCCAGGTCACCCTCGGACACCCGCTGCGCCGCATCGGCCGCCCGCCGGACCGGAACGACCACCCAGCGGGTGACCAGCGAGGCGATCAGAGCCAGCAGCACAACCAGCACGAGGCCACCGCCGAGGAGCGTCTGCTGGACCAGTTGCAGGGTCTGCAGATCCCCGGTCAGCGGGAAGACGTAGTAGAGCTGGTAGTAGTCGCCCAGCGGAACGCCGACGGCGAGGGCGGGCGTGGACTGGCTGCCTTGCACGAGCCTGGTCGGCTCCTTGTAGACGGCATCCACATCGCCCCTGCGCTGAGCCTGCGCCACCTTCGCCTTGAGCCGGCCCGGAATGCTGGACAGGCTGAAGTTCGACGACCAGCCGTTGCTGTAGAGCTGTGTGTGCGGGAAGCGCTGCGGAGAGGGGTAGATGGCGACGTCGTAGTTGTCACCCGGGCTGCTGCCGGACAGCAGTTCTTTCGCGGTCATGTTCATCAGCGTGGTCGCCTGGGCAGAGCTCACGGGCGGTCTGTTCAGTGCGGGGTTGCCGACTGCCTGTCCCATGCCCGCGAACGTCGTCGAGACCGCCGTCGTCTCGGTGTTCTCCAGCAGGCCGGCCGCAATCTGCTGCATGAGGAAGAACCCGAGAGCCGTCACAACGAGGGCGGAGACGGCCAGCGTGGTGCCGACCACGCGCAACTGCAGCGACCGGCGCCAGCGGTCGCGCAGCTGGCTGAACGCACGCCCGCACCAGCCCGGCACGAACCTGCTCGGATGCGGCGGCCACCGGCCCGCACCCTGGGCCGGGCGAAGCGGGGGTATCCAGGGGCTTTCGTGCGAATCACGGGGCCGCCGGCCCGTGCGGCGACCGGTACCGGGCAAGGTGCTAGCCGCCGACGCCCCGGTACGTGCGCCGTTTGGATGCGCCCCGCTCGCCGCAGCCCCTTTCATGACCACTTTCTGCCTGTAGTGTTCCCACCTGCCAGACCCAGCGCCGCCCGGAGCGGCCTGGCCGGCGTGGCTCAGCCCGGGCCTGCCCGGTAGCCGACGCCGCGCACCGTCACCACGATCTCGGGATGTTCCGGGTCCTTCTCGATCTTCGCGCGCAGCCGCTGCACGTGGACGTTGACCAGCCGTGTGTCGGCCGCGTGCCGGTAGCCCCAGACCTGCTCCAGCAGCACCTCCCTGGTGAACACCTGGCGAGGCTTGCGGGCCAGCGCGACCAGAAGGTCGAACTCGAGCGGCGTGAGGCTGACCGGAACGTCGTCCCGCTTGACCGAGTGACCGGCCACGTCGATCGTCACGTTCTGGATCTGCAGCATCTCCGGCGCGGGCTCGTCGGTGCGGCGCAGCCGGGCACGGACGCGGGCGATGAGTTCCTTGGACTTGAACGGCTTGACGATGTAGTCGTCGGCGCCCGACTCCAGGCCCAGCACAACGTCCACCGTGTCGGTCTTGGCGGTCAGCATGACGATCGGAACACCTGACTCGGCCCGGATCTGGCGGCACACGTCGATTCCGTCCACCGTGGGCAGCATGAGGTCGAGCAGCACAAGGTCGGGATGGGTGTCGCGGAAAACCTCCAGTGCCTTGTCGCCGTCATAGACGAAGGTCGGCTCGAACCCCTCACCCCGCAGCACGATGCCGAGCATTTCGGCCAGAGCCGAATCGTCGTCAACGACGAGTACACGTCCTCTCATGGGCCTCATCGTTTCATTGCAGTAATTGACAGGACATCACGACCGGTCCGGTGCGCGTCATCGACGGCACAATTGCCGGCCCTCAGAACTCGGAGGTTACCTGCATTAACCGGGTGTGCAACACCCCGCTCGGTCACCACGGCGGTGACCAGCCGAGGCGGGGTTACGTCAAAGGCGGGGTTGTAGGCGTCGCTGCCGGCCACCGCGACCGCAATTCCCGCATAGCTGGTCACTTCGTGTGATGGCCGGTGCTCGACCACGATGGCCGCGCCGTCCGGTGTATCGAAGTCGATCGTGGACACCGGTGCCGCCACGACGAAGGGCACTTTGTGGTGGTGAGCGAGCACGGCCAGCGAGTAGGTGCCGACCTTGTTGGCGACGCTGCCGTCGGCCGCGATCCGGTCGGCTCCGAGCAGAACCATGTCCACCTCGCCGGCGGCCATCAGCGAGGCCGCCGCGCTGTCCGGCAGCACGGCGTAGGGCAGGCCAGCCCGGCGCGCCTCGTAGCTGGTCAGCCGCGCGCCCTGCAGCAGCGGCCTGGTCTCATCCACCCAGAGCCTGGCCAGCGCGCCCGCCCGGTGGGCGGCCAGGATCACGGCGAACGCCGTGCCCTCCCCGCCGGAGACCAGCGCACCGGTGTTGCAGTGGGTGAGGATCCGGGCTCCCGGCGGGACCAGGGAGAGCCCGTTCGCCGCGATGGCCGCGCTCGCCCCGGCGTCCTCGGCGGCGATGGCCCGCGCCTCGTCAAGCGCCGCCGCGGCGGGATCGGGGCCGGTCAGCGCCGCCCGGTAAGCGGCCAGCGCCCGCCGCGTCCCCCAGCCCAGGTTCACCGCGGTCGGCCTGGCCCCGGCCAGCCGCCCGGCCGCCGCTTCGACGTCGTCCCCCCGGCAGGCGGCCAGCGCCACTCCGAACGCCCCGGCTATCCCCAGCATCGGAGCGCCCCGAACGGCGAGCCTGCGGATCGCCCCGACGAGGGACTCCACGTCGCGGCAGCTCAGCACGATTTCCTCGGCCGGCAAGCGGGTCTGGTCGAGCAGCTCGACGGCCGGGCCGGCCGGCGGGTCAAGCCAGCGAAGCGGCGGAATGTCCACATTATGAGTTTGCGTCATGATTCAACACATGGATAGCACCCCTGGGCATTTCTGGTCTATCACGAACCTTGCTGCCAGGACGCCAGGTAGTCACGCTGGTCAGCGGTGAGCGTGTCGATCTCGATGCCCAGGGAGGCGAGCTTGAGCCTGGCCACCTCGGCGTCGATGGCCTCAGGCACCTCGTGCACACGTCCCCCCGGCCCCCGCAGACCGTCGCCGGCCAGATCACCCGCCGCCAGCCAGGCCAGGGCGAGCGCCTGGATACCGAACGAGACGTCCATGACCGCCGCCGGGTGCCCCTCGGCGGCCACCAGGTTGACCACCCGCCCCTCGGCCAGCAGCAGCAGTCTGCGGCCATCGGCCAGCACATACTCGTCGGTGTGCGGGCGCACCTCACGGTGGACCGCGACGGCCAGCCGGTCCAGCGCCCGCACGTCGATCTCCACATCGAAGTGCCCGGCGTTCACCAGCAGCGCCCCGTCCCGCATGACGGCCAGGTGCCCGGCCGCGATCACGTCGCGGGATCCGGTCGCGGTCACGAACATTTCACCGATGGCCGCCGCGGTGAGCATGGGCAGCACGCGGAACCCCTGCAGGACCGCGTCCAGCGCGCGCACCGGGTCCACCTCGGTGACGATCACCTGGCCGCCCAGGCCCCGGATGCGGCTGGCGATGCCCTGGCCGCAGGCGCCGAACCCGTTGACCACCACGGTCTTGCCGGCCAGCAGGGTGCTGGTGGCGCGCAGGATGCCGTCGACAACCGACTGGCCGGTACCGCAGACGTTGTCCACCATGCGCCTGGCCCGGGTGTCGTTGGCCGCCACCACGGGGAAGGCCAGCGCCCCGGCGGCGGCCATCCGGCGCAGCCTGATCACTCCCGTGGTGGTCGACTCGCAGCCGCCCCGCACCTTGGCCAGCAGTTCGGGCCGGCCGGTGTGCAGGGTGTTGACCAGGTCCCCACCGTCGTCGATGACCAGATCCGGCCCGGGCTCCAGCGCGCTCACGATGTGCGCGTAGTAGGTCTCCCGGTCCACCCCGGCCCTGGCGAACACGCTGACCCCGCTGTCGCCATCGGCCAGTGCCGCCGCCGTGTCGTCCTGGGTGGACAGTGGGTTGGACGCGGCCAGCGCGATCCGCGCCCCGCCGGAGCGCAGCGTCCTGATCAGCACCGCGGTCTCGGCCGTGACGTGCAGGCAGGCCGCGATGGTCAGGCCGCGCAGCGGCTGCTCGGCGGCGAACCGCTCACCGATCAGGCCGAGCACGGGCATCGCCCGGCGTGCCCAGCCGATCCGCGCGTTCCCGGCCGCGGCCAGCTCTGGGTCGGCCGTACCGGATGGCGGCACGCCGGGCTCAGGCACCGGAGGTTTCAGTAACGATAGTGGTCGGCCTTGTACGGACCGTCCACGTTGACGCCGATGTAGTCGGCCTGCTCCTTGGTCAGCGTGGTCAGCTTGACGCCGAGGGCGTCCAGGTGCAGCCTGGCCACCTTCTCGTCCAGGTGCTTGGGCAGCGTGTGCACACCCACCGGGTACTCGCTGGTCTTGGTGAACAGCTCGATCTGCGCGATCACCTGGTTGGTGAAGCTGTTGGACATGACGAAGCTGGGATGACCGGTGGCGTTGCCCAGGTTGAGCAGGCGCCCCTCGGACAGCACGATGACCGAATGCCCGTCACCGAACACCCACTCATCCACCTGCGGCTTGATGTTCACCCGGCGGATGGCGGGCACCTTGGCCAGGCCGGCCATGTCGATCTCGTTGTCGAAGTGACCGATGTTACCCACGATCGCCTGATGCTTCATGTGGCCCATGTGATCGGCGGTGATGACATCGCGGTTGCCGGTCGCGCTGACGAAGATGTCGGCCGTGGCGACCACGTCCTCCAGCGTGGTCACCTGGTACCCGTCCATGGCCGCCTGCAGCGCGCAGATCGGGTCGATCTCGGTGATGACCACCCGGGCGCCCTGGCCGCGCAGCGACTCCGCGCAGCCCTTCCCAACATCGCCGTAACCGCAGACCACGGCCACCTTGCCGCCGATGAGCACGTCGGTGGCCCGCTTGATGCCATCGATCAGCGAGTGCCGGCAGCCGTACTTGTTGTCGAACTTGGACTTGGTCACCGCGTCGTTGACGTTGATCGCCGGGAACAGCAGCGAGCCCGCCCGCTCCATCTCGTACAGCCGGTGCACCCCGGTGGTGGTTTCCTCGGTGACACCGCGCACCCCATCGGCGATGGCCGTCCACTTGCCCGGCGAATCCGCGAGCGAGCTGCGGAGCAAACCGAGGATCACCCGCCACTCGTGCGGGTCGTCGTCGGCCGCCGACGGCACGGCGCCCGCCTTCTCGTACTCGGCGCCCTTGTGCACCAGCAGGGTGGCATCCCCGCCGTCGTCCAGGATCATGTCCGGGCCGGCCTGACCTGCCTCACCGGGCCAGGTGAGCGCTTGCTCAGTGCACCACCAGTACTCCTCCAGCGTCTCGCCCTTCCAGGCGAAGACCGGAACGCCGCGCGGGTCCTCCGGCGTGCCGTGCGGGCCGACCGCCACCGCGGCCGCCGCGTGGTCCTGGGTGGAGAAGATGTTGCAGCTCGCCCACCGGACCTGCGCGCCCAGCTGCACGAGCGTCTCGATGAGCACAGCCGTCTGCACGGTCATGTGCAGCGAGCCGGTGATCCGCGCCCCGCGCAGCGGCTGTGCGCTCGCATACTCCTTGCGGACCGCCATGAGGCCGGGCATCTCGTGCTCGGCAAGCTGGATCTCCTTCCGGCCGAACTCGGCGAGCGAAAGGTCAGCGACCTTGAAGGGGACTGGCTCGGCGGGCATCGTGGGCTCCTGTCTCAGGTATGCATTCCGTGGGCGTCACCCCCCGACCGTAGGCCATCCCGGGGCGCGGTCGCACCAGGAAACCAGGGTTCTTGACACAAAAATGTTAGAATTGCTGTATGCGCATCACGGAGGCAGCCCAGCGGCTCGGTACCTCCGCGCGGATGCTCAGATACCGCGACTCCCTGGGGCTGCTGCCGCCGGTGCGCGAGGCCCCGGCCGGCGACGGGCACAGGCACCGGCGGTTCGGGCGGGAGGAACTCGACGCCGTGACGGCGGCACTGCGCCTCGAGCAGCGCTACGACATCAGCCCGGCGGCGCTGGCGTTCGGCCTGCGGGTACTGGCCGACCCGTCGGTCCGCGCCGCCGTGGCCGATCTCGGCCGCCGGGTGGGCCGTCTGCCCTCGCCGCCGGAGCGCGCACTGGACTTCGAGAAGGAACGCGCCCTGCGCCTCCTGGGCAGGCCCGCCGCTCCCCCGCGCTAGCGGTCCGGCCCGTCCGGATGGCGGGCGGCACGGATGGCCGGATCGGTCGCGTCATGCAGCGCGTGCTGGTACAGGTCGGGCTCCAGGTAGATCACTTCCGCTTCCGGGACCATGGTCCGCACCCTCCGTTCGGCAGCATCGATGCCCTTGACGATCTGGGCCGCGGTAGACAGCGGCGGAACCGCGATCTTGGCAGCCACCAGGAGCGAATCCGGGCTGATATGGACGGTGCGCAGGTGGATCACCCGGTCGATCTCGGGACCGTCTTCGAGGGCGGCGACGATCGCCTGCTGCGCCGCCAGGCTGGCCGACTCCCCGATCAGCAGGCTCTTCATCTCCCCGGCCAGGACGATCGCCACGATGCCGAGCAGTACGCCGATCACCAGCGATCCGGCGCCGTCCCAGGCCTCATCCCCGGTGATCACGGCGAGGGACACCCCGGCCAGCGCGACGATCAGGCCGGCCAGCGCGGCGGTGTCCTCGAGCAGGACGACCGGCAGTTCGGGCGCCTTGGCCCGGCGGATGAACTCCCACCAGCTACGCCCGGCGCGCGCCGCGCTGGCGTTCTTCACCGCGGTGCGCAGCGAGAAGCCCTCCAGGCAGATGGCAATGGCCAATACCCCGAAGGCGACAGCGGGAGTCTCTACCTTGCCCGGGTGGAAGATCTTCTGCACGCCCTCGTAGCCGGACAGCACGCCGCCGACCGTGAACAGCATCACCGCGACCACGAACGCGTACAGGTACCGTTCCCGGCCGAAGCCGAACGGGTGCTGCGGCGTGCGCCGGCGCACCGACCGGTGGCGCCCCACCAGCAGCAGCACCTCGTTGCAGGTGTCGGCCAGCGAGTGCAGTGTCTCGGCGAACATCGAGGCCGAGCCGGTGATCAGGAACGCGGCGAGCTTGGTCACCGCGATGCCCAGGTTGGCGCCCAGCGCGGCAAGGACAGCCCGCGTGCTGCCTTCCTGCGCGGCCTCCTCCGCTGCGATGGCCAGCCTCCTTCCCCGGCTGCGGCCGGCTCAGGCGATCCTGGCCTTCAGCTCCTGGATGGCGGTGATCGGCGACGGGTCGAGCCCGAGCGCGATGCCCAGGTAGACCGTCGCGTAGTCGATGAGCTGGGTGAGGCTCGCCAGCCGCACCAGAGGATGATCCCCCTGGGTGGCCAGCTCAGTCACGCCGATTCCGCGCGCCCGGGCCAGTTCCATGGAGGCCTCGCGGCGCTTGGTCACCTGCGGGTGCTCCTGGCTGTCGGTGAGCATGATCAGGTGCAGCGGGGCGGCCGGCCGCTCACCCTCGTCGTCGGGATCGCCGGGTGCCCACGGCCGGGATTCACCCGGGGCGAACGGACCGTCGAAGGCGACGACCTGGTTGTGGTTGGCTTCGGGCAGCACCCCGCTGATCGCCGGGTACTTGGCGTTCTCGTTGAGCTGGCAGGCGAACCGGTAGGCGGCCACACCGGTCAGGGGCGAGGTGCCCCAGATCATCGGCAGGGTGCCCGCCAGGTCGAGCGCGATCCCCTTGGCCGGGTTGACGAAAGCGTCGCTGTCCGGCCGGCACCGCTGCGAGAGGTCCTCGAGCATGGTGGCCGCGGCCTCATGGGCCGTCACCGTGGCGTCGCACAGGCCGAGCCTGGCTGCCACC
Organism: Streptosporangiaceae bacterium; assembly: GCA_035308365.1. Taxonomy (GTDB): domain Bacteria; phylum Actinomycetota; class Actinomycetes; order Streptosporangiales; family Streptosporangiaceae; genus PALSA-505. Next base: position 16,682 of record DATGGU010000009.1, read on the forward strand.
CCGACCAGCGGGACCGACAGTCCCCACAGTGTGGAGCGCGGCATCCCGGCGGACCGCACCGGGATGAACGGGGCCCGCGCCTGCTCGGCCAGCTCAGCCAGCGGCGAACCCGCACCGCCGACTCCGAGCAGGCGGCAGCCCCGGCGCGCCGCCGCCTCGGCGGCAGCCAGCGTCTCCTCGGTCGTGCCCGAGCACGACACGGCTATCACCAGGTCGGACGCGCTCACCCAGCCCGGGAGCTGGTAACCGTGCACCGACATGATCTGGACCGCACAGCCCGGCCCGCAGATCGCGGCGAGCACGTCTCCGGCGATGCCGGAGCCGCCCATGCCCGCCACCACGATCGCCCGCGGACGGCCGGCCGCGACCAGTTCGCTGAGGTCGGCCTCCTGCGTCGCCGCCAGCGAGGACCGCACCTGGGCCGCCGACGAGGCCACCTGGCGGAGCATATTCCCCGGATCGGCCGCCTCGATCCCCGCCGCGTCGTCGAGCAGCGCGGCGGCCACGGCCCCCATCAGCCGTTCTCCGCGCTCTGCGCCGGCTCCGCACCCGGGCGGCGGGCCTCATCTATCAGCAGCACCGGGATGTCGTCGCGGACCGGGTAGGCCAGCCCGCAGTCCGCCGAGGTGCAGACCAGCTCGCGGGCCTCCTCGTCGGCCCGCAGCGGCGCATGACACTGCGGGCAGGCCAGGATCTCCAGCAGCCAGTTGTCAACGAGACTCAATTCAAATGCTCCTTATCAGGCACGCACGATTCCGAGAACCTCGTCGCGCAACGCGGTCATCTCGGCCTCGCTGGGGGCTTCGACGTTGAGCCGGAGCAGCGGTTCGGTGTTGGACGGCCGCAGGTTGAACCACCAGCCGGGCCCGGAGACGGTCAGCCCGTCGAGTTCGTCCGTGCTGACCCCCGGGCGGCCGGCGAACGCGTCGCGGACCCGCTCCGTCACCGCTGCCTGGTCGGTGACCTCGCTGTTGACCTCGCCCGATGCCGAGTACCTGGCGTAGTCCGCCAGCAGGCTGGACAGCGGCTGATCCTGGCCGCCGAGCGCGGCCAGCACGTGCAGCGCGGCCAGCATGCCCGAGTCGGCGAACCAGAAGTCGCGGAAATAGAAGTGCCCGGAGTGCTCCCCGCCGAAGATCGCCCCCGCGGCGGCCATCTCCGCCTTGATGAACGAGTGGCCGACCCGGGTCCGGACCGGGATGCCGCCGTGCTCGGTGATGATCTCGGGGACCGCGTGGGAGGTGATCAGGTTGTGGATGATGTGCGCGCCCGGCTCACGGTCGAGCTCGCGCACGGCGACCAGTGCGGTGAGCAACGACGGGGAGACGATCGTGCCACGCTCGTCCACGACGAAGCACCGGTCCGCGTCGCCGTCGAAGGCCAGCCCGATGTCGGCGTGGTTCTCGGTGACCGCACGCTGCAGGTCGCGCAGGTTGGCTGGCTCGATGGGGTTGGCCTCGTGGTTGGGGAACGTGCCGTCCAGCTCGAAGTACAGCGGCACCACCGTGAGCGGGAGCCCCTGGAACACCCTGGGCACCGTGTGCCCCGCCATCCCGTTGCCGGCGTCCACGGCCACCGTGAGCGGCCGGATGCCGGACAGATCGACCAGCTCCTTCAGGTAGTCGGCGTAGCCGCCCAGCAGGTCCTTCTCGGTGACCGTGCCCCGCGGCTCACCGCTGGCCGCGATCCCCTGCTCGATCATGGCGCGCAGCTCGGTGAGGCCGGTGTCCCGGCCGACCGGCTTGGCCCCCTCACGGCACAGCTTGATGCCGTTGTACTTGGAAGGGTTGTGGCTGGCGGTGATCATGGCTCCGGGCAGCCCGAGCGCGCCGCTGGCGTAGTACAGCATGTCGGTGGAGCCGAGCCCGCCGGACACCACGCCGGCCCCCTGCGCGGTGGCGCCACGGGCGAACGCGCCGGCCAGCGGAGCCGATGAGGCGCGCATGTCATGCACGGTCACGATCGCCCGTGCGCCGGTCATCCTGGCGAAACCCGCGCCGACCGCCTCGGCCACCGTCTCGTCGAGCTCGTCGGGTACGACGCCGCGGATGTCGTACGCCTTGAAGATCTTTGCCAAATCACCCATCGCGGCCAGGCCTCCCGCACCACAGCAACGTGTGCACCGACTTGTGTGAACCGATTGACGCGCCGCGGCCCGGTCCAGCCACCGCGCGGCACGAAACCCGAGCCTACCGGGAACACCGGGCAGTCCGGGGGGCCGTCCCCCGGGACAGCACCGCGGGCCCCGGCGAAACTGGCCGAAGGACAGCGAGCAGGATCCGCCGCCTCGGCGGGGGTCCGGGGGTCGTCCCCCGGGACAGCACTACGGGCCCCGGCGAAACCGGCGAAGGACAGCGAGTAGGATCCGCCGCCTCGCCTTGGGGTTACCGTGATCCGGTGTCCTTCGGATCCGAGCGGAGCACGCGGAGGTGACCGCGACGGCCCACCTCGGTGCCCTGGCCGACCGGTTCGGCCTGCTGGGCCGGGACGGCGGCCTCCCTGACGGCGTTGGCCAGCGCCTCCAGGTCATCGATCTGATCGGCCGCCGGGTCGCCGGGCAGCCGTACCACGTCCCAGCCGCGCGGCGCGGTCAGCCGCTGCGCGTGCGCCGCGCACAGGTCGTAACAGTGCGGCTCGGTGTAGGCGGCCAGCGGCCCGAGCACGGCGGTGGACTCGCGATAGACATAGGTGAGCGTGTAGAGGGCCGGCTTTTTGCAGCCCGTCCGGGAGCAGAGGCGAGAAGTCACCAGCTCACCTCGCTCATCATCTCGTCGGGGCTGCGGCGGCGTCAGGCGGGCCATCCAGCGGTGCCTGACGAACATCGCTCACAACGGCAGACCGTACCCATTCGGGCGCGCTAAAGCCATCACCAAGGGCACTCCACGTGATCGTGTCTTCGGCAGCCGTCGAAGCGGATCCGCTCTGGCGGGCGTCCGTGGGCACGTGACGGCCGGCGCCGGTCCTCTCCGGTGGCCGTCCGCAGGCGCGTGGCCGCTGGATTTGACTTTTTGGATTCGTTACGGAGCTAGGCTCAGCCTGTGGTTAACCGTGACACGAGCTCCCGGCCTGATCCCTCCAGGGTCAGGCGCAGGGACCGGCACGGCCGCGGCCTGCGCGGGCTGCTGGCGCCACCCGAGGTGCCGCTGCACCGCAGCCGGGCGCAGCAGTTCGGTGACCTCGTGCTCGAAGCCGTTGCCAGGCTGGAGCCGCGGTGGGAGTCCCAGCTGGCGCGCATCGAGTTCGCCGTGCAGGAGGTACCCGACAGCGATCCGCCCGACAACGTACTGGACGCGGTGCCGCTGGCCCGGCTCGAACCCGGCTCGGAAAACCCCGCGGACCCGGCGCACGGACCGCGGATCGTGCTGTACCGGCGTGCTCTGCTGGCCCGGGCCGATGACGAGGAGGAGCTGGCCGAACTGGTCCTCGACGTGGTCGTGGAGGAACTCGCCCGGCTGCTCGGCGTCGACCCGGAGACCGTCGATCCCGGTTACGAGGATGAGTAGCCCGTCTGCCGGGCGGGTCAGGGAGCGACGGTCATCAGCGAGTCGCGGACACCGGGCAGTGGCACGGTGGTGAGGGCACTGGCCACCGGCATGATGCCGGCCACGATGCGATCGGGCGCGGTGAGTACGCGCCCCGCGTACACCGGACCCGAGCCGGGCAGCGGCGTCAGCACGATGGCGAAGCCCGCACCGGAACTCACGCCCCGCGGCCTGGTCACGTAGACGACGACGGTGTGCTTGGCGGGGATCGCGACCACCTGCGGCGATCCGCCCTGGCCTGCGGCGGTCAGGGCGCTCGCCCCGCTGGCCAGCCGGACCCGCGCCGCGGCACCGGGGGCGGACAGCACCAGTGTGGCGGTGTCCCGGGTCTGGCCGACGTCGGCGACAACGCCCTGTTCATCGATGCTGGGTGCGGCGGGGGCGAACGCTCCCGGCGCGCCCGCTGGGCCGCCCGGAACCATGATCATCGCGGTGACCGGCACGTTGGAGGTCAGCACCGCCGCGCCGGCGATACCGGACAGGGAGGGAAGCTGGATCCGGCTGGCCGAGCCGGCCGGGATGTCGATGGAGCCCGCGCCGGTCGGCTGATAGGTGCCGCCCGGGCTGACCACGCTGAGCGTGACCGAGGCATCGCTGCCGCCCGGGTCGGCGACATACAGGTCCCGGCTGCCGCCGGACGTCGGCATGCCCGGTATGACCAGCCGCTGCGCCGGTGCGTGCGCGGGCGGCAGCCACCCGCCCGGCTGGCTGGCCGTGGAGCTTTCGCTCAGCGCGGCCACGACGCGGCCGACGGTGGTGCGGACGTGCAGGCCGATGGCCCGCGAGTTGTGCAGCAGCCCGGTCAGGGACTGGACGATCAGGCCGTGCGGCGGCACCGTGATCCCGGTGTCGGTGCCGCCCTGGAGCGGGCCGGTGTCGGTGAGGATGTCGACGTCCACGTCGCTGGCTTGATCGTCGACGTTCATCAGGTACAGCTTGATCGAGCTGGCGGCCTGCTGACCTGGTGCGGCGAACCAGAAGTCGGTGCCGGGGCTGCCGCAGCCCGCGGTGACGACGCCGCCCGAGGTCTGCTCGGCCGCCAGGCCCTGTGCCATGGCACCGCTGGCCTGGACCATCACACCGCCCGGCTGGCCCACCGGGGTGTCACCGCTGGTACTGCTGGTCTTGGTCTTGGTTGATGTGGTCTTGCCGGTGCTGCCGCTGGCTGCGGCCGAGGTGGCCGGTGCGGCCGAGACGGCGGACAGCGAGAGCGTGCCCGGCTGTGACACGCTGACCAGCGGAGCCGTCGTCGCGCTGCCCGTCGCGGACAGCCTGCTGATCGTGGCCTGGCCCGGACCGGAGCGCGCGGCCGCGGCGATCACCGCCACGCCCTGGCCGCGGCTGCCGGGCAGGCCCGGGGCGGGACAGCCTCGCAGGCCCGTGCTCACGCTGGCCGTCCGCAGTGCCGCCGGTGGCTGCGCCGCGGACACCGTGACGGGCTTGCTCAGCCAGGCCACTCCCCACAGCGCCGCGAGCGCGAGGGCGATCAGCCCGAAGATGGTGAACCTGTTCGCGGGAATCTTCACCGGTCAGCCTCCCGGGCACCGCTGACCGGTCCACCGGATGACCAGCCCGCCTGCTCATCCCGCCCCCAGCCGGAGTCCTCATCCGGGGCCCAGCGAGCGTCCCCGGGCGGCCCATAGTCGTCACCCTCGTGCGGCAGCGCGTACTGGGCCACGGTGTCGCCGGAATCAGCCCGGTCCGGCGGCAGTTCATCCAGCCCCGGCCCGCTCCAGGGCGGATCGCCCGCGCCCGCCGGCCCGGCCCACGAACGATCACCCGGGCTCACCGGCCCGGCCCACGAACGATCGCCTGCGCCTGCCGACTCCGCCCAGGGCGAATCGGCCCGGGTCATCGGCTCGCCGGGCGACTTCCAGGCGGGCTGGCGCGGCAGGGCTTCGGTGGCCATCGTCCGGTTCGGCCCGGTGCTGTCAGCCCCACTGCGCCGGCGCCGGCCTTCGTACCAAGGGGAGTCGGCTGGGTCTACCCGCTCACCGGGTGGTTCCCAACCGGGCTCGCGTGGCAGAGCTTCGGCGGCCATCGTCCGGTTCGGCCCGGTGCTGTCGGTTCCGGTGCGCCGGCGCCGGCCTTGCGTACGGTCGCCATGCGTGCGGCCGACCCGGGTTCCACGGCCCGCCCCGGCGGCGGGCTTGGCGTCCCGGCCGCGCACGCCGCGTCTGCCACCACCGCCGCTGCTTCTGGCGCCCGCACCGGCGCTTCTCGATCCGCCGCCACGGGCCGCGCCGACGGCATGGCTGCGGCGGGTGCCACCGGTCTGTTCGGCTGCCGCGGCGGGTTCCTTCGTCCCAGGCAGGGCGAGGGCAGCGACGACGAGCAGGGCAGCCAGCTCCAGGGCGAGCACGATCGTCCGCCCGGTCTCGTCCCTGGTGATGCTCAGCAGGCCGCCGCCGGACGGGAGCCGGAATCCCTGCGCCCAGCCGTCCACCGGGCTGGGCAGCGGGCTGAGCGGGTGACCGTTGAGCGTGGCATGCCAGTTCCCGCTGGCGGGCTCGGCGAGCACGACCGTCCCGCCGGCCGTGGGGGCCGCCGCGTTCGTCATGTTCACCGCGCCCGACGGCAAGGCCACCCGGCCGCCGCCAGGCTCGGTCACCCGGACGCGAGCCACGGTCTCGGCAACCTTCCACAGCTCGAAGGTGCTGGTCTGGCTGACCGGCCGAAGCCCCACCACCGCGTCGATCTGGCGCGCAAGCACCTGGTTGATGGGGGCCGGCAGCAGGACGTATCCGATGTCGAAACTGGCCAGCGAACCACCGAGGTCACCGGTGCTGGTCCCGCCTGGTGCGGTCAGTGCGGCGACGAGGTGGCTGAGCGCAACGCTGGCGCTGGCCGGCTCGGTCAGCTCCCCGGCCCCGAGCGGCGGGTCGCTGCCGCGCAGGACGGTGTACTCGACCGAGCTGCCGTCCGGCCGGAGCACCAGCGTCCGCAGCTGTGCCCCACCGGCCGACGAGATCGATACGAACTCGGGCAGCACGGGTGATGCGATACGGGTGAGCGGGCCGGACGCGCCGTGCGCTATCCAGAACACGGCGGCCAGCACAGGCGGGGCCGCGGCGATGACCGCCACAGCCAGCGCTCCCAGCCTGCGCAGCCCGTCCGCGGTGAACTGCCGGTAGAGGTCGCCTCCCACGGCCGCCACGGCCAGCAGCAGGCCGGTTGCGGCGAAGATGAGTGCCACCCCGGGCCAGGCCGGCACGGCCGGGCCGCCGTCCGGCGGTCTGACCACGAACCTGCTGACCGCGATCGCGGTCAGCAGGCCGGCCAGGGCCACCCCCCAGGCCGCGGCGACGTCGAAGCCGCGCCGCCGCATCAGCAGCGCGGCGAGCGCGGCGAGGACCAGCCCGCCGGCTACCCAGACCGGCGGCGTCCCCGGCCCGCCCGGATTGAGCAGCAGCAGCGAACTCGCCGGAAGGTTCCGGTCGGCCAGCCCCGGTCGCTGCAACCCCGCTTCGAGCAGCAGCACGGCCGGGTGCCCGGCGACATCGAGCGTCCACGGCGCCAGCAGAACGGGCGGGACGAGCGCGACGATGGCCAGGTTGATGGCCGTCGCCCGGCTCGTCCGGGCGAAGGCGAGCCCGGCGAACGCGGCCACCACCACCGCGATCACCCACACCAGCGGCACGAACGCCGCGGCCATCGCGATCAGCAGGCCGGTCGCCCAGGCAGCCCGCCGGGCCTGGCGCCGCCGCCGGGTGAGCATCCTGCTCGCGGTCGACGCGATCACCGGCATCAGGATGAACACAGCCGCGGTGCCGAGACGGCCCGCCGCGATCGCACCGGTGGCGACCGGTAGCAGCGCATAGGACGCGGCCAGCCACACCCGCACCAGGCGGTACTGGCTGACCTGCCGGGAGGTGAGGTAGGCCGCGAGCCCGGACAGCGGAACGCAGCCGAGCAGGATCACCTCCACCGCCAGCCACGGCTTCCCGGCCAGGATCGTGGACAGCGCGGCGATGACCGCGATGTATGGCGGCGTGCTGGACGCGGAGCCGATGCCGACGGCATGGAACCCGGTCAGGTACTCACCCCACAGAGCGGACGCGCCGCCCCAGGATGGCAGCAGGGCACCACCGCCCAGCGGGCCGGATCCCAGTAGCGACCGCTCGGCGATCAGGCTGATCAGCAGGAGCGCGGTGAACAGCAGGACGCCGGGGTTGGTGAGCACCCGCTGGACGACCCCGGAGTCGGTGAGCAGTGACTCGTCGTCGGACGGATCGTCGGACGCGTGGTGCGAGCCGGTCGCCTCGGCGCGGGAGGAGGGGTAGAGCGTGGATGCCGCGAACTCGGCCAGCTTGCGCAGCGACCGGCCGCGCGGCACCTGGGACCGCAGCGCACCATAAGCCCGGCGGCTTCCCAGACGGCGGCGCTGGCGCCGTGCGGCGAAAAGGCGCCCCGGATGGGCGAGCAGGTAGCCGAACGCGGCAGCCTCATCCCTGGCCGCCTCCGGGCGCTTGCCCAGCAGGAAGAACAGGATCCGGGCGGCAGACAGGGCAGCGTTCCCGGCCGCCGCGGTCAGCATCGCGGACAGCGGCAGGTTCGCCAGGAGCACGATCAGGGCATTGCGGCGGTCGACGCTCTTGGGATGCTCGACCGCGGAGATCTGCCGCCGCCCCCGGGCGGAGGCTTCCAGGTGGAAGACGATCGCCCCGGTGATGACCTGGACCCGGTATCCGGCGGCGTGCGCCCGCCAGCAGAAGTCGACGTCCTCCCGGAACAGGCGCAAACTGGGGTCGAATCCGCCGAGCGCGTCCCAGACATCGCGGCGGGCCAGCATGCCCACGCTGCTCACGGCGAGCACGTCCCGGTCGCCGTCGTGCTGCCCCTGGTCGATCTCGCGCGGCTCGGTGCCGCTGACCCGGCGCCCCGCCGTGTCGATGGCCAGCCCCGCTTCGAGGATCACCTGCCGGTCGGACCAGTCCAGCACCTTGGGGCCGAAGACCGCCGCACCGGGCGTCTGAGTGGCACCACGCAGAAGCTGTTCGAGACAATCCGGCTCCGGCTCACAATCGTCGTGCACCAGCCAGATCCACTCGACCGGCTGGCCACCCGCGTCCGCCCAGTCATCGGCGGTGGCGGCGGGAAGGGTCGCGGCCCGGTGCTTGAGCGCCCGGGCGACCGCGGCGCCATACCCGGTGTCCCTGTCCATGCCGAACACGACCTCTGGACCGAGCAGGTCGGCCAGCAGGGTCCCGCTCCGGTCCCGGCTGCCGGTATCCACGGCGACGATGCGCTGGACCGGCCGGGTCTGCCCGAGGACGGCGTCGGTGACACGAGGCAGCCACTCGGCACCGTCATGAGCGACGATGACCGCCGTGACCACGTGCTGAGGATAAGAATCGTTCGGCGACAAGGGTCCGCTTATTTGGTGGGAATCTGCCCGTGCCGACCGGATCCCCAGGTTGTGCTCCGGCCCCGGCTTGTCGGGCTTTACGCGTGAACAATACGCGAACCACCCCCACCCCGTCTGGAAAGTCCACCAGCACACCCACCCCACGCACCCCCAGCCACCCACCCCCGCCGGCCAAAGCCCGGCATCGGGGGGTTCCGGGGGCCATCCCCGCAAATCGCAACCTCAGCCCCCGGTCGTGGGGTCCGGGGACCGTCCCGCAAGTGGCAATCCCAGCCGGGCCGGATCCTGCTGACCAATCAGGGCAGCCGCACGGGCCGCACGGTTTGTGACGGCGCAGCCATCACACCGGGGGGTCCGGGGGGTCGTCCCCCCGGGTAGATACTGCGGGCCCCGGCGAAGCTGGCCGAAGGCCAGCGAGCAGGGTTGGCCGCCTCGGCCCGTCTATCTACCTACCCGGCAGCACTTCTCTTCAGCCGACGGCGCTCTCGCTCGGAGAGGCCGCCCCAGATACCGAACCGCTCGTCGTGCTCGAGCGCATATCCCAGGCACTCGGCACGGACCTCACAACTCCCGCAGACTCGCTTGGCCTCACGGGTCGAGCCGCCCTTCTCAGGGAAGAACGCCTCAGGATCTGTCTGCGCGCACAGCGCGCGCTCCTGCCAGCCGAGTTCCTCGCCCTCATCCTCGAAGAAACCGAAGATGCCTGGCGCTGACGTGGCGATTGTTTCAGTCACGGCGCACCTCCTACCCCCCTCCCGGAGCCTCCGTGGTCACGTAACCTCCCCGGGCACACGAACTACATTAGTGAAATTACACCCGCGTGTCTTGCGCCCCGTCAAGCTGGTTAGGTGATAATGACAGCGCGTTGCCTCGGGATGACTGAAAAGTCCGTGTGCCAGTCATCCCGCGACTGAACCGTGACGCCGCTACGGCCAGCCCCGATCGCCCGAGCCCGCAGTACCTGCGCGGGGCCCGGAACCGGGGGGTGTGGGCTAGGCGGAATCCTTGTCGTCGCCGTTGCCCCGGCGGCCGGATGTGCCGGGCTGCTGGCTGGACGAGGATGACTGCTCATCCGTCGAGGTGGCCGGTGTCCCGCCCTGCGGGCCGTAACCTTGCTGGCGGCCGGGCTGGGCGTAGCTGGGCTGAGCGTACTGCTGCGCATAACCCTGCTGCTGGCCGTAACTGGGCTGAGCGTACTGCTGCGCGTAGCCTTCTTGCTGAGCGTAGCCTTGCTGAGCGTAGCCCTGCTGGCCAGCCTGAGTGTGCTGCCCCTGTCCCTGACCAGATTGCCCCTGACCAGGCTGCCCCTGACCAGGCTGCGCCTGTGCCTGACCAGGCTGCGCCTGTGCCTGACCAGGCTGGGCGTGCCCCTGGCCCTGACCGGGCTGGGCGTAGCCCTGCTGGGCTTGACCCTGCTGGGCCTGCTGAGCGTGGCCTTGCTGTGTGTAGGACTGCTGGCCGTGCTGGCCGTAGCCGGGCTGGGCCTGCTGCTGCGGGGTCTGCGGCGAACGGCCGGCCTGCTGACCGTAACCCGGCTGACCGTACCCCTGCTGACCGTACCCTTGCTGACCGTATCCCTGCTGTGCGTAGCCTTGCTGCGCCCAGCCCTGCTGTGGGTACCCCTGCTGCCCGGCCTGCTGCTGGCCCGGTTGCTGGCCATACCCGGCCTGAGCGGCCGCCTGCTGGCCCTGGGCCGGCCGCGCCTGCTGCTGCCCATAGGCGGCCTGACCGTAGCCACCCTGGCCCGGCAGTTGCTGGGTGACGGCCGCCGGCGCGCTGGCCACCGTGGCGGCCCCGTGGAGTTCGGAGGATCGCATGACGGACAGGGTGAAGAACAGGCCGCCGGCCGCGACCGCCAGCGCGCCGGCGTTGAGCAGGAAGTCCTGGATCTTGCCGGTCGTGGTGAGCTGGGAGCCGAACGCACCGAGCCAGGTGACAACACCGAGGACGGCCGCCACCGCCTGCAGGCCCACCGCGGCCTGCGTGATCTCCTTCGCCTTGGCTACCTTCTCGCCGGTGAGCGTCGCGATGGCCACGGCCGCCACGGGCAGCGCGGTGATGTACACGGCGCCGAAGTAGCTGAAGGCCTCGAGCGCGCGGTCGCCGAAGGGCAGCCCGCCGCCCCCGGCCAGATCGATGAACTGGCTCTGCGCGCTGAGCAGAGTCCATATCCCGATGATCACGCTGAGTGCCATGCCGGCCAGCAGCAGCCACGCGACAGGCTCGCGAACTCGCTGTGCTTCGTTGCGTATCACTTGGAACTCCCTGAGGTCTTGGGTGATGGCTGGCAGCCCTGGATAGCCTGCCTGCCATGTCGCCGCGGCACGCGGAGTCACGACCGGTGGCGGAACCTGCGAGACTGTCCGCCATGCGCATCACCGTACTCGCCGGCGGTGTCGGGGCTGCCCGGTTTCTGCGCGGTTTGAAGGCCGCTGCCCGGGACGCCGAGATCACCGTCATCGGCAACACCGGGGACGATATCACCCTGTCCGGGTTGCGGGTGTGCCCTGACTTGGACACCGTCATGTACACGCTCGGCGGCGGGATCAACGAGGAACAGGGCTGGGGCCGGGCCGCCGAATCGTTCACCGTGCAGCGGGAACTGGCTGCCTACGGCGCGGTTCCCGGCTGGTTCGCCCTTGGTGACCGCGATATCGCCACCCACATCGTGCGGGCCAGGATGCTGGCCGCGGGCAGCCCGCTGTCGGCGGTCACCGAAGAACTGTGCCGGCGCTGGCAGCCGGGCGTCCGGCTGCTGCCCATGTCCGATGAACCGGTGGAGACACACGTCGTCATCGAGGAGGACGGCAGCCGCCGCAGCATCCACTTCCAGGAGTGGTGGGTCAGGCTGCACGCCAAGGTCCCCGCCCTGGAGATCACGCCGGCCGGGGTGGAACGGGCCAGGCCAGCGCCTGGGGTGATCGAGGCCATCTCGGCGGCGGACGTCGTGCTGTTCCCGCCGTCGAACCCGGTGGTGAGCATCGGCCCCATTCTGGCCGTGCCGGGGATCCGCGCGGCGGTCAGTGCCAAGACCGTCGTCGGGGTCTCCCCCATCATCGGCGGCGCGCCGGTCCGTGGCATGGCGGACGCCTGCCTGACCGCGATCGGCGTGCAGACCAGCGCGGCCGCGGTGGCCGCACACTTCGGGGCCGGCCTGCTCGGCGGCTGGCTGGTGGACGAGCAGGACAAGGCCGCTGCCGACGACCCCGCGCTCACCGGCATCGCGGTCCGCGCGCTCCCGCTGTACATGCGGGATCTGGCCAGCACGACCGAGATCGCCGCGGCCGCGCTCGGCCTGGCGGCGGAGATCCGCGCATGACCGGCATCAGCATCACCGGGATAACCGGGCTGCCCGAGGTCACCTCGGGCGCCGATCTCGCCGGGCTGATCGACGCGGCAGCGCCCGGCCTGGCCGACGGCGACATCCTCGTCGTCACCTCGAAGATCATCAGTAAGGCCGAGGGGCGCCTCATCACGGCCGATCGTGAGCAGGCCATCGACGCGGAGACGGTCCGGCTGGTCGCGCAGCGCGGGCCGGCCAGGATCGTCGAGACCAGGCACGGCCTGGTGCTCGCGGCGGCGGGCGTGGACAACTCCAACACCCCGCCGGGGATGGTGGCCCTGCTGCCCGAGGATCCGGACGCCTCGGCGCGGCGGCTGCGCAAGGCCCTGGCCGGGCGGCGCGGAGTCCGGATCGGCGTTATCGTCACCGACACCCTGGGCAGGCCCTGGCGGATCGGCCAGACCGACGCGGCCATCGGCGCGGCCGGCGTCATTCCGGTGCGTGACCACCGCGGTAGCAGCGACACGTTCGGCAACCTGCTGGAGGTCACCGTGGCCGCGGTGGCCGACGAGATCGCCGCCGCCGCCGACCTGGTCAAGGGGAAGACCACCGGCATGCCCGTCGCGGTCGTCCGCGGGCTGGCCGAATTCGTCACCGACGCCGACGGCCCGGGTGCGGCGGCGCTGATCAGGCCGGCCGGCGAGGACATGTTCCGGTATGGCTCGGCGGACGTGCCACTGTCCCGGCGGACTGTGCGTGAGTTCTCCGCGCAGCCGGTCGACTCCGGCGCGGTCCGCCGGGCGATCGAGGCCGCGTTCACCGCGCCCGCGCCGCATCACAGCGTGCCGTGGCGGTTCGTGGTGCTCGAATCACAGAAGGCGCGCGAGCACCTGCTCGACGCCATGCTGGACGCCTGGAAGGCGGACCTGACCTCCGACGGGTTTACCGAGGAGCAGATTGCCCGCCGGGTGCGCCGGGGCGAACCGCTCCGGCGGGCGCCGCTGATCATCGTGCCCTGCCTGATGTCCGACGCCGCGCACACCTACCCCGACACCCGCAGATCTACTGCGGAACGGGAGATGTTCCTGGTGTCCATGGGCGCTGGAGTGCAGAACCTGCTGGTCTCGCTGGCCGCCCAGGGCCTCGGCTCCTGCTGGGTGTCCAGCACCCTGTTCTGCCAGCCGGTCGCGTCAGCCGCCATGGGCCTGCCCGCGGACTGGGAGCCGATGGGCGCGGTCGGCGTCGGCTATCCCGCGGCGCCACCGCCGCCACGCCCAGACCGGGATATCTCCGCGTACGTCCGCTATTCCTGAAGGCCAGACACCCTCCGTCAAGAAGAAAAATAAGTAAGGAAATCAGCGGCAGCATAGCCCGGACGGCGGCGCGCACACTGTCACTGACCGCGGCGGCCTTCCGTAAGGAAATCAGCGGCAGTGCAGACCGGACGGCGGCGCACACACCGTCGCTGGCCGCGGCGGCGGCCTGGCGTTCGGCGGAGACCGGCCCGTAGGTGGTGGTGCGCTGCCGCATGGGGCGCCCGGTCGGGGCCACCATCTCGGCGAGCTGGCTGATCGTCTTGTACGAGCCGTTCTGCGACCCGGCCATCCGGCTGATGGTCTCCTCCATCAGCGTCCCGCCCAGGTCGTTGACGCCGCCCTGCAGGACCTCGCGGCACGCATCCGGGGCCAGCTTCACCCACGAGCACTGGATGTTGCCGATGGCGCCGTGCAGCAACAGCCTGGACACCGCGTGCACCGCGCGGTTCTCCCGGCGGGTCGGCCCGGGCCGGGCCAGCCCGGCCAGGTAGATCGGCGCGCTGGCGTGCACGAACGGGAGCAGCACGAACTCGGTGAAGCCGCCGGTGCGCTCCTGGATGCCGCGGATCACCCGCAGGTGTGCCACCCAGTGCGCCGGGGTGTCCACGTGCCCGTACATCATCGTGGCCGACGTCGGGATGCCGAGCTCGTGGGCTGTGGTGATCACCTCGATCCAGGCCGAGGCGGGCAGCTTGCCCTTGGTCAGCACCCAGCGGACGTCGTCGTCGAGAATCTCCGCCGCGGTCCCCGGCAGCGAGTCGACCCCGGCCTCCCGCGCCCGGACCAGCCACTCCCGCACCGGCAGGCCGGTCCTGGCGGACCCGTTCATGACCTCCATCGGCGAGAACGCGTGCAGGTGGATCTCCGGACAGCGGCGCTTGACCTCGGCCGCGAGGTCGAAGTACGCGGTCCCGGGCAGGTCGGGATGGATGCCGCCCTGCATGCACACCTCGGTGGCGCCCGCCTCCCAGGCCTGGCTGACCCGGTCGCCGATCTGCTCCAGGGAGAGCGTGTAGGCGTCGGCGTCGGTACGGCGCTGGGCGAAGGCGCAGAACCGGCAGCCGGTGTAGCAGACGTTGGTGAAGTTGATGTTCCGGTCCACCACGTAGGTGACGTCGTCGCCTGCCACGTCGGCCCGGACCGAGTCGGCCAGCGCGGCCAGCGCGCCGAGCTCAGGCCCGTCCGCATCGAGCAGCGCCAGCGCCTCGTCATCGCTGAGCGAGGCCGGATCCGATTCGGCGCGGCGCAGGGCGGCGAGCACCTCGGACCGCATCCGCTGCGTGGGTGTGGCGTGGATGCGGCCGCGGACCTCGGCCCAGTCGCCGTAGACCTCGGCGAAGTCGTCCCTGCGGTCGCTGGTCCGGCCGGCCGTGTCGATGGTGACGTGCAGGTCGGTGCGGCCGGCTGCCTCGCCCCAGCCGCCGTCGGGCTCCTGCCAGGGCAGCCCCTTCGGGACCGCCTGCTCACTGGCCAGCCCGGTCGCCGGATCGGCAAGCTGCGCGACGTGCCCGGCAAGCCGTGGGTCCAGCCACGGTTCCCGGATGTAGCCGGGATAGATGGTCAGCCGCTCACGCAGAGTGAACCCGCTGGCCGCTGTGTGCGCCGCGAGCTCGTCGATCTGCGGCCACGGACGCTCGGGGTTGACATGGTCCGGGGTCAGCGGGGAGACGCCGCCCCAGTCGTCGATCCCGGCCCGCAGGATCATCTGGTACTGGTCGCCGATCAGGTTCGGCGGCGCCTGGATGCGCATGCCAGGGCCGAGGACCAGCCGGGTCACCGCGATCGTGGCGGCCAGATCCTCGAGGTCGGCGTCGGGCACGCCGCGCATCTTGGTGTCCGGCTTGGCCCGGAAGTTCTGCACGATCACTTCCTGGATGCCGCCGTACTCCCTGGCGATCTTCCTGATCGCGAGGATCGAGTCGGCCCGCTCGGCCAGGGTCTCGCCGATTCCGATCAGGATGCCGGTGGTGAACGGGACACCGCACCGGCCGGCATCCTCCAGGACGCGCAGCCGCACCGCGGGGTCCTTGTCCGGGCTGCCGAAGTGCGGCCCGCCACGCTCGGTGAACAGCCGGGTCGCGGTGGTCTCCAGCATCATGCCCATGGACGGAGCCACCGGCTTGAGCCGCTGGAAGTCCTGCCAGGACAGCACGCCCGGGTTGAGATGCGGCAGCAGGCCGGTCTCCTCGAGCACCCGGATCGCCATGGCCCGGACGTAGGAGAGCGTGTCGTCATACCCGGCCTCATCCAGCCAGGCACGCGCCTGCTGCCAGCGGTCCTCCGGGCGGTCGCCCAGGGTGAACAGTGCCTCCTTGCAGCCGAGTTCGGCGCCGCGCCTGGCGATGGCGAGCACCTCGCCGGGCGACAGGTAGGGGGCAGAGAGCCGGCCGGGCACCGTGGCGAACGTGCAGTAGCCGCACCGGTCCCGGCACAGCCTGGTCAGCGGGATGAAGACCTTGCGGGAGTAGGTGATGACATCAGGCCGGCCCGCGGCGGCCAGGCCCGCGTCCCGCACCCGGCTGGCGTGGCCGAGCAGCGCGGACAACTGCTCGCCACGAGCTTGCAAGGCAACCTCGGCCTCGCTCCTGTCAAGGGTCTTGCCGTCCCTGGCCCGGGCAAGCACCCGTCGCATCGCGCTGTCGGAAACGCCCACCGATTCACCCTACGTGGTGATCGTCACCGGCCTGGCGGCGCGGCCGGCTACGTGTCAGCGCTCAGCGGGGCGGTGGGACCGTCCGGCGACCGCAGCCGGCTGTCGATGACCACCCGCGCGAACTCCTGCGTTTCGCTCTCGGGCAGCCGCCGGAAGCCGTCTGCGGTCACGGTGACGGCAACCGGATAGATGTCCCGGGCCGGGTCGGGGCCGCCGGTGGCCGAGTCTTCGTCGGCCGCGTCATAGAGGGCCTGCATGCAGGCGAGTATCGCGTCCCGCGGCGGCATGTCCTCGCGGTACAGCTTCTTCAGCGAGCCGGTGGCGAAGACCGAGCCAGAGCCGATCCCGTAGAACCTGCGTTCCTCGTACGGGCCACCGGCCGGGTCATAGCTGAAGATCCGGCCCCGGCCGGCGTTCTCGTCGTAGCCAGCGAACAGCGGTATCACCACGAGGCCCTGCATCGCGAGGGCCAGGTTGCTCCGGACGATCGTGGCCAGCCGGTTGGCCTTGCCGTCCAGGGACAGCGCACGCCCCTCGATCTTCTCGTAGTGCTCGAGCTCGACCTGGAACAGCCGCGCGAACTCCAGGCCGATGCTGCCCGCGCCCGCGATGCCGACCACCGAGTACTCATCGCCACGGAAGACCTTGTCGGCATCGCGCTTGGCGATCATGCTGCCCGCCGTGGCCCGGCGGTCGCCCGCCATGACGACGCCGCCCGCACAGGTGACCGCCACGATGGTCGTCGAATGCGGCAGTGACAGCCCGCTGCCCTCGCCGCGGCCGCCCGGAAGCAGGCTGGGCGCATGATCGGCGAGGAAGCCGGTGAACGACGACGTGCTCGCGTTCATGAACGCACCACCGGGCAGCTCTGGCCTGCCAGACTCTGGGCCGCCAGACCCTGGGCCACCGGGCTCCGCAGAATTCACCGGGCCAGCTTATGCGTCGGTGGAGAACCGGACCGAGAGCGGGCCCAGTTCCACCCCGGGCCACACCCGCGCGCCGCCGCGAAGCTCGTTCCCGGCCGCGATGACCGCGTTGTCGCCGATCACCACGCCGTCCAGGACCGCACCGCCGGCCACGTTCGCCCCCCGGCCGATGATGCTGTCCCGCACGACCGCGCCAGCTCCGACGATCGCACCGTCGAACAGCACGCTGCCGGTCACTATGGCACCGGCGCCGACAGCCGCGCCCGCACCCACCGCGGTACCGCCGGTGACACTGGCGCTGGCATCGACGGTGGCTCCGGGCAGCAACAGCGCCTCGCCAGCGGCCGCGGGCACGGCTGGCGAGGCCAGGCGGCCAAGCACGAGGTCGCACGAGCCGCGCACGAAGGCCTCGGGCGTGCCCACGTCAAGCCAGTAGGAGTTATCCACGTAGCCCATCATGACCTGACCGGCTTCGATGAGCGCCGGGAAGGTTTCCCGCTCCACGGAGACCACCTGCCCGGGCGGTATGTCGTCGATGGCGCGCCTGGTGTACACGTAGCAGCCGGCGTTGATCCGGTTCGTAACGGGGTTGGGGGTCTTCTCCAGGAAGCCGGTCACCCGCCCCCCGTCGTCGGTCGGCACGCAGCCGAACCTGGACGGGTCGGCCACCTCGACCAGGTGCAGCGTGACCGCCGCGTCGGCCTTGCGGTGCAGGTCGAGCTGGGCGGGCAGGTCATGGCCGGAGAGAATGTCGCCGTTCAGCACCACGACCGGATCGTCGGGACCGCCGTGCAGCCGGGACGCGGCGTTGCGGATGCCGCCGGCGGTGCCCAGCGGCTCCGCCTCGTGCACGTAGTCGATCTCCAGCCCGAAGCCGGCTCCGTCACCGAACTGCTCGGCGAACATCTCCGACCGGTAGGAGGTGGCGAGCACGACCCGGGTCACCCCGCAGGATGCCGCCCTGGCGAGCTGGTGGGCGAGGAAGGGCACACCAGCCGTGGGGAGCAGGGGCTTGGGGGCCGACAGGGTCAGCGGGCGCAGCCTGGTGCCCTTGCCGCCGACGAGAAGGATGGCCTCCAGCGGTTCGCCCGCCCGGGCAACGGCAGAGCCCGCACGGCCGGGGGCGCGTGAATCAGCAGACATGGGCACGGAGGTTACTCCGCTTGCTGCTCCGCCGCACGCTGGTACGACACCAGGTGCGCCTCGGCAGAGGCCGACCAGGTGAACTCCTGAGCCCGGGCCTCACCGGCCCGCTCCAGCGCCTCGCGGCGCGCGGAATCCTCGATCAGGGCGCGCAGCGCGTCCCGGATGCTGTCGGCGTCCGGCTCGGTGTAGGCGACCGCATCGCCGCCGACCTCGGGGAGCGAGGTCCGGTGCGTGGTGAGCACGGGCGCCCCACAGGCCATCGCCTCGAGCACCGGCAGGCCGAACCCCTCGCCCCGGCTGGGGAAGGCGACCACCAGTGCCCCGCCCAGGTAACCGGGCAGGTCGGTGAACCGCAGGTAGCCGGGGCGCACCAGCCGCAGGTGCGCCGGGACCGCGGCGACGGCCGAGTCCACCTCCTCGCTCCAGCCGCTGCCGCCGCCCAGCACGAGCGCTGGCGGGTTCTCCAGATCCGCCACCGCCGCGGCCCAGCCGGTGATCAGGGCGGGCACGTTCTTGCGCGGTTCCAGTGCGCCGAGATAGGCGATGTAGGGCTTGCCATGCAGGCCGAGGCGGTCGGAGACCTGCCGCACCCGGTCCGGATCCGGCCGGTGGAAGAGCACGTGATCCACGCCGTGATAGGCCACGTCGATCCGGGTCGGGTCCGCGCCGAGCACCCGGACCAGTTCGTCCCTGGTGGCCTTGGACGGCACGATCAGCCTGCTCGCCCGGCGCACGGCGGTGCGGATCGCCGACTTGAAGAAGGCGGCGGTGACGGCGGTGTGCAGGGCCGGCTCGGTGAAGAAGGTCAGGTCGTGGATGGTGACCACGATGGGGGCGGACGGCCGCAGCGGCATCGAGTAGTGCGGTGCGTGGATCACGTCCGCGTTGACCTGCTGCGCCACCAGCGGCAGACCGGTCTGCTCCCAGGCCAGCCTGGCCGGCCGGTGCGCGATCGCGGTCGGCCCGGCCACGATGCTGGCGCCCGGTACGAGCTTGGAATATCTCTCTTCGTCGGCGCGCTGGCAGGCAACCGCCAGATCTGCGCCCGCTGCCACGAGCGCAGCGATCAGCCCGTCGACGTAACGGCCGAGCGCACCCCGGTCGGCCGGAACGGCGGTCGCGTCAACAAGAACACGAGGCGACACAACCGATCTTGCTCCTCTCCTCTGGCCGCGGCCTTGAGGCAGGCGAGTAGCTGCGGAGATCAGCTCTCTTGATATATCCCGTCAGGATCGAGCGTACGCCCACTGCCGGGCTGATGTGCGCACAGGCACCGGCCCCCTGGCCAGGACACGCCACGCGCCCGGCCGGCTTCACTGGCTTGCCGCCGCCCGTTCTGCTTGGTCGAGCGCGTTCTTCATCTTGGCCATGTCCTGGCCGTAGGCGGCGAAGTCGCCGGTCCTGAGCGCCTGCTGGCCCTGCTGATAGTACTGCTGGGCCTGCTTGACGTATTTCAGCGCGGCCGATGAGCCTGTGCTGTGCGCCGGTGGCGTACCGCCGGAACTGCCCGGGGTGCCGAACAGCTGGCCGAGCGCGCCGGCCAGCGTCTGGCCGTAACCGACGTTGCCGCCGAACGAGACGAACACCCGCTGCTCGGTCGGGTAGGAGCCGGTGCTTCCGGCGGCCGACGCCTCGACATAGACCGGCTCGATGTACAGGAAGGCGCCACCGAACGGGAGCGTGATCAGGTTGCCCAGGATGACCTTCGACCCGCCCTTGCGCAGCTGGGAGAGCTGGATGGAGGCGGTCGGGTTGGTCTCGAAGGAGTTCTGCACCTGCTCCGGGCCCGGGATGGCGGTGTCCTGCGGCAGGTCGAGGATCCTGATCCGGCCGTAGTCCGGGGACCGGGGATTGCTGTCCACCGTCATGAACGCGGCCATGTTCGGCCGGCCCCGCTGGACGAACGAGGTGCTCAGGGAGAACTCCGGTGCCGGGTAGCCGGGCATCGTCATGGTCAGGTAGTAGGCCGGCTGCGGCGCCACGTTCGGGTTGGGGCCGCTGGGGTCGTCGGGCAGCGTCCAGAAGTTCTGCCCGCCGTAGAAGGCCTGCGCCTGGGTCACGTGGTAACTGGCCAGGATCTGCCGCTGCACGTCGAGCAGATCCGATGGATAGCGCATGTGCGCCAGCAGCGCCGGCGGTATGTCGCGGCGCGGCTTGATGATGCCGCTGAACGCCTTCATCCAGGTGTCGAGCACCGGGTCGGACCGGTCCCACTGGTAGAGCGTGACGGCGCCGGTGTAGGCGTTCACCACGGCCTTGACCGAGTTGCGGATGTAGTTCAGCTCGCCGTCGCCGGGCTGGCCGACGGCGGACCCGCCGGGGCTGGTGCTGTCGGCGGTCGCCTGCTGCAGATCCAGCCGCTGTGAGTAAGGGTAGTCGTCGGTGGTGGTGTAGCCGTCGACGATCCAGTAGATGCTGTGATCGGCGACCACGGGATAGGCGTCGCCGTCCAGGGTGAGGAAGGGGGCGATCTTGGCCACCCGGGACAGCGGGTCACGGACGTAGAGGATCCTGGAATCGGCGTTGATGGCGGAGGACAGCAGGATGTTGGGCTCGTGGAACTTGACCGCGTACAGCAGGCGGTTGAGGAACGAGCCGATGGGGACGCCACCGCCGCCGGTGTAGGTGTTGTCGACCTGGCCCGCGGTGCTTTCGTTGGGGTAGTCGAACTCCATCGGGGCCCGGCCGCGCGGTGCCCCGGCGATCGCGTACTGGGTCTGCTGCTGGCCGAAGTAGATCCTGGGCTGGTAGGAGCCGAGAACCCCGTGCGGTGGGATGTCGCTCTCGGTGAAGTCCGGATCGCCGTCGCCCTGCACGGCGTTGGCGGAGGCCGCGGCGAACCCGAACCCGTGGGTGTAGACGAGGTGCGTGTTGACCCACGTGGCCTGGCCTGGCGGCGGGCCGCCGAGCCCGCGCACCCCGACCACCATGTCCTGGGGCTGTGACCCGGCACCCGGTATCTGGTACCGGTCCACGTCCAGCTGCCCGGGGAAGCTGTAGAAGCTCTTCACCTGCTGGAGCTGCTGGAACGTCTGGGAGACGACGCCGGGGTCGATGAGCCGGACACTCGGCAGCGCCGCGGCCTGGGCGGCGAGGGAACTCGACGCGGCCACCGAGGCCGCTTGGTACGGCATGGTCACCGCGCCGTCCACCGCATAGGCGGCCCGGGTGCTGCCGATCTCCCGCTGCAGATACGGCGCCTCCTTGGCCAGCGCGTTCGGCTTGACCACGAACTGCTGGACGATCGCCGGGTAGACGCCGCCGATCAGGATCGCGGACAGCACGAGCAAGCCGAACCCGACGGCGGGCAGCAGCGCTCGCTTGCGTATCGCGCCGGCGAAGAACAGCACGGCGCAGACCACCGCGATGGCGGCCAGCACGGTCTTGGCCGGCAGGACGGCGTTCACGTCCGTGTATGACGCGCCGGTGGCCACCGTCCCGCCCTGGGCCAGGTCGATGCCGTACCGGTCGATCCAGTACGAGACGGCCTTGACCAGCACGAACAGCCCGAGCAGGGTGAACAGGTGAGCCTGCGCCGCGGCCGTGGCGCGGCCGGAGGACGATTGCACCCGCAGGCCGCCGTAAAGGTAGTGCACGCCGGCCGCGATCGCCGTGCTCAGCAGCACGGCGGCGAACAGGTATGTCAGCACCATCTGGATGAACGGGTAGACGAAGACAAAGAACGAAAGGTCGAGGTGGAATTGCGGATCTCTGATGTGAAAGGAGGTCCGGTTGACGAACATCAGCCAGGTGCGCCAGGAAGCGGCGGCGGTGAGGCCGGAAATAAGCCCGATGAGGCCGGAGCAGATCCCCAGGACGAGCCAGCGCCTGGGCTCGAGCGCCACCCGGTAACCGTCGAGCGCGCGCTGCTCGGGGGTGCTCGTCGTGTTTTCCGGCCGGAGCCGGTAGGCGAGTGCCGCATTGAAGCCGGCGGCCCCGGCCATCAGCACCCCGGTAATGCCGAACAACGCCCATTTGACGCCGTAGCTGGTGGCGAATACCGAGGTGTAATGGACCGAGGAAAACCAGAGGAACTCGGTCCATATCCCGCTGCCCACGGCCATGACGATGACGAACGCGAGAATGGCCGCCGCCACGATGGCGGCCCGGCGTGGCCAGCGTCGCCGGCGTGCCGTACCGCGTCCCGGAACGTTCCCGTTTGCGCCGGGTACCCGGAAGGTCATCCCATCTCCAGCGTGGTCCGGCGAACCGTCAGCAGGCCGGGGTGGGCCGGCCGGCCTTGAGCGCTTCCAGCGCGCTCACCGCCCCGGCCAGGGTGCTCACCTTGATCAGCCGCATCCCGGCCGGCACCGCACCGGCGGCGTCCTGGCAGTTGGCCGCCGGCGTCAGGAATACCGTCGCGCCCTTGGACCGTGCTCCCACCATCTTCTGCTGGATACCCCCGATGGGCTGGACGGTGCCGTTCGGCTCGATTTCCCCGGTCCCGGCGATGAACCGGCCACCGGTGAGGTTCACCGGTCCCAGCTTGTCGATGATCCCCAGGGCGAACATGAGCCCGGCGCTGGGACCGCCGATATTGCCAATGTTGATCTTCACGGCGAACGGGAAGACGAAGCTCTCCACTATCTGGACGCCGATCACCGGATAGCCCTGGAACTGTGTGGTCCGGATCCGGATCCGCCGGAGCTGGCTGCCCCGCCGGATGGTCAGCTCCACGGTCGTGCCCGCCCTGACCCGCCGCAGGAGGGTGCTCGGGTCGGCGCGGCAGCCGACCGGCTGCCCGTTGACCGCCGTGATGACTTCGCCTTTGCTCAGGACGCCCGCTGCTGGCATCCCCTTCTCGGTGGCGACGATGGTGTCCACGGTCTGGAAGCGGATGCCGAGCTGGCACAGGGCTGCGGCGGTGGCCACCTGCTGGGAGTTGGCCATCTGCTCGACATCCTGCTGCTGGACCTGCTGCGCGGACCCGCTGGTGCCGAAGACCTCTTGCTGGGGGACCACCGCGTCGTGCGGGTCCAGCCAGGCCCGCAGGGCGGTGAAGATGTTGATCTCATCCCCCGGGCCGCCCTGGAAGTCGACGGTCACCATGTTCAGGTTCCCCACGGTGCGGTTGACCGGATGACCCTTGATGTCGATGAGGGGCTGGCCACCGGGGCCGGTGCCCAGCGTGTTCAGCGTCGGCCCAGGGCTGAGGATCACATAAGGGACGGGCAGCACCGCAGCCATCGCGGCCGCGATGACGACCGCGATGCCTGCAACCAGCAGGGTCAGGGCACGCCGGGACATGACCGGAAGACTACGCGCTGCCCACCCACTCATCCGAGCCGTCCCCGAAGTACTGGTGCTTCCATATGGGCACGCTCTGCTTGATCGCGTCGATGAGCTCCCGGCAGCAGTCCAGTGCCTCGGCGCGGTGCTTGCCGGACACGGCGACCACGACCGCGACGTCCCCGATCCGCAGGTCCCCCACCCGGTGCACGGCGGCCAGCCCGTGGACAGGGAAGCCGGCCGCCACCTTCTCGGCCACCTTGCGCAGTTCGGCCTCGGCCGAGGGATGCGCCGAATAGGACAGCGCCGTCACCTCGCGGCCGGAGTCGTTGTGCCGCACCGTCCCGGCGAACAGGGCGATCCCGCCCGCCGCCGGATCGGCCACCGCCTCCCGCGCTTCGTCCACCGACAGCGGGCTGTCGCGGATCGCGATGAGCCTGATGACATTCCTCACCGGGCCAAAATACCTGCAACTTACCTGCGGTGGCGGCGGGCTCGTTACGTGCGATGACGGTGGTGTGCTCATTACGTACGGTGACGGCGGCGTGCCCGGCGGACGATGGCGGCGGTGCCGATGACCGCGACGGTCGCCCCGCTGGCCGCGATGGTGGCCTCCTTGCCCGCCAGGCGGCGGCCGACCACGGCGTGATGCCCGGCCCGCTGGGCGAGCAGGACCCGCAGGGCGGCCTCGTTGTCATATGCCGGCCGCCAGCCGGCGGCCCGCAGCGCCGCGCAGTCCACCACCCACGGGTAGACGACGTAACGCAGGTCGGTGGCCGGAGCCGGGGTGATCCCGACCCGGTGCAGCCGCTGGGCGGTGCCGAAGGTGAGCCCGGCGGGCAGTTCGACCCGGTGCAGCCCGCTCAGCTCTTCCACCTGGTCCTGCTCCAGCCATCCGTCGCAGCCCACCGCGAAGGAGCCGGTGATCTCGCCGGCCACGGCCAGTTCGAGCGCGGACACCAGGTCGTCGGTGTGGCAGAACTGCCAGCTCGGCGTGCTGCTCTTGATGGTGAGCAGCCTCGGCGCCTCGAAATGCCTGGTCACGAAGGTATCGACGCCGGGGCCGACCAGCGCCGCCGGGCGCGCCACGGTGATGAGCGTCCCGGGGTTGGTCCGCGGCGCGCGGCGGGCCAGATCCTCGATCTCCAGCAGGTCACCGACGACGCTGCCGTCGAGGTCGGTGGCCAGCGGCGCGGTCTCCGGCAGCGGCACCGGGTTGTCCGGGCTGGCCCCGTACACCATCGCGCTTGTCACCAGGATCACCCGGCCGACCCGGCCGGCCGCGGCCGAGGTGAGCACGGTCTGCACACCGCGGACGTTGAAGGCCCGCCTGGCGCTGCGGTCGGATTCGGGCGTCAGGTCGAGGTCGGTGTGTACCAGCACGTCCACCTCGGCCAGCCGGCCGGCCAGCGCGGGATCGCGCACGTTCACCACCCGCCAGGTCACGCCGGTGGCCTCACCCCGGTGATCGTCTATCGCGATCACCCGCCGGACCCGCTCGGACGCTGCTAGCTTGACCGCCAGCGCATGACCGAGCCCGCGCGCGGCACCGGTGATCGCGACGACGGGGCCGTCACCCTCCGGGCGGTCCTCGCCGGGACTGCCCTGAGGCTCGGTACGCCGCCGGCGAACCTGGGCGTTGGGGATGGTCAAGGTAGGCTGCTCCTTAGAGACTTATTCAAAACTAGTCCCGCGTGCCTGATGTTCAGGTCTGTGATCTGGAGTAACTAGCTAACCACTCGGAGTTCTGAATAAGCCTCTTGGGTAACGTGACCGACATGACCCTTCCATCCTGCCCGAAAGGCTGCGAAGATGGCTGACCCTCCCTTCGGCTTCGGGTTCGGGTTGCCTGACGACCCGGACAAGGGCCAGGGTGATCCAGAGCAGACTCCTGGTGGGAGTGATCCTGCCCTGGGGCCGTTTGGCGCCCTGGGCGACCCACAGCAGTTCGCGGACGCGCTGCGCCAGTTCGCCGACCTGATGTCCTGGAAAGGCGGGCCGGTCAACTGGGATCTGGCGAAGAACGTGGCCCGCCAGGCCGTTGCCGCCCAAGGCGACCCGAGCGTGCTCGACGTCCAGCGCAAGCAGGTGGACGAGGCACTGCGCCTGGCCGACCTGTGGCTGGGCGACATCACGACCTTCCCGTCGGGAATCCGTGCGACCCAGGCCTGGAGCCGGTCCGAATGGGTCGAGGCCACGCTGCCGGTCTGGTCCAAGCTGTGTGACCCGATCGCCGCCAAGGCCGTCGAGTCAATGGGCGGGATGTTCACCCTGAGCCCGGAAGACCTCGGCGAGATGCCGCCGGAAATGCGCGCGGCCATGGGTGCTGTCACCGGCGGGCTGAGCAGCCTGGGCCCGATGATGCAGCAGCTCGGCGGTGCGATGGTCGGCGGGCAGACCGGCGCGGCGGTCGGCGCGCTGGCCCGTGAGGTGGTCAGCTCGACCGACGTCGGCCTGCCGCTCGGGCCGGAGGGAGTGGCCGCGCTGCTTCCCGCCGGGATCACCGAGTTCGGCCGTGGGCTTTCGGTGGACGAGGAGGAGATCCGGCTGTTCCTCGCGCTGCGCGAAGCGGCCCACCACCGGCTGTTCGCGCACGTGCCGTGGCTGCGGGCGAGCCTGCTCGGCGCGGTCGAAGAATACGCGCGCGGCATGGCGGTGGATGCCTCCGCGCTGCGCGATGCCATGCCCCAGGTCGACCTGACCAACCCGGAGGCCCTGGGTGAGGTGCTGGCCGGCGGCAGCGCGCTGTTCCACCCCGAGGACACACCGGAGCAAAAGAACGCCCTGGCCCGGCTGGAAACCGCGCTCGCCCTGGTGGAGGGCTGGGTAGCCACCGTCGTGGACGCGGCGGCAGGTCACCGGCTGCCGCACGCCGACGCCCTGGCCGAGGCGATCAGGCGCCGCCGGGCGACCGGTGGCCCGGCCGAGCGGACCTTCGCCACCCTGGTCGGGCTCGAACTGCGCCCGCGCAGGCTGCGGGAGGCCGCGGCCATCTGGCACGGGCTCACCGAGGCGCGCGGCATCGACGGCAGGGACGCCGTGTGGGCACACCCGGACCTGCTCCCGACCGCCGGCGACTTCGACGACCCGGACAGCTTCGTCCGTGGCCAGCCGGAGCTGGACACCTCCGCCCTGGACGAGAACGGCGAACCCCCGGACGACCCCCGCGACTGATTTCCGGTATCCACAGCCGGTGGATACCGCAAACCCAGCGTGCCATTGCCGAGCCGGGCTCAGCCTGCCGTGCTGAGACCGAGGACGAGCCGTGAGTCCGCATTCTGGTGCGCGATCACCGAGATCACGTGCAGGACGGCTTGTTCCTGATAGCCCGCCGAACGCAGGTTCTCCAGGTCGGCTTCGGCCATCGCCCAGGGCTGACGGCTGAGCTTGCGGGCGAACCCGATCAGCGGTTCGTCGCCATCCTCAACCGGCGTGAGCTCGCCGAGGGCCTCGGCACCTTCCCAGTCCGCCGCCTCTTCGGCGGCAACGGAAGCCAGCAGCCGCCGCTCACGCCTGCTGATCGGCTTGTCGGCTTCCAGCACGTAGCCCCGCCACGTTTCCCAGGCCGCCCGCAACGCCTCGTTCCGTGGCCGCCGCCGGTGCCCGGCAGGCTGGCCGGATGAGGTGGACCGGTCCGGCCGGGGTGCCGCAACCTGGCACCGGTCCGGCTCGAAGGCGGGCAGCGCCGTCGGATAGTCGAACTCGATACCGGTCGCGTCGGCGACCCTGGTGAAATAGTTGAACATCGAGATCACCGCGATGGCGCCCTCGATCTGCTGCTCATCGAGTCCCTGCCGGCGCGCATCCTGCACCGCTTCCCCGGTCAGTGCCCACGGCTGCGCGGTAAGCGTCACCGCGAGCGCGGCAAGAGCGCGCGCACGCGGTTCCAGGGATTCGGCATCGCCCTGCAGGACGGCCAGAGAGGTAGCGGCTCCACCGCTGGCTACACGCAGAAACTCTGCGTGAGCGGACGTTCAATAAAAGCACTGGTTCGTCCGCGACGTCGCACTCGCCAGCAGTTCCCGGTCGGCCCACGGCAACTGGCTGGCCGCCAGCGCACCGGACACGCCGAACGTCCGCTTCAGCAGTTCCGGATCGAGGCTGTGCGCGCGGATGATCCCGGCCGCGTCCCCGTGCGGCGCACGGTACACCGGCGGCATGGGCCGCCCATCCATCGCAGCATAGGCATCAGCCAGCGCGCCCGTCGCTTCTGCCTGCGAGATCATCCCCAGCCACGCCATGGCCAGATATTTTCATCCGCCGCGACCCTGGGCAAGACGCCGCCCCGAACCGCGCAAGACAAGAGAATCCCGGTATCCCGGCCCTCAGTCCGGCAGCCCTACGGGTCGCTTGCCGCCGCCCGCAGCCTGCCGTACTCCTCCGCCAGAGTGGCCGCGTTCCAGTGCGCGTTGAGACCGCTGGGATTGGGCAGTACCCACACCCTGGTAGCGCCGAGGCCGCGCTCCTGCCTGCCGACGGCCGCCCCGCGCTCGCCGAACGCCACCCGGAACGCCGTCACTCCCACCACCGCCAGCCAGCGCGGCCGGAACACCGCCACCTTGGCCGCCAGCAGTTCGCCCCCGGCCAGCAGTTCGGCTGCGGACAGTTCGCCGGCGCGTGCAGTGGCGCGCGCCACGACGTTGGTGATGCCCAGGCCCAGGTCCAGGATCAGTTCCTGCTCGGCGGGATCGAGCTGGCGGGCGGTGAACCCGGACCGGTGCAGCGTCGGCCAGAACCGGTTGCCGGGGCGGGCGAAGTGATAGCCCACGGCGGCCGAGTACAGGCTCGGGTTGATGCCGGAGAACAGGACACTCAGCCCGGGGCGCACCAGGTCGGGGATGGTCCGGTTCCTCGCCGCGGCGAGTTCGGCCGCCGTGGGACGGGGAGATGGGGCGTCGCTCGGCATCCAGCCATGGTGCCACCAGCACGGACAGCGAGAGTGTCGTTCCCCGCTGTCATGCTGACGCCATGAGACTGGCGCTGAAGCCCGGGCTGGCCCGGGTGTGGCGGGACAGCGACACGCTGCAGATCGGGATCGACCCACGCCGAGCCGTGGCCATTTCCGGGGCCGGCCATGCTGCTGCCTTGATCGGCTTACTGGACGGCAGCCGGGACCGGGCGGGAATGATCGCCGCAGCCGGTGAGCATGGCATCAGCGCCGAGGCGGCCGACGAGTTGATCAAGCTGCTCGCCGCCGCGGGTGTGCTCGACGAGTTCCCGGCGGGTGCGCTGCGCGCCGTGCCGGACGGCGTCCGCTCCAGGCTGGCACCCGAGCTGGCCACCACGTCGCTCGCACACGGCGACGGCGATGGTGGCGCTCGCTCGCTGGCCCGCAGGGATGCGGCCTACGTGCGGGTCTACGGCGCGGGGAAGGTCGGGGCGACGCTGGCGGCCCTGCTGGCCAGCTCCGGGATCGGGCACGTGACCTGCCGGGATACCGCGACGGCGTTCGCCGCCGACCTGACACCCGGTGGGCTGTGCGAGGCGGACATCGGCGCGCCACGGCAGTCTGGCGCGGCCCGCGCCATCAAAAGCGCCGCCCCGCAGGTCCGCACCGAGGACGACGCCGGGCGGCCGGACCTGGCGGTGCTCACCGGCCAGCATGGCCCGGAACTGGCCGCCACGCTCATGTCCGGCGGCGTGCCGCACCTGAGCGCCGCCGCGGGCGAGGCGATCGGCGTCGCCGGGCCGCTGGTCCTGCCCGGCCGCACGGCCTGCCTGCGCTGCCTGAACATGACCCGGGCCGATGCCGACCCGCAATGGCCGCTCGTGCTCGCCCAGCTCACCGGCTGCCAGCCGGCCACGCCGGCCTGTGACTGCGTCCTGGCCACCTCGGTGGCGGCACAGGCCTGCGCGCAGGTGCTGACGTTCATCGACCGGCGCGGAAAGGCCGACGCCGTCATCAACGGAACGCTGGAACTGGTCCTGCCCGGCTGGCAGTGGCGCCGCCGCACCTGGCTCCCCCATCCGGCCTGCGGCTGCGGAGCGGCCACCTACCCGACGGGCCGCCAGGCGCGCGTTCGCGCATCGGGCAGCGGTGACGGACAATGTTGATCGTGAATGACATGCCGCGCCGTGCCGTCACCCGGTCCGCCAAGCTGGCCACCTTGCCGGTTGGCCTGGCCGCGCGTACCGCCCTTGGCATTGGCAAGCGGATCGGCGGCCGCCCGGCTGAGATCGTCGCGGGTGAGATCCAGCAGCGTACGGCCGAGCAGATCTTCAGGGTCCTGGGAGAGCTCAAGGGCGGGGCCATGAAGATGGGCCAGGCGCTGTCGATCTTCGAGGCGGCGCTGCCACCCGAGCTGGCCGGCCCATACCGGGCGACCCTGACCAGGCTGCAGGAATCCGCGCCGCCGCTTCCGGCCCGCACCGTGCACCGGGTACTCGAAGAGGACCTCGGCGAGGACTGGCGCGACCAGTTCACCGAATTCGACGACCGGCCAGCCGCCGCCGCTTCCATCGGCCAGGTGCACAAGGCCATCTGGCAGGACGGGCGCGAGGTAGCGGTCAAGATCCAGTACCCAGGCGCGGGCAAGGCGCTGCTCAGCGACTTCACCCAGCTCAGCCGGGCCGGGCGGTTGTTCGGCATCCTCATGCCCGGGCTGGACGCCAAGCCGTTGCTCGACGAGCTGCGCAACCGGGTCGCCGAGGAACTCGACTACCACCTCGAGGCGCAGTCACAGCAGGCCTTCGCCGACGCCTATGCCGGCGACCCCGACATCTACGTGCCCCCGGTGGTGCTGGCGACCGACCACGTGCTGGTCACCGAGTGGATGGACGGCACCCCGCTTTCGAAGATCATCAGCGATGGCACCAAGGAGGACCGGGACCGGGCCGGGATCCTCCTGGTCAGGTTCCTGTTCTCCGGGCCGGCCAGGGCCGGGCTGCTGCACGCGGACCCGCATCCGGGCAACTTCCGGCTGCTCTCCGACGGGCGGCTCGGCGTGCTCGACTTCGGCGCGGTGGACCGGCTTCCCGACGGGTTCCCCCCGTTCATCGGGAAGCTGCTGCGGATCATGCACGACGACGGCGAGATCGAAGAGGTCGAGCACGAACTGCGGGTGCAGGGCTTCCTGCGTGAGGGCATCGAGGTGGACCTCGACGCGCTGCGGGCCTTCCTCGCACCGCTGGCCGAGCCGTCCAGCGTGGAGACGTTCAAGTTCAGCCGCGAGTGGCTGCGCGGTGAGGCGGCCAGGGTGACCGACCTGAGGCCGTCCAACATCTCCCGCCGGTTCAACGTGCCGCCCTCCTACGTGCTCATCCACCGGGTCTCGACGGCCGGCATCGGCGTGCTCTGCCAGCTGGAATGCGAAGGGCCGTTCCGCGCCGAGGTCATCACATGGATGCCGGGCTATGAAACCGCCGCCGAAGAAAACACATCAGAACAATAATCAGCGCCGCTCGCCAGGCCCCTGTTGGCCGGTCTGGCGAGCGGCGCCGATGTGATTTGCCGGGGCGAATTCTTTTACCAGGCCGGCACAGTGCCTTTTTGAATTCGCATTATGCACAACTACACTGCCAGGTTACCGTGGCCGTGACGAGCCCGATCGCCGGCCCGGACCCGCCGGGCCCGCACTGCCGATGCGGTTTTGCATAACGCTCAGGGCCGGTCACAGCTCCGCCTCCAGTTGCTGCCGGAGCCTGGTGGCTTCGACCCAGGCCCGGCCCATCTGCCGCTCGGCGCGCGCCATCCTGCGCTGCGTTCGGCGCAACGCCCGCACCCGCGCCGCATTGCGCTGCTCCACCGCCTGCTCCAGCCTTTCCTGATGCATTCGGCTTACTACTTCTGATCGCACGTACATGATGAAACCAGCTCTCTTTCAGAGACTTATTCAAAACCAGCCCAGCGGACTTGGCACCAGGTTTGTGAGCTGTGGCAGGTGACTGATCGCCAGGAGGTTCTGAATAAGCCTCTTCGGTCACGTTTGGTGGAATCCGCCATAACCGGCGGATAATTGCCTGGCCGCCCGCGCCGGGTGAGCCGCGAGGCGGCCGCCTGAGGTCAGGCGGCTACCTCGGTCTTACGCGGCCGCCCACGGGGCCTCTTGCGGGGAACGACCTCTCCGCGCAGGAAGAGCTCGCCTCCCCAGACGCCCCATGGCTCCCGGCGCTCCAGAGCACCCGCGAAGCATGTCAGCCTCATCGGGCAGTCCCGGCAGAGCGCCTTGGCGAACTCGACGTCCCCGGGCGACTCGGCGAAGAACAACTCCGGATCCGCGGTGCACGGCAGATCGCGACCCTTCGGTACCGGCGTGATCATGACCGGTGCCCCGTGCGCACCCACAACGGGCATTGCCTCGAACCCCGTCGCGCCCGCCGCTACGACAGTGGTGTCAGGCCACTGCATTGGTGCCAACCCCTCTCGACTGGTCCTGCTCGTCTCTACGATCTCTGACTCGTCTGACAAAACGTGGGCCCGGAAATGCTGAAGGCCGCGGACCCTTTGCTGGGTCCGCGGCCTCCGAGGGAGTCGGCCGGTCTTTCTAGACCGGTTCCGGTTCTCTCGCCGGATGCGAACCCGGTTCGCCACCGCCCAGGACGGCGACGAGGGTCGTGTAGTTGTACGGCTTGCGGGTGCGGGTCCCCCCGAAGATGGACTCCTGGCCATGCCCCGGCTGGCTGACTCGAGACATACGGGTCCCCTCGGCAGCGCACTGCGCCGGCGCCAGCCGCGGCGCCGCACATGCACCATGGCCACTGCCGGCCGCGGGCAGGGAGGCAACCCAGACTGGCAACGTCAGGCCAGCGCGCGCGGCAACAGAGGCCGGGGCATCGTTAGAAATCACCATCACTGGGCACCTCCTCACGCTGCTAGACGACGGCAGTCCAGGGACATGTGAGCAGCCTACGTATCCAGGGCCACAACGGCAATAGTTTTTCTACCTGCGGTTTTGGCTTTACGACCGGTCAATCCGGGACCCGGTCTCAGGATTTCGTCCTGATCAGGCCCTCCTGGACCACAGAAACCACAAGCTGGCCGTCCTGGGTGAAGACCTGCCCCCGGGCCAGCCCGCGGGCGCCTGAGGCCACCGGCGACTCCTGCGAGTAGAGCAGCCACTGGTCGGCCCGGAACGGCCGGTGGAACCACATCGCGTGATCCAGGCTCGCCCCCATCGCGACCCCATCCACCCAGGAAAGCCCGTGGGCGAGCAGCACCGAGTCGAGCAGCGTCATGTCGGAGGCGTAGGTCATCAGGCAGACGTGCAGCAGCGGGTCATCGGGCAGATCACCGTCCACCCGCAGCCACACCATGTTCTTCGCCGTGCGCAGCGACGGGTCCCGCTGCGCCTCCACGGTGAGCGGCCCGGGGAACCGCAGCTCGACCGGGTTGCCGGTGAACCTCCGCTCATACCGCGGCTCCAGCGGGCCGAACAGCTTCTCCAGCCGCTCGATGGTCGGCGCGATCGAATCCGGCGGCGCGACGCCGGGCATCGCCGCGGCGTGCTCGATTCCCGGCTCGGGGAGCTGAAACGACGCCGACAGCGTGAAGATCGTCTTTCCGTGCTGGATCACCGATACCCGCCGGGTGGTGAACGACCGGCCGTCCCGGGTCCGGTCCACCATGTACACCAGCGGCACCGCCGGATCGCCCGGCCGGATGAAGTAGGCGTGCAGCGAGTGCACCGGCCGGTCGGCTGGCACGGTCCGGCCCGCGGCCACCAGCGCCTGCCCGGCCACCTGCCCGCCGAACACCCGCTGCACCCGCTCGTCCGGGCTGCGCCCGCGGAAGATGTTGACCTCGATCTGCTCGAGGTCAAGCAGATCGAGCAGGTTGTCCAGCGCCTTGCTCATGACGCGCCAACCACACCCCTGCCGGCGGCCCGCAGAAACCGCGACGGCGACCGCGACGCCGCCGCACCGGGCGAGCGGGCCCCCGCCCAGGACAGCGCGAGCCGCTCTCTGGCCCGGGTCACCCCCACGTAGAACAGCCGCCGTTCCTCGGCAATCGCCTTGCTGGTCTGGGCATACACGATCGGCAGGACTCCTTCGGTCAGGCCGGGCAGGAACACCGCGTCCCACTCCAGTCCCTTGGCGCCGTGCAGGGTAGCCAGCGTAACGCCTGGTACGGCGGGCGGGTTCTCGGCCGCCGCCCGTACGGCGAGCTCGTCAGCGAAGTCGGCCAGGGTGGCGCCCGGCCGGGCCAGCGCCAGGTCGCCGGCCAGGGCCGCCAGCGCGGCCAGTGACTCCCAGCGTTCCCTGGCCGCGCCCCCGTTCGCCGGGGCCGGCCCGGTCAGCCCCAGGCCGGACAAAATGTGCCGGACCTGCGCGGGCAGCGAGGCTTCGCCGGGAACCGTACGGGCGGATCCCCTGATGAGATTCAGCGCCTGCCGTACCTCCGCCCGGTCGAAGAACCGTTCCATGCCGGAGAGCTGGTAGGGGACGCCGGCTTCGGACAACGCCCGCTCGAAGCCCTGCGTCTGCACGTTGATGCGGACCAGCACCGCGATCTGCCTGGGATCGGTGCCCGCGGCGATGAGCGAGGCCGCCTGCGCGGCGACCGCGCCGGCCTCCGCCTGGTCGTCGGGATACCCGGTGACCGACGGCTCCGGGCCTGGCGGCCGCTGAGCCACCAGGCTGGCCGCCCAGCGCGCCACCGGCCGGCCCGGCAGACCGGGCAGCGGCTCGGTGATGACCCGGTTCGCCAGGGCCACCACCTGCGGCGTTGACCGGTAGTCGCGGACCAGCCTGATCACCGTCGCGTCCGGGAACTGCGCGGTGAAACCGGTGAGGTAGGCCGGGCTCGCCCCGGTGAACGAGTAGATCGCCTGGTCCGGGTCGCCGACCACGCACAGCTCGTCGCGATCGCCGAGCCAGGTGTCGAGCAGTAGCTTCTGCAGCGGGTTGACGTCCTGGTACTCGTCCACGACCAGGTACCGGAACCGGTCCCTGACGTCGGCCGCCGCCTGCTGGTTCTCGGCCAGCACGGCCGCGGTCAGCTCGAGCAGCGACTCGAAGTCGATCAGGTGACGGCTGCGCCGGAGCCGTTCGTAGCCCGCGTAGAGCTGGCCGGCCACGCCGGTGCCGAGCGGCGGCGTCCGGCCGGCCTTCGCCGCCTCCTGCTCGTACTCTTCCGGCCGGATCTGGGTAACCTTGGCCCACTCGATCTCCCCGGCCACCTCGGGCAGCTCGGCGCCGCCGAGCGTGATCCGGTGCGCCCGCGCCACCTCGGCGATCAGGCTGGTCTTGGCGGCGAGAACCCGCGGCGGCCGGCCGCCCACCGTGCCCGGCCAGAAGTGGCGGAGCTGGCGCAGCGCCGCCGAGTGGAACGTGCGGGCGCGCACCTGGTCGAGCCCCAGCCCTGGGTCGCCGAGCAGGCGCAGCCGCCCGCGCAGCTCACCCGCGGCGCGGGTGGTGAACGTCAGGGCGAGCACATGCGCGGGATCCATCACACCGGTGTGCACGGCGTAGGCGATCCGGTGCGTGATGGCCCGGGTCTTGCCGGTCCCCGCCCCGGCCAGCACGCAGACCGGTCCGCGGGTGGCCAGCGCCACCTCCCGCTGCTCGGGATCCAGCGCGGCCAGCACATCCACACTCATGCTACTGAGACATATTCAAAACTAGTCCTGCGGGTCTGACGTTCAGGTCTGTGATCTGCGATAGATAGCTAATCACTTGGAGTTCTGAATATGCCTCATCCTCACCCCGCGCCATCCTCGCGCATGTTCGGCCGCCGGGACGGGAAGCCCGCCGCCCGGTTCCGTGTTAGCAGGTTCGGGATGTTCCGATCCGGAAGGAGGCGGCGGTGTCGGAGCCGCTGACGATGTACACGACGCCGTGGTGCGGGTTCTGCCGGCGCCTTAAGAGCCAGCTCGCCCGGGAGGGGATCGAGGTCCAGGAGGTGGACATCGAAGCCGACCCGGCCGCGGCGGATTACGTCATGTCGGTGAACGGCGGTAACCAGACCGTCCCGACCGTGGTCTTCCCCGATGGCAGTGCGCTGACCAACCCCTCTGTGGCACAGGTCAAGAGCCGGCTCACCGAGCTGGCTTCGCTCTGATGAAAGAAGAAGCTTTCCATACGGTGGAGGCCGGCGCGCCCGCCGAGGCAACCGGCCTAGCGGTGGGCCCCGAGATCGCAGTCGTGCGGCGCAGTGGCCAGGGCTGGCGGGTCGGCGACGAGGAATTGACGGAGCTGACCAGCGCCATGGTCCTCGCGGACCTGCTGGCGGCCGAACAGCCGGACGAGGCCCTCCCGGCGGCGCCGTCAACCGCGGCCACGGAGGCCGGGCGGCTTCGGGTGACCGTGGCCCAGCTGGAGAGCGCCCTGGTCCGCCGGGTGAAGGTGGAACAGGCGATCGGCATCGTCTGCGAGCGCAGGCACGTGCCGCCGGCCAAGGCGTTCGAGCTGATCAGGAGCGTCGCCAGGGCCAGTGGCACCCGGGTGGCGGAGCTGGCGGCGCGGATCGTGGACAGCACCACCAACCCGCTGCTGATACTGCCCGAAGAGCTGGCCAGGCCGCTGCGGCAGCCCAGGGTTCGCGGCAAGTCTCCCCGGCACGTGCGGGTCGGCGAGTAGCAGGTCAGCCGGGGGTGACCCCGGACTGTCAGTCGGTGCGGCTATGGTCCTGGGCACAGAACACACCAGGAAACGGCCCGTACTTCCGCCACAACACTGTCCCGCTCAGCCACTATGGTGAGCAACCATCGCCGGTGAGCGCCTGCGTGGGCAGGAGGGTGGGCGGCCACTGGGGGACGGTGCCACGACCGCCGAGGGGAGGCCGATGTGACAGATCTTGAAGCGGTCGAGATCTGTGCGGGAGCTGGTGGTCAGGCGCTGGGACTTGAGCGGGCGGGGTTCGAGCACGTCCTCGCCGTCGAGCTCGACCCGTCGGCCTGTGAGACGCTGCGGGCCAACCGGCCGGCCTGGAAGGTCGCCGAAGGCGACGCGGCCGACCGGCAGGTCTGGAATCCGAAGGACTACGAAGGGATCACGCTGCTGGCCGGCGGCGTGCCCTGCCCGCCGTTCACCGTCGCCGGGCGAAGGCTTGGCGCGGCGGACGAGCGCGACCTGTTCGCCTGGGCGGTGGAGCTGTGCCGGGTGATCAAGCCGCGGGCGCTGCTGCTGGAAAACGTCAAAGGCTTGAGCGAGAGCAGGTTCGGCGCGTACCGGCAGCACGTCCTGGACCGTCTGCGCGAGCTCGGCTACGTGCCCGGCTGGCAGTTGCTGCACGCCTCGGAGTTCGGCGTGCCCCAACTGCGCCCCAGGTTCGTGCTGGTGGCCCTGCGGCCGGCCGACGCCCGCTGGTTCCGCTGGCCGGCGCCCCATGACACCAGGCCGCTCACGGTCGGCGAGACGCTGCAGGATCAGATGGCCGCGCGCGGCTGGCCCGGGGCGGCCCGCTGGGCCCGCCGGGCGAACCGGATCGCGCCGACCATCGTCGGCGGCTCGAAAAAGCACGGCGGCGGCGACCTCGGTCCCACCCGGGCCAAGCGGGCCTGGGCGGAGCTCGGCGTGGACGGCCTCGGCATCGCCGACACGGCACCGGACCGCGGCGACGATCCCGACCTCATGCCCAGGCTGACCTGCGAGATGATCGCCAGGCTGCAGGGCTGGCAAGACGACTGGGGCTGGCAGTTCACCGGCCGCAAGACCGCCCGCTACCGGCAGCTCGGCAACGCGTTCCCGCCGCCGGTCGCCGAGGCCGTGGGCACGGCGATCCGCCGCGCCCTGCTGCACGAGGGAAGCCCGCGGCGCCCGCAGCCCCCAATCCACGCCGGCGACCCGGTCTACGTGGCACTGCGGACCCACGGTGGCTTCATGACCGCCGCCCAGATCGCCATTGCCGCCGCCGATGTCCCGGCCGGAGCCCTCGGCACCCGCGAGGTACTGCGCCGGATCGCCGACCTCAGCCAGGACTTCGAGGTGGACACGGCCGAGATCTCCGGCCAGACCGCCTACCGGCTCGGCCGGTTCAAGGCATTCCTCGGCCAGCGTGACCACGACCGGCATCAGCGATTCCTGGCCGCCCGCGCCACGATCAGCTGACTTACCGATCCGCCTCGCTCGGCGCTCCGTAGTTTCACAGATTGTGAAACACCGGCCTGTCGCGGTCAGGACATGCCCATGTGTGCGGCCAGGATCCGCAACTGCTCAGGCACGCGGCGTCAAGGTCCACTAGGCGCCCGCCGCCACCGGTGTGCCAGGGAGCACGACGCCGGCGTGCGCCCAGGGGCGGGTGAAACCGACGACGGTCCCGTCGCCGGCCGCCGAGCTGCTGGTGCCGAACGAGGAAATCCGGATGGGGAAGCCGGTGGCGTACGCCTCGACCATGAGGTTCTTGCCGATCACGATGCCGACGTGCCCTGGATTGGTCATGGTGCCGTCCGAGCCCGCGAAGAAGACCAGATCACCCGGTTCCTCCTGGCCCGGGGCGATCTTCGGGCCCCAGGCCCACTGCTCCTGGGACGTGCGCGGGATGTTGATGCCCGCGGCCCGGTAGGCCATCATCACCAGCCCGGAGCAGTCGAAGGCGTCCGGGCCGGTGCCGCCCCACTGGTAGGGCTTGCCAAGCTGCGCTTCGGCGAAGGCGATGGCGGTGGTCGCGGCCTGGTTGGGAGCCTGGCCGGTGTTGCCGGTCAGGCACTGCGGCGCGGCGTCCACGCTGACCGGGCTGATCGTGAAGCCGCCCTGGGCGTACAGCTTGGCGTAGTTGAGCACGAGCTGGACGTAGGACACCAGGTGGTTGTAGGCGAAGATCGCCGCGGAGACGTTGTCCAGCACGCCGTTTTCGAGCAGGTACTTGGCGGCGCCGGCGATGGCGTCAGGAGCCTGGTAGACGCTGGCTATTCCGTCGCCGTTTTCGTCGGTTGCCACCCCGCTCACGTGCTCGCTCGCCGGGTGGACCGGCGCGCCACCCCAGGTGTTGCCCGCCGCCCCGGTGATCCCGATCTGCATGGGGCCGGCCGCGCCGAAGCCGTTCTGGCCGCTGTGCACGCCTGGCAGGTTCGACTGGCCGAAGTTGCTCTCCACTTTGCCGATGCCGGCCAGGATCGGCCATGGGACGCCGGACTGCTGGCTGACCTTCTGGAACCAGAATAGGTAGTCGGACGGGATGGAATTCTTGCCGACCGTGCTGACCGGGGTCGTGCTGACCGGCGTGCTGCCCTGCTGTCCGGAGCAGTTGCCACCGGCGGCGAACATCTGAGTGCTGCCGCCGACCACCATCAGCGGGATGGAGACCAGCCCGAGCAGCAGCAGTGCAGCGCCTGCGGCCAATCCGACGAGACCAGGACGAACGGTGCGCAGGCCGTTGGGCCGGCGAGGGGGCCGGTACCCGCCGACCGGGATCACTGATTACCCGACGAGGCGA
This sequence comes from Streptosporangiaceae bacterium, assembly GCA_035308365.1. Taxonomy (GTDB): domain Bacteria; phylum Actinomycetota; class Actinomycetes; order Streptosporangiales; family Streptosporangiaceae; genus PALSA-505. Next base: position 55,455 of record DATGGU010000009.1, read on the forward strand.
GCTCGATGTCGGTCACCTGCCATCCGCCGCCACTATTGGAGACGGTGACCGCGTATTGCGTGCTTTGTGGGGTGGGCCCGTGGTTGGTGCTGATCTTCTGGTTGATCGTGACCACGAACGTGATGCTGGACGGCCCGAACGCGCGCAGCGAGTCGATCACCGCGGTGCCGGTGGCCACCTGCTTTTCCTGCCTGCGCGCGCTGGCCAGGCCGGGGGTCGAGAAACCGCGGGCGATGATCTGGATGAGCTGGTTGCTGGCCAGCCCCTGCATCCGGCCGGTGTAGCTGGCCGTGCTGTCGGTGTAGGAGTACGTGCCGTAGTAGGCGGAGAACTCGGTGACCACCGCCGATGCCCTGGACAGTCCCTGTTCCGAGAATGGCAGCCACCGGTAGATGTTCACCTGGGAGGACGACGCCGTTGACCCGGTGGGCTGGGCCGACGCCGGCGGGACCGTGGGCGGCGTCGTGGCCACGGTGGGCGGATGGCTGGACGGCGCGCTCGCCGGAGTCTTCTTCGCGGTGCCGGACACGAACAGGTAGGAGCCGAGCGCGGCGAGCGCGAGCACGGTGAGGGCAAAGGCCAGCATGCGCTGGCGCGACGTCATCTCCATGGCCGGCTACTTCTTCCGCCGCACCGGGCGCAGCCAGAACGGGCTCGGCGGCTGCGGCCGGCCATTCCCGCCCTGGGTCACAGGCTGACTGCCGGCATCAGTACCCGCGATGGCCGCCCCATTGCCGCGCGACCACCGCGACGGCCGGGGTGGGGTGGTACCTCCGCCGTTCGAGTACGGGTAGGCCGGCGGCGTTGCCGCGGGCTGCCGGGCCGGACGCGGCGGGGGCGGGGGCGGCGGTGGGGTGGCGTGCTGGCCACCGCCTGACGACCAGCCACCCGAGGCACGGATCGGGCCCGGCCGCCACAACGGCCGCCCGCTTCCGGTTCCGCCGGACGAGGCGGGCCGCGGCGGCACGCTGGCAGCGCCGCCCGCAGGCGGTGGAGCGGAACGCGCCGAGATGGGCCGCGGCGGGACCGGGCTGCCGCTCCTGGTCGCCCTCGGCGCCGCCGGACGTGGCGGAGGCGCCGCCCCGGCCCGTGCCTGCGGGCCACCGGCCGCGGTGCCTTCCGCTCCGCTGCGGGCCCAGCCGGACGGCGCGGCCGGCGCGCTGTCCCCGCCCCGGGCCGCCCTGGAGGGCAGGTGCAGGGGCGGCGCGGATCTGGGTGTGGCGTCCACCCCGGCAGCACCCCACGCCCGGCCGCTGCCGCCAGCCCCGGCCCGGGTGCCCGCGGGCTGCCCGCCGGCTTCCGCACCGCCGGTGTAGACGTTCGTGTCGCCCGCACCGCCCGCTGCCGCCGCCTGTCCCGCGGCGATCGCGGGATCCACGACGCCACCGCTTCCTGCGTGCGCGATGTGCTCGGCCAGGGTGGCGGCGGTGGCCGGGTCCCGGCGTGACCACCGGCCGACCCGGTACCCGGCGAACCCGGAGGCAGCCGCCGCCGTGCCCAGCGCGCCGCGGCGCATGACCTCGCGAGACCGGTACATCTCGATCTCGGCCCGCTCCCTGGCTCCGACCGAGCCGTAGCCGACGGCCGAGAACAGGTGCTGGAACGGCTTGCGGTAGACGAACACCGCGATGGTGACCAGCGCGATCATCAGGATCTTCAGCGCCCAGGGCAGCACCTGGTCGCTGGTCCCCATGATCAGCGAATAGGCGTACAGCAGCACACTGAGCACCAGCGCCACGGCCACTTGTTTCAGCAGCACGCCGACGACCATCTCCACCCAGCGCACCGCGATCACCCGGCCGAAGCCCGGATGTGTCCCGATGATCAGGAAGAACGGCCCGGCTATCAGCAACAGCAGGAAGCCGAGCTTGAGGATGATCAGCGTGATGGCGATGAGCAGCACGAGCACGCCCGCGACCAGCGCGGCGAACAGCGCGGCGAACCCGATCTCCATCCGGGAGGTCCACTGGTTGCCCTGGAACAGCGGGTAGACCGAGGGGTCATGCGCCTTGATGGCGCTGGCGATGCCCACGTAGGTGGCCTGCTTGGCCTGGATCAGGTTGCTGCTCGGGGCCTCGTTGGCCGCGATGGCCTGCGCCCACAGCAGTTGCCTGCCGTAGGTGTTGACCGGGGTTTGCCCGGTCTTGCCGGTGGCGTACTGGGTGGTGCCGAACTCACCGTCCAGCCAGGGCTTGCAGACCAGTACGCTCCACAGCTGGTTGGCGTTCTGATCCACCATGCCGTTGCCCTGGGTGAAGCCGTAGTTGCCCCCACCGGGGTTTTGCGGATCACCGGTCCTGACCGGCACACAGTTGGTCCCGCTCGGGCTCGGCAGCTTGGAGAACGCGACATTGAGCACCTGCGTCACGCCGTTGGAGACCGACTGCCCAAGCCCGGTGAAGTCGGCGGGCCTGCCGATCAGCCAGATCGCGGCCGCACAGGCGATCACCATCCAGATCGTCCCCTCGATGGTGCGGGACGCGCGTTTGCGGATCAGGCCGTGCCAGGCCATCCACATCACGCCGAGCAGCACCACCGGGACCAGGTAGGGGAAGTAGATCGCGTTGCCCAGGCTGGTGATCAGCCGGTTGACCACGCCAGCCAGCCAGCCCAGGATGCCGTTGCCCGCGGCCGACTGGTACACGGTGATAGTCACCCGGTCCACGGCCTTGGCCGCGTCGAACACCATGCCCGCGACGTTGTTGCCGATCAGCGACGTCATGTCCGAGCACTGCAGGCCGTAGGCCGCCCAGAACTGGCCGGACACGCCGTAGTTGTCGTAGAGGGTCTTCCCTTGCGGGCCGGTGTTGGCGGGCGGCTTGACGATCGAGTCGATCCCGGCGTTGGCGGGCTCGGGCTGCGGCACCGAGGGCTCGCAGATGTTGTTCAGGTCGCCGACCAGGCCGCTCTGCCCGCTCTGGCAGAGTCCGACCGCGCCGAGGATGTCGCCGATCCCCGGTACCCCGCAGACGCCGCCCGCGGGCTGCAGCCCGGGCGCCGGGGACGCCGGGACGGAGACGCTGCTGGCCGATGCCGGGTGGATCGCGGCGGACGCGGAGACCGCGGCGGCGGCCGAGAACCCGAGCACGCTGACGAGCAGACCAAACACCAGCAGTGACTTGCGGAGGACGAATCTGGCCACCGGGGCTCCTGTGGGTCTGTAGTTCAGTGTGCGGGCGCGGCGCGGCCGGTCTGGGCCGGCTGCGGGCCGGCCTGTTCGGGTGCGTCGTGCTCGGGTGACCTGGGCCGGGTTGGGTTGGTGTCCAGCCACTTGCGAAGGTCGTCGGAGATCAGGTCAACGCCGATCCGGCCGACCCGGTTATCCAGGTCCCTGAAGATACATTCCCCGTTGCCCAGGCCGCGCAGTACCGACTTGTGGTCGTCGGAGGGTTCGACCCCGAGCAGTGCCATGACATTGGCGACTTCCACCCGTTCGGAGGAACGGAACGCGAAGACCCCGGATATGCAGTTGGTCACCTGCTCGTTCAGCAGGTCCCCCGCGTTCTGCGACACCAGGATCAGGGCGGTGTTGCGGGACCGGCCCATCCTCGACACCTCGGGGATCAGCTTGGCCCCCTGTGGTGTCGAGGTGATGGCCCAGGCCTCGTCCAGGAAGATCGCCTTGGGTATCCGCGGCGCCATCCCGTTGAGCAGCCGCCGGGCGAACTGTGAAACCAGATACAGCAGCGCCACCGACAGCCGCTGCTCATAGGAGAAATCGTCGCGGGGCACCCCCGCGTCCGGCAGGCTCAGCCCGGCCAGGGTGAACACCGTCGTCCACCCGGCCGCGTCGATCTGCTCCCCGCCCGAGGGCGAGAAGCACAGCCGGGCCAGCCGCATCTCCGACATCGACCGCAGCACCGCGCCCAGGTTGGACGCCGCGGGCGCCTCGGAGTTCTCCAGATACGTGACCACCTTGCCCAGGCTCGGCCGCTCCCCGCCGGCCACCGCGCCGACCGCCTGGATCATCGCGCTTTCCCGCTCTTCACTCATCCGCGGCAGCAACAGCCGCAGCGTCTCGGTGGCCATCGTCCGCTTCTCCGCCAGATCGTCACCGAACGAGAACGGATCCAGCAGTCCCGGCGCGGCCGCCCCCAGCGGCAGCGTCCGGGCCTTGCGCCCCCGCGAGGTCAGCAGCCGCACCAGCGGCTCGGCATCCCCCTTGGGGTCGATCGCGGCCACCGTCACCCCACGCAGCGCAAGCTGCAGCAACAGCAGCAGCGCCAGCGTGGTCTTGCCGCCACCGGGCTCACCGGTGATGGCGATGGCCGTCGGCCGGTTGCGGGCCGCGGCCACCAGCGGATCGAAGTGCACGATCGACCGGGCCCGGCCCAGCGTCTCGCCGATATACGGCCCGATCCAGCCCTGCCCGGAGGCCACACTGTCGCCCAGGTCCACGGTCGCCGTCGGCACCCCGCCCGCGATCGTGTACAACGGCTGCCGCTGGGCGTAGGAGTTCAGCCGCACCCGGTCCCCGGGCAGCGACTCGCGCAGCAGCGAGAACTGATCACCGGTCGAGTTCACCAGATCGATCCCGATGTCCCGGTAGTGCTCGATCAGCGCCTCGGCCCGGCGCAGGCACAACTCACGGGACGGCCCGGTGACGATCAGCCGGTGCCAGCCATACACGAACGGCAGCCGCTCCTTGGTGATGCCGTGCTCCAGCATCCGGGCCGCCTCGATCTGCTCGGCCAGCGCGATCGGCGCCTCCGCTCCCGCCTCCCTGATGTGCGCATCCATGTCCCTGGCATGTGCCAGCCGCCGCGACACGTCCTTGCTCGCCTTGGCCGGCGGGATCAGCTTCATCCGCGAGCTGATCTCCACCGGGAACGGCAGCGAATCAGCGAAATGCAGCCACGGCTCCCCATCCGGGAACGACATCACATCGGGGAACCGGGAGAACGACAGGAACGCCGTCCACGACGACCCGGACGGGTGCTCCAGGCACAGCAGGTTCCGCCCGTTGTGCACCTGCCCTTCGACCAGCGCCTCGATCTCCCCGGCTCCCCACCGCCGGCGCTTGGCCGCTGAGTCCGGTGGCTCGCCCAGCGTCCCGCGCAACGTATGCCGGAACAGCCAGGCGATCTCGTCGCAGGTCGCGTGCCTGGCGGCCAGCGCGCTGGCCCCCAGCGCCCGGCCGAACCGCTCCGCATGCTCGGCCCACTTGGCGATCTCACCCTTGGGAACCGCCTCATCCTCGATGCCCAGCGCCCGCTCACCCGCCTGATAGGCGTTGATGAACGAGGACAGCACCCCACCCGACAACTGCGCCCGCATCCCCCGCTGCCCCAGCCGCACACCCAGGTAGATCTCCTTCTGCCAGAAATCCTTCGCCCAGACGTGCCGGTACATCTCCTCCAGGTAATCCAGCCAGCCCGGCCCATCGTCGGAGGTGGCATCCAGCCCCGCCGCCCACTCCGCCGCCGGATAGGCCCGGTGCGCGATCCGCAGATGCACCTCCGCCTCGGGCATCCTGATCGCCGCCAGCGCCACCGTGATGTTGGTCGCCAGCGCCTCCCGCTCATCCGGGGTGATGAACTCATACGGCACCGCCGGCAGCCGGAAATACGCCCACGCATGCGTCTCGGTCAGCAAAATCCGGTCATCGAAATACCGGACGCCGATCCGCGCCCGGGCCCGCGACCCGCGTGTCCTCCCGCTCACCGCGGAACCTCAGCCCCAGCCGCCAGCCCCGACACCAGCACACCGGTCAGCGCGGTCAGCGCCTGCCGCGCCCGCAGCCGCAGCGGAGCCGTACCCGCGCACGGGCCGTCCTGGTCGCCGAGCTGGTCCTCCCATGGCACCCGCACGATCGCCCGGCACCGGCCCACCACGATCGCCTCCGCCGACTCCACATCGGCCATGCTTCGCCCGCTCACCCCATTCAGCACCATAATCGCGTTCGCGGCCAGCCCACGATGATCATGGGTCTCCAGCCACTCCCGGGTCATCGACACCGCCCGCGGCGCATCCGAACTGGCCGGCGCCACCAGCACCAACTGATCCGCGATCGCCAGCACCCGGCCCACCGCCGACGCCCCGGGATCCACCAGGCTAATCGCATACCGTTGCGCCAGCAGATCGCCGATCCGGCCGAAGTCCCCCTCGTCCAGCCCCTTCACCCCGGCCCGCCCCTCACCACCACTGATCAGCTCCAGCCCAGGCCCCGCCGGGCTCATCCCGCCCAGCAAGTCATGCACACTCCCCACGACCCCCGACTTCGCCCGCCGCACCAGCGACCCCTCCCCGGGGTTGAGGTCCAGCACGCCCACCCGCTCACCACGCAGGCTGGCCAGCAGCCGGGCGACCAGCAGCGTCGTCACCGTCTGCCCGGCCCCGCTGGTGCAGCCCAGCACCACCACCCGCCGCGGCCCCGGCAGCGGCAGCCGCGCCCGCGCCTTGTCCCGTTCCTCCTGGTCGGCCGGGCCAGGCCGGCCAGGCCCATGCCCACCGGGAACCAGCGTCACCCGCTCATGCCAACTACGCCCGCGCGGCCCGGCCGGGCCGCCCAGCACCCGCTCCACCGTCCGGGCCGGCCGTTCCTCGGCCCGGCTCCGCGCCACCTGCACGGGAGGCATCTGCAGCGGCATGACATCGGCCTCCGCCACGTCCGGCTGCCGACTGTGCTTCCCAGGCAGATCCGGCCGCGCCGGACCGTAAGGGCGAGCGGGCGCGCTCGGTGAACCGTCCACTTCGGGCACGGGCGGCCGGGCAGGTCCAATAAACGCCGCCGCTGACTGCACGGGGTCACTGACCGGATCTCCCGCACCGGAGACCGGCTGCCCAGCATCCTTGAGGCCCCCGGGCACTTCAACGCCCGGCCGCGCCGGGCCACTCACCGCAGCACCCACACCAGGGGCCTGCTGCCCGGAATGCTCAGGAACCGCAACCGGCGGAACCGGACCGTTCACCGGGCCAACCACCGGCCACACCGGACCATTTGCCGAAGCCTCTGCGCCGGAGACCCGCTGCCCGGAGTGCCCGGGAACCGCAACCGGCGGAACCGGGCCGCTCACCGGGCCAACCACCGGCACCACCGGGCCATTTGCCGAAGCCTCTGCGCCGGAGACCCGCTGCCCGGAGTGCCCGGGAGCCGTGACCGACGGGATCGGGCCGCTCACCGGGCCTGCCGCACCAGGAACCGGCGGCGGTGGTTGTCCCGGCAGTGTGACCGGCTGGAGAGGGCCGCTGGGTGGGCCGGCCTGGGCCGGAGCGGGCGGCGGGCTGGGCTTCGCGACGGCGAAGGGCAGCAGCAGGTCGCCGCTGGGAGCCGGGGTGGCCTTCTTCTCCGGCTGTGCCTGCTCTGCGTGCGAGACCTCGATGACCCTGGGCTTGCCGGGGGTCTCGGCCGGCGGCGGCTTGGGCGTCTCTGCGGGCCAGCTTCCCGGCCGTGCCCGCTTGGCCCACTCTGGCTGCTGACCGCGGACCGGGGCCTGCTGACCGCGGGCCAGCTGACCATGGGCGGTGGTTGGCCTCGCCGGACCGCGCGGCGACCGGGAGGGCGCGGCCGCTGGTTCCCGGGTTCTGCTGTCCAGTGCGGATACATGACGGCCGGGAGAGAACACCGGGTCGCCGTGTCCGCGCTGCTGGACGAGACTGGCCGGCGGTCCCTGCGGAACCATGACCCGGCCACCGGCGGTGGCCTGCGGCTGCGCCGAGGCTGGCCTGCGGTGCCGCGCCTCGGAGCGGCGCTTTGAGGCGGCGGATGTGGACGCCCACTGCGGCTGGCCGGGCGCGGGGACCCGCGTCGGCTTGTGTGTCCGGCTGACTCCGGGCGTCGCGGCCGCTTCCTTGCCTGCCACCGAGCCATCGACGGCGGTGGCGGCGGCGGGTTGCGCGGCCGCCGCGGGCTGCGGTGCTGCCTGCCGGTGAGCGTGCCACACCTTGCCGGTGACCGTTATTTCTTCCTGCTCGGTGGCGGGAGCCATTCGGCACCAGACGCTGGGTTCGCTGAGATAGCGCACTTGGGACGCTAGCAGTTCGGGCAGGCGCTTGTTCTCCAGGACCGGCCTGGTGGCCAGCCAGGTCAGCGCCCAGGGCGGCAGTACATAGAGCCAGAAGAGATTGTGGTTGAACGGTATCCCGATCAATGTCAGGAACAGCACATACGGCACCGTGATACCCGCGAACGCGATGATCTGGCCCAGCGGCAGCGGCATGGGAAGACGGAGATCATACAGCTTGTACAGCCGTTTCTCGATGCGCCAGATATTCGTGTAGGTAGGCAGGTCCACGGGCAGGTGCTCCTTCCGCTCGGGGCTAGGTTCAGTGAACCCCGAGCGCGTTCGCGATGCCCTGGGCGAGCGTGCGGATGATGCCTGGAGTGTAGAAGATGACGGCGATCGCGATCGCCAGCACGACGAATTGCACGAACCGGGTTATCTCGCGAGTGAACAGGAAGAAAATCGCCACGATACCAACTATGCCCAGGAACAGCGGACCGAAAAGCCCCTGCAGATAACTCACCAGGCTGGAGGTACTGAGCGCGGCAGTAAATCCTGCAGCGAGCGGGTGGAACAACATCGCACTTACCCTTTCAGGGAAACTTGCGTCTGGCTAGCGGGACGACTGCGTCTGGTGATCATGACTGCCCCTGGGGCTGACCGGAAGCGCGAATGCTCTGCACGTACCAATTGGCATTCTGGCTGACCACGGTCATGTCATAGGTCATTTGGAGCTGAGCCGGTGCAGAACCCGCTTTGCCGGGGATCTGCCAGACGACGCTGACGGTGATGTGGCGGGTATCGCCTCCTGTCGGGACATGGACGGACGAGATGGACGAGAACGTCACCGCGCCGCCAAGGCCGGTGACCGACGCGCCACGGGCCAGGAACCGCGCCAAGGTGGCCGCGTCACCGCTCGCGTAGGCCTGGAAGAAGGCCGGAAGCTGCGCGGTGAGCGCGTTCTGGGCCGCCGGATCCGCACTGGCCGCGGGTACAGCGGGCGGGACAGCCTTGGCGGGTGGGGCCAGCCAGGCCGGTTCACCGGACACGACTAGCGCGCCACCCGAAGCGTAGATCGGCACGCCGAGCTCCATCAGATGACCGTTCACTGTGGCCAGCAGGGTCACCACGGCATGATTGGCGTCACGTACCTGGATCCCTGCGACCTGATCGGACTGCAGGGTAAGCGAACCTGCCCGGTTCCAGCCAAATTGGGCGGTTGCGCCGGGCGGCAGGAACGCCGCGAGCTGCTGGGCACGGGCTGGCGCGGTCGCCTGGCTGAAGTTGAGGTACACCGTGGCGAACTGCAGTGCGTAGGCTTCAGCGAGGCTGGTGGGGAACCGGCTGGACGACCCGGACGCCGTGGCGGCCGGAGTACCGGATGACTTGGCAGGAGTCTTCTGATTGAGGGCGATCGCGACCACGCCCCGGACGCCGATCACGATCAGCACGGCCCAGAGCAGGAAGCGCAGTACCCAGACAGCCCACCGTCCCCCTGCACCACGCCGGGCCGCAGGCGGGCTGGCTTGGGCGCCCATTGCCTGGCCGGACAGGGGGTCGTGCATGTCAGACCCGCCAACGCGTGCGTCCGACTGCGGACCGCGATCGAGGGTCGACCTACGAACCATTCCACCTCCGCCGCTCGCCCGCCCACGCGACGGAACGCGGGGGCGGCGCTGTTGCCGGCCTCGGGCACCATTCTGCGGCATTAGGCCGCAGTACAACAGCTAGTTGCACCATTCACGCATACCAAGGCGGGTAGCCCAGCCCGCCGGATCGCATGTCCGCTGCTGACTTCATCGACAGCAGCGGACCGCAAGAAGACCGCTACTGCGAGCTAACCTACCCGCACGCGTCAAGTGGGACACCGAATCGTTTCTGCCTAGTACCCTGGACCTGCCGAGGGGAGATCCAGCGTGCCGAAGGTGCACAGCTACCACGTCCGCACCACCTGGACCGGCAACCGTGGCGAGGGCACGGCCGGATACCGTGCCTACGACCGGGACCACGAGGTGACCGCCGGCACCCCTGGGCCGCCGCCGATCGCAGGCAGCTCGGACCCAAGCTTCCGTGGGGATCCAGCCCGCTGGAACCCCGAGCAACTGCTCACCGCCTCGCTCTCGCAGTGTCACATGCTGTGGTACCTGCACCTGTGCGCGGTCGCGGGGGTCTTGGTCACCGGCTACACCGACGAGGCCGAGGGGTCCATGCTGGAGGCCACCGACGGCGGCGGCCGGTTCACCGAGGTCGTGCTGCGGCCACACGTCACGGTCAGCTCGCCGGACGTGATCGAGAAGGCGGTCAGCCTGCACGAGCAGGCCAGCCAGCTATGCTTCATCGCCAACTCGGTGAACTTCCCGGTGCGGCACGAGCCCGTGGTGGTGGCCCAGCAGCGCTGAGCCGGGTGGTGGTAGCCGCTCAGGCTTGCTGCAGGAAAGCTTGCACAGATCCCCAGACTTGCGCAGGTAGGTTGGGGCGCATGGAAGAGAACAAGGCCCGCCGGGTCACCGATGCGCTCCGGGATCGCGGCATCGATGCGCACCTGGACAAGGCGGGCGCCGGCGCCTATGGAGTACGCGTTTCGCTCAGTGGTGGCCGGCAGGCCATCTGGGGTCTGGAAGGAACTACGGGCCTCGAGGCCGAGGTGCTGCTCGACGGCGACCTGGTCGGCTTCGTCCCGGCCATCCCCGGTTCGGAAAACTTCGACGAAGCCCAGGCCGTGGACGCCATCGCCAGGGCCGACTACGACACCCCAGAAGGCCGGGAACGCCCTGCGGCACCGCCACCCAAGCCCGCGCTGCCGCGGGAGGGCGGGGTGTTCCGCCGCTTCCTGGAGGGCTTCCGGTACGACTCGGAAGCGGACAAGCCAGCCCGTGGCAGCTTCCGCCACGACGCGCGGGGCGATTAGCCAGCAGTACGCAACGACCAGAGCCAGCCGATGGGACGCAGCCCGAGACTGGCGGCGAGTCGCTGCGTGAAGTCATTCACGTCCGATGTGCTGTAGAACAGCGGGCGGCCGTCTCGTCTTCGCATGAGGGCCGCCCAGCGCTGCACGGCCACGACCGCGTGTCCGGACCCGCCGAACTGCGGGTGGATCCAGATGCCTGCCTCGGCTCCGGCCGCTGAGTCCCGCGCTGTGTAGCAGATGCTGAGCACGTCAGGCTTGCCCACAAGCATTGCCCAGCGGCCGCGCAGGCCGCCGAGCAGGGCATCCCATTCGGCGGGCTCCCATCCCGGCGGGCGAGGCGTCCCAGCGTTGCGCACGTCGGCGGGGGCGGTCGAGTCAGTCACGGTGGCTCCGGCCGGGCCGGCTTGCAGCGTTTCGATCAGGTAACTCGGACCGCCGCGTACCTCGGCGGCAACTCCGGCGGCCGCCAGCAGCGGGAGTGCGGACGTCAGCGCCGGCCGCAGTTCGCAGGCAGGAAGCGCCAGCGCCCAGGAGCCCAGTACATGCCGCAGCGATTCGGCCAGGTCGTCGTCGAGATCGGGCCGGATGAGCAGGTGGTGGCCGGCCACCGAGATGGCAGCCGCACACAGCGGTGGCTCCACGTACCGGCCGAGGGAGTCCGTCCCCCACAGCACCTGTGTCTCGGCCAGCAGCAACTCCAGGTCCGGATCGCCGTCAGCCCCGGGCATGGACGTCATCACTCAGGATCGCCCGGGCTGCGGCAGCGAGGCGGATCGTCGCGGCCACGTCCGGATCGCTGGCCGTGGGCTGCAGGGCGACGGTGGTCGCTCCAGCATGGGCGAACGACCGGACGACATCCGCCACGTGGTCGGGCGGCCCAACGGCAGCCCGCTCGGCCAGCGGCAACTCCGAATCGGGAAGCTCGGCTTCGACCCGCTCCCTGGCGCCCGGGCCGTCCGCACACAGCAGGTACACAACGACATCGTGCGGCCGGGCCGCCGCCGCGGCGACCGTCTGGCGGACTCTGTCGACCGTGAAGCCCGCGTCCAGCACCATGCCGTCGGCGAGTTCCCCGGCCAGGGCAACGGTCTTGGGGCCACGGGCGCCGACCAGCAACGGCGGAATCACCTGCGGCGGCCAATCCAGGGCGACGCCGTCGAGGCGGACGTATTCCCCGGCGACGGTCACGCTCTGCCCGTGCAGCAGCGCGCGGACCGCCGTCACCCATTCGCGCAACAGGGTCATGGGAGAGGAGGCCCGGGCTCCCACCTGCGCCATCCACGGCAGGTAGCCGTGCCCAGCGGCTGGGGCGAAGCGCCCGGGAAACAGCCGGGCCAGCGTCGCGATCTCCATGGCCGCCAGGGCCGGGTTGCGGAACGGCACCGGCATCAGGCCCAGCCCGATCCGGGCCGAACCGGTCCAGCTCAGCGCGGCGGTCGCGGTGGTCAGACCGCCTTCCAGGAAACAGTCCTCCCAGAGCCAGACGTCATCGAGCCCGCCCGCCTCCGCCTCCCCAACGAAGTCGCGCAGCCGTTCGGGCGGCAACTGGGGACGGAACACGACGCCGACTCTTGGCTGGTGGCTCGGTGAGGTCACGGCGGCTCCTACACGTTGAACCTGAACTCGACGACGTCGCCGTCCTGCATGACGTAGTCCTTGCCCTCGATGCGGGCCTTGCCCGCGGCCCGGGCGGCGGCGACCGAGCCCGCGCCGATCAGGTCCTGGTAGCTGATCACCTCGGCCTTGATGAAGCCGCGCTGGAAATCGCTGTGGATGACGCCGGCCGCCTCGGGCGCGGTCGCACCGGCCCGGATGGTCCAGGCGCGAGCCTCCTTGGGCCCGGCGGTGAGGAACGTGGACAGGCCGAGGGCGGCGAAGCCCGCCCTGGCGAGCTGGGCCAGACCAGGTTCGCCGAGGCCAAGCTCGGCCAGCATCTCGGCGGCGTCTTCCTCGGGCAGCTCGGCGAGTTCAGCCTCGGTCTTGGCGTCCAGGAAGATCGCCCCGGCGGGCGCGACCAGGTCGGCCAGGCGCTTACGCAGGGCATCGTCGGCCAGCTCGGCCTCATCCACGTTGAACACGTACAGGAACGGCTTGGCGGTCAGCAGCTGCAGTTCGCGCAGGACGGCCAGGTCGAGACCGGCCGGGCCGGCCGCGGCGGACAGCGGCTTTCCCTCGTTCAGCAGATGCTGTGCCGTGACGGCGCCGGCGGCAAGGCGCACCCGGTCGGCGTCCTTGGAGAACTTTGTCTCCTTGGTCAGCCGGGGGATCGCCCTTTCGAGGGTCTGCAGGTCGGCCAGGATCAGTTCGGTGACGACCGTTTCGATGTCGCGCTGCGGCTCGACGTCGCCGTCCACGTGGCTCACGTCAGGATCGGTGAAGACGCGGACCACCTGGCAGATCGCGTCGGTCTCCCGGATGTGGGCGAGAAACTGGTTGCCCAGGCCCTGGCCGGTGGAGGCGCCGCGGACCAGGCCCGCGATGTCCACGAACCTGACCGTAGCCGGGACGATCCGGGCTGAGTCATACAGCTTGCCCAGCTCGGCCAGGCGCGGGTCGGGGATACCGACGATGCCGACGTTCGGCTCGATGGTCGCGAACGGGTAGTTGGAGGCCAGGGCCGCAGCCCTGGTCAGCGCGTTGAAGAGGGTTGACTTGCCGACGTTCGGCAGCCCCACGATCCCAATGGACAAGCTCACCCGGGCGAGTCTATGGGAGGGGCCGCACCGCGATTGCGGTC
>DATGGU010000010.1:0-41305 GCA_035308365.1 Streptosporangiaceae bacterium
CGAAGTAGGCGGTCAGGCCGCGCCAGCCCCAGGCGCCGTAGACCCCGTCCGGGCGGAAGATGTCGGTGATCGCGTAGTGCCCGCGGCGGACGAAGAAGTAGTCCACCAGGTTCAGCGCGGTCCACGGCACCAGCAGGTACAGCATCAGGGTCAGCGAGTTCAGCACCGCGTTGACCGCGGTGCCTGACCCGCTGGTGGAGATGCTCGCCCCGATGACGTACCAGATGACCGCGAGCACCAGGACAGTCGCGGCCCGCAAGGCCCTGCTGGTGCGGATCTTCTTGAACGAGTCGATGCCGGTCAGCACGGTCAGCATCCCGCCGTAGCCGTTCATCCCCATGGTGGCCAGCAGCGCCGTCGCGGACAGGAACGCGGTGATCGAGCCGAGCGGGGCGGCCACGTTGTCGCCGACCACCTGCAGCCCGACCAGGCCGTCGCTGATGTTCAGCCGGGTGGCCAGCCAGGCGCCCAGCGCGATCAGCCAGACCGCCGAGCCGGACGCGCCGAAGAACACCGCGGCGATGATCCCGCGGGGCGAGGTCTTGCGCGGCATGTAACGGGAGTAGTCCGACACGTACGGTGCGTAGGTGATGTTGTAGGCGGCGGCGACCGAGAACTGGGCCATGAACGCCGCGAAGACGAACCCGCCGGGGTGATGGTGGCCGACGGCGCCGGCGTGTCCGGTCAGGATGGCGACCGAGATGATCGCGTAGCACGGGAACGAGATGATCAGCAGGAACCGGAAAACCCGGTGCACCCAGTCGTAGCCGAAGATGGCCAGCGCCGCGGCGAGCACCGCGGTGACGGCCGCCACCAGGTGGGCGTTCCAGCCGAACGCGCCGTGCAGCCCGCTGGCCAGCAGCACCTGGTCGGCCACGTTGAAGGCCATGTAGGTGAACAGCACCGCGAACAGCGCGACCACCACGCCGCGGTAGCCGAGCTGGGCCCGGCTCTGGATCATCTGCGGCAGCCCGAACACCGGGCCCTGGGTGGCATGGAAGGCCATGAACAGCGTGCCGAAGCCGATGCCCAGCACACCGGCCAGGATGGACCAGCCCAGCGACAGGCCGAGCGAGGGGCCGACGAAGCCGATCGGGATGGTGAAGTACTGGAAGTTGCCGAGGAACCACAGCATGGTCTGCTGCCAGGTCTTGCCGTGCCGCTCCGGATCCGGGATCCAGTCGATGGAGTGGATCTCGATCTGGCCGAGCAGGCCCCGCTCGGCTTCCTCGACGGCGGTGCCCGGCTGGGACTGTGTGGTCATAGCGCCCGCCTCCCGGCTTCCTGTGACCTGCCTCACAAGCTATGATCAACACAGGTTTCTTGTTAGTCAACCCTTGTTTCATAGGAGTTGCCCCAGATGGCCAGTGGGAACGGCGAGCCGCGCATCGGTGCGCAACTGCGGGCCGCCCGCCTTGCCAGCCGCAAGAGCATCGCCGACGTAGCCGAGCAGGCCGGCCTGACCAAGGGATTCGTCTCCAAGCTGGAGCGGGATCTGGCCAACGTCTCGGTGGCCTCGCTCATCCGGCTGTGCGCCGCCCTGGACGTCTCGCCCGGCTCGCTGTTCCAGGCGTCCAAGGGCGAGGTGATCCGCTGCGGCGAGTACCCGCCGATCAACTTCGGCGGCACCGGCGTCAGGGAGTACCTGCTCACCCCGTCCGGTGAGAAGCGCGTGCAGGCCATCCTCAGCGACATCGAGCCCGGTGGCGGCAGCGGCGGCGAGCCCTACAGCCTGCCGGCGGACATCGAGTTCGTCTTCATCCTGGCCGGCCGGCTCGACATCACCGTCGGCGGCGAGCCGCTCACCCTGGAACAGGGCGACGCGTTCACCTTCCCGGCCAGCGCCCCGCACACCTTCCGGGCCAGCCCGGCGGCCGGCCTGACCCGGGTGCTCTGGGTCTTCTCCCCCGGCCTGCCCGGCCCCCGGCCGGACGACACGTAGCGAACATGACCGGTTTGAGCCAATGACGGGAAAAGGCCGCCTACCGGCTCTTGACCCGTTCGGGGCGGCGCTGTCACAGTCCTCAGGGCACGGTTTGGCAGCAACGCGCGCGCGGCTGCACTCCAGGGCGGCGTCGGCCGGTGGGCGTCCCCGTTCATGCCGCCCTGGAGGTGAAGCTGGTGTCTCATCGCGGCTTTAGGGTCTGGGCAGCCGCGCCGGCCGCGGCGCTGACGGCCGCCTGGCTGGTGGCGGGCGCGCCCGCGCCGGCAAGCGCAAGCCAGGCAGATACGGCCCGGGCGGCCTGGCCGGCCGGCGGGTCGCCGTCGCACCGGGTCATGCTGGTCACCGGTGACGTCGTCACGCTGACGACGCTGCCAGGCGGACGGCAGTCGGCGGCAGTGCTGAAGGCGGGCAACAAGGGCCCTGGCAGCCAGTTCCAGATGTTCAGCAAGGGCCACGACCTCTACGTGGTGCCGGAGTCGGCCGTGCCCTACCTGGGCTCGACGCTGAGCCCCGGCCTGTTCGACGTGACCCAGCTCGCCCGCGACGGCGGCGCCGCGACGTCGCTGACCGTGCGGCTGACGCTGCACGGGACCAGCAGCCGGGCCGCCATCCCCGGCATCACCGTGACGCACCGGTCCGGCCGGTCCGCGGCCGGCCGGCTGACCGGGGCGTCGGCCCGCGCGTTCGGCGCGGCGCTGGCCAGGCAGGCGCAGCGTGACCATGCTTCGCCCACCCACACCACCGGCCTGTTCGCCGGTGTGGCGAACATCGCTCCGGCGCAGGCCGCGGCGGCGCCCAGGGTGCGGCCCCGGTTCCAGATGTACACGCTGACGCTGAACGGCATCGACTCATCCGGCCACAAGGACACCGGCGACCAGGTGCTGGTCTACAACACGGACAACCTGCTGAAGTACGCCGGCCAGGCGTTCTTCCAGAACGGCCGGGCCAAGATCAGCGTGCCGGCCGGCGACTACACGGCGGTCAGCTTCTTCTACAACTTCAGCACCGGTGCCGTCTCCGAGGCGATGGTGCCGCAGTTCAAGGTCAGTGGCGACAGCTCCGTCACGGTGGACGCCCGCACCGCCACCGCACCGGTCTCGGTCAGCACGCCACAGCCCGCCACCCCGGCGATCACCGAGGTGGCCGTCGGCCGCGCCGACCGGCTCGGCCAGACCGCGTCCTTCTCCTTCCTTGGCAACGCGCAGACAACCTTCAGCGTCGAGCCGACCACGTCCAGGATCACCGTGGGACAGCTCTACTACTACGTGTACTCGCGCCAGTTCTCCCCGTCCGGGGCGGCATCGCCCTACAGCTACGACCTGGAATTCCCGAGCGACGGCGCGATCCCGGCGAATGAGCACTACGCCGCCCAGGCCAGCAACCTGGCGACCGTGCAGTCGTCCTACCCGGCCGAGCACGCCAGCACGACGGCGCTGGAGACGCGCTTCGGCGCGCTGCCCTGGCAGTCCTTCCTGTTCGCCGCCGACGTGAACATCACCACGCCGATGCAGCGCACCGAGTACTACACGGCGAACCCGTCGCTGGCCTGGGAAGGCGTGTATTACGCGGTGTTCTCCACGTCGCCGTTCGAGTTCCTGAGCGAGTTCGACAGCTCGTGGACCAGCTACCAGCCCGGCGACAGCACGTCGGTCACCTGGGGTGGCCAGCCCGAACACCCGAGGCTGCTGGAAGAACCCCTGTTCGTCAACGCGGTGTACTGCCCCGCGTGCATCTCCGGGGACACGCTGAACCTGCTCGCGTTCCCGTTCGCCGACAACGCGGCCAGCCACCGCAGCTTCCCCGACGGCACCGTGCCGGGCCTCAAGGAGACGTCGGACTTCGACGTGGTGGCAGACGGACTGGAGGTGTCGCACGGCACCGGCCTGCTGCAGAAGAAGGTCAAGCTGCCCACCGGCAGCCACGTCCTGCGGATCGACTACAACACAACCCGTTCGGGGTCCGGCTTCACCCTGTCCACCAGTGCGGCGACCACCTGGACGGTCCGGGCCGGCGCACCCGACGGTGCCCTGCCGGGCGGCTGGTTCTGCGACTTCAGCAACCACACCAAGTGCGGCGTGCTGCCGCTGATGACCGCCGACTACAACCTGCCGGTGAACATGCTCGGCCAGCTCGCACCCGGCCCCGTCTCGGCCGGGATCGACGTCAGCCACCTGGCCGGGGCCACCAACGTCGCGGTGACCAGGCTGACCGTGCAGGTGTCCTTCAATGGCGGCAGCTCGTGGCAGAAGGCGGCCCTCACGCCGGCCGGATCCGGCCAGTACACCGCCTCGTTCACCGTGCCGGCCACGGCCAGGACCGACGGCTTCGGCGCGATCAAGCTCAGCGCGGCCGACGCCTACGGCGGCACGCTCACCCAGACCATCTCGCACGCGTTCGCCGTCGCGGCGTCGTGACCGGCTTCGGACAGGAGGATCACGTGATCAGCATGACTTCACGCCGGGCCACCGCCGCGCTCACCGGTGCCGTGACGGCCGCCGTCCTGGCGCTGACCGGCGCCGGGACCGCCCAGGCCGCCACCCCGGCCGCCCCGATGGCCCGGGCCGCCTGCGCCGCGGTGGTCGCCGGGCAGGCGCGCTGCTTCGCCCTCATCCGCACCGACACCGCGACGCGGACGGCCGCGGCCCTGGCCGACGACGCGAACAAGCCGCCGCCGGGCTTCGGCTCGGCCGCCCTGGAAGCCGCCTACCGCCTGCCCATCGCCGACGGCGCGGGCCAGACGGTCGCCGTCGTGGACGCCTACGACGACCCGACGGCCGCCACCGACCTGGCCACCTACCGGGCCAAGGAAGGACTGCCCGGCTGCACCACCGCCAACGGCTGCTTCACCAAGGTGAACCAGGAGGGCCAGCAGGGCGGCTACCCCCAGGCCGACGGCGGCTGGGCGGTGGAGATCTCTCTCGACCTGGACATGGTGTCCTCGGCCTGCCCGCGGTGCCACATCCTGCTGGTCGAGGGCAATTCCTCGCTGGTCTCCGACCTGGCCGCCGCCGAGGTGACCGCGGCCAAGCTGGGCGCCGTCGCGATCAGCAACAGCTACGGCCTGAGCGAGTTCGGCGGGATGCAGGCCTTCTACGCCGACTACCACCCGGCAGGCGCGGCGGTCGTCGCCTCCTCCGGTGACGGTGGCTTCGGCGCCACCCAGTTCCCCGCCGTCGCCCCCGGCGTCACCGCGGCCGGTGGCACCAGCCTGTACAAGTCCACCATCGCCTCACGAGGCTGGGTCGAGCACGCCTGGAGCGGCGCGGGCAGCGGCTGCTCCGCCTACGTGAAGAAGCCCACCTACCAGGACAAGGTCTCCCCGCACTGCACCATGCGGGTGACCTCCGACGTATCCTCGGTGGCCGACCCCAACACCGGCGTGGCCATTTACGACAAGACCCCCAACCCGTTCGGCGTCAAGCCGGGCTGGCTCGAAGTCGGCGGCACCAGCGCGGCCTCGCCGTTCATCGCCGCCGTCATCGCCCTGGCCGGCAACGGTGCCACCTTCCACACCAGCCGCCTCTACTCCCACGGCGCGGACCTGAACGACGTCACGGCCGGCTCCAACGGCTTCTGCGGCGGCGACTACCTGTGCACCGCCAAGAAGGGCTACGACGGCCCCACCGGCATGGGCACCCCCAACGGCACCGGCGCTTTCTAGCCGGTCAGCACGCCGTCGCTGTCTTCCTTCCGGCTGGTGTCCGGCCGGAAGGAAGACAGCCAGTTGCGCACCGGCCAGGTCGCCGGGCGCCGCCCCGCGGGCGAAGCCGATCCAGGTCTCGGCGGGCAGCAGTCCCAGCGCCCGGGTGGTCCCGGCCTGTTCGAGCAGCCGCCCCGCGGCCGGCTCGATCGCATCCCCGTAGGCTGCCAGGGCGATCCGCAGCATCGCGCAGTCCTGGCCGAGTTGCGGCCACACCTCATCCAGCGTCAGGTCCAGGGGCGCAGTCATAGGCTCACTAGGTTAGGGAAGCCCGCGGCCGTCCGGGACCAACCACGCGGGAGAGCACGAGGTCCGCCAGTGGGTGATCAGCGGGTGGTGGCGTTCGGGTTCGAGCGGGTCAGCGTCGTGCGGGCCGGCCGCCGGGTTCTCGACGAGATCACCGGCTGGATTCCGGCGGCGGGTATCACGGTGGTGGCCGGGCCGTCGGGGGCCGGCAAGACCACCCTGCTCCGCCTGTGCAACCGGCTGGAGATTCCCGACGCCGGCACGGTCAGCTACCGCGGCCAGCCGCTGGATGAGCTGGACCCGCTGGCCCTGCGGCGCCGGGTGGGCATGGTGTTCCAGCGGCCCACCCCGTTCCCCGGCAGCGTGGCCGACAATCTCGCCGTGGCCCACCCGGAGGCCGGCGCCGGGGAGATGGACGCCGCACTGAAGCGGGTGGCCCTGGACCCCGGTCTGCTCGGCCAGGAGGCGCGCACCTTGTCCGGCGGGGAGCTGCAGCGGATGTGCCTGGCGCGTACCCTGGTGACCCAGCCGGAGACCCTGCTGCTGGACGAGCCCACCTCCGCCCTGGATGAGCAGCCCAAACGGGCCTTCGAGCAGACTGCTCGCGAGCTGGCGGCCCGCGGCATCACCATCATCTGGGTCACCCACGACGCCGCCCAGGCAGACCGGATCGCCGACCGGATCTACCACCTGCGTGACGGCCACCTGACCGGCGCCCCCAAGGAGGAGGCGAGGCCATGAACGACACTGTCAGCTGGCTGGGCCTGGCTCTGTCGTTGCTGCTGGTCGCGGTCGCGGCCGGGATCTCCTGGTGGCAGCGGCTGGGCCTGCAGCGGCAGATCCTGATCGCCGCCGCCCGCGCGCTGGCCCAGTTGCTGCTGGTCGGCGCCGCCCTCACCCTGGTCATCAGCCCCGGCCGGGCGATCTGGTGG
Source organism: Streptosporangiaceae bacterium (assembly GCA_035308365.1). Taxonomy (GTDB): domain Bacteria; phylum Actinomycetota; class Actinomycetes; order Streptosporangiales; family Streptosporangiaceae; genus PALSA-505. The sequence goes on from DATGGU010000010.1 coordinate 6,824, forward strand.
TCCTGGCTGTGGGTCGCCGCGATGCTCGGCTACGCCGCGACGGTCGCGCGGCGCCGCGCCCCCGAGGTGCCGCACCTGCTGGGCCTTGCCCTCGCATCGTTCGCGGCGGCGGCGGTCGTCACCCTGGGCGTGCTGTTCGGCCTGCACGTCTTTCCGCTCACCGGCCGGACCCTGGTCCCCATCGCCGGCATGATGGTAGGAAACTCGATGACCGCGACCGTCCTGGCCGGGCGGCGGCTGACCGACGAGCTGCGCGACAAACGCGACGAGGTCGAAGCCCGCCTGGCGCTGGGCCAGCCTTCCCGCCAGGCCGCCACCCCCTACGTGCGCGCGGCCCTGCACGCGGCGCTCACCCCGCAGATCGAGACGACCAAGGCCACCGGCCTGGTGTTCCTGCCCGGGGCGATGACCGGCCTCATCCTGGCCGGTGCCGCCCCCCTGCAGGCCGTCCTCGTCCAGGCGGTCGTCATGTTCCTGGTGCTCGCCGCCACCGCCACCACCACGGCAGTGATCGCCCTGGGCCTGGTCCGGCGGCTGTTCACCGCCGACCACCGGCTGGTGTACCTGCCAGCCCCGGCCGGCCGGTGAGGGTCAGTGACTGCCGCCGAGAGCGCTCAGTGGCAGGTGCGAGACCTGGCTGGCCGGGGGGACCGCGACGGTCAGTGGCACGTTGATCGCGGTGATGTTCATGGTGATGGTGATGGTCACGGACGAAACGTGCTCAGTGGTGATCACCCGGCGGAGCTGATGCCGGGCGTCGATCCAGACGGACTCGTCGATCAGGCCGTGGATCGAGGCGCCGATGGCCTTGATCTCGCTGGGCTTCAGGCCCTTGAGGGCATTCGAGGCCGGGTAGGAGCCCTGGTACTCGGTGGTGCTGACCCCGTCGACCATCTGGGTGCCGACGGCGTGGAAGTCGTGGGAGCTGAACAGCAGCTCGATGTCCTGGAGCGGGTTGGGGTTGGACATGCCCGGCTGGCTCGCGCTCGCCGCACCGGCCGGGGAGGGCACCGCCGCCCAGGGCTTGCCGGTGGCGACGGCCAGCGACGCCGTCTTGATGTACAGGGTGTTCCCGGCCGTGATCTCGTCAAGGGTGACCGTCCGGCTGGACGCCTTGATCTGCACGGCGCTGCTGATCACCGTGCTGGGCTTGAACTGCATCCGCATGGTGCCGGTGCTGGTGCTGGTGGACGATCCGGAGACCTGCACGCTGATGTCGCCCAGTGCCGAGGTGTCCTTCTTCCCCTGCTCCAGGGCCAGGTACAGGGCCTGCCGTACCGGCAGCTTACTAACCGTCCCGGGGCTGCCCGGCGGGTGACCCGACGGCGTGGCCGGGCTGGAGGAGCAGCCCGCGGTGGCCAGGGCGGCCACGGCGCAGCAGGCCGCGGCGGCCAGGCGTACCCGGGATCCGGCGCGGAAATGGGCGGATGCGAAAGGCATGACGTGTCCTATCCAAGGGCGGGCTTGACGTGCGGACGTCCCCCGGTGCTGGCTGCCGCGGCCACTCCGGCCGTCAGCAGCTTCACCAGCCACCGGGCGATGGCGTATTCCTGTCGGGTTGTCATGATCATGTCCGTGCCGGACAGCCGGACATCCCCCTCTTGTATCGCCTCCCCCATGTTGGCGCCGGCCGCTATGGCGAGCAGCGCGCCGGCCGAGGCGGACACCATGACGTCCGCCTGGTCGCAGGCCTGTTCGGCGCGTATGTCGCCGGCCGCGACATCGATGATCAAAGAGCCGGGCGATTCGCCGAAGGACAGGCACATGAGCGGCGCGTCGCCACCGCCGGCCTTGGTGAGTTCCAGCATTCCGGCCCGCAGGATCCCGGTGACCTCGGCGATTTCGGCATCGTCGGAGTCTGGGCCCTGAGGGGCAGCGAACGGGTACCTGACGGTGTTCCAGTCGGCACCGATCTGTGGATATTCGAGCTCGGCCAGCAGGGTATTGATGACGAGCAGCAGGTCCGGTGGGATCATGCCGGCCGGAACGGAGTGCCCCTGGCCGATGCTCGTTTTCCGGATGCCGCTCGTGTAGGGGAGCTTGTAGTCTCCGGCGCCGAAGTCGTCGAGCGACCCGAAATCAGGTTCCAGCATGGCCGGATCCCATGGCAGGCCCAGGCCGTCGCACAGAATGCGGCCGGTGGCCTCCGGCGCGGTGACGAGCGCCTCGTAGTAGACCCTGGTGCAGCGCTCGCCGTTCCTGCGCTCGAACCGGCGGATGGCTGCCACCTGGTCGTACCAGTACATCGCCAGGGCGCGAACGAAGTTGTCGGTCGACATCCGGACGTAGGGCTCGAAACCATAGGCCCGGAAGCCCCATCGGGAGGCGTTGAGGCCGGATGCGATGACGTCCATGGGATGCCGGTACAGGGTGATGAAGCGGGCCTCGGGGAAGACCTGAAGGAGCAGATCAGCCCCTGGGATGTTCGACGCCGACTTGTCGCACCACACCTTCTTGCCACGCCTGGCGGCAAAGGCTTCGAGCGGCTCGGCGATGGTTTCCCTGATGGCGGTGCGGGCCGCATCGGACAGCGTTCGCCAGTTGTCGCTGCCCTCCGTCGACCCCCACATCTTGATCAGCGCGTTCGCCACCTGCGGGAACAGCGTCTCCGGCGGGCAGGCCACCTCCGGGTGACCGTTCAGCAGGACCCGCAGCAGGGTCGACCCCGACCGCGCGCAGCACAACAGGAAGATGGGCGCTCTGCCGGCGGCGGCCGGCGCCGTGTTCGCCTGCTGCTGGACGGCCAGCAGCCGCCGGATGGGTTCAGCCACATCGTGGTCGTGCACGGGTGCTCCCTCACATTCTCAATTCACCGGCCCGCCGTCAGGCTCCCGGCGGCGCCGGGCTGGCCTGACGAAATCTCCGTTGCCTCCTGCAACCCGTACAGCTCCGCGTACAGGCCGTCGTCGGCGAGCAGTTGCTCGTGTGTGCCGGACTCCACGACGTGTCCCTTTTCCATGACGTAGATCCGGTCGGCCGCCCGGACCGTCGAAAAACGATGGGAGATGAGCAGCACGGTGCGGCCGGCGAACAGCCGGCGCATGCTTTGGAACAGGGCGTACTCGGCTCGCGGGTCCAGTGCCGCGGTCGGCTCGTCGAGGATGATCAGCCTGGCGTCCCGGAAGAACGCCCGGGCCAGGGCGATCCGCTGCCACTGGCCGACCGAAACGTCGGCGCCGTGCTCGAATATCTTGCCCAGCGGCGTGTCGTAGCCCTCCGGCAGGCTGGTGGCGAAATCGTCGACCCCCGCCGCGGCGGCCGCGTCCTCGATGGCCGGGCGGTCGCCGGCGCGCTCGATCCGGCCGATGGCGATGTTCTCCGCGACGGTGAACAGATAGCGGCCGAAGTCCTGGAAGACCACGGCGATCCGGGGCCACAGCGACTGCGGGCGCACCGTGGCCAGGTCGGTCGTGCCCCAGAAGACCGTCCCCTTCCCGGGCGAGTAGAGCTGGCAGAGAATCTTCGCCAGCGTGGTCTTGCCCGAGCCGTTCTCCCCGACGAGTGCGACGATCTCGCCTCGCCGCAGGGTGATGCTCACCCCGTCCAGGGCGGGGGTCGTGGCGTTCGGGTAGCTGAACGACACGTCGTCCACCCGGATCGCGTCGAAGTCGGCCGGCGCCTCCGCGTCCCGCCGCTCGTCCCTGTCCTGCATGCCCGGCAGCAGGGCCAGGAAGTCCTTGTAGTCGTCCAGGAACAGCGAGCTCTCGAACAACTGGCCGACGTTCATCGAGACCACGGCCAGGATGCCGGAGAGCTGGAAGACGGTGAATGAGCCGACGGCGGCGGTCGCCAGCGGCACCTTGCCCGCCATGACCAGGCCCATCAGCAGGCCGACGCTGCCGGCGATCGCGACCGCCGCCCCGAGGCCGCCGGCGGCCATCTTGGGCAGCGAGCGCAAGGCGATGGACCGCAGCTCATTCTCCCGCTCTTCGGTGAGGGCTTCGTTGCGCTCCCTGATGTGGCCGATCAGGCCGTATGCGCGGACCTCGGCCGCGCTCGGCCGCGCGGTGAGCAGTGACCGCAGGTAGTACCGGCGGCGTTCGTGCTCGTTGAACTCCACGCTGAACCGGTACACCCGTTTGCTGACGCTGGTGTTGGCCGTGACCAGCGGGACGACCATCAGCAGCAGCGGGACCACCAGCAGCGGCTGCAGGGCGAACAGGACGGCCAGCAGGCTGCCCATCACCGACAGCGAGCGGGCGATGCCGAGCATACTCTGGGTGATCATGTAGGGGCGGCCGCCCGCGTTCTGCGCCCGGGTGAGCTGGTCGTGGAATTTGGGATCATCGAACTTGCCGAGATCCGCCGCCGCCGCGACATCGAGCACCCGCTCGAACGAGTAGTAGGTCACCCGTTCCACCAGCAGCGTCTGGACGAGGCTCATCGCGAGCTGCGAAACGGCGGCTGCCGCGACGACCCCACCGAAGAAGAGCACCGGCCCGGCCAGCACGCCGAGCTTCAGGCCTCCCCCGCCGGCATCGATGACGGTCACGATGACGTTGCGGAGCGCCAGCATCGCCAGGCCCTGGGAGACGCCGCTGATCAGGGTCAGGACGAGGATCAGCACGGTCAGCAGCGGTGCCGCCCGCCACAGCAGCCCGACCGACCTGCCCACCAGCCCGGGCAGGCGCCGGATCGAGCGGGGCGCGCCGACCGGCTGCTGGAGCGCCTTGAACTTGCCGATCGAAGGCCGCCCGGTGAGCGGGCTCTGCGGCCCGCCGGGCTTGTGGCCGTTGGACGTGATCATGATGTCATCACAAACTGCCGCAGCACTTCAGCGGCGCCTTCCGGATCGTCGACCGTGATCAGAAACCGCCGGCCGCCGTCGAGTTTCAGCCGCAGCCCGGGCCCGCGGCGGACGTTGAGGGCGGCGGCCTTCTGCCACCGCAGGCTGCCCCGGTAGCCCCAGCCGCCGGACTTGGGTGGGTCGACGTTCGCCAGCTCGACCGCGCGGATGGACGGGATCGGCAGCCGGGTGGCCGGCCACCGGGTGCCGCCGAAGTAGTGGACGGCGAACTCCCGCTGGTCGATTTCCACGACGATCGCCGTCAGCGAGAGGATGAACGCCCCGCCGGTGATCCCGCCGATGGCGAGGATCACTCCCGTGACGTCACTGCCGATGTAGAGGGCACCGAAGCCGATCACGAAGAACACGATCGCGGTGATCGTGGGCCGCCGCGCCATCGCGGTGCCCCGCCACAACGGTTCGTCGCCCCCGCCGCGCCAGGCCGGCAGCCCCGCCGGGCCGGCCGGCGCCAGGGCCACATACAACGCGGCCAGCAGCGCGATGGCCACCATGACCACAGCCGCCAGGACGGCTATCGCGGCCGGAAGCGGTGCGGCCGAACCATATGCAGAATTTACGGAGAGGGTGAACACGGCGCGCAAGCCGGTGACCAGGGCGGCGAACAGGCCCACCGCCGTGAAGGCGGACCGCATCAGCGCCGCGACGTTCAGCCTGGGGCAGACCGCGGTGACCAGGGCGGCGGCCAGCGGAACGGCGAGCAGGACGATGACCGCGGCCAGCCTCGGGACATGGCCGCGCGGATGCCCGGCGACGGTCCAGAACATCGCGACCGAGCCGGGCAGGCTGTGCCAGGTCAGCACGGCCGCGACCACCAGGGCGACGGCCAGCGCCAGCAGGATCACGAAGGCGCGGCGGGCATAGGCAGACATGCCTGGCCTCCCTCCGGGGCGACGGTCCGGGCGCCACGGCGGGCCTGCCCGCCGGCGGTCATACGAACCACGTTGCTATTCCGGCCTCTGACGAAAGGTCGATGTACTGGAACGAGCCGCCGCCCTGCCGGATGCGCAGGGCGTACATGCACACGTGCGTGGCGCCGAGGTCCGCGTACCCCTTCGCCACGGCCTCGACCGCGTCCTCGTAGGGAATCCCGGCATGGCCGGCCACCGTCCCGGCAACGCCGCTGACCCAGGCTCCTTCCGCGGTGGCCGGGAGATGCGCGGTCACGCTGAGCGTCACGTCCATGCAGGCCAGCTCGGCGAAGCCGGAAAGCTCGTCCAGCATGGCCGGCAGCATGCCGTCGCTGAGCCCCATGCCGATGAGCTGCAACTGCCCGCCTGTGGTCAGGTGACCGGGCAGCCCGGCGAGGATCCGGCGGACCACGCGCAGGCCGTCCGGCCCGCCGTCACCGACGAACGGGTACGCGATCGCCTCCGGTATCGGCAGCAGCGGGGGGTTGGCGAGGATGTTGGCGAACCGCTCGTCGCCGACGCCGGCGTAAAGGTCGGCGCAGCGAACCGAAACCCGGCCGGTGAACCCGTTCAGCCCGGCGTTGAGCCGGCACAGGGCGGCCGCCACCGGGTTGATCTCGACCGAGGTGACCTGGTGGCCACGCCGCGCGGACACCAGCGACTGGATGCCCGGGCCGGCGCACAGGTCCAGGACGGTCCCGGGGCGAAGGGCGAGGCGGTCGGCCAGGGCGAAGGAGTCGTCGCCCAGGTAGAGGGTGGGCGATATCTGTGGCGGCTGGACGAACAGCCAGACCCCGCGGGTGAAGATCAGCACAAGGCCGGACAGCCGGGCGTGCCCGTTGCTGACGTCGGCGACGCCACACCGGGCCAGGACCGGCAGAATGCCGTTGACCATCTCGGGAAGGCCGCCGGTGGGAACGCGCTCGCCGAGCAGGAACAGGCCCACCGTCTGGCGCAGTTCCCCATCGACCAGCTCGGCGCACCGCTGCCAGGCCAGATGGCGGACGCCATGCGGAGAAATGCTGGATATGAAATCCGCATACCCCGTTGCGGTCAGCACATCGGGTATTCCGGCAAGCTCGGAATCCACATCTGAAATCGGCGCCGCCGTCATAGTCCGCCCCTCGCTGGCCGGTCTTGAAGAACCCTCGCGGGGCCCTCACTCAACGTTACGGGTTCTTCAAGAAACCCACCCCGGTTACTCCGCTGCCATGCACACCGGCACTCGGGCAGGCCAAAATCGCCCACCCTCGCTGGCCGGTCTCGAAGAACCCTCACAGGGCCACAGCCTCCTCCTTGGTCGGCTCTTGTGTTTCGCCGGCAAACAGCCGGACGATCTTGGCTGCCGCTACGTCGCCCTTGATGACGTTCGCGTTGGCGCGAAGGGCCGCGACCGCCTGGGGGCTGGTGGTCACGTCTTCGCAGATCTCGCAGATCGCGCTGTAGGCCGGGCGGAACTCGAGCGACGGGTCGAACTGTTGCGCGCGCTTCATCAGATGACTGGGGCCGAGCGTGGCGATGGCCAGCACCAGCGGATCGTCGTTTGCCTTCGCCACCAGGCTGGTCATGTCATGGTCTGCCCGGCGGCCGAAATCCAGCACCTCGTTGCCCTCGGCCTCGATACCGCAGCAAGCGACCAGGTGATTCTTGGCCGACAGCGCGGCCGTCCGGATGGCCCATGGGCAGGCCTGGTTCAGTTTCCTGGGGTCGTCAGGGAAACGGGCGTACGTTTCCCTGAGCCCGCGGCCCCGGCCGATCCGGTAAATGTAGTTATTGGCAATCAGGTAGTTGGTTCCGTCCGGCCCGGGTGGCGGGAACGGGTTCATGTTGCCGTCTTCGTCGTAGGTCAGCGCGACCTCTTCACCGAGGGCGGCCATCATGGTCTCCGGCGTGATCTTGCTCCGCGGACCGCTGGCCAGGGCGATGACCACGGATTCGAAGCCGGCGCCCTTGCACGCGTGCCAGGCGTTGATCACGTTGTCCAGCGGGATGAACGGGAGGTGGAAGTCGTCGGCGCTGAAGTTGATCTCGTCGAGCCCGCATTCCCGGAGGGTCTTCACGAAGGCACGTGCATCCGCCGGGGTCGGTGCCCAGGTCGCGTTCGTCACCAGGCGCGTCCGGATCCCGAGGCTGGCGACGTGGGCGATGGCGTCGAGCAGATCGTCGCCGAGGGCGGTCGGCTCGCCGCCGGCGAACACCACGGTCAGCAGGGGGTTGGCCGCATGGGCGGTTTCGACCGTCTCGATGATCTGGTCCAGCGTCAGCGTGTCGTTCCGCTCCGGGCTGGAGCGCATGAGGCAGTGCGCACACTTGGCGTCGCACTCGCTGGTGGTCAGGATGGTCAGCTCCGACGGCACCACCTCGCAGTGCCCCGGGTAACTACTTGTCATGTCGTGTCTTCCTGTCATGGCACGGCCAGGGTGAGCGCGGCGCCGCGTTCGGTCAGCAGCAGGCCGCGGTCCTCCAGGCGCGCGGCCGCCGACCGGATGTCCTCGGCCGGTGCCTGCGAAAGGTGCGCGATCTTCGCGATCGAGCTCACCTCGGCGCAGCCGGTGAGCACGGCCGACTCGTCCGGATCGGTGATGGTCTCGACGTCCAGCCCGGTTCCCCTGGTGTAGCGGATGATGACCGGCCGCGGCCCGCCTTCCACGATGGACAGCCGGTCGCCCAGGCTGTACCTCTTCTGCCAGCGCCGCGCCACGGCGACGAGCTCGTCCCTGGCGGCCTCGAACTCCTCTCCCTGGTCCCGCACCGTGAAATTGAGCTGGTAGCAGAGCCGGGACAGCAGTTCGTCGGGGCAACGGTAGATGACCCGCTGGACGGCGAAGGGGCGGACATCGTCAAGGCCGTAACCGGCCGGGTTCTTGAAGTGCGGGCTGAACCGGTGCAGCACCAGCCGCGAAACGTCGGCAGGCGGCGTCAGATGCATTATCTTTTCGCACTTCCGCGTTATGCCGCGCAGATCGCCGGCGGTCTCTCCGGGCATCCCGGTGATGATCCCGTAGGTGACGGCTATCTTGTAGGTGCGCGCCCATTTGAGAAATGCGATTTGCTGGAGCCCGGCCGCGCCCTTGTCCATGAGGCCGAGTGACGATGTGCTGAACGACTCGATGCCGGGCTGCACGCTGGTCACGCCGGCCGCCGCCATCACCTCGACGGCGTTGCGCCGCAGGTTCGATTTTGTTTCGTAGAAAATTGTCCAGTCCCGGCCCTCGCTGCGGGCGGCGGCCAGGGCCGGCCAGACCTCGGTGATGTAGTTCAGCGGGGCGATCGAGTCCGTGCAGTAGAGCAGGTCTGGCTTGTAGGTGTCATAGAGCTTGATCAAGGATGCGACCGTGTCGGCCGGCGGGCGCTTGCGGTACTCGTCATCGACGTTCTTGATGCCGCAGAACGTGCAGTGATGTTTCGCCCCCCACCAGCAGCCGCGCGATGTTTCGAGCAGCACCGCGAGCTTGCGGTCCCGGTAGGGAGAGCGCTTCTTCTGGGCGATGAAATCGGAGTAGTCCACCAGTGGATGGCGCAGGAACGTGTCGGTCTTCGGCCCCTCGGGGACCTCGACGATCGAGGTCCCCCGGCGGAAGATGCAGCCCGGCACGTCGTCCGGTTCGGCACGTTCGGCCAGGCGGGTCAGCAGCACCGGCCAGGAGTCGTCGGCCTCGCCCTGCAGGACCAGATCGAACTCACCGAACCGCTCCAGGAAGGCGGCTCCCATCGGCCCATCGGTCCCCGTGCCGCCCGCGACGAAGACAGCGTCTTCACCGCGGGCGCGCAGGGCTCTGGCAATAGCGGCGGCCGGCATCTTCTGCGAGTCGAAGCCAATCGAGAAACCGATGACATCGAACCGCCGCTGCGGAATGGCGGCCAGGATATCCCGGACGCACCGCTCCGCTTCACCGGTCGAGAACAGGAACTTGTCAACCAGTTCGCCCCAGTCATCCGCGAATATCCGGTCGCGTACCTGGAAATCGACGCGAATCGCTTCGGTCAATTCCTCGGCGTTCTCGACCGGGTCGACGCCGAAATAGAGCGGAGTGAAACAGCCTTGGGAGCCGATGCCATGGATCATGGCATCGTGGAAGGACGGTGGCTGGAAAAGGGCACCGTGCAGCACCTCCGCCTCGTGGCCGAGGTCCCTGGCCTGGCCGGCCAGCAACTCGATCGCGAGGTTGGCCATCTGCGGCTCGCTCAGCGGTGGCGCGATCAGGAGAACAGACAATCTGGCCATGGCATCGTTATGCTCTCGGACTCTGGCGACGGGGGGCTGGGCTAGACGTCGGCGAGGATCTTGGCGTCCAGGATCTCGAGGCCGTCCGGGCCGTTGCGCGACTCGATCTCCAGCGTGTCGCCCTGGAACATATAGCGGGTACGGCGCCGCCCGTCCTCAGCGCCGGCCATGACCTCTTCACCGTCATTGGCCGCCCGCTTGAGCAGGGCCATCTGGCGGGCCTGGGTGAGGCGAAGCGCGGACAGGCGCACGGCGACCGCGCACTCGGCATATCCGCTGAATATCGCGAGACGGCGGGACGATGCCTCCGGCGTGCCGTCGGTGAAGTAAGCCCGGCCGCTGGTCCCGTTGGTGTTGGTGTTTGTGTTGGCATTCGCGTTCGCGTTCGCCCCGGCGTTCGCGTTCGCCCCGGCGTTGGCGTTCGCCCCGGCGTTGGCGTTCGCCCCGACGTTCGCATTGGCAACGGCGAAGACGAACACGAGAACCGCGGGGAAGTCCGGCTCTCCGCCATCCGCGCGTGGCATGAATGAACTGATCGAGCGGATGGTCGCCACCCGCACCTCGGGGTCGAGCCCGGCCATCAAAGCACCCAGCGAGCTAGGCTCGGCACCTATCGGAATGGCGATGTCGATGTCCTTTTCGAGCAGCACCGCCGCCGGGTCAGCCGTGAAACGGGCGGCCAGCTCCGGATCATCGTCGAGTTCCCGGCAGAATTGGGTGATTTCGGACAGGGCGGTTGCCTGAACTTCCGCGGTCATTGGGGAGTTCCCTCCTGGCGAGTCAGATAAGAACGAAACACGGTGCCTGATGCGGAACAATGGATTTGGACAATCTGTGGATCAGAAATAAGGTGTGAACTGTGTCGGCGCCCATAATGGCCGGTGGATTGCGGGTTGCCGGCCCGGGAGCGATGTGGTGGCCTTAGGCTGATTGCGTGCGGAAAAGCCCGGGCAGGATGCGAAGGCAGGCCTGCGCGCTCATCGCATTTGCCCTGATGGTGAGCCTGACGGCAACGGCCTGCGGTAGCCCGGGCCAGTTGCCCGATACCAGGGCGTACTGCGCGGCTCCACTGCGGGCCGGCGGCCCTTCGGTCCTGCTCCGCCAGGCCTGGATCATCTCGGCCGGCGCTCTGGTGCGGTTGCGGCAGGCCGGCCTGCCGCCCCGCCTGCTGAACGCGGACTTCGACCGCCCCAGCACGCTGGTGCTGGTCTCGCACGACCGGCCGGACTCGCTGGTGCCGCACGCCAGCCCCACGCTGTACTTCACCAGCGCGGCCACGCTGGTGAGCGCCCTGCGCGGCGGCCGGGTCACCCGGTCCGTCCGGTACCTGCTGCTCGACCTGGAGCGCTGGCCGCTGACCCCGGGCAGCGAGCAGAGCAATCCGATGGCCGCGCTGAGATGGGCCGCCGCCACCGCCCACGCCTACGGCAAGTGCCTCGTGTTCGCACCGGCCATCGACCTGGTCGGCGTCCAGCATCCCGGCACCGGCGGATCGGCCCTGTACTCGCTGTTCGACAGTTCCATCGCCGGGCCCGGCGCGGCGCTCAGCGACGTCTTCGTGGTCCAGTCGCAGCACAGCGAGGGCACCAGCTACGCGAACAGCCTGGCGCCGCAGGCCATCGCGGCGGCGCGGGCGGCGCACCGGATACCCGTGCTGGCCGGCCTGAGCACCAACCCCAACGGGCATCACGTCAGCCCCGCCAACCTGCTCGCCGTGTACCGCGCCAGCGTGCGGGGCGGAGGCACCGGCTTCTGGCTCAACATCCCGCAAAGCGGCGCCGAGTGCTCCCGCTGCGGACGGCCCCAGCCCCAGGTGGCGGTCGCGTTCCTGGAGGAAGCTGCCGGGTGAATGGGTATCAGCTCTCATGGAAGGTCCCCAGGCAGCCTCGGATGGAGTTCGCCGCCGGCTTGCCCTCGAAGGTCGGCGGCGACGGGAACGGCGGATGCGCGGGATCGTTGGCCAGGTTTACGTTCCAGAAATAAATGGCCCGCAGGTGAAACTGCTCCACCACGTCGCAGGCGGCGGTGAACCACCGGGCCTGCACGGTCTCGTCGAACTTCCCGCCGACCCCCCACAATGACGGGTGGTAGTAGGCGCCGTCGGTCGCCCGGATGCCGACCTCATCGAGCGCCGTCCGGTAAAGAACCTGCGCAGGGATCCCGCGGAACAGCCGGTCCCACCCGGCCACGATCTGGCTCACCGTGGCGGTGGGCGGGAGAAATATTTCCGGGTAGGCGTCCACGCCAAAATAGCTGAGCTTCAGCAGGTGCTGCCCGCCATAGGCCGGGAAATAGTTTCGCTGCTCGGAGGCGTAGGAGACGATCCCGTGATAGACCGCGCCGACCGATCGCAGGAAGGACGGCCACTGGCTGCTCGAATCCAGGAACTGGAGCTCGGATCCGGTGATGAACTCCCTGACGTGCAGGCGCTGGGCGATCTGCAGATAGGGCAGTTCGGCCTTGTAGTAGCTGGCGAACCACCGAGCCTGGTTCTGCGGCGCGATGAAGCCTTCCCAGTTCTGCGGGTTGATGATCCCCCGTGAGCCCAGGCTGCTCGCCGTCACCTCGATGAGCGGGCGGTACTCGACGGTGAGGTGCTCCTTGTAGGCCATCTGCGTCAGCATCTGCACACTCGCCGGCGTCAGCGTGCCCCCCTCGGCCAGCACCGCGTTGGAGTGGATGTCCGGCTCGAAGAAGTTCCAGGAGATCCCCACGCTCGACGCACCGAGGGTGTGCCTGATGTAGTAGAGCGCCCGCTGGCCATTGCGGCGTACGTACGACGCTGGGTAGTTGCCCCTGGAGTACAGGTCGGCGCCGAGGATCGGGGGCTGCGATGGCGCCTGCCCCGGATCCGTGTGGCGGGAGTGCGCGCCGGTGACACTGCCCGGCATGAGCGGGTGCACCGAGCAGGCGGATGTCACGGCCGCCACCGCCGCGGCGACGCCAGCATGCCACCGGTAGCGTTTCATCGCACTCTCCAGACCGTCACCGTTTCCTTGAATCCCTGGAAGGTCACCAGCTTCACCGAGTTCCGGAGCAGCGCATAAAGGACCGGGTCGTCCGGCGGGTTGCCCTGAAGAAAGGTGACGTAGGTAATCACATAGGTCGCCGCGTACCGGCAGACCGGCGCGCGGTAAACCGAACACCAGCGCTGGTTCAGCTCATCGCCGATCTGTTCCGGTGCGACGACGACATCGCTGCGTGGAATATGGGTCATCGCGTATTGCCTGACCTGAGCAAGCACATCGTCGCTGCGGCTGACGACCCGCAGGTAGAACGAGCCGAGCCCGGCCAGCACCACGGCCACCGCGCCGGCCGCCACGGCCCTGGCCAGCCGCGGCCGGCTGTACCGGCTCTGCCCCTTGTACAGGCTCTGCCGTCTGGCCAGTACGCTCTGCCAACTGGCCACGATATGGGCCAGCTCGGTCCACAAAAAGCAGTACAGCGGCACCAGCAGCAGCGCGAAATACTGCTGGTACCGCAGTTCGCTGGCGCCGAATACCACAATGGCGGCCGCGGTCCAGCTGAACAGCAGCGTGTTGCGCCGCAGCGGTGCCACGCTCCGGGTCCGTGCGCACTGGACAGTCCTTCGCACCACCAATACGAATCCGGCCACCGCGGCCAGAAAGCTGGGCAGGAACACCGCGTACTGATGAGTCAGCAGGTCGAGGAAGGCAAACGGCGAGGTGAGCGTGCCACCGCTGTGCCGCAGGTTCACGACGCGCTCCAGTTGCAGCAGCGTGTCGTCCAGGAACCAGTGGTGTGACCCGACGTCGAACAGCGGCGTCATCATGCCGAAGTACAGGGCCACGACGAGCAGGGCGGTACCGGTCAGCACCAGGTGGTTGCGGTGCTCGCGCCTGGTGATCAGCCAGTGCAGGCCGACCGTTGGCAGCAGGTAGGTGCCGGTCTGCTTGAACACGATGGCGCAGCCGACCGCCGCTCCGGCGATCAGGAACCGCAGCCTGGTGGGCCGCTCCAGGGCGCGCTGGTACAGCAGCATGGCACCCACCACGAGCACGAACAGCGTGTTCTCGATGTAGGAGACCCGCTGGATGAACAGCAGCCATCCGTCAAAGGCCAGGAAGGCCAGCGTCATCAGGGCGATCCGCGACCCGTGCAGCTTCCACAGCAGCCGGAAGAGCAGGACGAACATGCCCAGGGCCATCAGCACGCCGAGCAGCCGGGCCTGCGGCACGCCCGCGCCAGCCAGCTTGAACCAGCCGGCCAGCAGCAGGAAGTAGAACGGCGGGTGGAACAGGAAGGGAGTCCACGGCAGGCCGTACTGCAGGTGCTCGTTCAGCGTGCCCAGGGTCGCGACGTTCGTCGCGATCGAGGTGTAGACCGGCTCGTCGGACTGCCAGCCGGGCTTTCCGGCGAGATCCCAGAGCCTCAGCGCGGCCGCGGCCGCCAGGATGGCACCCGCGACAGCCAGCTCCCGGCGATGTCCGGCCGCCCGCCGCCGGTGGCTGGCGGGACGGTCCTGGTATCCCGGGAACGGCTGCTCCGCGGTGAGGCTCTGTCTCATCGGCGCGTCCAGGCCTCCTGCGCCCGGCCCCCCAGCGGCGCCGGTTTCTGCCCGCTGATCAGGCCCCGGACCAGGCCGACCACGAACAGCGAGCCGAGAATCACGGTCACCAGCGGATAGGCGAGCGATTCCAGGCTGCGTGACCTCGCGTATTCCCACCCGCCGGACAGGATGAGGGCCACCGCGGCCAGGGCGATGACCAGCGGTCCCTCACTGTCAGCGGTCAGCAGCGCCGCCAGCGGCGGCAGGCTGGCCCCGGTCATGCTGAGCGTCACCGCCTGAACCCGCCGCTTGCGGGACAGCGGGCAGTCCGGGTGAGCCTTGATCAGCATCGAGCAGCCGTGGCTGGCCCGCAGGTACTCCCTGGCGAGCGGGATCAGGCCACGCCTGTGATGGTGCAGCCCGTTCAGCTCGCTGCTGACCAGGATCGGATGGCCGGAACTCGCCACCCGCCAGAACCATTCGTAATCCTCATAGCCGAACAACCAGTTCACATCCAGCGGGCAGGCCTCATAGAGCTGCCGCGTGCACACCACATTGGAAGTGACCGGCGGCTTTTTACGGCGCAGGCCGAAGTCATCGGCGATGACCAGATACGATTCGTTGTTCCGCGGGGTTTTCGCACCGAGCCGGTTATTGTCCACATAACGGCCCCAGAAGCTGGAGTGGATGGATTTCATGCCACCGGTCACGCACTCCACCCGGTGCTCGGCCATGAGCCGTATGCTGCGGCTGAGCCAGTCCGGCGGCATGACGATGTCACTGTCCGACAGGGCGATCAGCTCGCCGCGTGATTTACCGATACCCGCGTGCCGCTTTACATTTGGATCGCGCCCGGGCGGAGACGCTTCCTCCATGGTGATAAGCCTCGGGTCATCGATGCCATCCAGTGCGGTCCAGGTTGAATCGCCGAGATCACCGACGAGTATTAATTCCTCAAGATTGTCATAATCCTGCCCCAGCAGCGACTCCACGGTCGCCCGGATCGTCCGCTCGTTTCTCTTGCATGGCACGATCACACTCACCGAGGGGGACAATTGCTCTTCCCTTTCTGTTCCTTTTGCTTGAAGGAACGAAAGTCCAGAAATTGCCTATCATGAAGTTGACCGCGGTAAAGATCGCTGTCGTAGCGACGTTCGCTGCCAGGTAATTAACCTGCACCAGAATCAGCGCAGCGTAAATTAACAGATTAAAGACGGTGGTGATGATCTTCTGCGTGTTGAACTTGTACCAGGCCAGCCAGAACTGGATATCCTTGTCCCGCCAGGTCCAGAAGTAATTCAGCAGGAAGCTCACCTGAATCGAGATGAATCCCTGCACCAGATACGAAGCGTCACTGCCGGCCCGCCAGACCTGAACGAGGAAGGCCTGGATCGCCAGCCCGAGTACGAAGACGAAGCCGCCGACCAAGCTGAACGAGGCGAACCTGGCCCCATGCCTGGCAAGCATCCGGCGCATCCCGTCTCGTGACCACAGCGAGACTTCGCAGCGGTGCCGCCCGCGTGACGGGGGCCCCCGGCCGACGGCCGGCTGCGGAAGGACAGGGTGGATGCCGGCCTCGGGCACGCCCCAGGTTGTGCTTGCCTGTGAGCGCAGCCGAAGACGTTCGGCCTGGTCAGCGTCCCGGTTCATTGGTTGCCTAACCTTCGGGTGTCCCTCCCGCGGGGCACAATCATACGGATCATCCGGGTGCGCGCAATAAAACCACGTGAATTTAACACAAACTTTGATTTAGCAGGGAAAATCTCCCACTATCGCGCTCGTTCGGCCGGAACGGGCGGTTCATGCCCGGCTGGGCGAACCCGGGCGGCCGCGCTGGACTGCGCAGCCCACGGCGGGCCCACTGGCTACTGACAGTGAACAAAATGCGAACTTCCGCCCACGCCACAGTGGGCCCGGCTACGATGGCCGCACCGCCACAGAGCGAAAGGAGGGGCCATGCGCGGTATTTACCGCTGTGCCGATGGCCACCTTTTTCAGCGCAGTGTCAAGGCAATGCTCTTCGAGGCCAACCTCGGTCCCGGGCGGCACGTGCTCAAATGCCCGGTGGACGGAAAACGGGTGGTCATAACCCGGGTCCGGAGAAAGGATCTGAACCCGGCTGAGATAGCCGAGGCCGAGTCCCGGATGGCCTAGCCGGCGGGTGGCGGCGCCTGCCCCGGGTGTCTTCGGCCGGCGCTGTCCATGGTGGTCCTGCTGGACCGGACGGCCGCTGCTGCGATCCTCGCCGCGGTCGCTTTTGCGCCAGCCGGGCCGGCGCCAATAGCTGTACTCGCCGTGACCCGGTCAGAACTCCACCCAGCACTGCGCCCCATGCATATGGCACTCCCGAACACAACGACGGCTACGATTCGCGCTGATGACAGCCGCTCAGCTCAGTGACCAGGTCTTTCCGTTCCACCGCTCCAGCAGTGGGGTGCTTGCGCCGGACGAGGCGTCGGACAGCCCGGCCGCCCAGCAGTCGCCGGACTTGGGGCAGGAAATGCCCTCGAGAGTGGCAAAGATCGACCCGCTGATGGACGGCATGGCCTGCAACGTCCACTTGCTGCCGTTCCAGCCCTCGCCGAGCGTGGGATTGGCCCCCGACGCGCTGTAGGTGCCGACGCTCTCGCAGGCCGGGGCACCGGTGCACGCCACGGCGTTGAGCTCGGAATTGCTCGCGCCGCTGGGGAAACTGGCGTGGTGGCGGCCCATTTCGTGCCGTTCCAGTGCTGCGCGATCACCAGCAGGTTGTCGCCGATCCCGACGGCGAGGCAGGCCGAACTGCTGGTGCAGCCGTCGCCGGCAAGCTCGCCGCTGCTGGTGTTGGGCGTGGTGAGGACCGACCATTTCGAGCCGTTCCACTTCTCGGTCAGCGACCCGCTGAACGAGCCCGGGAACCAGTAGCCCACCGCCCAGCACTGACTGGCCGAACCACAGGCCACGCCGGACAGCACGTCCGGCCTGGCGGTGCTGGGGCTGGGGCTGGACACGATCGACCACTTCGAGCCGTTCCACCGCTCGATCAGGGTGGCGAAGCTGGACGAGCCGCTGGACGAGCCGGCCGCCCAGCAGTTCGTGGCGCTCGTGCAGGTGATGGCCTGCAGGAAGGTTGTCGTGAACCCAGACGGCGACGGGGCGCTGACCGGCGAGGACTTGCTGGTGAACCCGTCGGTGAAGATGGCCTCGCGCAGTTCCTCCGGCACCCCTGGGCCGCTGTCGCGCACCCTGATCAGCAGGTCGCATTCGGCCGGGACGGCGGTCAGCTCCACCCAGCGCGGCTCCGGGTCTGCGCCACCGACAGGGCACGCTGCTCGTACTGCCGGCCGAGCTGGCGCTTGAGGTTCCACTCCACGACGGCGAATCCGGCAATCATGGTGATCACCAGGATCGTCACCTGCATGATCACGACCTGGGTGGACAACCGCTGCCACGACACCCGCCGCATATGGGCTCCTCGCTGCCGCCGTGCCCGGTAATCGCCGGTTCGGGGTGTTTCGGCAGTGTAACAGCGGTCTTCCGGGCCGGTGAAGAACCAGCGAGCGTGAGCAGAATGAGCAAAACGCGCACAACGGCGCGTTACGCTTTCATCGCATAATTACGACGGCGTTCCCGTTCAGTTCGGCATTACTGACTTCGTAAATTTTGACCAGGCCGGCTTCCTGACCCCGGCACCGGCTAGCCGCTGAGCGCGATGCCGAGCCCGAGTAGCACGCCGTCGTAGATGGCATGCGCGACGACGAGCGGGACGAGCCGCTTGTACCGCTGCCACGTCCACCCGAACATCAGCCCAAGGGGGATGAACATGAGGGCGCCGAGGCCGTAATACAGGTGATAACTGGTCCGCACCGCCGTGGAGATCAGCAGTGCCCGGCTCCTGGGCACGCCGAGCTGGTCGAGCCGGTGCAGCAGGTAACCAGCGACGACGATCTCCTCGATGGTGGCCGCCCACAATGCCATGGTCAGCCCGGGAAGCAGGTAGACCATGCCGAACCGGCCGCCCAGCGCCAAATGGTAACTGGCACCGGGGGCCGCATTCTTGATGATGTCGCCCACCACTGCGGCGACGACGAACGTGGCCACGGCGAGAGCGATGCCACTGAGCCCGTCCTGCCACGGCCGCCGGCGGTCAAGCCCGATGTCGCGCATGGTTTCGCCGCTGCGCCCGAGCAGATACCAGATCAGCGCGGCCGGGGCGAACTGCACCGCAATGGTGAGGGTGAGCAGCACGGCGCTGCCGGCCGGATGCCCCGGCAGTAATACCTGCAGCCGGCCCCCGCCGAGCCCGGCGGCTGCCTGAACCAGCCCGATGATTCCGGAAACGACGAACGGCAGCGGGAAGACCGCCGCGACCACCAGCAACTCGCGGACGATGGTACGGCGGCCCGGCCAGGACGGCGGTGATGTGACCTCCGCGGGTGACGCCACGGCCGGCTGGACCGGTACACCCTGCCAGTACTGCCAGCCCGCAGGGGCGGCAGGCCACAGTGGGTCAGGTTGCCACCCAGGCGGGGGCACCCAGCCAGGAGGGGGCGCGGGCCAGCCCGGCGGCGCCCGGAACTCCCATCTCGTTTCGTTGCTCATTTCCGTCCCCGCTCGTCCTGCTCCGTAGTAGACGCGCGACGGCCGGCGCCGGTGCACAGCCCGGCCACAACCGGCCCCATCCAGCTTCAGCGGTGGCCGTGGCGACTCGCTTGGCGTTGGCGGCATCATCACCGGGCGGGTGCCCCACTGTGTGAGCCTCCCGTCCGCGGCGCACGACGGTGGCGGTTCCGGCGGGCAGTAGCACAGGCGGGGTGGTTGCCCGGTGAGAGGCGGCAGCCACGCCGCGGCGCTCGTGCGCAGCGGCCACGCCGCATCCTCCAGCGGGCAGCCGTTGCTTGATACGGGTGCTAGGAGAACGTCACCTGGGGGAAGGCGACCGGGCTGCGGTTGCCGTTCTGGTCGACGGCGCGCACACCGACTTGCACGTTGTCCTTGGAAAAGTTGAGCGTGACCGAGGTGACGTTGCCGACGTTGGTCGCGTTGGTCCAGACCGGGAGTGTGGTGTCCCGGGTGACCACTTCATACCCGGCCAGGTTGGGCTCCGGGTTGGCGTTCCAGGTGAGCGTCGTGGTGTTGATGCCGGCGAAGCCGGGGGGCGGGCTCACGTGGATCAGCACGTTCTTGGGCGTGCTGGGCGAGGTGGCCAGGGCCCACAGCGCGGCCGCGTTCACCTTGGCTACCCGGGCGCAGTAGCCGAAGTCCACGAACTCGATCAGGTCGCCGAACTGCACGCCGTTGACCACCTGGACGTTCTGGTGCTCGTGATTGAAGTTCTCCCGCGGCTCGGTGAACCTGGCCGCCGGGTAGCCCTGGCCCTGGAAGGAGACGTGGTCGCTGCCCCGCAGGTACCGGTCACGGCGCCAGATCGTCTGGATGAACATGTCCGTCAGCCAGGGCGGCGCCACCTCTTCGACGTACCGGCCAAGCTGACGCGACAAACTGTCGTTCTCACCGCCGGTCGCCTGCAGCAGCGAGATCTCGCTGGACGTCACGTCGGTCGGGACGCCCTCGAGGAACAGCCGCACGGTGTACGGGTTGGGCGGGGTGCCGTCGAAGGCCTGGCTGGCCCCGACGATGTCGTTGCTGAACATGCCCTGCACGTCTGCCCCGGCCTGGGCCATCTGCTGCGCCATGAAGGTGGAGCCGTACAGCCCTTCCTCTTCGCCGGACACGGCGGCGAACACCAGGGTGCCGGGGAACTGCCGGGTGGCGAACAGCCGGGCGAGTTCCATCATGACCGCGACGCCGGAGCCGTCGTCGTCGGCGCCGGGCGCGTCGCTGGTGTTGTCCAGAATGCTCGTGCACCGGGAGTCCAGGTGCCCGGTGATCACGTAGTACCGCTGCGGCGACGCGGTGCCCTTCAGGGTGGCGATGATGTTGGTGATGGTGACCGGCGTGGGGATCGTCGACGTGACCGGCTGCACGAACGACTGCTGCTGCACGGTCATGTTGCCGGACGAGGTGGCGGCGATGGCCTGCATCTGCTGGGCCACCCAGGCGGTGGCCGCGCCGATGCCGCGGTTCGGGTCGGTCTGGCTGGACAGCGTGTGCCTGGTACCGAAGCTGACAAGCTGCTCGATCGTGGCCTGGATGCGGTTGGGATCAATCTCGCTCAGCAGCGTCTGGAGGCTATCGGAGGGTTTCAGCCAGGAATTGGCCGCCTTGTGCTGGCCGGCCGTCGCGGCGGAAGCCGGCCCGGCCTGGGCGATGATGGGGGCAGCAACCGCGGTGACGGCCGAAGCTGACAGGAACGCGCGGCGGCTCGGGCCTTTTGAGCCCGGAATGTTTTTTCCATCCATGCCCAGAATCGTGGACCGATCCGGGCAAATGTCAACCCTCCGTCATTCGCAGGTTGATCGTCAATACGCTTGATCATTAACGTGCTTGATTATCAATCCGGAATGGCCGGACCGGGCTGGCCGCCGGGCCGCGGCGCCCAGGCGGGCGTCCAGGTCCCGGCGGAGTTCTGGACGGTACCAAGGTAGCCGCGCAGCGTGCCGAGCGCGGGGTGCGGATTGCCGGTGCGCCAGATCATCGAGTGCGGGTAGACCGGGACCGGGTCGCGCACGGGAATACGGCGCAGGCCGTACTCGGCCGGCCAGATCAGCCGGGTCTGCTCACCGACGAACGTGGCCAGGGCCGGGCCGGCGGCGATCGCGTCCAGCAGCGGCTCGACGCCGAAGTTGGGGCCGGCCGAGTCGATGCTGAGACCGAAGGCGGCGGCCAGTTCGCCATAGTAGGCGGCCCACTCGGTGCCGGGGACGATGCCGGGCATCCAGATCCTGTGCCCGGCCAGCTCGGCGGGTGTGACCGACGGGACGGCGGCCAGCGGGTGCGCCGGGCCGGTGAGAAGCTGCACGGGCTCGTCGAGGACCCTGGCCGCCTCGACGCCGTCGGGAAGCCGTGACGTGGGCGTGGTGAGCGCGCGGAACGACGCGTCGATCGCGCCGGAACGCAGCGCCGCGATGGCAGCGCCGGCGTCGAACAGGGTGACCACGTCGAGTTCGGCCTTGGGATGCGCGCGGTGGAAGCCGTGCAGCAGGCCTGCGGGGGCGAGGTGGCGGCCGACCACGTCGACGCGCAGGGCACGGCGGCCCGGGCGCACGGAGGCGGCGGCCCGCTGTTCGGCCTGCAGAAGCTCGCGGGCGTGCGGGAGAAAGGCCTGACCGTCGGCGGTCAGCCGGGCTCCGCGCGCGGTGCGGGCGAACAGGCGCACGCCGAGGTCTTTTTCCAGGGCGGCGACACGCTTGGAGACCGCCTGCTGGGTTATCGACAGATCGATGGCGGCCTCTTGGAACTGGCCCGCGTCAGCGACGGCGACGAACGTGCGCACGGCATCAAGGTCCACGCCGACCGACTCTAGAGCTTGCCTGAACCGTTGCGTCCCACGAGATGGAAGACGCGGCTTCGCCGCCTGCGGTGACTGCGGGCTGGCTCACACAACGCGCCGTTGTGGCTCGCCGGCGGGCCGGTTGTTGGACCCGCTCCCCCGTAGCCCGCTTTGATCCGTAGATGGCACGCAGGCGGTCGCTGGGGCGGCAGTTCGGGTGGCTGTGGGCGGCGTTCGCGGTCAGCACGGCCGGCAGCACGCTCGCGCTCAACGCGTTTGCGCTGATCGCGATCCTCGTCTTGCACAGCGGGCCGGCCGGAGTGTCGGCGCTGGCCTCGGCCGGGCTGGCCGTGGGGGCGGTGGTCGCGGTGCCGCTCGGGCCGTGGGTGGAGTTCCGCCGCAAACGGCCGGTGATGATCGCCATGGACCTGATCCGGTTCGCCGCACTGGCCAGCGTCCCCGTCACCTTCGCCCTCGGGTACCTGAGCTATCCGCAGCTCCTGGTCGTGTCCGTCATCGTCGCCGCGGCCACCATCGCCTTCAGGTCGGCCAGCGGTGCCTGCCTGAAGTCGCTGGTGCGGCCCGCTGACCTGCTCCTGGCGAACGGCCGGTTCGAGGCTACGGCCTGGACCGCCACCGCGCTGGGGCCGCCGCTCGGCGGGGCCGCGCTCGGCCTGTTCGGCCCGCTGACGACCGTCGTGGCCGACGCGGTCAGCTACCTGCTCTCGGCCCTGGGGATCGGCGCGATCGGCGGTGCGGAACCGCGCCCCGTGCGCACCGAGACCACGCGGGCCGCCGGCCTGCCCGGCGGATGGCGCTACATCCTGGCCCACCCGGCGCTGCGCCTGTTGCTGGTCAACACGAGCCTGGTCAACGCGCTGATCATGGTGGGCTCGCCGCTGCTGTCGGTGCTCATGCTCGGCCGTCTCGGGTTCGCCCCCTGGCAGTTCGGCCTGGCCTTCGGCGTCCCCTGCACCGGCGGCCTGATCGGCTCCCGGCTGGCCGGCCGGCTGGTCGAGCGGTTCGGCCAGCACAGGGTCATGCTCACCAGCGGGGCGCTGCGCGCCTGCTGGCCGGTCGGGCTGGCCTTCACCGGCCCCGGCGCCGCCGGGCTCGTGCTCGTCATCCTGGTCGAATTCGGCCTTGTCACCTGCTGCAGCGTGTTCAACCCGGTGCTCGCCACCTACCGGCTCGAACAGATCGCGACCGACCGGGTGGCCCGCACGCTGTCCGCCTGGTCGGTCACCACCAACCTCAGCACGGCCGCACTGACCGGCCTGTGGGGCCTGCTGGCAAGCTTGACCGGCCCGCGCACGGCGATCGCCATTGCCGGTCTCCTGCTGCTGGTCACGCCGGTCCTGCTCCCGCGCCGCGCGCACACGCCGCAGCGCGGGCCGGAGCTGGCCCGGACCTGACGCTAGCCGATGGGGCAGCCCGGTTTGGCCTGGGCCTGGCCGGAGCCGGGGCTGACCATCAGGCAGGACTCGTCCACCGCCTGGAAGGCGCTGGCCGGGATCTGCTTGAGCAGGGAGACCAGGGCATCCGGCCACTGCGGGTAGACACTGCCCTGGAAGAACCAGTTGCTGCCGTTGTCGGCCAGAATCAGCCCGTAGTGCTGCATCTCGGTCAGCACCACCTTGGCATCGGCGCAGTAGGGCATGCCGCTGCCGCAGAATCCGGCCACGTTGAAGCTGGCCTTGAGCCGGAACCTGGCGCCCATGGGCGGCAACGACGGGCTGGTGCCCGACCCGGCGGAGTGCCGGGCCGGCCACAGGTAGGCGGACTGGGTCCGCTGCGCGGTGAACCTGATCGCGTGGGTGACCGGCTGGCCGGACTTGACCGCTGCCTGGATCTCGCTGAAGTCCAGCAGCCCCGGCAGAATCGGCAGCCCGGCCGCGTCAGCGGAGGTCCATCCGGCCGGCCGGAGCTGGTTGGACGTCAGGCTCCAGATCGCCCCGGAACCGGCCGTCGAGCCCGAGGCGGAGTAGCGGGCGTGCCAGAGCTCGTACAGGGTGCAGGTGTCAGAGTTGACCATGATCGCGTGACGGTCACCACCGGCGTTCTTGCCGCCCTCGATGAAGGTGGTCGCCCCGAATGGGTAGGGCCCCTTGTCGCTCTGGCTGGCGTACTGAAACTTGATGGACACCAGCGGATGGGCATTGGTCACGATGTTGTGCGGGATGCCGTAGGGGAACCCGCCCGGGTTCGGCCCGAAGTCGGGGTGCAGGAACGTGGTGGCCGAGTCCATGCTCTTCAGCCAGGCGGCGCTGTGAGAGTTCACCGGCAGCTTGGAGATGTCGGTGTTCCATATGTTGTCCGCCGGGAACAGCGGGCAGTTCGGCGCGCCCGGAACCCTGGTCCCCGCCGGAGCGGCGCCGGGAATGGGCGAGGCGGCCCCGCAGGTGGCCAGAACCGCCAGTGGCGCGGCGGCCATCAGCGGCGAAAGGACAACCCGGGACAGGGCGAACCGGCGCAAGTTTTTCACCTTCGCCATCTTGCCACGGTTAACGGTGCAGCCGTTACGGAACCGTTACTGAAAGGGTGCGCCGGGTGGCGCTGCGGCTGGCGGTGGACTCGGGCCGCCGGCTGCGCCGTGGCATCCGGCTGTCGGCCCGGCGCAGAAGCACCCGCCAGACGCCAGCTCCCGAGCCGCGGATCGCGACCCGAAGGGCGTCTTCGAGCCTGCTGCTGGCCGTTGTGCTGATCGTCGCGGCGCAACAGCCGGTGGCCGGGGTGGTCTTCGTGCTCGACGGCGTCCTGATCGGGGCCGGCGACCAGAACTACCTCGCGCTGGCCGGCCTGATCACCACGGCGGTGTTCGGCGCGGCGGCCGCGGTGATGCTGGCCTCCCACACCGGGCTGCCCGGCGTGTGGGCCGCGTACTCGCTGTGGCTGCTGGCCAGGTTCGCCACCCTGACCCTGCGCAGCCGCGGATCGCGCTGGCTGGTCACCGGCGCCACCCGGTGATAATCGGCGATTCCCGGCCGGGATTTGCACTGCTATGGTGGGCTCATGACGAAAAGCCATTCATTAGATTCACTGACGGCTGCGCACTTTCGCGAAATCCAGGGAACCAGGTTCCAGGTGACCCATGGGCCGGCTTCTCACGAGTTCGAGCTGGTCAATGTCACCGAGTTTCCCGGCGCTGCACAGGGAACGTTCCGCAAGCCATTTTCAATAGTGTTCCATGGGCCGCTGGACCCGGTTTTGCCGCAAGGTACTCACCGGCTGGAACATGCGAAGCTTGGGGAGCTGGATCTGTTCCTGGTCCCGGTTGGGCCGAATGAGCCGTCCGCCCCCGCAGAGGCGCCGGCGGCTATGCGTTATGAAGCGGTGTTCGGGTAGCCTCCCACTCCATCAGCAGATAGACGCCGTGATCGGCGATTTCGTGGAAACCCAGCCGGTCGTACAGGTGCCGGGCCGGGTTGAACCGCTCAACGTAGATCTGGACCTTTCCGGCGGCCGGCCCGGCCTCGGCCAGCACCTCGGTGAGCAACTGGGTCCCGATGCCCTGGCTGCGGTACTCGGGCAGCAGGGCGATGTCCAGCACCTGCCATACCGTCGTGCCCCGGTGCACGTACAGGCGCCCGAGCACCTTCTCGCCCGCCACGATCAGGTCGTAGGAAGCGCTCGGGAACTTCGCGTGGTAGTCCGTGTCCTGGGCGGTGAACTGCATGCGCAGGAACGCTTCCTTGGTGGGCGTGTCCCAGGGTACGGCGGCGAGTTCCGCCTCGCGCGTACTGGCATAGATCCGGTACAGCACCCCGGCGTCACCGGGCCCGGCGGGGCGCAGGCCCGGTGTGAGAGCCGTCGTCATGAACGGGGCGGGTAGACGCCCTGCAGGGCGATGCAGAAGTTGAGCGTCAGGAACGGCATCATGTTGTTGTGCGGCTGGCTCCCGCCCGAGGGAGTCAGGATGCCGTTGGCCAGCGGTTGCGGTGAGTTCGCCCCGGCCGGCTGCTTGTAGATCAGGCCGGGTACCGACCGCGCCAGGGCGTTCTGCGGGCTGGGGTTATCGAGGTCCGCGGTATGCGTGCTGGCCTGGAGGCTGTGCGTGTGCTGGGGAGCTTCCGACATCAGCAGCGACACGGTTGTCTCACCGCCCGTCTGACCCAGGTCATAGATGCTGCCCGTGGACGATTGGCCCTGGTGCATCGCGGCGCAGCCCTGGAGATTCGGCAACGCGAAGTTCGACTTGCCGTCGCCGCCGTAGAAGGTGCCCAGCAGCGAGAACAGCGCCGTGTTCTGGGAGATCGACATGATCTGACCGTTGCAGAAAGCCCAGCCTTGGGGGGCGAAGTTGCACGCGAAGATTCTGATCTCGGCGACAAACGGATTGGACACGTGCCCCCCTTAACTCTGGCTCGGATAGATGCCGAACATCGAGATGATGAACGAGACGCACTGATACGGCTGCATGTTGTCGTGCGGCTGGTTGCCGCCTGATGATGCCTGAATGCTCTGCGGTGCCAGGGCCGCGCTGGGCGGGTCCTGGTTGTAGGCGCTGCCGGCGACGATGGTCGCCGGTGTGTTCCCTACAGGATTTCTCTGTGCACCCGGGTCACTCGTGCACAGAAACGAGTGCGAGTGCATCGGGGTCTGTGCACTGGTCAGCGTCACCGATTCCGCTCCGCCGGACTGTCCCAGTGTGAACCCGCTGGTTTGGTGAACGGGCAGGCGCCCTTGCAGGTCCGGCAAGGCGAACGTACTCATCCCGTCGCCGCCGTAGGTCGTGCCGATCAGGTTGAACAGTACCTCGTAGTCGCTGATCGGCAGTAATTGGCCATTGCAGAACATCCAGCCGGCGGGTGCGAAGTTCCCGGCGAACATCCTGATCTCTCCGACGTAAGGATTGCTCACTGGGAACTCCTAGTTCTGGGAGGGGAATATGCCCTGCAGCGCGATGCAGAAGTTCAGCACCAGGTAGGGCTGCATGTTCTCGTGTGGCTGGCCGCCGCCCGCGTTGGCGACCGTCGCGGGCGTGAGGTTCACGGCGTTGTTCAGCGGGGCGTACATGTTGTCCGCCGCTCCCAGGTAGTTCCCGGCCGGGATCGGCGAATCCCCGTCGCTGCTCGTGCCGTACGCGGCGTGCACGTGCAGGGGCGCCTCACCGATGGTCAGGACGTGAGCCTGCTCGCCGCCGAGGCTGCCCTGCGTGAACCCGCTGCCCAGGTGGATCGGTACCCGGCCCTGCAGGTTGGGCAGCGCGAATGTGGTACGGCCGTCACCTCCGTACATGGTCCCCAGTAAAGCGAACAGCGCCTGGTTCTGGTTGATCGGGAGCAGTTGCCCGTTGCACTGCGCCCAGCCCTTGGGCGCGAACGGAAACGACATGATCTTTATCTCGGACAGGTACGGCGTGCTCACGCATACTCCTTTCCGGTGTCCCTGGGGACCGTGCCGTGTGACTCAGGATGGTGATGCTGGTGCCTGGTAATGCCTGTGCCCGGTGGCGCCTCAGGATGGGGCCGGACAGCTCGCGCCGCCGGTGAACCCGCCGCCGCTGCCGCTTGCGATCGCGAGGCCGCTCGGCGTACCGCCGCTGTTGTTCTGGCTCTGGACGAAACTGACGACCGCGTTGGTGTCGGTGGACCCGCCGGTGTATCCGGGGAGCCTGATCGTGCTGTTGAAGAACTGGTCAAGCTCGAAGTCCGCGCCGCCCTGGCCTGGCTGGGCGGACCCGGTCATCGAGTTGCCCGAGATCGCGGCGCACACGGTCCCGTTGTCCCCGGTTTGGGCGCCGGCCTGGCCGAGCAGGCCCCAGCTTCCGAACGACCCGGGGTGGGCGATGGTGTTGCCGGTGATCGTCAGGTTCATCGCCGGGTTGCCCTCGCGGTCGAGGAAGCTGATCCCGGCGTCGTTCTCGTACTGGAAGAGGCTGTTGTTGGTGACGGCCAGCGTCTCGGTGACCGAGCCCTCCGCGAAGATGCCGATGTCGTTGCCCTGCGAACCGGAGTTGGCCGACGAGGCGGTGCCGATCGTGTTGCCGTTGACCGTGCCGGACAGCGTCCCGCTGGTGCCGTCCTCGTCGATGGCGATGCCGGTGAAGACCGAGTTCTGAATGTTGTTGTTGCTGGCGGTGAGCGTGGTGTGGGAGTTGCCGAACGGGCTGATCACCACGCCGCCGCCGGACACCCCCGAGACGGTGGTGTTCAGGGTGTTGCTGGAGAACGTGACGCTGTTGGTCCCGGTGGAGGTCGAGCCGGACGAGAACTGGAAGTGATCACCGAAGTTGTTGGTGAACGTCGAGCCGGTGACGCTGACCGTCGCGTTCGTGCTGCCGCCGGAGTCGATGTGCAGCCCGTCGTTGCCGGTGGTGGAGTTGTCGCTGCTGAACGTGCTGCCGGTGACGGTCAGGTTCAGGGTTCCGCTGGTGTCACTGATGACCGCGTTGTTGTCCGCGGAGCCGGTGACCGTGGAGTTGGAGATCGTCGCGGTGCCGGTCAGGCCGTCGGGCGAGCCGGTGCCGTTGGGCGAGAAGTCGAGCCCGTCGTCGTTCTCGCCGGAGACGTTCCCCGGCGTGCCGTTGCCGGAAACCGTGCTGCCGGCCAGGGTCAGCCCGTTGACCAGGGAACCGTTGATCCCATCGGCCGCGTTGCTCCTGATCACCATGTCGGTGAAGCTGGGGAAGGAGGTCGAGGACAGGGTGATGCCGTTGCCGGCCGACCCCTGGATCGTCCCGCCGGATCCGGCCGAACCGGTGCCCGTCACGATCAGGCCGCCCGATGTCCCGGTGCCGGACAGGCTGATCCCGGGGTTGGCCCCGTTGGCGGAGATGCTCTGGAACTGCAGCCCACTGGAGCCGATCGTGGTGCTCTGCACGGTGAGCGCGGTGGCCGTGGTGGTGGCGATCGTGCTGCCGGTGGCGGTGGCGGTGACCGTGCCGCCACCGGTCGCCGAGAAGCCGGTGTTTGCGCCGGTGCTGATCGTCAGCGTGCCGCCGAAGCCGATCGTGGCCCCGGAGTTGCCGGCCAGCGCTATGCCCTTGGTGCTGTCGGTGATGTTGCCGCCGATGTTGACAGTGCCGCCGGTGTGACTGGCGATGGACACCGAGTGCCCGGTGCTGCTGGTGACGGTGGTGTTGGCGAAGTTGAAGTTGCCGTTGCCGCCGCTGATGTGGATTCCGTCGCCGCCTGCCCCGGAGATCGCCACCGCGGTGGTGCCGCCGACGGTGGCGTCGTTGACACCAGAGGCCGCGACGCCATGACCGCTCGGGCTGGCCACGTGAACGCCTTCCACGTCGGCATTCTCGGCCAGGTCGATCCCGTCCCCGCCGGAGTTGGTGACCGTCGGCGCGGACCCGCCGGCCGCGACCAGGGTGAAGCTGTCAACGGTCAGGCCGTGCGGCTGGCCCCACAGATCCTCACCGGACTGCATGGTCACGCCGCCGGTGTAGGCGGCGTTGCCCGTATACAGGAAGATGATGCTGTTCGCCCCGGCCGCGCTGTTGGCGGCCGCCAGGGTGTTGAACGGGGACGAGGCTTCGCCGTTACCCGCCGCGGCCTGAGAGTTGTCGACGTACCAGACCACCGGCCCGACGCTGATCGTGACCGTGGCGGTCGCGGTCTTCGGGTTCTGGGAGTCGTCACTGTCGGTGATGGTGTACTGGAAGCTGTCGGTACCGGAGAAGCCCGGATTCGGCAGGTAGGTGAAGGTGCCGTCCGGATTCACCGTGACCGTGCCGTGCGCGGGACTGGTGTTGCCGGTCACGCTGACCGGGCCGGCCGAATCGGGATCACTGTCACCGTTCAGCACGCTGCCGCTGACCTTGACCGCCGGCCCGGACGGGCTGGTGCCGACGCCCAGCGGGGTATTGCCGACCGCGGTATAGCTGTGGTTGACAGCGACCGGTGGCTGGTTCGCCTCACTCACGTCGATCGTGCGCGTGGCGGGGATGGCGGTGGTGCCGCCGACCGAGTCGGTCACCGAGAACGAGACCGTCCGCGCCGCCGGGCTCGCCGAGCCGTCGCTGGTGAAGAACGTCACCGACCGAAGTGCGGCCTGGTAGCTGGAGATGCTGGCGTTGCCGGACAGGGTCAGCACCCCGGTGCTGGAGTTGTAGCTGCCGGTGATCCCGTTCTGGCTGGCGAACCCCAGCGAGTCCTGGCCCGAGCCGAGGCCCGAGGTGATCGACACCGTCGCGCCGGCCATCGTGGCGTCGTCGTCATCGCTGAGCGTCAGAGCGCTGGTGACCGGGACCGCCGGGTCCTGCGCCCGGTAACTGAGCGCGCTGGTCTCAACGTTAGAGATCACCACCGGGTCGTTGACCCCGTTGATCGTCACCGTCACGGTCGCGGTCGCGGTGAAGTAGCCGTCGGAGACGGTGTAGGTGAAGGTGTCGGTCGCCGTCTGCCCCTGGGTCAGGTTCTGGAACTGGCCGTTCGGGTCGTAGTGGACCGTGCCGTCGGGGTTCATCGAGACCGAGCCCTTGGTGCCGGTGGTGTTCACCGACTGCAGCATCACCACGTCGCCGTCGGGATCGCTGGCGCTGGCCAGGACGTTGATGTCGATCGCGGTGTGCTTGTCCGTGGACGCGCTGACACCACCCGCCGCCGGCGGGCTGTTCGGATCCACGGTTATACTCCGCGACGCCACATTGCTCAGATTGCCGGAGCCAAGCCCGTCATCGGCCTGGAAGCTGATCGTCCGCGGCCCGGTGCTCGGCGTCGTGCCGTTGGAGTCGCTGTAGGTGACCGACCGCAGCGCCGCCTGGTAGGCAGCCACCGGCGCGGTGCCGGTCAGGGTCAGCACCCCGGTACTGGAGTTGTAACTGCCGCTGATCCCGTTCTGGCTGGTGAACCCCAGCGAATCCTCAGCCGGCGCCAGGCCCGAACTGACCGTCACCGTGGCCCCGGCCAGCGTGCTGGTATCGGGCGAACTCACCGTCAGGCTGGAGGTGACCGGCACCGGTGGAGTGCCCGCGTCATAGCTCAGCGGGGCTGTCTCGATATTGGCCAGGACCGGCGGGTCGTTCACTCCGTTGATCGTCACCGTCACGGTCGCGGTCGCGGTGAAATAGCCGTCGGAGACGGTGTAGGTGAAGGTGTCGGTCGCCGTCTGCCCCTGGGTCAGGCCGTTGAACTGGCCGTTCGGGTCGTAGTGGACCGTGCCGTTGGTGTTGACCGAGACCAGGCCCTTGGTGCCAGACGTGCCCACTCCCGTCACCGACAGCGGGTCACCGTCGGGATCGCTGGCGCTGGCCAGGACGTTGATGTCGATCGCGGTGTGCTTGTCCGTGGACGCGCTGACACCACCCGCCGCCGGCGGGCTGTTCGGATCCACGGTTATGCTCCGCGACGCCACATTGCTCAGGTTGTTGGCAGGTGCCCCGTCGTTGACCTGGAAGCTGACCGTCCGCGAACCGGTCGACGCGGTCTTGCCATTGGGGTCGCTGTAGGTGACGGACTGCAGCGCCGCCTGGTAGGCGGCCAGTGACGCGGTGCCGGTCAGGGTCAGCACCCCGGTACTGGAGTTGTAACTGCCGGTGATCCCGTTCTGGCTGGTGAACCCCAGCGAATCCTCGCTGGCGACCAGCCCCGAGGTGATCGACACCCTGGCGCTGGCCAGAGTGGTGGCATCCGGGGAACTGACCGCGAGGCTGGCGGTGACCTGAACCGGTGGAGTGCCCGCGTCGTAGGTCAGCGGGGTCGTCTCGATGTTCGAAAGGACCGGCGGCTGGTGCGCCACCGGCACGAACACCGGGAACCGGTCATCGGTGCACTGGGTCGGCCCGGACCGGTAGGACAGGACACCGTTGCCGTCGTTGGCGCAGAAGTACACCGTCCCGGCCGTCGGTGGCAGCGTCAGCGCGTGCTTATTCGGCGGAACGGGGCAGTTGCTCAGCGCCGATACCAGGTAAACGTAGCCGCCGGTGTGGACGCACGCATAGACCGGCCCCGGCAGGATCGACACAGGTGTCTGCTTTTTGGTGCAGTTCGACAGGCTGGCCGTATAGCTCATCAGCCCGGTGCTCTTCTGCGCGCACGCGAAGTTCATTTGCACCGGCGTGGTGGAGGGCGTAACTGAATCCTTGGCGGCCGGTGCCGCGGATGCTGACGCGGTGGATCTTGATCCGGTCGAGGCTGACGCGCTCGTGCCCGCTGCCATGGCCCCCATCAGGACGAAGACAGTAGCCACGGTGGCCAGGTGTAATGACAGCGACCACAATCTTCCGCAGCGTCGAATTACTCGCATTGACGGCCCCCTCGGACAGTTCGTCACAGCCCCCGCAGCCCCGCCTATAGGCCCACGAATGCCCCTGCAAATCGGCTTGACAGTACACCCGCGCCCAAAGCGACGCAAGAGGCCAAAGTCCCTGGAATATCGAGAGTCAAGGAAAAATATATACTTTGATTCTGGCAATATAGGCACAAAAAATCATAGTGACTGGTGAGTAGATTGAGACCGCAGGGACTTGTGAAACATGGCACAACTACTGTGAAACACTCGAATTTATCGTCTTTGCGGGAAAACTGTGCAGAGGCGCCGGGCAGGCAGGAGCTGGCCGCAGGCGAACCCGCGGCTGGCTGCGGGGTGGCGGGACTGGCCAGAATGGACCGCGGCCCGATGGGTCAGGCCAGGGCGGCCTCGTCGTAGCCGAGCGGGGACTGGGACGGATCTATGAGCAGTTGATGGGTCTGGGTCCAGCGCTGCGTGGCGGTGAAGACCTCCCGGGTGTAGGGCAGGAAGACGATGCGCTCACCGGTGCCGAAGGCCCGCACGTCCACCTGGTCGCGGTACTTTGGCGGGACCGCCCGCAGGTGGTGGTGCTTGGCTGCCTCCGGGTGCAGGTCGATGTCCATCTGAGCACGTCGCAGCGCGGCCAGGTACTTCTCGATGTCGGCCTTGCTGACCTGCTCTCCGGTCACCAAGAATCCGATCATGAAGGTGGCGTCAAGGACCTTGCGGAACCCGAAGGCCTCTGCGATGTAGAGCGGCACTCCCCACGCTGCCGCGGCCGGCACCTGCCGCTCCAGCAGGGCGTCCAGGCGCTCGTTGGGAGGGCCCTGGAACGTGATCTCGATCTGATCGGGAGACAGCACGGCCTCCAGGGCCTGAACGGCGGCGAAATGGCTCCCGGAGTGGTACCCCACCCCGACCGGGACCCCGGCGAGATCTTCGCCGCGGTGGACCGGCGACTCAGGCGGGACGACGATGGCGCATGGCGCAACCGAGTAGGCCGTCGTCACGAGCTGGCCGGCCCGCTGGCTCGCGGCGGCGTTGGTGGCCCAGTGACACGCACAACTGACGTTGGCGCCATCGCGCCCGGCCCCGAAGGTCTCGAACGCACCGGTCCTGATCTCCCCGGCGCTGTCCCGCCCGGCCGGGCGGATGCCATAGTCCCCCTCGGCCACGAAGGTGTAGTCCAGCCCCTCGGCCGCGAAGTAGCCCTTCTCTTCGGCGACCCACTCCTGTAGCCGGCCATGAGGCATGATCTTGAGCGTCATGAGCATCCCTCCTGGGGTCCTACTTATCGAACGTACGCCCAGGTGTTCCTGGTTCGCCAGGCCCCTGGTGCGAGCGGCCCCGGCTGCGCCTAGAGTCGGGAAAAGGCCGTCTGCTACCGGCCGGCGGGCTGGGGGCGGTCTACCGGAAGGAGGTGGTTGCATGTCCGAGGCCACCAGTACCCAGCCACCCTCTGCCCAGGTACCAGCCCGGGAGCTGCCAGCCTCTGTGCGGGAGGCGGCGCTGGCGAACTGGATCCGCGAACCGCTCGACGACGCCACCGGCCGCCGCTGCATCCTCTTCCCCCCAACGGTCGCGATCATGGGCACACCGCTGCGCGACTGCCAAGGCGCGCTGCTGGCCCAGGCGCGCGACCCCGGCACGGTGTTCATGATGGGAGACAACCCCGCGCTGCCGAAGATGCCAGACCGGCCCACTCTGGAGGACTTCTTCCGGCTGCGCCTTTCCAAGATCGGCGCCATGCACCTGCTGCAAAGCGCCAGGGTGGCGAGGGAACGCGATCTTGACGAGAAGATCATCATGGCATGCTTGCTGCACGACATCGCCATCGCCGGCCTGGTATCGGCCAACCACGGCTACTGGGGCGCGCAGATGGTCGCTCCCTACGTCGACGAGGAAATCGCCTGGGCCATCGAAAAGCACGAGGCACTGCGCTACTTCCCCGACGAGTCGGTCGGATACACCTACCCACAGGCCTACATCGACTATTTCGGCCCCGATTACCGTCCCCCCGACTACATCCGCCGGGAGCACGAGGCAGCCCGTCAGCACCGCTGGTACATGACCTCACGCTTGATCACCATCAACGACATCTACTCCTTCGACCCCGAAGCCACCGTGGACTTCGGCGAGTTCCAGGACGTGGTCGGCCGGAACTTCCGGCAGCCCAGGGAAGGGCTGGGATTCGACGGCTCCCCGGTCGCACACATGTGGCGCACGATGATCTGGCCCAACAATTTCCTGTGAGCAGCCGCCGGATGGTCTGCTTACAGTTGGTGGCATGGCGCGGGAGCAGCATCCTGTCGCATTTATGTCAATGTCGGTAACCGGGTGCCGTCAATTATGCCGTTACCTGGGTCTTTGTGACTAACTTAAAGCCCACTGTGCGCCGGAAGGAGTGGGCTCGAATGAGCGTGCGGCGAACGCGGTGGCTGGCGGCAGGCGTGACATCCGCTCTGGCCGGGGTGATGCTGC
>DATGGU010000011.1:0-43233 GCA_035308365.1 Streptosporangiaceae bacterium
CGCAACATTCTGCTGAGCCTGCTGCGCCGTGCCTGCCCGCGGGCGGAGGTTGTGCATGTGGTGCCTCGTTCGGCTGCCGAGAAGTTCGCCGAGTTCTTCGCGGGTCATTCGTATGCGACCAAGGTGGTGGACTGCCCGGACTACGGGGATGACGACCCGGTGCGGTGGGACCGGTTCCTGGCCGGGATCCGGGCCGCACAGTATGGCTGCTGTGTTGTCGACCCGGGCAGTCTTGACCTGGGGGCCGAGCACGCGGCGCGGTGCGGGATCGGTGTGCGGGTGGGGGTGGCCAGCGGCGGCGAGGACGACCGGTTCCTGACCGTGCCGGTCCGGCTGCCGCTGTCGGCGCTGGGCCCGCCGGACCTGCTCGACTATGCGCGCGGCCTGGCCCGGGTGCTCGGCCTGCCGGCGCCTGGGCCGGCCGACGCGGTCCCCCCGTTCCGGTATCGCCCCGTGCCCGTGCCCGAACTCGCCCGGCCAGTGGTGGCGGTTCATCCGGGCGGCGGGAAGCATTGGAACCGGCGGTGGCCGCTGGCTCGTTTTGGTGAGCTGGGCCGGGTGCTGGCGGGGGCGGAGGGCGCGTCGCTGGTGCTGGTGGGGTCGGCGGATGAGCGGGCCGATTTGTGCTCGCTGGCCGAGGATGTGCTGGCGGGGGTGGCGGGGGCGCGGGTGGTGGTCAGTGCCGGTGAGTCGCTGGACCGGCTGGCCAGCCTGCTGGCGCGGGCGGACGTGCTGGTGGGCAACGACTCGGGACCGGCGCACGTGGCGGCCGCGCTGGGCACACCCACCGTAGTGCTGTACGGGCCGGGTGTCACCGAGGGCCTATGGGCCCGGATCTATCCCCGCCACTACGCCGTCAGCCATGGCCACGTATGCGAACCCTACGGCCCGCTGCGGGACGCCAATCTGATGAAGTGCCAGTTCTCCTGCGAGCTCCGGTACGTGTCGGCCGCGGGGCCGTACCCGCGGTGCATGAGCCACATCGAGGTGGACGAGGTGTACCGCGCGATCCGGCGGCAGCTCGCCCACTTCCCGCCCGGCACGGCGGCCGGTGAGCGCGCCTCGCCGGGCATCGTGGCGCAGGCCGGTTCCGCGGATCGCGTAGCGGCCGGGTAGGCGATCCCATGCCGACTCCGGGAAACGCCGGCGCCGCCAGCAGTGAGATCTCAGGCGTCTTCCCGTCGCAAGCAGCCGCCGTCGGCGACATCGTCTGCCGGGTCGAGCGGGCCACCGCCGTGGACATCCTTGCCCTGCGTGGCCTGGAGCTACCGGGCCTGCGCGATCCGCTGCTGCGCGCCGAGCGGAGCGCACCAGCCGGCCGCAAGGTAACGGTCCGGGTCTTGCTGCTCGACGCCGAATCCGCTGCCGCCCGGCGCCGCGCGGCACAGCTCGGTGCTCCCGCCGATTCGTTCTGCAGCGAAATCAGGCTGGTAGAGGCCGGCTTGCGGGAGTTCGCCGGGCGCACCGGCCGGATCGCGCTGGAGGTCTACCGCTACCGCGTCGTTCCCGCCTGGCGCCTGATCCGCGTCGATGACATTCAGTACGTCTCGACCTTGTGCGACGGCTGGGACGGGGCCGGGTCGGAGGTGTACCGGCTTGCCGAAACGGCTCACGGCCCGCTCCACCGAGGGTTCCGGCAGGTTTTCGAAGACCTTCGCAGCGGTGCCCACCGGGTCGTCTGAACCCGGCCGGCAGCCCGCGCGAGCATCGACACATTTGCAAAACCTGTTATAAGATGCGTGATCGCGGAGCGCTGCTCCGGGCTCGCGGAAGAGGCCACGTCACCTGGGATTGGGGTTTGCCATGCGCCGACGGTCCGGACGTTCGCCCATGCCAGCGGCCCGGCGCGCGATACCGGTCGCCGGGGCTCTGCTGATGCTGAGCTTGTCCCTGGCCGTTCCGCAGACCTTCGCGTCCACCGCCAGGCCCGCCGAGCGGCCGGCCGCGGTGAGTTCGTCACCTGATCCGCTGCGCACCAACTGGGACTCCCGTGAACCGGGCCTGTCTCCGGCCACCGTGGCCAGCGCAAGCTTCGGCCAGCTGTTTTCCACGCCGGTCAACGGGCCGATGAACGACCGGCCGATCGTCGCGGACGGAACCGTCGTCGTGGGCACCGGCACAGACCGGGTGTACGGCCTGGACGCGGTCAGCGGACGCGTGCGCTGGAAGGACACGCTCGGCAGGCCCGTTCCCCAGCCCACAGACTGCAATCCCGTCGGCGGAACGACCCTGGGTGTGCTCAGCTCGCCCGTCTTCGACCACCGGACCGGGCGGATTTACCTGGTCGCTGAGGTCAACCTGAAGCCAGCCGCCGACCAGCCGCAGTTCGACATGTTCGCGATCGATGTCCGGACCGGGACCATCGTGTGGAAGGCCCCCATCGGCGGTGCTCCGTCCAACGACCCGGGCCGGCCGTTCAATCCGGCCACGGAAATGCAGCGGCCCGATCTCCTGCGGGTCGGGGACTGGGTCTACGCGGCGTTCGGATCCCGCTGCGAGGTGGCCGTGCCCGCCTACGACGGATACGTCGTAGGCGTGAACACCGTGACACACCACGTCACCATGTGGACCGACGAGGTCGAAACCGGGGACGGGGGGGCGTCCATCTGGCAGGCGGCCGGCGGGCTGATGTCCGACGGGCCGGGCAGGCTCTTCTTCACCTCGGGCAACGGAACCTCGCCTGCCCCCGGGCCAGGCGCGTCGCGCCCGGCCAATCTCGCCGAGTCGGTGGTACGGCTCGGTGTCCTGCCCGGCGGCAGGCTCGCCACACGGGACTTCTTCAGCCCGTCGGACGCTCCGCTGCTCGACCTCTACGACACCGAACTCGGCTCCTCGGGGCCGGTCGGGCTTCCGTTCGGCACCAGCAGATACCCACACCTGCTCGTCCAGGCCGGAAAGGACGGACGGGTCTTCCTGCTCGACCGGGGCGACCTCGGCGGGCGGGCCAGGCCCGGCCACGCTGACCACCCCGTAGCCGAGGCGGGCCCGTTCACCGGGGTCACGAACCGGCTGGCGGTATTCGGCGGATGTGGCGGGAACGACTACGTCTACTACATAGGCCAGGACGACTATCTGCGGGCACTGCGGTTCAGCGGGCGTGACCCCGCACACCCAACCCTGACCGATGTCGCCAACACGCCCGCCCCGTTCGCCCATCCCTCCGGGCCTCCGGTGGTGACCTCCGACGGCCGTGATCCACGTTCGGCGGTCGTGTGGGACGTCTACAAGGCCTTCGGGGTCGGAGTGCTCGAAGCGTTCGACGCGGTACCCCGGCGGGTGAGCGGCGGGCTGGAGCTGAAGCAGATCTGGTCCGCGCCGGTTGGCCTGGTGACCAACTTCGACACGCCGACCGCCGCGGGCGGCAAGATCTACCTCGCGACGAACGGCAACGTCATGGCATTCGGCCCCGCCAGCAAGGCGCCGCTGACCGCGGTGCCCGCCAACTTCCACCCGGTGGCACTCGGTTCCACCGGCGCCATGACGGTCAGCGTGGCGGCGCGGGCGACCGTCACCGTCAGGGGCATCAGCACGACCACCCCCCCGGGTGTGGGCGACCCCTTCACGGCCGGCCGGCCGACGGTGGGCGGAACCAGGGTGACGCTCCCCGTCACCCTGCGCCGTGGCCAGCGCCTGGACGTTCCGGTGACCTTCAAACCCACGGTCGCCGACGGGACAACGGGTGCGCTGTCGCTGGTGACCGGTGACCCACGGTTCCCAGCCGTCAACATCAGCTTGTTCGGTCCCGGGACGAAACCCGGATTCTTCGCCTCAGCCAGCCTGGCACAGCCGGGGTTCACGCCGGTCGGCAGCACCAACTCGGCCACGGTGTTCGTCGTCAACGGCGGTGCGTCCGGCGAGACCGTGTCCTCGGTCGTGCGGCCGGGCGCCCCGTTCGCGGCGATTGGGCTGCCCGCCCCGGGGACGGTCATAGGCGCGGGCCAGTCCTTCGTCGTCACGGTGACCTACACTCCGGTGAAGCCGGTCGGCAACCAGCATTCCTCGTTCACGATCAAGGCCGCACACGGGACGTCGGTCACCGTCGCGGTGAAAGGATTCGCCGCCACGGGCACCGGGCAGCTGAAGCCCACCCCCAAGGCCATCGACTTCGGCTCGGTGCCGGTGGGCCGGTCGGTGGCGCGGACGATCGATCTTTCCGACGCCGGCACTTTGCCGCTGTCCATCACCAGCACGACCGGTCCCGCCGCACCGTTCGGCATCGTCTACCCGATCGCGCCGGGCCAGCCGATCGATCCTGTCCGCGCGCTTCAGGTCACGGTCACGTTCACCCCGGCACGGGCCGGAGCCGTAACCGGCGCGTACCGGCTCACGGCCACCGACGGCGCCGGGCCGCCGCAGGTCCTGACCATCAAGATCAACGGGACCGGTGCCGCCCCATCACCCTGATCCGCGGGCTGATGGCGTGATCACCCCTTGGCTGACCGCGCCCCCTGCTCGCGCAGCCAGTTCACGAGCGCCTCGCGGCCGGTGTCCAGGCCGGGGCCCTCCGGGCCGCCGCCCGCCACGTCCAGCGGCGTCCGCTCGGCCCAGTCGGGCATTGCGTTCATGTCCGCGCCCCGGGCGAGGAGGTACTCGGCCACCCGGCGATGACCACCGCTGCACGCCTGCCAGAACGCGTCGTTGATGTCCTTCGGCGCCAGCGCCGTCGCGGCGGCGAGCAGTTCCTCCACCCGCGGCAGCATCCCCAGAGCGGCAGCCTGCCCCAGCTTGGTGACCTGGGCGCCCCGCTCGACCAGCAGGTAAGCGACTCGCCAGCACCCATACCCCACCGCGTTGTCCAGTGCCGTGCCATCAGCGATCGAGGCTCCGGCCACCTCGGTATCGGCGCCACCATCGAGCAGTGCCCTGGCTACCTCGACATCGTCGCTGCTCGCCGCCCAGTGCAGCGGCGTCTCCGGCCACCGGCCACCCTCAAGCCCCGCGTCAGGGTCGGCGCCCGCCTCGATCAGCATGGCGACAACGGCCGGCCCGCCGGGGAAAAAGCCGGGCCAGTCCGCGGCAAGGTGGAGCGGTGTCGCCGATCCGCCGTCCTTGTTCACAATCCTGGCCGCGGCCAGGCCGGGATTCTCGCCCAGCAGCCGCCTTAGCGATTCAAGATCACCCGTGTGGATCGCCTCTTTCACCGCCACGGCAACCGGGTGATCGTCCGGCAGTCTCAATCCCGCGCCCGTCCCGTCCGGCGTCGCCGATTCTCCAGACACACTGCACCTCTCTCATACGCCCCTGGGTTCGCCGCGGAAGGGCGGTTCACCCCGGTCCAGCTTCCCGTCGCCATTGTGGGTCCAGCCATCCGGCGGGCGGTTGCGTATGCCGCACCGGCTGGCTGCCGGTAACCGATCCCGCCGCCGGGCCCGCCCATGCTGAGCGGCTCGATGTACCCGATGTTACAGGCCGGCTACGGTCTTGCCGGGTTGGCTCTCCCGGCGGCATGGGCACGCCGAGCGCGGTTTGGGTCATGTGGGCAGGCGCTAGCTTATCAGGTTTGGCTGTTTTATTATTTCGCCAGCGCTGATATGTGCTTCGCTGATCAAGGAGAAGATCCTGCTTACCCTCGAGCCGGCCGCATGGGCGCCATTGTCCCATGCCCAGCAGCGGCTGTGGTTCTTGCATCAGCTCGATCCCCTCGACCCGGCCTACAACATCCCGATCGCCGTCGAGTTCAACGGATCGCTGGATCCCGGCGCGCTGCGCTGTGCCGTGTTCGCCGTGACGCGGCGGCACGAGGTACTGCGGGCCACCTTCCGCAGCGTGCAGGGCCGGCCGGCGCAGTCTGCCACCCGCGGGCCAACACCGCACGAGCCCATACCGGTGGCCATGGCCGACCTGTCGTGGCTGTCATCGCAAGCCGCCAGCCAACTGGCGGGGGAGTCATTACGAGCTGCCGCCGCCGAGCCGTTCCAGCTGGCTGACGGCCAGCCAGCGCGGTGGGCGCTGCTGCGCCTCGCCCGCGACCGGCACATTCTCCTGCTCGTCGTGCACCACATTGTCTTCGACGGCGGGTCCCTGCCCGTCCTCGCGGCCGAGCTGGAAGCCTGCTACCTGGCCGCACGCGGCGGCCGGCCGGCCGGTTTCGCACCGCTGCCGCTGCGGTACACCGAGTTCGCGCGAATGCAACGCGCCCAGCACGATCAGGGGGCCGGCGAAGCAGGCCTGCGGTACTGGCGCGAGCAACTGGCCGGAGCGCCGGGCCGGCTCTCCGTTCTCACCCCTGGCGTGGTGACCGGTGGCGCCGGCGGCGGTACGGCCGGTGCTGGTCTGGCCGGTGCAGGTCCGGCCGGTGCTGGTCTGGCCGGGGCCGGTCCCGTCTGTGCCCGGCTCGGCCTTGACCGTACCGCGGTCGGCTCGCTCACCAGCTTGGCGCGCAGGCACCGCTGCACGCCGCACATCGTGTTCCTCACCGTGCTGGCCGTCGCGCTCGCGCGCATCTCCGGCGATACCGACGTCGTGCTGGGCGTACCGGTGGGGATTCGCGACGAACCGGGATCAGGCGCCCTGATCGGCCTGTTCGTCAACCTGCTGCCGCTGCGCGCCCGGCTGGCTGGCGACCCGGCCTTCAGCGAGGCGCTCCGGCGGGTGCGGTCAGCCGCTCTCGATGCCTTTGATCACAGGGCTGTTCCGTTCGAGCGCCTCGTGCAGGAGCTAGGCCCCACCCGCGACGCCGTCACCAGCCCCTTCTTCCAGGTGCTCGTCACTTACCAGCGGATGCCACCGCTGCCGCGGCTGCCGGGGGTCACCGCACGGCTGATCGACGTGCCCCCGGCGGCCGCCAAGTATGAGCTGTCGATCACGGTCACCGAGGCGCAGGACACGGCGGACGTGCTGCTCGAGGCCGCTCCCGGCGCCTGTGACGCGGTTGCGCTCGGCGGCCTGGCGCGGGCGCTCGGAGTTCTCATCGATGCTGCCGCCGCCGCCCCGGAGGCCAGATTGAGCCGGCTTCCGCTGGTGGCCGGCGCCGAACGGCGCCGGCTGGCGGCCGCGCCTCCCGGCCGGGGCGCGGCGCCGGCCGAGCCCGAGAGCACCGTGTCCGCGCTGGTGGCGGAACAGGCCGCGGCGACGCCGGATGCCATCGCCCTCGTCGACGGGGATCTCCACCTCACCTACCGCGCGCTGGACGCGCGTGCCGCGCACGTCGCCGCCGCGCTGCGCGAGCGCGGCGCCGGGCCCGAGCGCGTGGTGGCGGTGCACCTGCCGCGGCGCGCCGATCTGGTCGTGGCGCTGCTGGCCGTGCTCAAGTCCGGCGCCGCCTACCTGCCGCTGGACCCCGGCCACCCGCCCGCGCGGGTCCTGGCGATGCTGGCCGACGCCGGCGCCGTCGCCCTGCTCACCGATCGCAGCTATGCTCCGCCGCCCGGCTGCGACACCGCCGTCGTGCGGATAGACCACGTGGCGGCCCGCCCGGTGACGCGGCCGCACCGGGCCGCGCCGGCCAACCTGTGCTACGTCTTGTACACCTCGGGATCGACTGGCCGGCCCAAGGGCGTCGCGATCGAACATCGCAGCGCCGCTGCCTTTCTCCGGTGGGCGGGCACGGCCTTCTCCGCCGGGGAACTCAGCAACGTGGCGGCGTGCACACCGGTCACCTTCGACCTGTCGGTCTTCGAGCTCTTCGCCCCCCTCGTCCACGGCGGCACGGTGATCATGGCCACCGCACTGGGAGACCTGCAAACCGCACCCGCCGGGAACCGGGTGAGCCTGATCAACACCGTCCCGTCGGTTCTCGAGACGTTCCTGCGCGTCGCCCGCCTGCCGGTCTCGGTCCGCGCGGTGAACCTGGCCGGCGAACCGCTGCCCGCCGACCTCGCCGAGCGCCTCCTTCGCGACTATCCGCAGGTTACGGTGCGCAACCTGTACGGGCCGTCGGAAGCGACGACCTACGCGACGCAGGCCCGCGTGACCGCGCGGGGTGGGCCGTCCATCGGCCGCGCGGTGGCGACGGCACGCACCGTCATCACCGATCGCGGACTGGAGCCGGTTCCCGCCGGGTTCGCGGGCGAGTTGCTCATCGGCGGAATCGCGCTCGCCCGTGGTTACCTGAACCAGCCGGCCCGTACCGCGGAACGGTTCGTGCCGGACGGGCTGAGCGGGATACCCGGTGTGCGCCTCTACCGGTCCGGCGACCTGTGCCGCTGGCTTCCGGACGGCGAGCTCGCCTTCCTCGGCCGCCTCGACCGCCAGGTCAAGCTGCGCGGAGTGCGGATAGAACCCGAGGAGATCGAGGCCGTCTTGCGCCGTCACCCGGCGGTGGCAGCGGCAGCGGTGGTGGTCTCGGGCGCCGACCCCCGCCGGCAGCGGCTGATCGCGCACGTGGTGCCCGCCGGGCCCGCTCCGCCCGGCCAGGACGAGATCCTCGCGCAGTTGCGGGCCGAACTGCCCGCGGCGATGGTCCCCGCGGCGATCGTGGTCCGTGACCGCCTGCCGTGGACGGCTACCGGCAAGCTCGACCGCGGCGCGCTGGCCGCCCACCACCAGCCGCACCATCTGACCCAGCCCCGCACCGAGCTCGAGCGGACGATCGCGGGAATCTGGAGCACCACCCTCGGCCGGCCCGATATCGGTGCCGACGAGGGGTTCTTCGACGCAGGAGGGAACTCACTGCTGCTACTCGAACTCCATGCCCGGCTGCGAGAGGCCGTCGACCCGAGCCTCACCGTCGCCGACCTCTTCCACGGCGCCACGGTGGCCGCCCAGGCGCAGCTTATCGCCGCGCGGCCGGACGCCGCCGCCGCCCTGGCCACGTCCGCCCGGCGCGGCGCCGCCCGCCGGGCGGCCCAGACGGCGGGGCAGCGAAGGGCCGGCCGGTGACGGCCGGCGCCGCGGGGCCGCAGGCGCCGGAAACCGGTATCGCGATCATTGGCATGGCCGGCCGGTTCCCCGGTGCCCCCGACGTCGCCGCGTTCGGCCGCAACATGCGGGCCGGCGCCGAGTCGATCACCCGCTTCTCGGCCGCGGACCTGCGCGCGGCCGGCCGCGACGCCGGGTACGCGGAGCACCCGCACTTCGTCGGGGCCGAGGGCGTGCTCGAAGATGTGGAGATCTTCGACGCGCGCTTCTTCGGATACTCACCGCGCGAAGCGGCGATCATGGACCCGCAGCACCGGCTGGCGCTCCAGGAAGCCTGGCACACGTTCGACGACGCCGGGTACGACCCCGCCAGGTCCGGCACCGTGGGCGTGTTCCTCAGCGCGGCGCTCAGCTCCTACCTCGTCCGCAACCTGCTCGCCGATGACGAGTTGCTCCGCTTGCTCGGCGCCTTCCCACTCCTGATCCACAACGACAAGGACTCGGCCGCCACGACGGTCGCCCACAAACTCGGCCTCACCGGCCCGGCATTCGCCGTCGGAAGCGCCTGCTCGTCGTCGCTCGTCGCCGTTCACCTGGC
This sequence comes from Streptosporangiaceae bacterium, assembly GCA_035308365.1. Classification (GTDB taxonomy): domain Bacteria; phylum Actinomycetota; class Actinomycetes; order Streptosporangiales; family Streptosporangiaceae; genus PALSA-505. The sequence continues at coordinate 9,398 of DATGGU010000011.1, forward strand.
GGCCGGAAGCCTGCTGTCGGGAGAGTGCGACATGGCGCTGGCGGGTGGCGTTTCGGTGCAGGTGCCGCAGCGCCAGGGCTACGTCTACACAGCGGACGGGATCTACTCGCCGGATGGGCGCTGCCGGCCCTTCGACGCCTCGGCCGGCGGCACGGTCGGCGGCAGCGGGGCGGCCTTCGTCCTGCTCAAGCGCTGGGCGGACGCCGCCCGCGACGGCGATCACGTGTACGCCGTTATCCGTGGCTCGGCGGTCAACAACGATGGGGGAGCGAAGGTCGGCTTCACCGCGCCGAGCGTGGCGGGCCAGGCGGCGGTGATCGCCGAGGCGCTCGCCGTCGCGGACATCACCGCGGACACCATCGGCTATGTCGAAGCCCACGGAACGGGAACCCAGCTCGGCGACATGGTCGAGGTCGCGGCGCTCAGCCAGGCATTCGGCAGCCAGACAGCCCGCACCGGGTTCTGTGCTCTCGGCTCCGCGAAGGCGAACGTGGGTCATCTGGACGCGGCGGCCGGAGTGACCGGGCTGATCCGGGCGGTTCTGGCCGTGGCGGACGGGCAGATACCGCCGCAGCACGGTTACGAACGCCCCAATCCGGCCATCGACCTCCCGGCCACACCGTTCTACGTCCCCACGGAGCCGGCCCGCTGGCGGACCGCGGGGCCCCGGCGCGCCGGGGTCAGCTCCTTCGGGATCGGCGGCACGAACGCGCACGTCATCGTCGAACAGGCGGCTGTGCTTCCGGTCCGGTCCGCCGCGCCGAGGGCATGGCAGCCGCTGCTCGTCTCGGCACCGGCGGCGCCCGCGCTCGACGAGACGCTGCTCGCGGTCGCGCACAGCGCCGCGGGCGCCGGCCCGGCGCAGCTGGAGGACCTGGCCTTCACCCTGGCCATGAGGCACGAGTTCGCGCATCGCGCCGCCGTGGTGTGCCGGGCCGGCGAGGCGAGCGCCGCGGCCGCCGCACCCGTTCCCGCTCGGCTGCGAGACGTTGCCGCCAGCGGCGGGCAACCCGTCGTCTTCCTGTTTCCGGGCCAGGGTTCGCAGCAGCCCGGCATGGCCGCAGGCCTGTACCGGGACGAGCCGGTGTTCCGCGCGCACTTGTCGGCGTGCGCGGAGCTGCTCAGCAGCCAGGGAGTCGATATCCTCGCCGCACTGACCGGGCCAGCACCGACCGGGCCAGCACCGACCGGGCCGGCCGGCGCGGGTCACGGCCCCGCATCCGGTGTGGCCGGCCCGTGCGCGCTGTTCGCGGTCGAGTACGCACTGGCCCGCACCCTGATCGAATGGGGCCTGACGCCGTCGGCGATGACAGGCCACAGCCTCGGCGAGTATACGGCCGCTGCCGTGGCCGGTGTGCTCAGCCTGCCGGACGCCCTGCACCTGGTCGTCAGCCGCGGTGCGCTGCACGGCACGATGCCGCCCGGCCGGATGCTGGCGGTCGGCCTGCCCGAGCCTGACCTCGCCGCCCGCCTTCCGGCAGAGCTGTCCATCGCCGCCGTGAACGGACCGGGCGAGTGCGTTGTGGCCGGGCCGCTCGACGCTGTTTCCCGGTTCGCCGGCACGCTGCGCGGCGCCGGCGTGCCGGTACGGTTCCTGGCGGTCTCACACGCCTTCCACTCACCGCTCGTGGATCCGCTGCTCGGCCGGTTCGCGCGCGCCACCGGCCAGATCACGCCGCGCCCGTCGCAAAGCCGGTGGATATCCACGACGTCAGGGGCCTGGGTGGAGCCGGGCGACACGGTGGACGCCGGCCACTGGGTGCGGCATCTGCGGGACACGGTCCGGTTCGGCCCGGCCGCGCGCCTCCTGCTCGATACCGGTGCGGCTGTCTTCCTCGAGGTAGGCCCGGGAACGACGCTGACCTCGCTGATCCGGCGGCAGGCCGGGGCCCGCCGCGGCCTGCGGACGCTCGCATGCCAGCCACAGCCGGGCGATCAGGGTGCGCAGCTGCGGGATCTGGTGACCGCCGTCGCGGCGGCCTGGGTAGCCGGCTGCCCGGTGGAGTGGGAGGCGTTCTTCCGCCCGCAGCGGCCGCGGCGCGTCCCCGCTCCGCTGTACCCCTTCCAGCGAGAGCGGCACTGGGTCGATCCGCGGCCGGCTGACGGCGGGAGGCAACAGGGGGCCCCTTCCCCGAACGGGCACCGCCACCCCGGGCTCGCACTCGACGCCGTCCTGCCCGAACTCGAACGGCGCGGCCGTGAGCTGAGCACCGATGCCGCGGTACAGGACATCGCCGCACAGGCAGGGCTGGCTGGGCTGCTGGACGAGCTCTGCTGTGCGCTCGCCCTGAGATACCTCACCTCCGCCGGGGTGGACGCGGCCCCCGGCAGCCGCTACGACAGCCCGAATCTGGCGCGTGAGCTGCCCGTCCTCCCCGCGTTCGAGCGGTTCCGCGAGTTCCTGCTCACCATCTTGGCGGACGACGGCGTGCTGGCCCGAACGTCGGGCGCCGTCGAGTTCCTGGATGGGCGCCGCCCGCGCGAGCCGCAAGCCGTCGCGGATGAGATCAAGCGCGCTCATCCCGGCTTTTCCGGGCTGGCCGACCTGCTGTTGCACTGCGGGATGTCGTATCCCTCGGCGCTGTCCACGCCGGGCGCCGCGCTCGGGGTGCTCTACCCGGGCGGCCGCGGCGACCTCCTCGAGGAGACCCTCGGAAAGCGCACGGTGACCTACAGCCACACCAGCTGGCTCGTCAGGCTGGCCGCCGACCTGGTCCGGATGGCCGCGGACGCCAGCCCCGGGCGGCCGCTGCGGCTGCTCGAGGTGGGGGCGGGCGGTGGCCGTCTGACCTGGGCGGCCGGCGAGGCGCTTCGCGGCCGCGACGCCGACTACCAGGCGACCGACGTCAGCCGGCTGTTCACCGAGCACCTCGCGGCGGAGGCCGCGAGGCGGGACATCGCGGTCCGGGCCGGCGCCGCCGACATAACCAGGGACCTCGCCGCGCAGGGTTACCCCGCGGGCGGGTTCGACGTGGTGCTCGGGCTCGACGTCGTCCACGTCGTCCCTGACGTCCCGGCGGCGCTGGCGAACCTGCGCACCATGTTGCGCCCGGGCGGCTTGCTCGTGCTGATCGAGACGACCACACAGGACCGGTGGCTGTCGATGATCTGGGGCTTGTCACCCGGATGGTGGGAATTCTCCGACGCGCTGCGCGACCGCACCCCGCTGCTCGAGCCCCGCCAGTGGGAACAGGTGATCGCGGAACAGGGGTTCGCCACCCGGGCAGTGCTTCCTGCGGGCCAGGCGCTTCGGGCCACGACCGACGCCGTCCTTGCCGTGGCCCAGGCACCCGCCGCCAGCCCGGCCGCGGCCGGGCCGGCCGCTGGCCAGGACACAGGCGGCCTGGACGATCTGCCGGAAAAGCGCCCCGATCTCGGTGACTGGGGCTGGCTCCCAGGCTGGCAGCGCGCCGCGGCGCCGCATCCCGCTGGCGACGCCACCGGGACGGCGTGCCTGGTACTGAGCGACGGCAGCCTGGGTGCGGCGGTAGCCGGCCGGCTGCGCCAGCTCGGCGGGTCTGTGCTGGTCATCGAGGCGCAGGAGTGGGCCGCGGGCGGCGGCGGCGACACGGGCACGGCCGAGGATCAGCAAGAGCGCTACGCCGCGATCCTTGCCGCCCTCCCCGCTGGCAAGAGCGTCGCGGTCGCCCACCTGTGGAGTGCGGGCGACCCGCCCGCGGGGACGCCGCTCGATCGGCTCGGCGAGGTGCAGCGGCGTGGCCTGTTCAGCCTGCTCGGCCTGTGCCGGGCGATCGGCAGCCGCCCGGGGCTGCCGCCGGCCCGGATGCTGGCGGTCACGAGCCACGCACAAGACGTTCTCGGCGACGATCTGTCCGTGCCTGAGCGCGCGCCGGTTCACGGCGCGGTGAAGGTGATCCCGCAGGAGTACCCGCAGATCGCCTGCAGCAGCCTCGATGTGCCGGTCCCGCCACCCGGTTCCGGCCAGGAACGCTGGCTCGCCGCCCGCATTGCCGACGAACTCCTGACCACCCCGGACGCGGCTGTCGCCGCATACCGGGGCCGCCGCCGCTGGGTCCCCGCCTACACACCGCAACGGCTCGAGCCACCGGGGCTCGCGCCACGGCTGCCCCGGCCGGGAGGTGTCTACCTGATCTGCGGCGGGCTCGGCGGGATCGGCCTCAGCCTTGCCGACTACCTCATCCGCCTGCCCGCCGACGTGATCCTCGTCCGCCGGACACCGTTCCCGCCCCGGGACGGCTGGCCCGGCTGGCTCCGCGACCATCGCGACGATGACCCCACGTACCGCGCGATCAGCCAGCTCATGGCCGCGGAGCCGGCGGGCGGGCGGGTACTGGTGCGGCAGGCCGACGTCACCGACCTCGGTGCCATGCGCACCGTGGTTTCACAGGCGGTGGACGCGTTCGGGCCGATCACCGGAGCCGTTCACGCGGCCGGGGTGCCGGACCGGGCAGGCATGATCCAGCGCCGGGCCGACGGCGACACCTGGCAGGCCATCGCGGCCAAGGTCCGCGGCCCGCTCGTGCTCGACGAGGTGCTGCGCGGCCAGCCGCTGGAGTTCACGCTGCTGTGCTCGTCGATCGGGACGGTGCTGCCGAAGCTCAAGTTCGGTGAGGTGGGGTATGTGGCAGGCAACGAGTTCCTCAACGCCTACGCCGCCCGCGCCGCGCCGCCGGCGCCAGGGGGCGAGGACCCCACGGACCCCGCGGCCGCGGCCGGCCGGCCGCAGCCGGTCACGATCACCGTCTCCTGGACTGACTGGACACAGGCCGGGATGTGGGCGGCCGCGCGTCACCGGCTCACGCAGCGCTACGACGTCGCCGGGTCGGCCGCCGGACCGGGTGGTGACCTGCTGCGCGGCATCACCACGGCCGAAGGCGTCGAGATCTTCCGGCGGGTGCTCGCGCACCCCCCCGCCCCGCACGTGGTGATCTCGACGCAGGACCTCGGCGTCCTGCTCGGCCGGCACCAGGCGTTCACCGTCGCGGACCACCTGCGGGTACTGGAGACCATGCGCTCGGCGCACGGCACCAGGGACCGCCCCGACCTGCCATCGGCCTACGTCCCGCCGCGCACCGCACTCGAACGCGCGGTCGCCCGCGAGTGGTCGCTGCTGCTCGGGGTCGAAGGGCTGGGCGTCGCCGACGACTTCTTCACCCTCGGCGGAGACTCACTGCTCGCGTTGCGCCTGCTGGCCAGGCTGCGCGACAACCTCGGCATCGACCGGACCGTCGCCCAGCTCTTCGCGGCCCCGACGATCGCCGAGTTGCTGGACAGCCAACCGGACGCGGCCGGTGCCGCCGAACCGGACACGGTGGTGTTGTGATGGACCACGACGCGGCCACGATCGTCGAGCTGCTGCGCTGGCGCGCACGCGAGCATCCAGGGCGGACCGCCTATATCTTCCTGGCCGACGGCGAAACCGAGACCGCACGCCTGTCGTTCGCAGAGGCCGACACGCGGGCCAGGGCGGTCGCGGCCGAGCTGCAGCGGCACGGCGCGGCGGGGGAGCGAGCGCTGATCACCTACCCGGCCGAGAACGGCGACGACTACGTCGTGGCGCTCCTCGGCTGCTTCTACGCCGGCGTGGTCGCGGTTACCTGCGACGCCCCGCGCGGCCGGGCCGGCGCCGAGCGCCTCGCCTGGATCGCGAGGGACGCGCAGCCGCGCTTCCTGCTCGGGCCGCCGGCCGGCCCGGACGACCCGGCGTCCGGCCTGAAGCTGCCGGCTGGCCTGCGGCACGTCCACGTGGCCGGGGTGGCCGGTGACGCCGCGGCGGGCTGGGCCGACCCGGGCCTTGGACCAGGTGCGCTCGCGATCGCGCAGTACACCTCCGGCTCCACCCGCAGCCCTCGCGGCGTTCTCGTCAGCCACGGCAACGTCATGAGCAACGAGTGGGCGATCGAGTCCCTGTGTGAGCACGACGGCGCCTCGGTCTTCGTCGGATGGCTGCCGCTGTTCCACGACATGGGGCTGATCGCGAACGTGCTGCAACCCCTGTACCTGGGGACGGCATCCGTACTGATGCCGCCATCGGCGTTCCTCGCCAAGCCGGTCCGCTGGCTTGCCGCGATAACCCGGTACCGCGGCGTCACCAGCGGCGGGCCCAACTTCGCGTACGACCTGTGCGTGAGCCGCGTGCCACCGGAGCAGCGGGCCACGCTCGACCTGTCCACGTGGCGGTGCGCCTTCAACGGCGCGGAAGTTGTGCGGGCGGCGACGATCAACCGGTTCACCGCCGCGTTCGGGCCCGCCGGATTCGCGCCGGAGACCTTTTTCCCTTGTTACGGCCTCGCGGAGGCAACCCTCATCGTCACCGGCGCGCCCCGCGGGGTCCCGCCCCGCACCATCCGGGCGGACCAGGCCGAACTGGGCCGGCGTCAGATCGCACCGGCAGCGCCTGGCGCCCCGGGCCGCACGCTCGTCAGCTGTGGCAAGCCAGCGCCCGGGACTGACGTGGTCATCGTCGACCCGGAACACCGCACCCGGCTGCCGTCCGGCAGGCTCGGCGAGATCTGGGTGGCCGGGCCCGGAGTCGCGGGTGGATACCTGAACCAGCCGGAGGAATCGGCCCGCACCTTCGATGCCCGGCTCGGCGACGGCGCACAACCCTTCCTGCGCACCGGAGACCTCGGCGCGCTCGTCGACGGCGAGCTGTACGTGGCCGGGCGGCTCAAGGACATGATCGTCATCCGGGGGCAGAACTACTACCCACACGACCTCGAGTGGGCGGCCGAACGCGCTCATCCGGCACTTCGCCCGTCGTGCGGCGCCGCGTTCGCCGTCGATGACGGCACCGGGGAGAACCTCGTCATCGTGTACGAGCTCGCCCGCGGACACGATGATGCGGACATCGAGGAGATCGCATCGGCGGTGCGGCGTGCCATCGCGGCTGAGTACCGGATCGAGCCGCACACGATAGCGCTCGCCCGCAGCGGCAGTGTGCCGAAGACGACGAGCGGAAAGATCCGCCGCGGAGCCGCTCGTGACGCGTTCCGGAGCGGGTCGCTGCCACTTGCCGGGCTGAGCGTCCGGCCCGCGGCCGGCGCGCCCGGCGGCGAGGCTGGGGACGGTGCGATGCCGGACCCGGCGCTGCTGACCGCGCTCGGGGCGCGGGAGTGGGCCGCGGCGCTGGCGCGGGTCCTCGCGCGGGTCATCGCCGCCCGGGCGGGGGCCGCTGAGCTCGCCGAGGATCAGCCGCTGAGCACGGCGGGCCTGGACTCGCTCGCCGCGATCGAGGTTCAGCACATTGTGCAGCAGCGGTACGCGGTGGAACTGCCGCCGTTCACCCTGCTGCGCGACGTGAGCGCGGTGGACGTCGCGGCGGACGTGGCTGCCGCGGTGGCCGGCCGGCCCGCTCCAGCGGACAAGGCCGCGGGCGGCGGGCCATCGCGCGCCCGTGCCACCGCACCGGCCGATGCACCTGGCCAGGCGGACGGTCCCACGGCGGGCCCGCTGTCGGCGATGCAGCAGGCGCTGTGGTTCGAGAACGAGCTTGCGCCGGCCGGCCCGGCGTACACCCTGGTTCGCGCGCTGAGGCTACGCGGCCCCCTGGACCTTGACGCCTTCCGGCGCGCCACGGCCCGGGTCGTGGCCCGCCAGCCGGCCCTGCGCACCCGGATCAGCGCCGACGGCGGCGACCTCCGGCAGATCGTCACCGACGGAATCCCGCTGCACGAGGAGCACCTGCGTGAGCCGGGCGAACCGGCACTCACCGAGTGGCTCGCCGCCGCGGCGAGCCGCCCGTTCCTGCGCACCGCGGAGCCACTGGCCCGGGTGACGCTGCTGCGCCTGGCCGGCGACGATCACGTCCTGGTGCTCGCCGCCCACCACGCCGTCGCCGACCTGTGGTCATTGACCGTGGTGATCCGCGAGCTGACCGCCCTTTACGCCGAGGAAACCCTGGGCACTCCCGCCGGGTTGCCGCCGCTGCGCACGAGCCCGGCCCGCCACGCCGCTGCCGAACTCGCGATGCTCGGCTCGGCGGAAGGAGAGGAACTGCGCGCCTACTGGGCGGCCCGGCTGCACGGTGCTCCGGCCGCCCTGGAACTGCCGCTGGACCGGAGCAGGCCGGCCGCGCGCATGTTCCGCGGCGCGACCTGCCCGGTACGGATCAGCGCCGGCCTGACCGCACGGCTGAACGAACTCAGCCACGCCCACCGGACCACGCTGTTCACCACGCTGATCACCGCATACCAGGTCCTGCTCGGCCGGCTGAGCGGGCAGCGGGACGTCATCGTGGGCACGCTCGCCAGCGGCCGGGACCGGGCCGAGGTCGCGAACCTGGCTGGCTGCTTCATCAACCTGGTCCCGATCCGGGCAGCGATCGACGGCGCCGAGCCGTTCGCCAGCCTGCTGGATCGCGCGCGGACGCAGGTCCTCAGCGACCTCGCCCACTCCGGTCTGCCCTTTTCCAGCCTCGTCGCGGCGCTGGCGCCGGCCCGGACCCCAGGGCGTCCGCCCCTCGTCCAGGCGCTCCTGGTGTTCCAGCCGGGACACGGCAGCGCCGAGGACGCCGCCCGGGCACTCACCCTCGGCGGTCCGGCGACGATGCGGTGCGCGGGACTGGAGATCGAGACCGTCCCGGTGCCGCAGCCATGGACGCACCACGACCTCACCGTGAACCTCGCCGACGCCGGGGGAGAGGTCACCGGCGCCTTCGAGTACGACGCGGCGCTGTTCGGCCAGCCGACGATCGCAGCGCTGGCCGGCCGCTTCACCCAGCTGCTGGATGCCGTGGCCGGCGCGCCCGGCCAGCCGGTGGGCTCGCTGCCGGTACTGCTGCCGGGCGAACGGGAGGCCGTGTGCCTGGCGGCGCACGGGCCGCTACGCCCGCGCGATCGTGACGGCCTGCACGAACTCGTGCTCGCCCAGGCGGCCCGGACCCCCGACGCCGTGGCCGTCGCGGCACCGGGCGCCGGTGGCAGCACCGTCCACCTGAGCTACGGTGGCCTGCGCCGGCAGTCCGCCAGGCTGGCGGCCAGGCTGACCGCGGCGGGCGTCCGGCCCGAATCCCGGGTGGGCGTCATGCTCGACCGCTCGGCGGACCTGCCGGTGGCCCTGCTCGCGGTCCTTCGGTGCGGGGCCTGCTACCTCCCGCTCGACCCCGCCGACCCGGCACACCGGCTGCGCTACCTGATCGAGGACGCGGCGTCCGGCGTCGTCATCACGAACGGTGAGCTCGCCGCCTCGCTGCGCGCGCTGCCAGGCATCGAGGTCATCACCTGGCCCGAGCCCCCCGGGCAGGGCGATGCCGGCCGCCGCGGCCCGGCTCGCGGCACCCGGCCGCACCCGGAACAGGCCGCCTACATCATCTACACCTCGGGGTCTACCGGCCGGCCCAAGGGTGTCGTCATCCCGCACCGGGGCATCGTCAACCGGCTCGCATGGATGCAGGAGGCAATGGAGCTGACGGCCGGCGACCGGGTCGCGCAGAAGACGCCGGTCACCTTCGACGTGTCGGTGTGGGAGCTGTTCTGGCCGCTGGCCTATGGCGCGTGCCTGGTCCTCGCCCGGCCGGGCGGGCACCGCGACCCGCCGTACCTGGCCGGGTTCCTCCGCCGTGAACAGGTGACGACCGCGCACTTCGTGCCCAGCATGCTGGCGGAGTTCCTGGCCGATCCGGGCCGCGGCACGCTGCCGGCCCTGCGCCGCGTCGTCTGCAGCGGCGAGACACTGCCCGCGCCGCTGCGCGATCAGTTCCGCGCCGCGCTCGGAGCCCGCCTGTACAACCTGTACGGCCCCACCGAGACGTCCGTGGACGTGACCTGGTGGGAGTGCCAGCCCGGTGAGGAAGGGCCGGTGCCGATCGGCGCGGCCATCGCCAACACGCAGGTGTACGTGCTGGGGCCTGCCGGGGAGCTGGCGCCGCCGCAGGCGCCCGGCGAGATCTATGTCGGCGGTGCCGCTGTGGCCAGGGGGTACCTCAACCGCCCGGGCCTGTCCGCGGCGGCGTTCGTGCCGGACGCCTACGGCCCGGCCGGGGCACGGCTGTACCGCACGGGCGACCGGGCCCGGCGCCGGCCCGACGGAGCGCTCGCCTACCTCGGCCGGACCGACGGCCAGGTCAAGATCGCTGGCAACCGGGTGGAGCTTGGCGAGGTGGAGGAGGCACTGCGCGGCGCACCCTGTGTCAGCGCGGCGGCGGCCGCCACCTTCGACGACGGCAGCGGGCCCCGGCTGGCCGGGTATGTGGTGGGCCCGGGCGCCGACCCGGCCGCGGTCCGTGCGCACCTGCTGGCCTGGCTTCCGGCGGCCATGGTGCCGTCGGCGGTCACCGTGCTGCCCGCACTGCCGCTGACACCGAGCGGCAAGCTGGACCGCCGCGCACTGCCGCCACCGGCGACGGCGCCAGCCGCGCCCGTGCCGCCGGGCACGGCGATGGAGCGCCGGATCGCGCAGATCTGGGCGGACACGCTCGGTGTCGAGACCGTCGGGGCCGAGGACGGCTTCTTCGCTCTCGGCGGGGACTCGATCCGTGCCATCCGGCTCGTGGGCCGGCTGCGAGCGGCCGGGATCCCGGTCAGCATCGCGGACCTCGTGGTGGCCGGAACGGTACGCGAGCTCGCCAGGGTCGCGCAGACGGCGCTGGCGAACCCCGCCGCGCACGCGGACCCGGCCATACCGGGCGCGGACGGGTCCACCGGGCCGGCGCCGTTCAGCCTCTGCCCGCCCGGCGTGCGGGCGCGGCTGCCCCACGGAATCGAGGACGCCTACCCGGTTTCGTTCGCGCAGCGTGCCCTGCTGTTCAACCAGATGCACCACCCCGGGTACGAGGTATATGTCACCAGCCTGCACCTGCGCGGCTCGTGTGACCTCGGCGCGCTGCGGGCGGCGCTGCGCCGGGTGGCAGGCCGCCATCCCTACCTGCGGTCGTCGCTGGACCTGGCGAGCTACCCGGTTCCACTGCAGCTGGTACACGAACACATCGAGCCGCTGCTCACCGTGATCGACCTGCGCCCGGAACCGGTTGCGGCGCACGACGAGATCATTTCGGGCTGGCTGCGCTCAGAGCGCACCCGGTGGTTCGACGTCGCCGCGGGGCCCCTTGCCCGGTTCGCCGTCCACCTGCGCACGGCCGGGGAATTCCAGCTGACCCTCACCAGCTTCGCGCTCGACGGCTGGTGTACAGCGACAGTGCTCACCGAGATCCTCGTCGACTACGCCGCCCTGTCGCGCGGCGACTCGCCGTCCGTGACCGCGCCGCGCGCTGGTTACGCGGCCTTTGTCGCGCTGGAGCTCGAGGCTGCCCAGTCCCCCGCGCAACAGGCGTTCTGGGCGGCCGAGCTGCGCGGCGCCCGCGCCTGCGGGCTTCCGCACCGCACGGCGACCAGCGGGAGCGCGGGCGGCCCGGCCAGGCGGCACGTCAGCCGGATCGATCCCGGGACCGCGACGGCCATCAGGCGCGTCGCCAGACAGATCGCCGTGCCGCTCAAGAGCGTCCTGTTCGCAGCCCACCTGCGGGTCGTGCGGCTGCTGTCGGGGCAGCCTGACGTCACTACGGGGCTGGAACTGAACGGGCGTCCTGAATGCACGGACGGTGATCGCGTCGTCGGCGTCTTCAACAACATCGTCCCCGCGCGGGTGCAGATGCACGGCGGGTCGTGGGCAGACCTCATCCGGGCCGCCTTCGCGGCCGAGTCTCGGGTGCTGCCCTACCGCCGCTATCCGCTGGGCAGGCTGAACCAGGAGCACGGGGCAGCCCGGCTGTTCGGCACGCTGTTCGTGTTCACCCACTTCCACGTCTACGAGCAGGTCGCGAACCTGCCCGGCGTGCGGATCCTGGAAAGTCACGCACCCGACCAGACCTACGTCCCGCTGACGGCGCACTTCAACATCGATGCGCAGACCGGGGGGCTGGCGCTGGCGCTCGACTACGACCCCGGCCATGCCGACGCAGACCTGGCCGCCGCCATAGCGGGTTACTACCAGCGGGTGCTGTCCGCGATCGCGGCCGACCCGCACGCGCCATACCTGGCAGCGAGCCTGCTCGCACCGCAGGAACTGCACCGCCAGCTCACCGCCGCGGCCGGGCCGCCGGCGCCGGCCCGCGGCAGCCCTGGCAGCGTCCACGGAATGATCCTCGCGCAGGCCGGCCGGACGCCGGATGCCGTCGCCGTCGCCGCTGGCCCATGCCAGCTGAGCTACCGGCAGCTCGTGATCCGTTCGGGCCGGCTCGCCGCCGCCCTGCGGGCGGCCGGGGTCCGGCCCGACCGGCCCGTCGGGCTCGCGGTCGGCCGCGGGATCGACCTCGTGGTCGGCACGCTCGGGATTCTCCGCGCCGGCGCCTCGTATCTGCCGGTCGACCTGGACTATCCGCCCGAACGGGTGGCCCGGGTGCTGGCGTCCGCGAACGTGCAGGCGGTCGTCGCCCGGCCGGGTGCGGCCATCCGCGTGCCGCCGGGCTGCCCGGTCGTGCCCCCTGATTGCCCCGTGTCCGGGCCGCCGCCCGGCGCGCCGGCCCACCCGGCGGCGCTCGCCTACGTCATGCAAACGTCCGGCAGCACGGGCTCGCCGAAGTCGATCGGCGTGCCGCACGGCGCCGTGCTGAACTATCTCGCCTGGTGCGCGCAGGCGTACCGGATCGGGCCCGGGTGCCGCGCCTTCCTGCACTCACCGGCCGGGTTCGATCTCTCGGTCACCGCGCTGCTCGCGCCGCTCCTCGCCGGGGGGACGGTCGACGTGCTGCCCACCGGCACCGAGACGCTGGGGGAGTCCCTCGCCGCCGTCGGCGGCGGGTTCCTGAAGATCACTCCGGCGCACCTGGAGGCGCTCGGCCACCAGCTCCAGGGAACCGGTTCCACCCCCCGCCTGGACTGCCTCGTGGTGGGCGGGGAACAGTTGTGGCGCCGGCACCTCGCACCGTGGCGCGAACTGCTCAGCGCCACCACCCCCGTCGTCAATGAGTACGGGCCGACGGAGGCGACCGTCGGCTGTGTCGCCCACGGCACGACCGTCGCCACCGGCGAGGACCCGGTGCCGATAGGCCGGCCGATCGCCGGGGTGACGGCGCACGTGCTCGACGACGGCTTCCCGGTCCCGTTCGGGGTCCCGGCCGAGCTTTACGTCGGCGGCGCCGGGCTGGCCCGTGGCTACCTGGGGCAGCCCGGGCCGACCGCGGAGCGGTTCGTCCCCGACCCGTCCGGCGTGGGCGCCCGGCTGTACCGGACCGGCGATATCGCCTGGCTGGGGACGGACGGGCAGTTCCGGTACACGGGGCGGCGCGACCAGCAGGTCAAGGTGCGCGGGTACCGGGTCGAACCGGCCGAGATCGAGCAGGAACTGCTGGCTCACCCGGGCGTGCGGAACGCCGCGGTCGTGCCCACGGCCGGCGCCCGGGGCGAGCGCCGCCTCGTCGCGTACTGGGTCGCTGCCGATCCGGCGCCGCCCCGGGAGGACGGCGACCCCGCGGCCCCCAGCCCGCCGGTCCAGGGGGGTCCGGTGGCCGAACACGGCCTGGCATCGTGGCTGGCGAAGCGGCTGCCTGCCCATCTCGTCCCGGCCGAGTTCGTCCAGCTGCCCGCGCTGCCGCTGACCCCTGGCGGGAAGACCGACCGCGCGCGGCTGCCGGATCCGGTCAGCGCCCGGCGGGAAGCCCTGCTCACCGCGATCGAAGAGCTGACCGACGACGCCGTGCGCGAGCTGCTCGAGTCGGCCCGAGCTGGCCGGGCTGAGGTGTGATGGGGCCGCAACCGGGAACCGGGCCCGCGGTGGCGGCGGCCGAGCCGGCCGCCGAGTTCGTCGCCGACCTCGGCCGCCGGCAGGTCCGGCTGCGCGCGGACGGGGACCAGCTGCGCTGCAGCGCACCGGCGGGGGTGCTCACCACCGCCCTCGTCGCCGAGATCCGGGCGCGCAAGACACAGATCCTGCGGTACCTGCGCGACCACGCCGCCGCCGCGCAGCGTGCGCCCGCCGACGGCCCGCTGTCCATCGCGCAGGAACAACTCTGGCTGCACCAGCGCCTGAACCCGCTGAGCACGGCCTACAACATTCCGCTCGCGGTGCACATGCGCGGGCCGCTGCGGCCGCCCGCACTGCGGCAGGCGTTCGAGACCATGACGGCCCGGCACGATCCGCTGCGGGCCACGTACGGGGCCACATCGGGGCGCCCCTATCAGCGGGTCGGCCCGGTCGCCGCCGCGCCCCTGCCAATCGTCGATCTTGCCGGGCTTTCCCCCTCGGCACGTGACCGGTCCGCGGCAGAGCTGGTGACGGCCGAGGCGCGCCGCCCGTTCGACCTTGCCAGCGAGCCGGCCATCCGCACGATCCTGCTCCGCTGCGGGCCGCAGGACTACCGCCTGCTGATCACCAGGCATCACATTGGCAGCGACGGATGGTCGTTCGGGCTCATCGCGAACGAGATCAGCAGTGGCTATGGCGCCAGCACCAGTGGCCGCCCGGCCCGGCTGCCCCCGCTTGCCTGCCGGTACGGCGACTTCGTCGCCTGGCAGCGGCGTGCGGCCGGCAGCGCCGCTGCCAAGGACAAGCTGCACGCATGGCGCAGCCGCCTGGAGCGCGCCCCCCGCACGCTCGGGCTGGCCGGCCCGCGGCTCAGCACCGGGCCGCCAGGCCCGGCCCGGACGGTCCGCCTGGAGATACCTGACGAACTCACGGCCGAGCTGCGCCGGGCAGCAGGCGCGGCGCGGACCACCGTGTTCGTCTTCCTGCTCACCGCCCTCGGACTCACCCTCACGTCCGCGGCCGACCGCGATGAGATCGTCGTCGGCACCCCGGCGGCGGCGCGGGTACGGCCCGAGTTCGAGCCGCTCATCGGATGCTTCGCCGCCATGCTGCCGTTGCCGCTTGACTTCGGCGGTGACCCGCTGCTGAGTGAAGCGGCCGGCCGCGTGCACACGGTCGTGGCCGACGCGCTCGGGAGCCAGGAGATCGGCCTGGAGCGAGCCGCCGGCGTGCTGCGGCCCGATCGCCAGGTGGAACCCGATGCCAGTTCCCCGCCGCGCCGTCCCGATCCCGCCGGGAGCGCGCCGTTTTCCGTCGCCTTCGCCCTGCAGAACAGCCTGCCCGCGCGGGTCGACCTCCCCGGGATCACGGCCTCAGCCGGGGATCCGGTGCCGGTCGCGGCCAAATACCCGCTGGCAGTCACCGTAAGTGAGCGAGACGGGCGGCTCGGGCTGCTCGCCGAGTTCGACCCGGCGCTACTCCACCCGGACACGGTGTCCGATATTGCCGGGCGGTTCCTGCGCGTCCTGCGCCTGGGCTGCGAGGAGCCCGGGCAAAAGTGCGCCAGGCTGATCCGGCGCGCCGCGCTGGCACCGCGCGGCGCCGCAAACCTCCCCGGGCCGGCCAGCCCGGACGCGAGCCGGACGCTGGCGGACGGCTTCATCGCGGCGGCCGCCGCCACACCGGACGCGATCGCGCTGTCCAGCGACGGCAGCCACGTCAGCTACCGGACGCTGCTCAGCTGGGCGCACGGGCTCGCGGCGAGCCTCGCGGCCGCTGGTGTGCGGCGCGAAGACCGCGTCGCCGTGTGCGTGGACCACTCGCCCGCGCTGGTGGCGGCGGTGGCCGGCATCACGCTGGCCGGTGGCGCCTACGTGCCCCTCGACCCGGAGGACCCGGCAATCCGGCACGAGGCGGTGATCGCCGATGCCGGGGCGGCCGCTCTCGTCACCACGTCACGGTACGCTGACGCCCTCGCCTGGTATGACGGCCCCGTCGTGCTGGCCGGCGAGAAACTCGCAGCGGCCAGGCGAGTGCCTCCCAGCGCCTTGCCCACGCCAGGCAATCTCGCGTACGTGATCTACACCTCTGGGTCGACCGGAACCCCGAAAGGGGTCATGGCATCCCACGCGAACGTGCTCGCCATGTTCGCCGCCGCCAAGCAACGGCTCGCCTTCTCGGCAGCCGACGTATGGGCCCTGACGCACTCGATAGCTTTCGATTTTTCCGTGTGGGAGCTGTGGGGCCCGCTCCTGCACGGCGGGCGGCTCGTCGTGGTGGCTCGCGACACCGTCCGGGAGCCGGACGCGCTGTGGCGAATCGTCACCGGCGAGCGGGTCACGATCTTCTCCGCCACCCCGAGCGCCTTTTCCGCCCTGGCGGCCCATGCGGTGCGCACCGCCGACAAGGGCGCGCTGGAGATCGTCGTGTTCGGCGGCGAACGCTGCGAGCCTGCGAAGCTGCGCACGTGGTTCGGGGCGTTCGGCGACGAGTGCCCGCGGCTCATCAACATGTACGGCATCACCGAAACCACCGTCCACGTCACCTGCCGGCGCCTCGCTCACGCGGACACGGTAGTCGCCGGCAGCCCGATCGGCTGCGCACTGCCCGGAATGAGCGCCGACGTGGTCGGCCGGCGTGGCGAGCCGGCCCCGGTCGGCGGCAGCGGAGAACTGCTGATCGGCGGATCCGGGGTCACCCGTGGCTATCTCGGCCGCCCGGGGCTTACCGCGCAACGATTCCGGCCGGACGACAGCGGCGGCCCCGCGGGCAGCCGCCGGTACGCGTCGGGCGACCGGGCCTCGGTCCTGCCTGGGCCTGACCTCAGCTACCTGGGCCGTAGCGACCAGCAGGTCAAGATCCGCGGCTACCGAGTCGAGCCAGCCGAGGTGGCCGCCGTCCTCGCCGGTCACCCCGGCGTGGCCGAGGCGGTGGTGACGACGGCTGGGCAGGCCGGCGGCCGGCCGTTTCTCGCGGCTTACGTGATGCTCGCCCCGGCTGAGCGCACGACTTCGCTGCAAAGCAGCGATCTCCGTCGTTACCTGGCCGAACGCCTGCCCGCGCACATGGTGCCGACCACCTGCACCGTACTCGCGAGGCTGCCGCTCACCCGAAACGGCAAGCTCGACTATGCCGCGCTTCCGGCGCCCGGGCACGGGATCGGTGCCGCCTCGGCCGGCGGCCGCCCGGGCTCCGCGACCGAGCGCACGCTGGCCCGGCTGTGGAGCGAACTGCTCGGCGTCGGTGATGTCGGCCTGCACGACGACTTTTTCGAACTCGGCGGCGACTCGCTGCTGCTTACCCAGATGCACGCACGCCTGATGGACCTGTTCGGCGTCGAGGTTCCGGTGCGCCAAGTGTACGACGCTCCGGACATCAGCACGCTGGCCCGGGTCATCGACGAACTGGGCGGTATACATGAGCGCGGCTGACGCCCTAGCCGCAGGCTTGGCCCGTGCGGTCGCCGCCGCCGCGGCCCGCGGCGATGCGCGGTTCCCACAGTTGCGCACCGAGGCTGGCCGTCTCCGCGAGCCCGTAGCACTCACCGGACACTCCCCGGTCCGCCGCCCACGCCTTGGCCGCCTGCTCGTCTTCGAAGATGTTCACCAGCGGGCACCACTCGGCGATGACCGACCCGACCGGCCGGCGCTCGGCGATGAACACCACCCATGGGTTCCCGGCCGTACGCGGCACTCCGGCCTCGACGTCGATGCGGAATCTCCGGCCGGTCGCCGGCTCTGCGGAGTCGATCCAGCCGGTGGCGTGCAAGGCCGCCAGGATAGCCAGCGCGTCCAGGGCGCACCAGGTGTGCCGCAGCGCTCCATCGACCGAGATCGTGTGGCTGGTCGGCTCGAGGGTGAGGCCGAGGCTCCCGGTCACCTCACCATCGCCCGTCCGGCTGATCCGGCCGGCCTGGCTCAGCTCATCAAGCTCGGCTTGCACGGTTGCGATCTCGCAACCGGTGGCGGCCGCGAGGCGGGCGGCCGGCACCGGCTTGCCTGGGTCGATCAGCAGCCAGAACGTTTCCGCCAGCAACGCCGCCTGCTGCGTGGTGACAGCTCCGACCGGTGGTCCGCAGTCCGCCATGCCTGTGCCCCTTCGTATGTCGACCCGCATTCCATGGCTGTACCGATCCCTCCTATTATCTATCCTTTTTTCCCGGTTGCGGGCAAGATGCCCGCCAAGATTATGTGAAGTGGTGATGCAGGATACTGATATCCAGTTACACGTAAAGATCTGCTTGGTATGTTCTAATGCTTGCGTGCGGCGGCCGCTGTTCTGGCAGCCCGCTAACGCGAGGCGATGACGCGCGTTTTAATTTGGCTGAACCCCAATCATTCGCGGCGGTTTATAACTGGGTAGTCCGGCCGCCACACAGATATCACCCCAACTCCAATATTGAGGCGAAAGGGTATCTTATGCGTCTTATGCGTGGTAAGCTTCATAGCCGTCGTGTGGCCGCAGTCCTGGGTTTTGCCGTGGCGCTTGCCACGCCCGTTCTCCCGGCCACGGCCAGCGCCGCGAGAACGAACGGTGCGGCTGCGGGTGGCACCGTGCCCGGCGTGGCTGTCCACACGGGCCGCTACTTCGCGCTGATCCAGCGCACGGACTACGGCGTGCCGCACATTCTCGCCCCCGATATCGGCAGCGCGGGCTTCGGCCAAGGGTGGGCGTTTGCCGAGGACCGGTTCTGTGACCTCGACGACCAGATGGTCATGATCCACAGCCAGCGCTCGCGGTATCTCGGCGTGGGCCCTGGCTTCGCCTATCTGGGGCAAGACCTGGCCGTGCTCGACCTTGGCCTGATGGCCCGGGCACGGGCACAGCTGCCCACGCTGGCGCCCGCGACGCGGGCGATCCTCGAGGGTTACGCCGCCGGGTTCGACGGTTATCTCGCCAAGACGGGAGCGAGCCACATTCAGGGATGGTGCGCGGGCCAGCCGTGGATCACCCCGATCAGCGTCGTCGACCTCCTCGCCTATGAACGGTATCTCGCGGTCCAAGACAGCGGTGGCAGCGTGTTTCAGGCGCTGGTGACCGCGCAGCCGCCCGGCAGCGCGCAGCGCAGCGCCGTGCCGATGGCGAGCGCCGCGGGGCAGACCGGGAGCCCACTGCCCGGTAAGCTCGGGCAGCTCGCTCCAGAACCGGGCAGCCTCGCGGGCACCGGAAGCAATGGCTGGGCCATCGGGGCGAGCCGGTCCGCGTCCGGCCGCGGCATGGTCATGGCAAACCCGCATTTCCCATGGGTCGGCGCGGAGAAGTTCTGGGAGTCGCAGCTCACCGTGCCGGGCCTGCTGAACGTGTACGGAGCCAGCCTCGGTGGCCTGCCCGGGATCCAGATAGGCTTCAACGATCACGTGGCGTGGACGCACACCGTCTCGCTGGCGTCGAGTCAGTACACCCTCTACCGGCTGACGCTGGTTCCGGGCAAGCCCACCACGTACCTCGTCGACGGAAAGCGCGAAGCGATGCACTCGCATCCCGTCACCATCCAGGTCAAGGGCTCCGATGGCAGCGTGCACCCGTTCCACTACACGTTCTGGTCGACGCGTTACGGCCCGGTGCTGAACCTCTCGTCGCTCGATCCCAGGCTGGGCTGGACGACCAAACAGGCCATCACGTACCGGGACGCCGACATCGGCAACGGCCGGCTGGTCGACCAGTGGCTCGGAATGGACGAAGCCCGCAGCCTCAGCCAGTTCCAGCAGGTGTTCCGGCGGGTTCAGGGGATTCCGTGGCTGAACACCCTCGCCGCAGACGATCACGGGCATGTCTGGTACATCGACGACTCACCGGTCCCCAACCTGTCCCCGGCAGCGATAGCGGCCTGGGAGAAGATCCCGATCGGCCTGCTGAACGGCAGTAACTCGGCGTTCTCCTGGGTCGACGTGCCGGGTGCACGCAGCCCCGGGCTGATTCCCTTCCGGGACCAGCCACAGCTGGAGCGCCATGACTACGTGTTCAACGCCAACAACGGCTACTGGCTGGCCAATCCGGCGCACCCGCTGACCGGGTTCTCCCCGCTCTACGGGAGCGTCGGCATACCGCAGTCGCCCAGGATGCGCGAGGCGGCCATGATCTTGGCTGGCCAGCACCGGTTTACCCTGGCGGGGCTCGGCGCCGCGGCCTTGTCCGACCGGGCGCTCACGTCCGGTCAGCTCGCCAGTGGCCTCGTCGCGGCGTGCCGGGCGCAAGGCAGCACGCCAGTACAGGTGGACGGGCGGTCCGTGAACATCAGCCGGGCGTGCGGCGTGCTGGCGAACTGGGACAGGCGCTTCGATGTGAGCAGCCGCGGTGCGGTCATCTGGCACGAGATGATCGGTGCCGTCCAGGACCTGAACCCGGGGGCGCTGTATTCGGCCGGCCCGCTGTACCGCAACGGCTTCAATCCCGCCGACCCGATCGGTACGCCGAACACGTTCACCAGGCACCCGCACACCGTGCTGCAGGCGCTCGCACAGGCCGTGCTCAATATGCGGGCCGCAAAGGTCCCACTCGACGCCACACTCGGCTCGGTGCAGCACACCGACAAGGGCAGCGCCGTGATACCTGTGCCCGGCAGCAACAGCGATGATGGGATACTCAACGTCGTCGGGTACACGGATTCGGGTCGTTCGCTGGAACCGGCGCCTCCCGACGGGACGCTCATACCTGGAAGCAATGAGCTGACCACCGATGGCTATGTGATCGACGACGGTACGAGCTTCATCCTGACGGTGGGATTCACCGCGCGCGGCCCCGAGGCGCGGGCGCTTCTCACCTTTTCCGAATCCGAAGATCCGCAATCACCGCACTACGCGGACCAGACCCCGCTATTTACCCGCAAGATTCTCCGCCCGGTCCTTTTCACCGAGCGCGAAATCCTGTCCGACCCGGCATTGACCGTGGAGGCTGTGTCGAACACGTAGTGTCCCGGGCCTGATGCCCCACCGGGCCATCCTGATTAGCCTGATTTCCCGCCACGGCGTGATCGAGCGTGACTCGCGGTTGATCACCTGGATGACGCCTGTGCATGAGAGGCCGGTCTGGCCGCCTGTGGATGTGCCGTGCGCACGGCGGCCAGGCTGGCCGCAGTTCCTCGTGCCGGGCAGGTTCGATGTGCCGGATCTAACCCGGTACGCACATCTGACCGATCCGAGCGGATGGGCGCGAACCGCTGGCATACCGAGGCCACCCCGGCCGGCCGCCGTTCTCGCCGTGTGCGCCAGGGTGTCTCATCAGGAATTCCTGTTCTATCATTGCTGTGTGGTCCGGTCCGGCTGACGCTGGAGCGAGGGAGGACGAAGGCCGTGAAGCAGGCTGCGAGCGCCGGGTTCAGAACATCACCTCAGCAGCGTTTCCTCTGGTCAGCCTGCACGTTCGCGCCGTGGGTACAGCTGGCGGCTGCTATCGACGGGCCGTTAGATCTCGCCCGCCTCGGCGATGCCCTCCGGGCGGCTGCCGCACGGCACGAAATACTGCGTACCTCCATACGCCCTGGCGCGGCCGGTGATCCGTCCAGCGGCCCGGTGCAGGTCATCGCGGCGGAGGCCGACGGCCTCGTCAGTGTCGAAAACATCGCGGCACCGGCGGGTGACCTGGGCGGCCTGTGCGCGGCTGAGCGCAGCTTGGTGAACGTGACCGCGGGACCGTCGTTCCGCGCCGCGGTCCGGCGTTCGGGTGGTCAGTGTGTGCTCATCATGACCGCTCATCCGATGGTCGCCGACCGCCGCTCGCTGCGGGTCGTGCTCGGCGAGGCGGCCGCGATCTACGCCGGCCAGCCTGCCGGGCCGGCGCCGGTTCAGTACGCCGATTTCGCCGCCTGGCACAACGATCTTCTCACCGATGAGAACCGGGCGGCCGAGCGGGACTACTGGGACGCGCGCCTGAAGAACGGTTCTATCGCGCACGCGGGTGAGCTTGTACCCGGGCAGCCACCGGCCGGCCCTGGCTCGTCAGGGGAGGGGGAATGGCGGTCACACCGGCGGGACTTGAACGGCGAGCTCGGTGCCGCGATCCGCAAGCTCGCCGGCGGCGAAGACGGGCACCGGGTCGAGGCGGTGTTCGCCGCGGCCTGGGCCGTGCTGCTGTGGCGCCTTCGCGGCGAACACGATGACATCGTGCTCCCGGCCGCCTTGCCCGGCCGCCCGTACCCCGAGCTGGCGATCGCGGCCGGGCCGTACACCAGGTACGCGCCCGTGGTGTTCGGGTTCACGGGTGAAGATCCGTTCGGCGTGATCGCCGACCGGGCGCAGGCGGTCCTGTCGGACTCCTCCCAGCACGCCGATGACCTCGACCCGGCGCTTGCGGGCGCAGACCGGGCGCTGGACTGGGCCGCGTTCGAGTACCTCGACGATCCCGCCGTCGTGACCGCAGGCGAGGTGAGCTTCCGCCCGGTGCGCGAGGAGTCCAGGGAACCGGCCGCCTTGATCCTGCGCGGCGGAACCGGCGCGGCCGGACTGTGGGCGGAGATAGGCCACGACACTCGCCGCGTCGCCGTCGGGCAGGCGCGTGAGCTGCTCGAGCGGTTCGAGGTCATGCTGCGTGCGGCCACGGCGGCACCCAGTGTCGCGGCGGCGGCGCTGCCCGCCTGCCTGCCGGGCGAACAGGACCGGCTGCTCGCCGCCGGCCGCGGGCCCGCGGTGGCGGCGCCATCCGGCCAGACGCTGCACGGGCTGATCCACGAACGGGCAGTTGGCCAGCCGGATGCCGTGGCGATCGAGTACGGCGGAACTTTGCTGAGCTATGGCGAGCTGGACGCACGCTCCAGCCAGCTCGCCCGCTATCTGGTGGCCCGGGGCGTGCGCCCCGCGGATCGCGTGGTCGTGCACGCCGGCCTGCTGCCCGACTTCGTCGTGGCCATCCTGGGCGTGGTCAAGGCGGGAGCGGCCTACGTCCCGGTCGACACGCGCACGCCCTGGCAGCGGGTGGAGTTCGTGCTCCGTGACACCGGCGCCGCCGCGCTCCTCACGCACGGATCCCGCCCGGCCGGCCCGGACGGGATCCCGGTGATCGCGCTGGACGCGGACTGGCCAGACATCGCGGCCCAGCCCACGGACACGCTGCCAGGCCCCGTGGCCGCTGACGCGGTCGCCTACCTCATGTACACCTCGGGTACCACCGGCACGCCGAACGGCGTGCCGGTGACCCACCGGGCGCTGCTCAACTACCTGCTCTGGGCGGTGAGCACGTACGACCTCGGCGCGGGAACCGGCTCGCTCGTGCACTCGCCGGTGGGCTTCGATCTCACGGTGACCGCCCTGCTCGGGCCCCTGCTCGCTGGCCAGCGAGTGATCTTGCTGTCCGCCGCGCCCGGCCTCGGCGCCCTCGTGGCCGGCATCCGCGCCGGGCGTGACCTGACCCTCGTCAAGCTGACCCCCTCCCACCTGCGCGCGCTGTGCCAGCTCATGGAACCGGAGGAGTTCGCCGGGAGGATCCGCACGCTCGTCGTCGGGGGCGAGCAGCTGCGCGCCGAGCTGCTCCAGGCCTTCCGGGCCGGCGCTCCGGGCATGCGCATCTTCAACGAGTACGGCCCCACCGAGACGGTCGTCGGCAGTTGCGCGTACGAGGTCGCGCCCGGCACGCCGCACCGGGGACCCGTGCCGATCGGCCGGCCGGTCGCGGGCACCAGCGTCTACTTGCTGGACCCCGCCGGCCAGCTCGTGCCGGACGGTATGCCCGGCGAGATCTACATCGCCGGCGCTGGCGTCAGTGCCGGCTATCTCAACCGCCCCGAACTGACCCGTGAGCGTTTCCTGCCGGATCCCTTCGCGGGCGGGCCCGATCCCTCGGCCGGCTCCACGACGATGTACCGCACCGGCGACCGCGGCCGGCGGGCGCCCGGGGTGGGCCTGGTGTACCTGGGCCGGCTGGACCGCCAGCTCAAGGTCCGCGGAGTGCGCGTCGAACCCGGCGAGATCGAAGACGTCCTGTGCCGCCACCCTGACGTCGGGCAGGCGGCGGTGGTCGTGTACCGGCCGGCCGGCGACGAAAGCCCACAGCGGCTGGCGGATGAGGCGCGGCTGACGGCCTACGTGGTGCCCCGCGACGGTCGCCCCGCGCCCGATCCCGGTGAGCTTGCACGACTCTGCCGGGACTGTCTGCCCGACTATCTGATCCCGGGCCAGTTCGTGCCGCTGGCGGCGCTGCCGATGACGCCGAACGGGAAACTCGACACCGGTGCTCTGCCAGATCCGCGGCTGGTGGCGGCGCCGGGCAGTTACGTGCCGCCACGGACAGAGATCGAAGAGATCCTCTGCGGTGCGCTCGCGACCGTGCTCGGCCGGGAGCGGGTCGGCATCGACGACAACTATTTCGTCATCGGCGGCGACTCCATCCGCAGCGTGATGGTCGCCAGCCGCGCCCGGGCCCGCGGAGCCGACATTACCGTGCCGGACCTGCACCGTCACCCGACAGTACGCGAGCTGGCGGCGGCCACGGCGGCGTCGCCGGGCCGCGTCGAAGAGCCGAAGACGCAGCCGTTCAGCCTGATCTCGGCGGCGGACCGCGCCCTGATGCCGCCGGACGTCGAGGACGCGTTCCCGCTGAACCTGCTGCAAGAAGGGATGATCTTCCACCGGAACTTCGCGGCCAAGTCGGCCGTCTATCACGCGATCGCCTCGGTTCGGCTGCGCGCTCCCTTCGACCTCGACGTCATGCGCCTGGTCATCCGTCAGCTGGTTGAACGCCACCCCCTGCTGCGCACTTCGTTCGACCTGTCCACGTTCAGCCGCCCACTGGAGCTCGTCCACAAGACCTTCAAGGATCCTCTTTCCTACCAGGACCTGCGGGGCCTGCCGCCGGCCGAACAGGAGGCACAGATCACCGGGTGGGTGGCACGGGAGAAAGAACGCGGCTTCGAGCTTGACGAGCACCCGCTGATCAGGTTCATGGCTCAGCGGCTCGACGACGAGACGTTCCAGTTCACCTACGGCTTCCATCACGAGATCGTGGACGGCTGGAGTGAGGCGCTGCTGGTCACCGAGTTGTTCGGGCACTACTTCTCGGTTGTGTTCGACGAGCCGGTGGTGATCAAGCCGCCGAGTTCGTCCATGCGGGACGCCGTCGCGCTCGAACTGGAGGCGCTCAAAGACCAGGACGGCTTTGACTTCTGGGCGCGCTACCTGGACGGTGCCACCCTGATGCGGCTGCCCAGGCTGTCCTCCGGGCCGAGCGCCGACAGGGGCGCACGCGAGATAGTCAGGATCGCGGTGCCGGTCCGGGCCGAGCTGTCCGACCGGCTCAAGCAGCTGGCCGGCGCCAACGCGGTACCGCTCAAGAGCGTCCTGCTGGCGGCGCACATGATGGTCATGTGCCAGTACAACGGGCATCTGGACACGCTGACCTACACCGTCACCAACGGACGGCCGGAGACGGCGGACGGCAGCACGGCCATCGGGCTGTTCGTCAACAGTCTCGCGATCCGGCTCGCGCTGACCGGCGGCACATGGAACGACCTCATCACCCAGACGTTCGAGACCGAGCGGCAGTCGCTGCGGTACCGGCGGCTCCCGATGGCCGAGCTGAAACGGCACCAGGGTAACGAACCGCTGGCCGAGACGCTGTTCTTCTTCACCGACTATCACGTGTTCGGTGAGCTGCAGCGGTGGCGGCGGCGCGGCGTCGAGCACGTCACCAGCGAGCTGTACGGGGAGTCGACGTTCCCGTTCTGCGCGATCTTCCGGCTGAACCGTGACAACTCACGGCTCGAAGTCAGGATCGAGTACGACAGTCTTCAGTTCCCGGCCGCACTGATGGACGCGATCGCGGACTGCTATGTCCGGGTGCTCGAGACAATAGCCGCCGATCCCGAGTCGTCCTATCACACCCAGTCGCTGCTCTCCGACGCCGAACGGCGGCGCATCCTGGTGGACTGGAACGGGACCGAACCCGACACTGGCGATGCACAGCTGATCCACCGGCTGATCGAGCGCCGCGCCAACGAGACGCCGGACGCCGTGGCCATCGTGTCGGGGGGAAGCGCGGTGAGCTACCGCGAGCTTGACCACCGTGCGAACCGGATCGCGGCCGCGCTCAAGGCCCATGGCGCGGGGCCGGAACGCGTCGTGGCGCTGATGACGGAGCGTAGCGTGGAGGCGATCGCCGCCATGCTCGGCACGCTCAAGGCGGGTGCGGCATATCTGCCGCTCGATCCTTCGTTCCCGCCGGAGCGGATCGCGGCCATCGTGCGCGATGCCCGGCCTGCCGTCGCGCTCTCGCAGCCGGAGCATGCCGGCCTGCTGCCGTCGCTCCCCGTGCTGGCCCTCCATCCCGGCCGCGAGCCACTGCCGGATCAGGCACTGCCGGATCAGGCACTGCAGGCCGGCCTCCCCGCCGGGGCCAGCCCCACGCCCGGTTGCGCGCTCACCGACAACGCCGCCTATGTGATCTACACGTCGGGGTCCACCGGTGAGCCGAAGGGCGTCGTGGTGACCCACCGCGGGCTGCTGAACTCGACCCTGGCCCGTGACCGCCACTACGCGCAGCCGCCCGGGCGCTTCCTGCTGTTGTCGCCCCTCGTCTTCGACAGCTCCGCCGCCGGGCTGTTCTGGACGCTGTGCGCGGGTGGCACACTCGTGTTGCCGCCGCCCGGCGGCCAACTCGAGCCCGCCGCCCTCGCGCGGCTGGTCGCCGGGCAGCACGTCACGCACACGCTCGCGGTTCCGTCGCTGCTGAGCGCGCTGCTCGACCAGCGCAGGCCCGAGCTGCTGCGGTCGCTGCGAACGGTCATCTCGGCCGGGGAGCCGTGCCCCAAAGAGCTCTGGACCGAGCTGCGCGCCGTCCTTCCGGATGCCGTGCTGCACAACGAGTACGGCCCCACGGAGAACACGGTCTGGAGCACGGTGTGGGCCGGGGAGCCCGTCGCATACCGGACCCAGGTGCCCATCGGGCGGCCGGTCGCCGGGGTCCGGGCATACGTGCTGAACCCGCATCTGCAGCCGGTCCCCGTTGGCGTAGCGGGCGAGCTGTACCTCGGTGGTGCCGGGCTCGCCCGGGGCTACCTCGGGAGCCCGGGCCTGACGGCGGCGCGGTTCCGGCCGGATCCGTTCCGCCCCGGCGCCAGGATGTACGCAACCGGCGACCTCGCCCGGCACGCGGCCGACGGCGATCTTGAATTCCTTGGCCGGGTGGACAAGCAGGTGAAGGTTCGCGGCTTCCGGGTTGAACTCGGCGAGATCGAGGGCACCCTCGACCTGCACCCGGCCGTGCGGCGCTCGGTTGTGGTATCCCGCCAGGACGACGCGGACGGCACGTCTCTTGCCGCCTATGTGGTGCTGGTCCCCGGCACAGCGGTGGATGGCGCCGAGCTTCAGCAGTTCGTGCGCGACCGGCTGCCGAGGTACATGGTCCCGGCCAGGTGTACCGTGCTCGACGAGCTGCCCCTGACGCCGACCGGGAAGGTAGACGTCGCATCGCTCCCGGCGCCCGTGCGCTCCGGGCCCGGCGGCCAGCCGGTCTCGCCCCGCACGGAGGCCGAACTGTTGCTCTGCGCCGTCTGGTGCCAGGTGCTCGGGCTCGACCAGGTGGGAGTTCAGGACGAATTCTTCGAAATCGGCGGCGAATCGCTGCGGGCGATGCAGGTCGTGACGAAGGTGAACAAGGTGCTCGACCTCGATCTTCCGGTGCGCTCGCTGTTCGACGCCCCCACGATCGAGGAATTCGCCCGGGTGGTGGAGATGGAGCAGGCGTGCGCGGGCACTGGCAGTATGAGTGACCGGTTGTGACCGGGTGGGCCCGCCGGACGACGACGTGGCACGAGGTGCCCGCGGCCAGGAACATCTGGCGCACCTGGGCGCCGCGCTCGCCACCATGGATCTCCAACGATTGCGGCGCTGGGGCCAGCACCTCGCAGCGGTGCTGGCCGGGGGCGGGCGCCTGCTGGCGGCCGGAAACGGCGGGTCCGCCGCCGAGGCGCAGCATCTCACGTCGGAGCTCGTCGGGCGGTTCAAAGATGATCGTGAACCGCTCTCCGCGATCGCACTGCACGCCGACACCTCAGCCGTCACCGCGCTCGGCAATGACTACGGTTACGCGGAGATCTTCGCGCGCCAGGTTCGTGCCCACGGGCGAGCCGGTGACGTCCTGATGCTGCTCTCCACGTCGGGCCGAAGCGAAAACCTGCTTCGCGCGGCCGCGGCAGGCCGCGACGCCGGCCTGAAGGTGTGGGCGCTGACCGGGCCCTCCCCCAATCCGCTGGCCGCGGCGTGCGACGACGCCATGACAATTTCCGCGGCGGCGACGGGCACGATACAGGAGTGCCACCTGGTCGCCATCCACCTGATCTGTGCGAGCGTCGATGCCGCGCTCGGCGTGCGCTCTGGCGACGCGGCGCAGCAGGCGCGGCCTGACCCGGAACCGGCGCCGAGAGCCCGCCCGGCGCTCTCCAGGCGGTCACCGGATCGACGCCGGGGGCCCCTCGTCGTGGCCGGCGATTCGCTCCTTGACCGTGACGTCGCCGGTGAGGTGGAGCGAGTCTCACCCGAGGCGCCGGTACCCGTGGTGGACAGGGCCACGTCGTCCTTCCGGCCGGGAGGAGCGGGCCTGGCGGCGCTGCTCGCCGCCCGGGACGGCCGCCGGGTCACCCTGGTAACCGCGCTGTGCCCGGACGACGCCGGCCGCCGGCTGGCCGGCTTGCTCGAGGCCAGCGGAGTCGAGGTCATCGACCTTGGCAGCAGCGGCCCAACTCCCGTCAAGATCAGGATCAGGGCTGACGGCCGGTCGCTGCTGATGGTGAGCGAGGCACCTCGCGAACCTGGCCGGATCCGGCGCCCGCTCACCGAAGGCGAACGCCGCGCCATCGCCGGCGCCGCCGCGGTTCTCGTCTCCGACTACGGCGGCGGCATCGGCGCGCAGCCGTCGGTGCGCGACGCCGTGGGCGAAGCGGTGACCCGGATCCCGGTCGTTTGGGACGTGCATCCGCGTGGCGCCGAGCCGGTGAAGGGCATCCGGCTCGTGACGCCCAATGCGCGCGAGGCCGAGCACCTGAGCGGTATCCACGGCGACGGGCTCGCCTTTGACATCGACCGGGCACGGGCGCTGGTGGGGATGTGGTCTGCGGCCAGCGTCGCGGTCACCCGCGGCCGCGACGGTGCGATCCTGCTCGACGGAGCGGACGCGCTGCCGGTGGTCATTGCGGCACCGCTCGGCTCCGGCGGTGACGCCTGCGGTGCGGGCGACTGTTTCGCCGCGACAGCCGCGGGGCTCCTCGCCGACGGTGCGCTGGTGTCCGAGGCGGTGGCCGGCGCGGTCGAAGCAGCCTCCGGTTTTGTCGCGGCCGGCGGTGCCCACGCGGTGGGGCTGCCCGCTGCCGCGCCTCCCAGTGCTGGCGCGCCCTCCGGCATCGATGAGCGTACGGCACACGACGTGGTGGCGAGCGTTCGCGCCACCGGCGGAGCGGTGGTCGCGACAGCCGGCTGCTTCGACCTGCTGCACGCGGGCCACGTCGCCATGCTCGCCCGGGCGCGGGCCCTGGGTGACTGCCTGATCGTCTGCCTGAACAGTGACGAGTCCGTGCGGCGGCTGAAGGGCGAGGGCCGGCCCATCGTCACAGCACATGATCGTGCCGCCGTCCTCGAGGCGCTCACCTCGGTGGATGCGGTCGTGACGTTCGACGAGGACCGGCCGGACCGGGTGCTCGGGCAGATCCGGCCCGACTTTTACGTCAAGGGCGGCGACTACCGTATCGGCGACGTCCTCGAAGCGGCCCTCGTAGCGAGCTGGAAAGGGAGGACGGTGATATTGCCGTACATCGGCAACCGGTCCACCAGCGGGATCATTGACAAGATCGCTAACGTCGGGTAGCCGCCGTGGTGACCCACTCACCGGCCCCTCGGGCCGTCGCGCACACCGGCGCCGCCACAGGTGCTGGCGAGGTGCTCATTACCGGTGCGGCCGGATTCATCGGCGGGCACGTTGCCCGGGCGTGCCACGATGCTGGCTGGACGGTGACCGGCCTCGACGTGCGTGCGCTGCCCCCGCCACTGCACGGCTTCGCGCGCCAGGTCCAAGGCCAGGCGGACGATCCGGCGGTGTTGCGGGATGTCCGGGCCGGCCGGTATCACGCTGTCGTCCACCAGGCCGCGATCACGAGCACGCTGGCGAGCGACTGGAGCCTGCTGCGGGATATCAACATCCGCCAGCCGCTCGAGCTGGCCAGCGCCTGCGCCGTGAGCGGAACGATCTTCATCTACGCCTCGTCGCACAGCGTGTACGGCACGATGCACCAGCGCCGGGCCGCGGTCGAGGGGTGCGAGACCGCCCCGTCCATCTGTACCGGGCCGCTCAACCTCTACGCCCGCTCCAAGCTCGAACTCGACGCAGCGATGGCCGCACGGCAGGCCTGCGGCCAGCCGCCATGGACCGGGCTTCGCTACACGAACGTCTTCGGCCCCGGTGAAAGCCACAAAGGGCCGATGGCATCAATTATCTCGCAACTGCTCCGAAAATCAGCTGATGGCGAGAATATTCACCTGTTCTCCGATACGCTTCAAGCTTGCCGTGACTATATTCCGGTGCATGTTGTAGCGGACGTTATCGTCAAGATCCTGCACCGGCCTGTGCCGTCCGGAATCTACAATCTTGGCTCCGGGCAGCCGGTCGCGTTCGCGACCCTGCTGGAATGGTGTGCGGAATTCAGCGGATCCGGGCCGGCCGTCCTGCTCGTACCGAACCCGGTTGCCGATCGGTACCAGTACTGGACGTGTGCGGACCTGGCCAAGATCAAATCGAGCCTGCCGGAATTGAGGCTGCCGGCGGCGGAGGATATCCACCGGGCGGCGGAGATCTTGTTCCGCCAGTTCCAGGCGGACTCCGAAGAGCGGGCCGGGCGGCCCGGTACGCAGCACCGGGCCGCTGCCTCGCGGCCACCGGTTCCGTCCCGGCAGCGAAAGCTGTCAGATATGAATGAAGTGGATTAGCTTCCTAGGCGGCGATAATGAGTGACGGAACGACAGAACGGCCAGGCGGTACCTCTCGTGCCGAACCAGAGCACGACGGCCAGGCACCTGTGCCACCTGACGCGGTGCGCCGGGTATGTCTTTTCGGCCGGCTGCGGTGGCGGAGTCTCGGCGACTATATATACCGCAACATCTTTCTCGCCCAGCTGCGGCTCGCATATCCGGAAGCGGAGATCGTGCATGTCGTCGGGAACGATGCCATGGAGCGTTTCGGAGAGTTTTTTTCCAGTCATTCACACGCGGATACCGTGCTGACATGCCCAGATTTTCAAGACGACGATCCACTCCGCTGGGAACGATTCTTCGACGGCATCTCCGGCCGCGGTTTCGACTGCTGCGTGGTGGACCCGGACAACGATGGGCTCGGCGCGCGGGAGGCGGCGCGCTGCGGGATCGCCGTGCGGATCGGATTCGCGTTCGGGCGGCCGGATGACGATTTCTTGACGGTGGCGGCACCGTTGACCCCGCCTGCGTTCGGGCTGTCGGACCTGCTGGATTTCTCCACCGGGCTGGCGGCCGCACTGGGGCTTGAAGCGCCGGGGGCGGCGGATGTGGTGCCGCCGTTCCCGTTCCGCCAGGTGGCGGTTCCCGAGCTGACCGGGCTGGTGGTGGCGGTTCATCCCGGCGGCAACTGGTGCTGGAACCGGCGGTGGCCACTGGATCGTTACGGCGAGCTGTGCCAGGCGCTGGCCGCGGGTGACGGGGCGCAGCTGGTGCTGGTGGGTTCTGCCGGCGAGGGGCCCGACCTGCACCTGCTGCGCGACATGGTGGAAGGCGCCGTCCCCGGAGCACGCGTGGTGGTGAGCGCGGGGGAGTCGCTGGACACACTTGCGAGCTTGCTGAAGCGCTCGGATGTACTGGTCGGCAGCGACTCCGCTCCCGCGCACGTGGCCGCGGCGCTCGGTACCCCAACGGTCGTGCTGTACGGGCCGAGCAACAGCGAGATGATCATCTGGGACCGCATCTACCTGCGTCACCGCAGCATAGATCGCTACTGCGTGTGCCTGCCGCCGAAACACGAGCCGAGCAAGGAGACAAATCCGTGCCAGTTCGGCTGCCAGCGTCGCTACGAGTCCGCTGCCGGGCCGTACCCACGGTGCATGACTGCGATCGCGGTGGACGAGGTTTACCGGGCGGTCCGGCAGCAGCTCGCCTTTTTCTCGCCCACTTCGGCTGGGGTGTGATGGATCTTTTCAGCTAAGTCACAAATTGTTAGGAAGGGTGGACCGTAGTCGTGATTACCATGTTGAGGAATGCACGCCGCCTGTCACTGGCGGCCCTGTGCGCAACCCTCCTGATCGCCCCGGGTGCCGGTCCGCTGGGTGGCCAGGCTCGCGCAGGCGTGATCCCTGCCCTGGCCACCGCCACGCCTGCCCATGGCATGGGATGGACGGCGACGTGGGCGGCGAGCCCGATGGCGCCCACCCCGCTGCTTCCCAACCAGGCCGTGAAAGGCTTCGACAACCAGACCGTCCGGAACATCATCCTCACCAGCATCGGCGGCAGCGAACTGCGCGTCCGGCTCAGCAACGCCTTCGGGCGCGTGCCGCTCCGCGTCGCCCGGACGAGCGTCTCCTTGCCGCTGGGCGGGGCTTTGGTGGCACCCGGATCAGAGCGCCACGTGACCTTCGGCGGCAAGATCTCGGTAACACTGCCACCGGGGGGACAGGCGGTCAGCGATCCAGTGCCGATGACCACCACGGCGCTGGAGGAACTGGCCGTCGACGTCTGGCTGCGGGCGCCGACCGGGCCCGCCACATATCACTACGAGGCGGGCCAGACGAGTTATGTGGCAGCCGGTGACATGTGCGGCGACCCCAGCATGGGGGTTACCAAGAGCCTGCCGTCCTGGTACTTCGTGGACGGCGTGGACGTCCGGGGAAGTGGCCAGCACCCGGGCGCGGTCGTCGCGTTTGGTGACTCGATCACCGACGGCCACGGTTCGCAGGCCGGCGCCAACGATCGCTGGCCCAATGATCTGGCCCGCCGCCTCGGCGCCCGGTTCGGCAGCCGGGCGCCCGGGGTGATTGACGAGGGCATCGACGGCAACCGCGTCCTGAGCCCCTCCGCGTGCTTCGGCCCCAGCGCCCTGGCGAGGATGCGCCGCGATGTTCTCGGTCAACCGGGGGCTCGCTGGGTGCTGGTCCTCGAGGGCGTCAATGACATCGGCTTCAGCCAGGAGCCAGACAAGGGCTGTACCAAGCCGAACACGAACGTAACCGCGGCGCAGATCATCGAGGGCTACCGGATGCTCATCGCGCAGGCACATGCGCACGGGCTCAAGGTAATTGGCGGCACGATCACGCCCTTCAAGGGATCGTTCTACTGGTCGCCGGCCGGCGAAGCGAAACGCGAGGCCGTGAACCACTGGATCCGCACGAGCGGTGCCTTTGACGCAGTCGTCGATTTCGCCCGGGCAGTACAGGACCCGCCCTATCCGCAATACCTCAACCCGGCTTACAACAGCGGCGACAACCTGCACCCCAACGACGCCGGCTACCAGGCGATGGCCGGCGCCGTCAACCTGGCGCTGCTGCGCCAGTAGCGGTCAAGGGCATGGGGACAGCCCGGCACCCTCCCACCCCCACCGGCAAGGCCTCGGCATAGTTGCGTTATGTCCGTTTTATTCATGCCGGGTCGAGTCGGAGGGTCTCGGCGGTCCTGGTGGCGTCCCGGGCGTGGTGGCGTGCAGGCGGCTGTGATGCTGGCGTGCCTGGCCGTTTTGGAGGATCCCGATAGCGGGCAGATCGTGGCTGCCGGGCGATCTGGCCATGGCCGTCAGGGCGCTTCAGGCGCATCCTGTGAAGTGCGCGGAGTGGGCGGGCGTGGCCAGCATGCTGGGTTCTGGCCGGCGAGGAGGAATGCATGGAAAGCGCGCCGAGCAGGACGGCGATGTTTGCGGCCGTGTCGCGTGGATTGTTTCGCCTGGAGACGGCGTCCCCGTGGGTGCTGGACGATGTGCTGGCCCTGGTGCTTGTCGGCCCGGTATGGCAGCAGCTGCGAGACCAGTTCGATCCGCTGTTCCCCGGCCCGGTCCGCCGCGAGTCCCGTGCGGCTGTCTGCACCCGCAGCCGGTACGCCGAGGACCGGCTGGCTGCTGGTGCCTTCGGGCAGTACGTGATTCTTGGCGCGGGGCTTGACTCGTTCGCGTGGCGGCGGCCGGACCTGCTCGGCTCGCTGACGGTGTTCGAGGTTGATCATCCTGCCTCCCAGGCCTGGAAGCTCGAGCGGGTCAGGGAGCTC
>DATGGU010000012.1:0-125161 GCA_035308365.1 Streptosporangiaceae bacterium
ACGAACTCCTAAGCAGTAGGTCGCGTGTTCGAATCACGCTCGGGGCGCTACCTGCGGGAACTCGGTGTTGATCTTCAGTACAGCGCTGGGCGTGTGGCTGACTTGCTGACCTCGTATGCAGGCCTGCGCTGGACCAGGCGTATAGCGGCACTCTGACTGGCTGAGGCCGGGGTACATTGATCTCATGGAACTTCCTGACCGCATCACGATCGAGCCCGGCAAGATGGGGGGACAGCCCTGCATCCGTGGGCATCGCTTCACGGTGGAGCATCTGCTCAACCTCGTCGGTGCGGGCTGGTCGCTTGAGCAAATCCAAGAAGACTTTCCATTCATCGAGGCTGAAGATATCCAGCAGGCCATAGCCTATGCTGCTTTTTCGGTGCGTGAATATCATCTCCCGGTGACTCGGTCCGCATGAGATTTTTGCTTGATGAGAATGTTTCTTATCGAGTGGCCCCGTATCTGAAAGTCGCCGGCCATGACGCGGTTCATGTCGGCGATATAGGTCTGACGAGCGCCGACGACTCAGTGATATTGGCGCGGGCCCGCGACGATGGAAGGGTCCTCGTCTCGGGTGATCACGACTTTGTCCAGATGCTGTTCGCATCCGGTGACGTGCAACCCTCACTCGTGCTGGTGCGCGAGGTGGAGGTTCTGTCATCGGCTGAGCTGGCCGCGTTGCTGTTGGCCGCACTGTCCGCAGGACTGGAGCAGCCATTGGCCGAGGGGGTAGTGGCTGTTCTCACACCGGATCGAGTCAGGGTCAGGCCACTGCCTCTACGTCCGAGTGGCTGAAGATCGTTCAGAGAACGACTGCCTTTCGGGCTTTCGCTCGTTGCTGGCCTGCATCTTCGCAGGTCAGCATAGCGTTCAGGCCGATGTGCCTCCTAAGCAGTAGGTCGCGTGTTCGAATCACGCTCGGGGCGCAGAACTGCCTCTGAGCTGGGAAGACTCTCGCCAAACTGCCTGGCGCCCAGGTGCTTCCGGTAAGCATCTCGGTGCTAGGCACATAGCTTCCCTGCCTGGGAGTGTGCCTAGCACCCCCAGGAGGGGAGTTTCCCATGACCAGTAAGACCTCCGCCGTGGCTGGCAGGAGCCCGGCACGTAAGAGCCCGCTGCGGACCGCTGGGCTGACGGGCATGCCCGTTCTGGCAGCCCCGGGTGAGCATCCGGGTCTGCGGGCGCGGCCGGGCCTGCCTGGCGCGGATCTGCGGCGGTTGATGATCGGGGAGTTCGGGGAGTGGCTGAGGTCGCGCACGAACAGGCAGCACCGGCCGTTTCAGCAGGACACGGTGTCGGCTTATACCGAGACCGCCCGTGTCCTGGACCGGTGGATGACCGAGCAGGGAGAGGAGGGGGACTTCACCGCCTGCGACACCGCGCTGCTCAACCGGTTCTTCGCTGCCTACCATGCCGCGCATGGCCAGGGTGGCACGAACACCCGCCAGCGTAATCTGCGGCATTTGTTCACCTGGCTGGAGCAGGTGTACCAGCATCCGCACCCGTACACCGATGGCCTGCACCGTTACTCCCCGGCGAAGGTGCAGCCGTCCACGCTGGCGCACGGGTTCATCAACGACTTGCTGGAGGTCACCGGCGGTGCCCGGGCGCGGGGCTTTGGGGACGCGCGTGATCATGCGATGATCCGGATGCTCACCGAGGGCGTGCGCCGGACCGAGCTGGTCCAGCAGCAGACCGATGACCTGTCTGCTGATCTGATCGCCCAGCCATTTGTCCGGGTGGTGTTAGCGGCCACGCTGTTTACGCACGAGTCGGCAGCGTTTGGTGTGGACGTTCCGGCAGGTTTTGACGGTGATCTTCTGCTGCGGTGTCGGTCAGGCTGGGTGGTTGCCGGGGTGGTCCGGCCGGCTGAAGAGGCCGGCGAGCGCGGCAATGGTTTCGAGCAGCAGCGCGTCGAGTTCGGCCTGCTGGCTGACGGCGCGCTGCGCGCGGTAGCTGGCTATGAGCCGGTTCCGTTGGGCCTGGGTCTCGTGCTCGGCGGCCTGCTGGCCCGCTTCGTAGCCTGCCCGCCACCAGTGCAGCGCCTCGGCGCGGGTCACGGCGATGGCCCGGCACTGCCCGGCCGGGGACCGCGAGCGCCCGGGCGGCCGGCCGGGGTGCGGCTAGTCGCGGGTGAGCTCGGCGACGGCTTTCTTGGCGCAGGAATCGTCGACGAGGTCCTTGCCGGCTGCGGCGGCGGCGATGAGCGCCGCGGCGGCGGCGTTGTTGAGGGCGCGGGGCAGTCCGTTGGCGACCCGGTGCAGCCGGGCGACCGCATCGTCGGCGAGCAGTGGCTCCTCGCGGCCGGCGAGTTTGAGGTGGTGGCGCAGGTAGGCGGCTGATTCGGCCAGGTCCATCGGCTTGATGGTGAACCGGGTGGCGATCCGCTGGTCCAAGGCGGCGAACATGCCCATCCGCAGCTGCCGGTTCAAGGTGGGCTGCCCGGCCAGGATGCCGGCGAACGGGGAGGCGGAATCCATCTCCGCATTCGTCAGTTATCTGGAGATCCAGATAACTCACCAACCACGACATGGACTCCCGCTCCCCATTCGCCTGCCTCCTGATCGGCCGGCCTACCCTGCGCCGCATGATCAAACTCGGCGTCCTGGCCGCCCTCGACCAGCGCATCGCCGTCCGCTACCAGATGCCCGGCATGACCCCCGAGGAGACCAGCACCTACATCACCCACCACCTGCACCTGGCCGGCCGCACCAGCACCCTGTTCACCGACGACGCCCTCGCCTCATCCACGACACCAGCCGCGGCAAACCCCGCACCGTCAACAACCTCGCCCTGGCCGCCCTCGTCGCCACCTGCGCCACCGGCAAGAAACTCGTCGACGAATCCGCCGCCCGCGCCGCCGTCACCGAAGTCATCGCGACAGAATGAACACCCCACCGACACCGTAAACACAAACCCCCGCCCGGCACCGCCGGGCGGGGTTCATTTACACCCCGGCATGTATGAGCGCCTGCCCATCCTCGGTATGGATGGTGCATTTGGGTGCAGACGGAACGTTCTGCGCGTTCCCGCCGGGGTGACGCTGTGCCCTAACGCCATGGTGGATCTTCATGTCCGTAAGCTCGCCGTCGCCTGCGGGTGATGGTCGGCCTGCATGGCCGTGTCAGCGCACACGAACAAATGTTGTGTGCGACCGCTGCGCGCGGAGCGCTCAGCGTGGCGTCGGTGATGCGCGGTAGAGGAATCTTCCTGCGGCTCCCGGGGAGCCCGGCAGGGCTTATCTCCTGACCTTTTCTGCGGCCGGTTTGAGCATGTCGCACGTTGCCGCCCGGGGTTTGCCGCCCGGCCACGCGGGT
The DNA here is from genome assembly GCA_035308365.1 of Streptosporangiaceae bacterium. Lineage (GTDB taxonomy): Bacteria > Actinomycetota > Actinomycetes > Streptosporangiales > Streptosporangiaceae > PALSA-505. The sequence goes on from DATGGU010000012.1 coordinate 3,318, forward strand.
AGCGGGCGCAGCGGTTGGCCTGGGCGAGGTGGCCGAGGCGGAACTGAGGAAGGCCTGCAGATGGTGTCTGAGACGAGAGCCACGCAGCCGTCAGGGCGCAATGTGCTCGAGGATCTGGATTCGCGCATCCCGACGAATTTCTACTGGTACCTGGCCGTGCTGGCCTGCGTCGGCGGGTTCCTCTTCGGATACGACACCTCCAACATCGGCTCGGCGCTGGGCTTCATTCCTTACCACCTGTCGAGCTTCTGGACGGGCTATCTGGTGGCCGGCGCGTCCCTGGGCGCCGGCGCGGGCGCGCTCATCGCCGGGCCGCTGACCGACCGCTTCGGGCGCAAGACCCTGCTCATCACCGACGCCGCCATCTACGCCGTCGGCGCGCTGTTGTCGGCGTTCACCGTGAATGCCTTCATGCTGCTGTCGTCCCGCACGCTCATCGGGCTCGCGATCGGGGCCGACTCCGCGATCGCCACGGCGTATATCGCGGAGTTCGCGCCCCGGGAGCGGCGAGGCCAGCTGAGCATCATCCAGCAGTGGATGATCACCGTGGGAATCCTGGTGTCCTATCTGGTGGCCGTGGTCGTCCTGGTGGCCCTGCCGAACAACGCTGGCAACCTCGACTGGAGGCTCATCCTCGGCATCGGCGCGCTTCCGGCGATAGTGGCCGTGGCGCTGCGGTCCAGGATGCCCGAGTCCCCCCGGTGGCTGATGCTGCATGACCGCTACGCCGATACCGGGAAGGCGTTCGGCCAGCTCGGAATGGAGACCACCGAGGAGGAGATTCGTACGGCCGCGGAGCAGCTCAGGGGCACGGTGGAAGAACGGCGGCGGAAGACGCAATGGACGAAGGGCGTGATCCGGGCGCTGATTGTGGTCTGCGTGTTCTTCATTTTCCAGCAGATCACCGGGATCAACATTCCCTTCTACTACGGCCCGAAGATCCTGTCGACCTTCTTCCAGAGCGGGCACAATGCCGTCGCCGCCGCAGTGGCCGGGGTCGAGGTCACCGCGATCCTGGGCGCGGTCAACGTGGTCGCGACCTATTTCGCCTTCCGCTGGATCGACAAGTTCGGGCGGCGCCCGCTGGCCATCGGGGGCTATGCGGGCATGGCGGTGTTCATGCTGGTCGCGGCGGCCGGAGTCGCGTTCTTCACCGACCTGCCGAAGACCGTGGTGGTCATGGTCGGCTTCTCGTTCTTCATCACCTCGTTCGCGATCGGCGTCGGCGGGACAGGCTGGCTGATCCAGGGCGAGGTCTTCCCGACATCTGTCCGCGGGCGGGCGGCTGCGATCGGCGCGGCCGTGGACTGGGTGGCCAACTTCGCGCTGATCGAGGCGTTCCCGTCCTGGCAGAATGCATGGGGGCTGGCCTGGGTCATGGTGTCCTTCGCGGTCCTGTCGGTGGTGGCGATCGGATTCGTGTTCAAGTTCTTGCCCGAGACAAAGGGCCGTTCCGTCGAGGAAGTCGTCCAGATCTTCGAGAAGCAGGCCGAGGCCAGTAAGGTGCCTGTCTAGCCGGGGTCATCACCCCGGAAGGGTGCCGTGCCGATCCGGTATCGTCCGCACCCGCTCGTCTGCTGATGCGCCGGGAATGCGATGCTGGGCTCGAAGCCTGCCGCCAAACCGGCCAGGCGGACCGGCGTTTTGGCAGGGAGCGGGAGCCATGCGGCTGTGGAGAGGCCGGGATAATTCGCGGGCGTGCGGTTCGTGATCCGCCATGACCACCGCGATACCGGCCGCTCGGTTACCTACCCGCCAAGACGCCTGGATACATCATCGCCGGCCTTGTCGCCGACGCCGCGCGCGTGCCCGGCACCCATGGCATCCCGGCCGCGCGCGTCGTAGGCATCTCGGCAGGCCGGGTGCTCGTGCAGCGGCTCGCGTTCCCGGCATCCGCTCGCTCGTCCTCATCAGCATTCTCCCGCGACCTCTGGTGACCGCCACCGCGCGTTTCCGCCGGCGACCGGGGAATTCGCGCCGTTCGTCACGAGCACGAACTGACTGATCCGACGCCGGCGCGGTGGCCGAGTACCTGGTGGACTACTCCCGCATGCCAGCGCGCATCCCCGGCCCGCGCTGGGCATAACAGCCGCCTGGCCTGGCTCCCTTGGCGCTGGCGCCCGAAGGACGTTCGGCAGCGGAAACAGAACGCTGCCCATCGGAGCGCTCTTGAAGCCCCGGCCCCGGTGCCTGGCAGCTGTGAGCCGACACCAAGCTATGCCTGGCCCAGTACACGCATAACTGGCCAATATGCGCGCCGAGCTGCCTTGCCTGGGAACTCATGCGACGAGTACAGACTCGCCGTTTAGCGCGGCAATGGAGTTCTCGACGTCACCTCGGCTTGATCATGCCAAAGGTTTATCAATATGCGCGGGCGAGAATCATGATGCGTTCCTCGGACGCCCGGTCGTTAGCAGATTCGGATGCTGGTCGGCTGCGGGGCCGTGGGAAGCTGGGCATGAATCATATGGTGCTGTCCAGCGTGGCATCAGGCGCGGCGCTTGGCGCTGTCCAGGCGCTTCCAGTTACGTATCATCCCCTCCTACCCAGACCGGCCTCACCCGCCCGTACGGCGGCACCGGGGACAACACCGGTGGGATGGGCTGGGCGCTGTCAGGCATACAGGCGCTGAGGCGTGATGATCAAGGCCTCCGGGAACTGCGCGGCGAACTGGGATGCCGTGCCGAACAGCGCCCCAATGCGCTCGGCATACTTCACCACATACTCCGGCACCTGATCGGCCGCGGGGAACCCGGGAACGTGCTCAGCGGTCCCCGCGACGCGGATGACGTCCCGACCGAGATCGGTCACGTCCAGCCCCAGCGCCACCTTCGGGTTGTGGCTGATGTTGCGCAGCTTCATCTTCGCCGCCTGGCTGTAGACAAGGATTGTCTCGTCATCACGCAGCAAGAACCACACCGGCACGCTGTCGGGCCGCCCATCTGGGCGCACGGTCGTCAGCCACGCCATCAGGTTGGCACGCAACCGCCCCTCCACATGCGCGCGGCGGTCACCGGATAGATGCGACGTCAGCTTCATGCCAGCATCCTGGCAGACCCACAGCCACCTCTCTCACCGGGACTGGAATCTGCCCGGACCACGCAAATCCATGCGTTGACCAGCATTACCATGCGCCGCTGGATACGACTACTTCGGCACGTCAGTGCGGTTGGGGTGAGGTGGTTCGGAAGGTCGTCGTGGCGGGGCCTGGTCAGGCGGCGTGCGGGGAGATCTGGACGATGAGGTCGGCGTCGAGGGCTGCGGTGATGCGTTCGAGCGGGGGGATGGTGGGGATGACGCCGTCGGCTTCGAGGCGGGACAGGGCGGGCTGGGTCATGTCCGCGCGGGCGGCCAGTTTGGTCTGGGACAGGGCCAGGGCCAGGCGCCGCTTGCGGACCGCCTGGCCGATGAGGAATGCCCGGCGTGCCTCGGCGTAGCCCTCGCGGTAGCCGTCGCTGTCCCGGCGCTGGCGGGCCAGGTCATCGTAGGAACTGTGGCCGCTGGTCATCTCAGGGCACCTCCCGGTCGAATATGTCGTGGGCGGGGCCGTGCCCGGCCTCGCAGATCTTCTGCGCCTGCAGCGCCCGGGCGACCTCGGCGCTGTCCGCGCTGCGGGTCTTGCGGAAGACAGTCAGGAGAATCACGCGGCGGCCCGGGGCCAGCCAGTAGGTGATCCGGGTCTGCCGGGCGAGCAGGTGGAACCGCAGCTCGTGGACCTTGCCGCCCAGGTGGCGGGTATACGGCTCGCCGAGCGTCTCGGCCTGCTCGTTCGTCATGCTCTGAGCGTGCGCCGCGTCACCGCCGCCGCGAAGCCCACGAGGTTGCACCGGCCGCGGCAGAACCGGGCGATCACGCACACAGTGCTGGCGATGCATGAACGTACGGCCAGGTCGCGTGCCTGCCCGGCATCGTGAGAATCGGCGACAGGAGGGTCAGGTCAGCGAACTTCCGTGTACTCGCTGCGGTCCAACTGCACGACATCGGTGTAGTTGCTGCCGTTCGGCCCTGCGATGTCGCCGGACTGTCTGTGGTCCCGCTGGACGACGTTGAAGCTGGCAGTGGAGAGCAGCTTGCGCAGGTGATGCATCCCGGTCATGCCCGCGAGCACGACAGTCATGGCGGCGGCGAGCACCGAGCCTCCGAACAACGCGAGCCCGCCGGCGACGTGTCCCAGTATCATCATGATCACTGCCGTCAGCAGGGCCACCGGCACGGTTGTCAGCAGCAGCAGTGCGAGCAGCGTCACGGCGATCACGGCCTTCGGCGACCTGCGCGGCGTCCGCCCCTCATGCCAATCGGTCATCACGCTCACCTCGTCGGCCCGGAGCACATCAAGGCCCAGGCCTGCTCACATCGACACGATATGTCGTGTCCTCTCGTTGTCAACGCGCCTCTCGATCAGGATGTTCCGGCAACCTTCCGGCCCGCTGGCCGCGGGCGAACACCACCACGCCCTGATGCATGAGAGTGCCCGGTGCCGGCCCCTCGGCCCGGCGAAGCCAACACCCCGGTGCCGGGCGCCCTCTCGCGAGGGAGCGGGGACTCAGCGGGCGCGAACCGGCTCGGACGGCGGCCGCCACTGCCGCCTGAGCAGCCCGTAGACCCACGAGTCAGAGACCTCGCCGTCCACGACGCAGTCTTCCCGCAACCTCCCTTCCCGCACGAAGCCGAGCTTGTCCAGCACGCGGGCAGATGCCACGTTGCGGGTATCGGTCTCCGCCTGGACGCGATGGGTGCGGCTCGTTTGGAGTGAGGGTCAGGCGCCGAGTGTGTACTCGCCTTGTGCCGTGCCGGGGTAGAGGCGCTGGTGTTCGCGGGTGAGGTGGTAGCGCCAGTATTCGTCGAAGTCGCCGTTGCTGATGACGGCGCGCAGGGTGAGGACGGCTTCGGCGCCGTCGAGTCCCCATCTTGCTCCGGTGATGTCGAGCCTGTCGCCGATCAGGTGGCGGCATGCTCCTTCGATGACGCCGGTGGCGATCGGCCAGCCCGCGGCCAGGGCCTGGTCGTAGCGTAGGTAGGCGTGCTTGCTGGTCAGGTAGCGGACGCAGGCGTCGGTGCCGGTCCGCTGGGCGGCGGTCAGGCCGGCGGCGTCGGCTTCGGCGGTGATCTCGGCGGCGGCCCGGGCGCTGTCCCCGGCCAGCACCGCGAGCGCTTTGACCGCGACCCAGTCCTCGGCTGCGGGATCAGTGGCGGCATGCAGGGACCAGGCGGCCTTCCAGATGTATTCGAGCACATGGATGAGGTCGATCACGATGTGGATGGTGACGCCGCGTTTTGCAGCTTCGGTGCGGATCAGGTCCAGCTGGTGCTCGGCTCCGTCGACTAGGACCACCCACTCGCGCTGGTGCTGCGGGTCGCGAGCATGGGCTTGGCTGAACGCGGCGGCGATGACCTGGGCTGAGTCGTGCCGCACCGATCCGGCCAGCCATTTCGCTGTCGCTTTGGGCCGGGGCCGCAGCTTGCGGTGGCCATGGCGGCCGCCGGGCGGGGCGATGATGTCGTGCGGGCGGCGCGGGGACGGCTCGGCGTCGTAGACGCAGGCCAGCGTGGCCATCCGCTTGCGGTTCGGCTTCTCCCCGGCGGCCAGCCGGGTCCGCATCCGGCCCTGGCGGGCGGCGGCTTTGGCGGTGGCCGGGCGCAGCGCCCCGGGCCGCATCACGATCCCTTTGGCGTCGGCGGAGATCACCAGCAGCGTCGAGGCGGTGCACGGCACCGGGACACGGGCAGCATAGAACGCGGCGATATCCGCAGCAGCGCTCACCACCGCCTGCTCGGCCTGCCGCTTGCCGATCACCGGACCGCAGCGGCGGGTGATTGCGGCGTGCGCGGCCTCGAACGAGCCGCGGGCAGCTTCCACCGCGGCCAGCCGGGCCAGGGCGTGAGACCGCCGGCAGGCCGGCAGCGACAAGGCGGCATCAGCTGGGCAGAGATTGGGTGCCCCCGGGCGGCGCCAGGCGCACCGGGTGACCCGCACCGTGCCGAACAAGGTGGCCAGCAGCCTGCCGTGGCCGGTCTCCACCCAGTTCCGCGTGAGCCCGTCCGCACCTGTCGCGGCCATGTGGTGCTCGCGGACGGCTTGCTCCTCCCGCGCTGCCCGCAGGTCCAGGTGATCTTGCAGCAGCTGCCGCTGCACCTCCCGGCCCCGCTCAGCCAGCAGGTCCTCCAGCTCGCACGCGGTCAGCCCGGCCACCCCGGGCCCTTCCAGCTCTGCGACCAGCGAGGTGAACAGATCCGCCGAGGCGGCGAAGGGGCCAGCATCCGGGATCTGGGCATACGGTTCCACAAGGGCTCTTCTTCCGGTCCGGTTCGTCTTGGTTGGCACCTGCGAACCTAGGAAGAAGAGCCCGCCATCACCCTGGTTTTACCGCTTCTCCCAGCCCGTTGCCGTTATGCGCGGGCAGCCCGAACAGCCCCGGCCCGGCCTCCTCGGCCAGCCAGCCCCGCTCCACCAGCCGCTTCAGCTTCGCCCGCAGGCCCTCCACCTTCCCCCGGTCCGTACTCAGCCCGGCCGCCGCGGCGATCTGCGCCGCCCGCAGCGGCCGCCCCGCATCCTCAGCCACCTCCAGCAGGTCCCGGTAGCCTCGCGGCAGCACCGAAACCTCAAGCCCCGCCCGCCACGGCGGCACCGCCAGCACCCCGATCACAGGCGAATGACCAGCCTCCGGCGAAGCCGTCACCTTCGGCTGTCCCGCCACCGGTGATACCGCCGCGGCAGCCCCGTCCAGCACCTCATCGACCACCTCGCGGGCGATCACCAGCCGCGACAGCTGCTCCTCGACCCCGGCCAGACGCTCCGCCAGCTGCGCGATCTGCCCCCGCAACTGCTCCGCTTCCGCGCGAGCCACCGCTTCCCGCCGCTGCAGCTCATCAATCAGCGACCCCATCAGGCGCGCCTCCTAAACCTGCTGCCCGAAACAGTAAAAGACAGCAGGCACCGGCAGCAGCCCAACCATCAACTCTGCAGGTCAGGCAGTCCCTCTAGAGGAGCCGCACCCGGACGCGATTGAGGTCCAGCGTGCCGAACGCCCACCGCAGCAAGCCGCCCGCGGCCTCCGTCGCGTAGCCGTGGCCCCAGGCCGCATCATCAAAGCAGTAGCCCAGCGACGCGCTGCGGTGGCCCGGATTCCACCGGGTCAGGCTGCACCAGCCGATGAACGCCCCGTCGCAGGCACGATCCACCGCCAGCCGCACCCCGGTGCCCTCCTGCGCCATCTGCCGGCACGCCGTGATGAACCGCCCGGCGCGCACGCGTTCGCTCCACGGCGGCGCGTCCCAGTAGCGCAGCACGCGGGCGCTGCTGTGCAGCGCGAACAGGTCGTCCGCATCCGCGTCGTCGAAGGGACGCAGCCGCAGGCGAGCGGTGTGCAGCGTGGGGGTGGGCAGCGAGGTGCCCGTCATGTTCCCTCCGGTGATCGGTGGCCGGTCCATCAGACATCCGATGCCGGCCACCCGCAACCGGATTTCCCGGCGAGCAGGCAGAACGACGTGCCCGCTCATCGGCACAGGCGAATATCGGTCCGCTGCACCGCGGCTGGCCCGCTACGCTTCGAGCGTGAAGCTTGCCGCCGCGACCGGCGGCCCGGCGATCTGGACCCGCAGGCTGCTGCGCTGCGGTGTGGCTGCCGGGCCGGTGTTCGTCACAGCGTTCCTTGGTGAGGGCGCCGCCCGGGACGACTACCGGCCGCTGCGCCACCCGGTCAGCTCGCTGGCGCTCGGCCCGGGCGGCTGGGTCCAGGCCGCGAACTTTGCTGTGACCGGGATCTTGTTCCTCGGCGCCGCGGCGGGGCTGTCGCGGGCTGATGATCCCGCCACCGGTACCCGGACCGGGCCGGCCCTGATCGGCGCGGCGGGCGCCGGGCTCATCGGGTCGGCCATCTTCCCTACCGACCCGGTCAGCGGCTACCCGCCGGGAACACCCGGTGTGCCGCGCGCACCCAGCCGCGCCGGCATGGTGCACAACCTGACCGCCCTGCCGGTGTTCCTCGGCCTGCCCGCCGCCGCGGCCGGCGCCAGCTGGCGCTGCTTGCGGATCGGTCAGCGCGGGTGGGGGCTCTACTGCGCGGGCACCGCCGTCACCATGCCAGCGGCCATGGCGCTGGCCGCTGCGGGCTTCAGCCAATCACCCCGCCTTGTGCGCCTTGGCGGTTTGTTCCAGCGCGTTAGCATCGTGACCGGCTTCGCCTGGCTCACCGCGCTATCGGCGCGAGCCCTCCGGCACGCCCCCGCCGCCGCAGCGCTGGACCACCAGTAACCTGACCCGGCCTCGCGTCCGTCAGGTCACTGCGCATATAAAGCGGCAAGATCGCAGCCGCCGCAGACCGGTGCGCACCAAGAGCGGCATGTGCGGGCATACTCGTGACCAGGCGGTCGTGAATGTTCATGCAGTCCGCTCCGGCGGTCAGGTTTCGGCGGTCAAGCTGCAACGGCACGTCTGCGCGCGAGTAGCCGTTCTGTGATGATCTTGAACAGCGGGCGCCGCACAGATTGATCGTTCTGTCACGAGACCGCGCAGGCGTCGCGGCGGCGGTCAATCAGGCTGATCACCGTGGCCACAGCGACGGCTCCGCCGCGGAAGCGGCCGCGTCGGCCCCGGGCGTGATCTCACCATGCTGGCTGGTGGGGCTTCCTGGTTCAGGGTGTGCTCTTGGGTGTGCCGAGGGGGGGCTGCTCACCCGCCGGGTGAGCGGAAGTAGTGTCCCGGATTTCCCGGATGGCCTGGTTCATCTCATCCACGGCATGGCGGATCTTGCCGCTCGCAGGGTGATCGTCCATGAGTTCCAGCGCTGCCTGCAGGTCCTGGCCCGCGGTGAGCAGCCGGCCGGCCACGACGTCGTTCAGCCCCAGGGCGACCCGTTCGCGGTCTTCAGGCTGGCCCCAGACGACTTCGGCTGGGCCGGCTGGGCAGCCGTCTTCGGGCGCCTGCGGGCTGCCGGGCGAGAGACCGTGGGCCGGCCCTGCCCGGGGGGCAGCCGGTGCGGGTTTGGACACAACACCTGGTATCCGGTACATCGTGGGGGCTCCTTGTCGTTATCGGGCCAAGCTGGGCCGTGCCGCAGGATCGCAGCGACGTGCGCACCTATCACCTGCATCGGCCCGGTGCGGGGCGGTGATGGGCGGTCAAGGACGTGGCCTGCCAGCCCGTGCTGCATCGGGTGGCAGGTGCTCGAGCCGTGAGGTAACGCTCAGCTTGCGAGCCGTTGGCGTGATCCGGCTGAACCCGGCGGCCGGGCGGCCATTCAGCGGTGCGATGTCCCGGCCGGCCGGCCCCCGCCGCTGGCAGCCCGGGCACTCGGCCAAGGACAGCCGGATCGCTGACGGCCAGTAAACAAATCTGTCCGTCCGGCAGTAGATGCACAGCGCGCCGCGGCCGGCATCGGGTGTTTGCGTGGAGTGCAGGTCTGCGCCAGTCCCGCAGGGATAGCCCATCCCAGGGTCTGTCATAGCTCTCGCCGCCTTCAGTGCGGAACTGCAAGCGGCGAGGGAGCGCATGGTCTGGACCGATCCAGGCTCGCTAAGTACTGCCACCCTCGCACGAACCCACGGTGCAGGCAACCCACCATGACGGCACCTGGCCGCGCGGGGCGGCATGGGACTGGAGCATTTCTACGCCAAGCTCGGCTGGCGAGAGATCGGCCGCTGGCCAGGCGCATTGCGGCTGGCGCCAGGTGATGACCGCGACGAGGTACTCATGATCCTCGCCCCCCTGTGACCAGACCAAGCCACACCACACGCGGCATGACCGGATGCGCCTGCTGCGGATGGATCCAGGAATCGGCGGGTGCACGGCGGTGGTCAAAGCGGGCGATAGGAGTCGCGGCGGTGCTCGACGCGCAGGACGATCACTTCGTGGAGGTCTTCGTGAATGCGGTAGAGAACGCGGTAGGTACCCCGGCGCGCGGACCACACCCCGGCCAGGTCATCCCGCAGCGGTTTACCGATCCGGTGGGGCTGGCGGATCAGTGCCGTGGTCAGGAACTCGATCACTGCTGCGGCGACCGGCTCGGGCAGCTTGCCGGTCAGGGCACGGCGCGCTGGCGGGGTGAGGACGAGCTCGTAACCGGACTCGCTGCTCACCGCCGCAGCTGGCGGACGGCTTCCACGCCGCGGATGACATCACCGCGAGCGTAGGCTTCGTCAGCTTCACGGATGTCGGCAAGTGCTGCGGGGTCGCTCAGGACGTCGATGGTCTCTTCGAGCTGGGCGAGGTCCTCAGGGCTGATCAGGACAGCGGCCGCATGGCCGTTACGGGTCAGCACTATCCGCTCGTGCTGGCCCTCGACGCGGTCGACGAACTCCGAGAGATGATCGCGGACCGACCGCAACGGCTCGATACTCATGACCACAATTGTGGCGCATTTGTCGGCGCAGGTCCACTTCGGTGAACGCTCGCTCATTGGCATTATGCCGGTGATCAAAGATCAGATCACTGCCCTTCGGCGGCATAATGCCTGATCATGCCTGTGATCGAGGCGCAGTGCGCCTCGATCCTGGTGCCTCACGATCACAGGCATATCAACCATGAGCGGACGCATGTCACGGCATCTGGTGAGAGACAGGGCCGACCATAACGACCGATCTGGTCGCTTTCCCATCATCGCGACCCGCGCACATGAAGCCGTCAGCTCGCCGGGCAACGGTGTCCGTCCTGCGGCCTGGGGAACAATCGGCAGCCGGACCGTAGACGTGTCGAGGACCATCGCCGTAGCCTTTGCGTAGCGCATCCGGCCAAGCTGTGAAGAGGCAGTCGGAGGGACCGTGAGGCGGAGCAAGTCATCGCACTTCGATAGGTTGGCGCCTGTGTCGGCGGTACCGGTGACCGAGCGTCCGGTCCGGCGGGCCCGGCGGGCTGTTCGCCGGCGCATGGGCATGGCCATCGCCGCCATCGCCGCCCTGCTGGTGCCCCTCCTGAGTGCAACCTCGACATCGGCGACGTCGACGGCCGAAGACGGTGCGGACACGTTCAGCGTTGCATCCGGGACGGCTGTGGTGTTGAGCAGCAGCAAGGTCATTATCTCGGTGCCGGGCTCGTCACCATCGCTCATGATCACCTGCACCTCGTCCGCCTTCCGCGGCAAGACGAGGTCGTCCCTGCGGTTCCCAACGGGTCTGCCCCTGTTCACGGACGCCAGCAACGCGTCGTGCACGGATAACCTCGGGTTCACAGACTCGTTCGCAGCGAACTCTGTCAACGGATCGTGGGCCGTCGCTGAGAAGGACTTCACGAACGCAGGCGCGGGCGACGAGGGTCTTCCCGAACCAAATGCAACGGGTGACAAGTTCGTGATCCACATGCCTAAGGCCGGGCTCGTCGACACGAACAACTGGCCGTGCAGCCTGACCTTTGCACCGTCGGGCAACGCAAGCATCAGTGGCGCCTACAACGACGCCGGGACCTTTTCGGTCAAGAACGTCAAGATCCCGATCAGTATGAGCGGGCGTGCATTCTGTGGCCCAGCGTCTCAGACCGTGACGCTCACTGCCACGTACACGCTGAATCCTGGCATCTTCGACAAGGGCTGAGAACCGCCCTGCACGACGCTGCGGTTCTGTGACTGCCTCTCACCGCTCGAACTGTCCGTTACGCGTCCTTCAATGCCCCCGGCGCCGTCCGGCTGCAGGGGCATCCGGAGATGCCCTGGCCCGGATGCCTGGGCTGGATCCGGTGAGGAATCTCAGCACGGCTTTAACCTGACGGCATGACCACCGATGAAATCCTCGCTGAGCACCCGGATCTAACTCGCGAGGACATTCATGAGTCGCTGCTCTTCGCTGCGGAAGCCGTGCGTGAGCGGGAAATTCCGCTTCGGCATACAGCGTGAAATTCCTCATTGACAACAACCTGTCGCCATTGCTCGCCGAAAGCTTGCGGGCGGCTGGGCACCATGGAGATCCCGGACCGCATCACGATCGAGCCTGGCAAGATGGGGGGCAGCCCTGCATCCGTGGGCATCGCTTCACTGTGGAGCACCTGCTCAACCTCGTTGGCGCGGGCTGGCCGCTGGAGCAGATCCAGGAGGACTTTCCGTTCATTGAGCCCGAGGACATCCAGCAAGCGATCGCTTATGCTGCCTTTTCTGTACGTGAATATCATCTGCCGGTAACCCGGCCCGCATGAAATTCTTGCTAGACGAGAATGTCTAATACCGAGTTGCATCTCATCTGAAAGCAGCCGGGCATGATGCGGTTCACGTAGACGAGGGCGGCCCTGGTACTGCTGGGGCCCATCCGCTCCATCGGCTCGCGCGGGTTTCGCCCCGGCCTCAGCGGTCAGCGTGTTTCCCGTATGGCGAAGATCATGAAAATGGATTCCAGTCAGGCCGACCGCTTCCAGCGCTTTGAGCCAGAGCCGGCGCCGGAAGGCAGCTGCGAGGTTATCCAGCCGAGCGCAGGGCTGATGAGGCAGCGTGGGAGGTCAGCAGGCCGGGCCGTGCCTGATGGGGCCTGGGCATCGGCATCCGGTGTGGCGGTAGGCGCACCGGGAACCGGCCGGGCGGCAGGCCGGCCAGTCGGACACGGGATTAACCGTGCCGTGACACGATATGGTCACGCGTGAAGAGCGCCAGGCGGCACGCGTTCTGTCCGGGAGGGGATCGATGAAGACCAGATGGTTAATGCTGGGCGGGGCGGCGGTCTGCGCCCTGGCCATGATGGCAGCGGGCGGGGCGGCGCCGGCGGTGGCGCAGGCGTCGGCCGCGGCAAGCCGCGGGGGGCTCGCAGTCACGTACTACCCCGGCGCCCGGGGGGTGGCCCGGCTGGTGCCCAGGAGCCTGCGGCCCGCGAACGCGGCGCCGGTGCGCGCGTTCCCGAAGGGTGCCCGCCGGCTGCCGTCGGGCAGGTTCTCGGCCACCGAGGCGGTGCCCGGCGGCGTGGCAGCGGGTGTGGCCGAGGCCACCAGATCTCCGCTGGTCAGCTTCAACGGGGTCAGCAGCCGGGATAGCGAGTTCACCAACTACAACCTGGAGTTCGAGCCGCCGGACCAGGGGCTGTGCCAGGGCCACGGGTTCGTGCTGGAGGCGGTCAACTCCGCGTACCGGATCTACCGCACGAGCGGCAAGTCGGTGCGCGGGCCATTCAACATCAACGACTTGTTCAACGTGGGCGGCAAGGAGTTTACCAGCGACCCCCGCTGCTGGTTCGACCCCGCCACCGGGACCTGGTTCGCGACGATCCTGTTCCTCAACGACACCGGCACCCGCAGTTCCCTGCTCATCGCGGTCAGGCACAGCCCCGACCCGCGCGGGCTGTGGAACGAGTACGCAATCGACACCACCGACGAGGGCCAGGGAGCCGGCTGCCCCTGCTTCGGCGACCAGCCGAGAATCGGGATCGACCAGACGAACCTGTACGTCACCGCCGATGAGTTCTCGATCAATAAGCCGCGGTTCCTCGGCGGGGAGATGTGGGCGATCGACAAGGCACAGCTGGTTGCCGGCAAACCGCTGGTGCGATTCGTCCGGTTCGACCGCTTGAAGATCGCCGGCCACGTCACGCTGGCGCCGCAGCCGGCGTTGTCCACCGGGAAGCCGGACGCCGAGTACTTCCTGAGCCAGCTCGACTTCAATGGCCAGGGCGATCACCGGATCGGCGTATGGGCCATGACCAGGCGGGGCCAGGTCGGCAAGCTGGGCTTTCCCGTGCTGTCCAGCGTCGTCGTCACCTCTGAACGCTACGCCAACCCGCCGCCAGCCCCGCAGCGTGGAAGCACGAGCACGCTGAACTCCGGTGATGACCGGATGCAGCAGGCGGAGTTCGCCGGCGGCACGGTCTGGGGCGAGCTGACCACCGCGGTGCGGCCCGCCGGGGACAGCAAGGTCCGGGCTGGCGGCGCCTGGTTCCAGGTCAGGCCGAGGCTGGGCGCGGCACGGATCACCGGCGCGTCGATCGTCCGCCAGGGCTACATCGACTCGCCCGGCCAGTACGTGCTGTACCCGGCGGTGCAGCCGGACGCGGCCGGGAACGCGGCGGCCATCTTCACCCTGACCAGCCCCGGCCGGTTCCCCAGCGCCGGCTATGCCACGCTGAAGGCCGGGGCGGGTAACTTCGGACGGCCGATCGTGGCGGCGCCCGGCGCCGGACCGTACTACCGGAAGTCAAAGCGGTGGGGTGACTACTCGTTCGCGGTCCCGGACCCCACGTCGGACTCCGCCTGGCTGGCCACCGAGTACATCCCGCCCAAGTCCAGCCAAACCACCGACGGGAAACAAAACTGGGGGACGCGGGTCCTGGAGGTCCCGCTCCGCTGACCGCCTGCGGGTTCCCACGGCTGCCCGCCGCCCAGTGCAGCGCGGCGGGCAGCTTCGCCCTCGGCCGCCGGGGTGAGCGCGCCGCCGGGCTGGACACGGGCCACGCGCGAGATGAGTTCAGGTCTCGCGGTTGCTGAGGTTCATTGACCGCTGCCGGGGAGCCGCCTGCTGGTGAACCGTGATAGTCAGGGACGGTGGCAGGACAGGCGGAGGTGGCTGGTGTGCTGGCGGCGCTGCGGGCCGCCGTCCTCCGGCAACTGGGTGCGCTGGAACGGGAGTTCGCTGGCATCGTGGATTCGGCCGGGTCCGCCGGTGCCGATGATGAGCATGACCCTGAGGGCGCCACGGTCGCCTTCGAGCGCCAGCATGTCGCCGCCTTGGCCGGGCAGGCCCGCGAGCGTTTGGCCCAGATCGAGGCGGCGCTGCGCAGGCTCGCCGGGGGCAGCTATGGCCTGTGTGTGACCTGCGGCCAGCCGGTCGCGGCCGCGCGGTTGGCTGCCCGCCCCGAGACCGCTACTTGTATCACTTGCGCAACCCGCAGGCGATGATGGCGCATCCGCACGTACTTCGCGATCACCGCGGCGTCTGCGGCGCCGGACTTGGCTCCCGGCAGCACCTCGCTTTCCCGCCATGCCTTGATCGCGTTCGGCTTCACCGGCGCCCCGGCCCACCGGATTGGACTCCCGCACACCCTCTTCCGTCAAGAAGTCATAGAACAGCCGGACCGCCGCGATCATGTGGAATCTGAGGTCGTGTCAAGCCGTTCCGGATGTTCCTGCGAGTTCCGTTAGCCTGCGTTCGAGGAAGCGCCGTTCGGCGCCGTCGTCGGTGAGTTGTCTCGCCCGCCGGTAGGCATCACGTGCCTCGTCGGTCCGCCCGAGACGTCGCAGGAGTTCGGCCCTGGTCGAGTGCAGGTAGCGGAAGTCGTCGAGACCGAGCTGGTCGACGATGCGCAGGCCGGCCTCGGGGCCTTCGGTCTCGGCGATGGCGATGGCGCGGTTGAGTTCCACGACGGGCGAGCCGGTCAGGCGGGTGAGCTCGCGGTAGAGAGCCCCGATCTGCACCCAGTCGCACGGCACCTCGGCGTGCAGCGAGGCGATGGCGGCCTGCAGCACATAGGGCCCGCGGCCACCCAGGGCCAGCGAGCGGTCGAGTTCGGCGCGCCCGGCGGCGATCTGCCCGGTGTTCCAGCGGGACCGGTCCTGATCGGCGAGCAGGACGAGCTCGCCGTCGCTGAACCGTGTCTCACGGCGGGAGTCGTGCAAGAGCATCATCGCCAGCAGGCCGTGAACCTCGGGCTCGTCTGGGAGGAGTTCGGCCAGCGCCCGCCCCAGCCAGATTGCCTCCGCCGCCAGTTCGTCGCGACCTCCGTAGCCCTCGTTGAAGATCAGGTAGATGACGGAGAGAACGGCGTCGAGGCGTTCGCCGAGCAGGTGAACCGGCGGCACCCGGAACGGAATCGCCGCTGCTTTGATCTTTCGCTTGGCTCGCACCAGCCGCTGGGCCATCGTGCGCTCCGGTACCAGGAAGGCACGGGCGATCTCGTCGGTGCTGAGCCCGCCGAGGGTGCGCAGGGTGAGCGCAACCTGCGCCTCGACCGCGAGCGCCGGGTGACAGCAGGTGAAGATGAGCTCCAGACGCTCATCCGGAAACGTCGTGCTCTTCATCGGCACCTCAGCCGGATTGCCCGCGACGAGCAGGCCGAGCTTGGCCGTGAGGGCCCGGTCGCGGCGGATGCGGTCCCTCGCCCGGTTCCGGGCCGTTGCCATCAGCCAGGCGCGCGGGTTGCTGGGGGCGCCGTCGCGTGGCCATCGGTCGGCGGCCAGCGCGAACGCCTCCTGGGCGGCTTCCTCGGCGAGGTCGAAGTCGCCGAGGAAGCCGATCAGGGTGGCCAGAACGCGGCCCCACTCCTCGCGGAAGACCTGTTCGAGCGTCGTTACCAGTACACCTCCGAAGGGCGGATCTCGACCGCGCCGCCGTAGCGCGCCGCCGGGACGCGGGCGGCCACCTCGATGGCCGCGTCAAGGTCGTTCGCCTCAAGGATGAACGCGCCGCCCACGGCCTCCTTCATGCCGACGAACGGGCCGTCGGTGGTCAGGATCTTGCCGTCCTCGACCCGGACCGTCGTCGCGTTCTCGGCCAAGCCCAGCGGCGGCAGGGAGGTGACGCCCGGCGTCTCATTGATCCCTTGGTAGTCGGCCCCGACCTGCTTCCGCTCATCCTCGGACAGCGCGGCCTGGCGCTCAAGCGCATCACCTTGGTAGATCAGCATGACGTACTTCATCGCTTCCTCCTCGCCGGTCAGGTAGTCACGCGGTAAGACGAACGGTGGGCCGCGAAATCGACAGCTCGGCACCGGATGTCTCAACTCCCGTGCGGTCAGTCCCGGGTGATCTCGGCCGGCCGGGGCGTCTGGAACAGGGGCGGGAGGTAGCGCAGCATGAGGAGCGACCAGGTGAGGTGGGTGAGCGCCGGGGCCAGGATGCCGCCGGAGGTGTGGCGCTGGAGGCCGAAGAGCACGCTGGTCGCGGTTCCTGCGAGCACGAGCGCGGGGTTGCGGGTCGCGGCGGTGGTGGCGGCGTAGGCGAGGGTGGTCTTGGCGAGGGGGTGCGAGTCCTGCACGAGGGACCAGAGTGCGCCGCGGAAGAACAGTTCCTCTGCCACCGCGTTGGCTGACGCGGTGGCCAGGATCAGGGGCGTTGAGCCGTCGTCTGCATAGCGCAGGACGCTGCCGATGGCCCGGTTGAGCGGGGGAATGTGCCGGGCGAGCTGGGCGGTGCCGTAGAAGAGCCCGAATGCGGCCGCACCGGTGAGCACGGGCATGACCACCGGGTGGCGCCGGGCGTCTTCCCGGCCCTGGGTCAGGTTCAGCGGAAGGGGTCCGGAGCTGAGGGCGCCGGCGGCCCAGGTGCCGGCCAGGCCCATCGTCAGGAGGTAGAACTGGGGGGAACCGGCTTTGGTGGATAGCGAGATCCCCAGCAGGCCCGGGCCGCAGATGCCGGTGGCGGTGACAACCCGCCGGCGCCGGGCGCGGACCGTCGCCGCCTCCGCGTGGGCCGCGGGGAAATGGCCGGGGAGCGGGGAGTCGTGTCGTGCGGGCGTGGCGCGTTCCCGCCGCCGGCTTGAACGGCCGGCGGTCATCGGCCGGCACGTTTCGCCCGGGCGCGCTCGGCAAGCGCCTTGCGCACCGCGTCGTCGTAGGGCATGGGGTCGAAGGGGATAAGGTCGCGGATCGACGGGTCCCGCACGACGACCTCGTTTGTCATCGAGTCCACAAGCGCCCGGCCGGTGGCTGTGTCGACATCGGTGACCAGGGTCAGCCACAGTGAGGACAGCCGGGGGGTGAGCAGCGGCACCGGCAGGATCGGTAGCGGGCGGCCCTGGATGGCGGCGACGCGGCGCAGCATGGTGGCGTACTGCAGCACCTCGGGTCCCCCGGCCTCGAAGACCCGGCCCGCCGCCTCGGGCAGGGCCAGCACCCCGAGCAGGTAGCGCACGACGTCGTCGACGGCGATCGGCTGGGTGCGGGTGGCGACCCATCTGGGCGTGATCATGGCGGGCAGGTGCTCGACGAGCTGGCGGGTCAGCTCCCAGGAGATGCCGCCGTACCCGACGATGATCCCGGCCCGGATGACGGTCACCGGGACCCCGGCCGATCCGAGCAGCCTCTCGACCTCACGGCGGCTGCGCAGGTGCGCCGACAGCGCGTCCTTGTCGTCGCCGAGCCCTCCGAGGTAGATGATGCGCTGCAGCCCGGCCCGCGCCCCCGCCCGCCCGAATGCCGCCGCGGCGGCGGCGTCTTTGCGTTCGAAGTCCGCGTGGCCGAGCGAGTGCACGAGATAGTAGGCCACCTCGCAGCCGGCCATGGCGGTGCCCAGGGTGGCGGGGTCGTGAACGTCTCCGTAGACAGGACTGCCCGCCCCGGCGTAACCGGCGGGGTTGCGGGTCATGGCGACGACGTCGTGGCCGGTCTTGGCCAGGGCCGGGCACAGCCGGCGGCCGACGAAACCGGACGCGCCGGCCACGAGCACTCTCACCGCTGCCACCCGGCCTGCCCGGCCTCGGTCACTGGGTCGCCCGCCAGCAGCCGGGCCCCCACCGCGGTCGCGATCTGCGCCGTGGCGCCGGCTCCTGCCAGGGCGAGCGGAGCGCGCTGGGCGAGCGCAGTGAGCTGGGCAACGTGGGGCTCGAGGTTCTCCGGGACGGTCGCGGCCAGGACGACGAGGTCCGGGTGCCTCGCGTCGACCGTCCGCGCCAGTTCCTCGACCGGGGTGTCCATCCCGAGGTAGTCGATTCTCCACCCGTTGCGGTTGAGAATGATGCCGAAGACCATCAGCCCCAGGTCGTGAAGCTCCCCGGGTGGGCAGGCCAGGACGGCGCGAGGGCCGTGCCCGTTCCCCCAGCCCCGGGCCAGCCCGGCGAGCCGGCCGCGGATGAGGTTACTGGCGAAGTGCTCCTGGGCGACGCTGGCCGTGCCGCGTTCCCAGCGCTCCCCGAGTTCGGCGAGGTAGGGCAGCACGACGTCGCGGAGCACTGCCGGCAGGGACAGGTCGGACACGAGCCGGTCCAGGACTGCCTGGGCGGCTGGCTCGTCGAAGGCGTCGAGGGCCTGCCGGAGGTCACCGGGCAGCTCACTTGCCGTCGGCGCGGCGCCGTCGGGCCCGGCGGCCCGGCCATGGCCGGCCCCGTTGTCCTCCCCGAGCACCGCTCGCGCCGCCTCGGCGGCCGACAGCCCGCGCGCGAGGTGGGCCCGCATCCGGCGCACCCGCGACTCGTCCGCCTCGGAGTACAACCGGAAGCCGCCCGCTGAGCGCACCGGCTGCAGGAGGCCGTAGCGGCTCTCCCACGCCCGCAGCACGTGGTCGCTCACGCCGAGGCGCCGGCTCAGCTCACCGATGCGCAGCACCGGCGGGCCGTCGGGAGTGTCCATGCCAGCACTCTACAGTACCTTGACAGACATTTGACAAGGCTGGTCACGAAAGCTATCGTCACACCTAGACAAACTCTAGACAAAGGTTGAACATGATGGGTTCCTACGCCGCCGGCCCAGCGACCGCTACCGGCTCTGTTCCCCAGGAGCACGGTACGGCCGCGGACGCACCGCGGCCGTCTGTTGCCGTGATCGGTGCAGGGGTCTCCGGCCTGACCGCGGCCTACCTGCTCTCCCGCACCCACGACGTCATCCTCTTCGAGGCGGAGGAGCGGCTCGGCGGCCACGCGCACACTCACGACGTCACGGATTCCGATGGCCGGCGGCACGCTGTCGACAGCGGGTTCATCGTCTGCAACGACGTGACCTACCCCTGGCTGGGCAGGCTCTTCGGCGAGCTGGACGTGCAGGTGCGTCCGGCCGAGATGAGCATGAGCGTCCGCTGCGAGGGGTGCGGACTGGAGTATGCCGGCGGCCGCGGGCTGCGCGGCGTGCTCGCCCAGCCACGCCGCCTCATCGACCCCCGGTTCCTCCGGATGCTGTGGCAGGTCACGCGGTTCCGCCGGCGCGCCTTGGCCTTCCTGCGAACTACCGATGACGAGAACCTCACGACCTACGGCGAGTTCCTGGAGCGGGAGGGGTTCAGCGGCTACTTCATCGCCCACTACGCCATCCCGGTCGTCTCGTGCGTGTGGTCGGCCGGGCGCGAGGCGACGCTGGCCTACCCGGCCCGGTACCTGTTCCGGTTCCTCGACCATCACGGCATGCTCCGGGCCGGCGGATCACCCCAGTGGTACACCGTGACCGGCGGGTCACGGAGCTACGTCGAACGACTCGCCGGGCTCCTGCCGGACATCCGTGCGTCCCACCCGGTCACGGACGTCACCCGCAACGAGGACGGCGTCCAGATCCGGGACGTCACAGGGCAGGTCACCGCCGTGGACCGCGTCGTCATCGCCACCCACGCCGACCAGGCCCTCGGCCTGCTCGCCGACCCCAGCGACGCAGAGGTCAGCACCCTCAAGCAGTTCGGCTACTCGCGCAACGTCACGGTGCTGCACACTGACAGTTCGGTCCTGCCGGACGCCGCGCAGGCCAGGGCCTGCTGGAACTACCGGATGACGTCCTGCCACCGGCCCGGCCAGCCCGCCGTGGTGACGTACTGGATGAACCGGCTCCAGGGACACCGTGCCGCCCAGGACTTCCTGGTCACGCTCAACGACCGCGAACGTCTCGCCCCGGAGTGCATCGTGGCGACGATGGACTACGAGCACCCGATCTACACGCCTGAGGCGGTCCGGGCGCAATCGCAGCTCGGTGACCTCGCCACCGACCGCACCGTGTACGCCGGCGCCTACCATGGCTGGGGCTTCCATGAGGACGGGTGCCGCTCCGGTATGGAGGCCGCCCGGCACTTCGGGATGGCCTGGTGAGCACGGCCTCGCTCCTCACGCCGGCGTCTGCGCCCGCCCGCCCGCAGCTGCCCCAGCTGCCAGCGCTGGTCGCCGGCCAGGTCACGCACCTGCGCCCCGGGCCGGTGCGGCATGCCTTCCGGCACCGGGTCTACCTGTGGCTGGTCGACCTGGACTGTCTCCCCCGCCAGCCCTGGCACCTGCGGGCGTTCGCGCGCTTCAGCAGCGCTGACCACCTCGGCAACCCCAGCCTGCCGATCAAGGGCAACATCGAGAACTACCTGGCAGTCAACGGCGTCCAGCTCGGTGACCGGGGACGGGTGCTCATGCTGGCCGGCGCCCGGGTCCTGGGCCACGTATTCGACCCGCTCTCGGTCTTCTGGTGCTATGACAGCGACGAGGTCCTCGCGTGCGTCGTCGCGGAGGTTCACAACACCTACGGCGAGCGGCACGCCTACCTCCTGCGGCCGGACGAGGCGGGGGCCGCCGTGACCGGCAAGGACTTCCACGTCTCCCCGTTCTTCGACGTCAGCGGCACCTACGAACTGCGGCTTACCCTGCGACCGGACCTGGTCGCCACCACCGTGACGCTGCGCCGCGAGGGCGCCGTCGCGTTCTCGGCGACCTTCCGGGGCAGGCCCGAGCCCGCTACCAGCCGGAGCCTGGCCTGCCGGCTCATCCGCCAGCCCCTCATGACCCAGCGGGTCTCGGCCCTGATCCGGGTGCACGGCATCTGGCTGTGGCTTCGTGGCCTGCCCGTCCGCGCTCACCCGCCGCACACCCGGCAAGAAGGAATCTGACCATGACCATCTCCACCGCCATCAGGTGGCCGACCGCCGCCGCCACACCGCGGGCGCCGCTCAGAGCCGGCATCGCGCGGGTGATCTTCGAGCACGCCCTACGGCGGGTCCCTGTCCGCGTCACCTACCCGGACGGCCGGGTGCTCGGAGCGGGGTCGCTGGCATCGCCCGAATTGGAGGTCGTTCGCCCCGCGGCGTTTTTGACCCGGCTGGGCCGCGACGCCAAGATCGGGTTCGGGGAGGCCTACATGGCCGGGGACTGGCGGGCCGGGCCCGGCACCGACCTGGCCGACCTGCTGACACCCTTCGCCTCGCAGCTGACCACCCTGATTCCTCCGGCCCTGCAGCGGCTGCGTGTCTTCGCCGACAGGGCCGTCCCCCATGACCAGGAGAACACCCTTGACGGCTCGCGCAGCAACATCGCCGCTCACTACGACCTCAGCAACGACCTCTTCGCCGCCTTCCTGGACCCGACGATGACGTACTCCTCGGCGTGGTTCGGCGACAGCGAGCCCGTGCAGTCCGCAACCCGGCTCGAGGAGGCACAGCTGCGTAAGATCGACGGGATTCTCGACCTCGCGGGCGTCCAGGCCGGCACCCGGCTGCTGGAGATCGGCACCGGATGGGGATCGCTCGCCATCCGCGCCGCGCAGCGCGGTGCCCGCGTCACCACGATCACCCTGTCCCACGAGCAGATGCGGCTAGCCCGTGAGCGGGTGGAATCCGCCGGCCTGTCCGGGCTCGTCGAGGTGCGGGTGCGGGACTACCGCGAGGCCGGCGGCGAGTATGACGCCATCGTCAGCGTCGAGATGATCGAGGCCGTCGGGGAGGCCTACTGGCCCGCCTACTTCGCGGCCCTGGACCGGCTCCTCGCTCCCGGCGGCAGGGTCGCCATCCAGGCCATCACCATGGACCACGACCGTTTCCTCGCCACCCGGCGCAGCTTCAGCTGGATCCAGAAATACATCTTCCCCGGCGGCATCATCCCCTCCCTGCAGGCGGTCGACGACGCCCTTGCGGCCCGCACCACGCTGCGCGTGACGCGGCAGCGTGAGCTCCGCCCGCACTACGCCCGGACGCTGCACATGTGGCGGGAACGCTTCCTCGGCCAGTGGCCCCGCATCCACGCCCAGGGCTTCGACGAGACATTCCGCCGCATGTGGGAGTTCTACCTCGCCTACAGCGAGGCCGGCTTCCGCAGCGGCTACCTCGGCGTCAGCCAGCTCCAGATCACCAGGAAGCCGGCATGAAGCTCAACGGCAAGGTCGCCTGGGTCATCGGCGGATCCAGCGGAATCGGCGCCGCCGTGGCGCGCGAACTCCTGCGCCGTGGCGCGACCGTCGCGATCTCTGCCCGCCGCAAAGAGCAGCTCCACGACGTTGCCGGCGGGGACATGCTGGTCCTCCCCGCCGACGTCACCGACGCCGCCGCCATCGCGGCCGCTGCAGCACGAGTCCGGCAGGAGCTGGGCCCGATCGACCTCGCGGTGCTGTCGGCCGGCTACTGGAAGCAGATGAACCCGGCGGACTGGGACACCGGCGTCTTCGACCAGCACCTCCGGGTTAACCTCGCCGGGATGAGCAACGCCATCGCGGCCGTGCTGCCCGGCATGCTGCAGCGACACCACGGCGTCATCGCCGGCATCGCG
The DNA here is from genome assembly GCA_035308365.1 of Streptosporangiaceae bacterium. Taxonomy (GTDB): domain Bacteria; phylum Actinomycetota; class Actinomycetes; order Streptosporangiales; family Streptosporangiaceae; genus PALSA-505. The sequence goes on from DATGGU010000012.1 coordinate 26,351, forward strand.
TCCGTGGCCGGCTACCGCGGGCTGGCCGGCGCCGAAGCCTACGGCGCGACCAAGGCGGCCCAGATCAACCTGCTCGAGTCCCTGCGCGTCCACCTCGCCCGGACCGGCGTGCAGGTCACGACTGTCTGCCCCGGCTTCGTCCGCACCGACCTCACGGCCGGCAACCCCTTCCCCATGCCCTTCATCATCGATCCCGGCCAGGCCGCACGATCCATCTGCGACGGACTGGAGCGTGAGCGCACCGAGATCGTCTTCCCCGCCCCGATGGCCCTGCTGATGAAGGCCGCGCGCCTTGTCCCCACCCGCGCCTGGACGGCCCTGTGGAAAAGCACCTCGCTGCCTGACACCCGTCCGGCCGAACACCCCCGGCCAAGACCACCAGAAGCAAAGGACACCATGAAACTGCTCAAGACCGTCGTCGTCGGAAAACCCCTGGACGCGGTGTTCGGCTATCTCTGCGACTTCACCACGACCACTGACTGGGACCCAGGCACGGTGACCACTGTGCGCCGGGACGGCAACGGCGGAGTCGGCACCACCTACCTCAACACCTCAACATTTCTCGGCCGGACGACCCAGCTGACCTACGTCGTCGAGGAACTGGTGGACCACGAACTCATTCAGCTTCGGGGGGAGAACAAGACCGTCATCGCCGTTGACACCCTGACCTTCCGGCCCGTGGCGTCCGGAACCGAGGTAACCTACGCCGCCGAGTTCACCTTCAAAGGCCTATCCCGGATGGTCGCCCCACTGCTCAAGCCCGCGTTCGAACGCCTCGGCAATCAAGCCGAAGCCGGCATGCGCAAGGCACTGAACCGGCTCTGACCAAGGTAGTCCCAAACCCGCCGGCCGCCTCGTCCACGCCTGTCAGCGGCCAGCTCGGGACCACCCGCCAAACGCCCATGACGAGGGTGGGACTCGCCGCTGCCCGCGCTCACGCCTGAGCACAACATCGCGGTCCAGCGGTTGTTTTTCAGTTCGCAGAGCGCGAGGGGGGCCCTGCCGGCCAGGGCGGCCGGCAGGGCCCGTTGAGGGATCAGGCTCAGTTACTCAGGGCCCGGTCCATTTCTGCGCCGCGGTGCCGTTGCACTTGTACAGGTCGATCTCGTTTCCGTTGGCGGTGCCGGAGTGGAAGTCGTCCAGGCATTTTCCGGTTGCCGGGTTCAGATAGCTCCCGTTGGACTGGTGGACCCACTTCTGCGCGCCGGTGCCGTTGCATGTCCAGATGTCGATCTCGTTGCCGTTGACGTTGGCACTGTTGTGGTTGTCGAGGCATTTCCCGAGCACCGTCAGGGTGTTGCCCGCCGCCGCGGTCCATTTCTGTGCGAGGGTCCCGTTGCACGTGTACAGTTGAACGTCGTTGCCGTTGGCGGTGCCAGCGTGGGAGTCGTCCAGGCATTTTCCGGCCAAGACGTTCTTGATCGGCCCGGAGTGCACGGTGGACTTGACCGTCCAGGTGAATGTCGCCGATCCCGTCACCGAGGGCGTGGTGTCGGTTGCGGTCACCGTCACTGTGGAGGTACCCGCGGTGGTCGGGGTGCCGGTGATCAGCCCAGCCGAGTTGATGTGCAGCCCGTTGGGCAGCCCCGATGCGGAGAAGGCGAGCGGGTTGCTCTCGCTCGAGGAGCCGTTGATTTGCAGGCTGACCGCCGTGCCAGCGTTGGTGGTCTGGTTACCAGGATTGCTCACCGTGATCGTGTCCACGGGCCGGCAACTGCTCGTGGAGTTGTCCCATTCGGGCTGCTGAGCGACTGTGCCCCAGGGCCCGAGCGTCTGGGTGAACAGGTTGGTCCAGGCGCATTTGTCACCGATCTCCTCACCTGAGGCGTCATACCATGCGTTGAGGAACGGGTCGGTGACCGACTCCATGTATTCGTGGCCACCTACGATCGACCAGCCATCGAACCCGTTCTGCACGAAGTTCGCGCCGCAATTCCCGCCCGCGTCCGGGATATAGGGCAGGTTCGTCCACGACAGGAGGGTGCCGTTGCTCATCTGGGTCCAGTTGTGGTACGCGCAGTACTGGCTGCCGAACCCGCCGCCGGGGTTTGTGCCGGACGGGCTGACAACCACGATCTGAGTGTTGTTGTCGATGGTGTAACCCTCACCGGCCAGGAATGACGCATAACTGGCTGCCTCGGCGGCGAGCTGGGCATCGGTGGCGGACTGAGGGGGATCGGAGCAGGCAACGTTCCAGGTGATGAACGCCTGCCCGGCCGCGGTCGGGAACCCCGGGAACGTGCCGCTGGAGTCGCCGTACTGGCTGGCGATGGGAGAAATGTTGTCATACACGGACCCCATGCCGTGGTAGTAGTTGTACAGATAGTTCTCGTCGGCACTTCCGTTGCCCTGTTGGCTGGGACAGGTTGAGCTCCACCAATTGCCCCAGAACAGCAGGTACAATTCAGGGTCCCCCTGGACCGGGCCGCCTTGGTAGAGCAGGTTCCCGCTGCCAAGCGGCCCCACGTGGTTCTTTACCTTCCGCCACGGGACGGTGACCGCCGGCTTTCCATTCTTCCTGATCGTGACCGGATGGAGCGTGATGCCGCGCGGGACCAGCACCCGCGCGTGCGGCGCCGCATGCCCGGTCGACGCGTCGGCGATTCCGGCGGCGCCGGCAATGCCGAGCGTGGCGGTGAGCGCTGCCGTTGCGGCGGCTACGGTCATTTTCCATTTCATTTGGTCTATCACCCCTTTGTTGAAGGACAATCGTGAGTTTCATGTGTCTGTGCGGTCACGGCTTTCCTGTCTTGCCGCAGATGTCGCCACGTACTCTGAGCCAGGTCATGCGCCGCGGATGAGAAGCAGGATCGGCAGGCGCTCGGCGAGAACCGCCCGGAGCCCGCGCCAGGATGGCGCCTTGCCCACCGCCCCCCGGCCGGGGGCCGCCACCGTTGGGCGCGCTTTCGTGATCATGACGTACTCCTCGATGTGGAACCTGCCAGGCGCCCGGGTGGTCTTGGCCGCTTTACGTCTACGGAGGGCCGATAGCCGTGATTTGATACGGGTGCCCACCGGTTTTTCCGGTGTGGGTCTGCCGGGTCTGCCTTGCCTTGGCCCGGTTCCGGCGCTTGACGACTGGAGCGGACGTGCAGACGGGCTGGCAGTGTTGCCGGCCGGGCGTGGCTCAGGACCGCGTGCTGGTTGAGCAGGCCGGGGCTATCGACGCCGGGCGGCCGGGCGCCCCCTCGCTGGCCGGGTCAGACCGGGCAACAGCGGGAACAGATAAGGCTCTCATGACCATGGTCAGCTGGCGATGATGTGGACCTTCCAGGTCTGGCCGCTGCACGGCGTGGATACGATCACCTGGCGGCCCGCGTTGGTGTCGCGGACGGTGTAGCTGGCGGGGGATCCGTTGAGCGTCACCCGGTGGATCTGGGCGCTGCCGGGGAGGGTGGCGCCGGCGTGCAGGGTGCACGCCAGGTGGGCGGTGACCGTGGTTGTCCAGGAGTTGCCGTGGTGGGTGGCAGTGACGTCGATGGAGCCGGTCCCGACCTTGATGTTCGTCCCGCTGACCGAGGGCTGGCCGGGGGGCACGGCTGGCAGCACCTCGAGCAGGCCGTGGCCGAGCTGCGGGCTGACCCCGAGCTGCTGGTGGACCACCGGCCACAGCACGCCGTAGGTTCCCCAGGCCTGGTTCAGTGAGGAGCGTTCGTTGAACGGCTGGTCGATGTTGGCGGTGAAGTCGGGTGATGGGCCGATCTCGGGCATCGTGCCGGGCTGCTCGGCGGCGGTGCCGAGCTGCAGCTGGGCCAGGTCGCTGGTGTAACGCTGCTGCTGGCCGGGGCCGAGCAGGCCGTAGTTGCCCAGGCCCACCGCCATCACGCCGGTGTTGAGTGTGTAAGCCTGCTGGGTGTGGCCCTGGTAGGTGCCCGGGTCACAGCCAGGCCCGCCCTCGACGTACATGCCGTAGGTGCCCGAGTAGCACGACGTCTGCCGCAGCGCCAGCGCGGGCAGCGCCTGGGACGGCGGGACCAGGCCCGGCTGCTGCACGCCGCTGGGGTACAGCTCGGCCTCCATCGGGGTGACCCCGGTCCACCAGCGCTGCATCAGCTGGGTGTTGCCCGGGTCGGCGAGCGAGTCGGCGAACTGCGGGATGCTGGGCATCCACCAGTCGCGCGAGAATCGTTGCACCATCGCCGCGGCGTGACGGCCGGCCCACTGCTGGGTGGCGGTGTCGCCCTTGCTCGCCGCCATGTCGGCCAGGTCGTACAGGCCGCGGATGGTGTACACCGCCACGTCCACCGCGTCGGCGCCGAGCACGCTGGACTCGACGTTGCCCGATCCATCCGGCCACAGGTCATCATCGCCGTTGGCCAGGCCGATCATGTAGTGCATGTTCTTCTTGACGAACCCGTACAACTCGTCACGGAAGGCGTTGTCGCCGGTCCACCGCCACACCATGGCTACCGCGTCCGGGAACTTAGCGGTCTCGTCGATGTCGCCGGGCTCGTCGTTCAGGCCGAAGTAGACCGACCCGTCGGTGACGGTCTCGTGCACCACTTTGCCCGAGTCGTGGTTGGCGATCATGCTCACCCGGGCCAGGGAACGCAGGCCATCCTCGGCGGTCGCGAACTGCCCGGCAGCGAGCAGGGCGAACACCGTGTACTCCTGGTCGGTGGCGAACATCCACGGATAGTCCGGGAACCCGGCGCCCTCGAAGCGGATACTGCGCACGAACCCGATGGGCGGCGGGTACACGGTGCCCTGCTCGGTGTCGCGGATGTGCAGGTTATCCGCTTGCTGAGTCAGGTCGGCGAGATCTTGCTTGCTCCAGGTGACGGACTGGGCCAGCATCGGGTCACCGGGCAGCGACACCTGGGTCTGGCTGTCCACCAGCCGCCGCGACGCGATCTTCGCCGCGAGCTCGGCCGCTGGGTCCGCGCTGGCCAGCTGGAACTGGGCCCGGGCGGCGGCCACTCCCTGGTCCGATCCGGCCACGGTGAACCAGATCGTCCGGCTGGTGTGCGCGGGCACGCTGACCGCATAGGTCAGCTCACCGCCCGCGCCCTTGCCATAGGCGGTGTCATCGCACCGGAACAGGTCCGGCTGCGAGCTGACCGGGCAGATGACCGGTGGGTCCTGCGGGCCGCGGAAGGCCGTGCCGGTCGCATGCGATACCGGGGTAAGGCCGCTCGCGCCGACGAGCGCGGCCCAGGCGTGCGGGGTGGCGTTGGCGACCGGCGGGGTGCCGTTTTCCTCGAACACCAGCTGCTGCCCGTTGAACGATGCCGTGTCGGGCAGGTTGAACGTGGTCTGGTCGGGTGTGGTGAACCCCCATGGGTAGGCACTCATCAGCTCGGAATGCGCGTCGACGTTCACCTCCACGTTCGCGGCCTTCGACGGCGCGGTCAGCGTCAGCCCGAACTCCACCGCACGGCGGCCGTCAGGCGCGAAGTCGGTGCGGGTGATCTTGAGCCCAGCGGTGCCGGGCAGCGCCATCCGCACGTAACCAAAGCCCGAGGTAAACCTGCTCGCTGGGCCGATCCACTGGCCGTTGATACCGAACCAGATACCATCCAGCAGCTTGATCGGCGGCGTCCAGATGCCGCCCATCTCACCGCGGGTGTGAAACCCCATCGCCGGATACCGGCCATCTTCGGTGCCAAGCTCATAAGCGCGGTCCCCGGCCGCCACATACCGCCGCAGGTCAAGCCGCGAACTCACCGACAGCGTGTCACCCGGCGACCCCGGCCGGGCAGCCGGAACGCCGCCAGAAACAGCAGAGGCCCCGGACGTCGCGGCAGCCGGAGCCGCCATAGCCGCCGTGCAAACGACGGTGAAGATCGTCAAGGCAAACGCCGATCGCCGCATGACGCAACCTCCCTCACGGATCCGGGCCACCCGGAAGCTGTCCGTAGTGAAGCGCCAACCGCTCTGCCCAGGAACCAGCCACCTCAAACCCCCAACTTCTCCGCAAAGCCACAGTCCGGGCGGCACCACCACCGTGAACGTGGCGCTCACCCGGTCGAGAACTGCACCTGAACGCGACAAGGCAGCCCTGCCGGTCTTCGGCGCCAAGGCTGACCTGACGATAAGGCGCTGGCCGCTCGGCCTTGTTCTCCGACACCTACAGCCGGGAGCCGTCGGGTGACAGCAGCACGGAGTTCGGCGTGCTGGGCACCGGGATCGTGCTGGTGACCGGCTTCGCCGCGATGTTGATGACGTAGACAACATCGCGGCCGTTGCCCGCGGCGTACAGCGTCGAGCCGTCCGGGGAGACGGCGATGCCCCATATGCCCTGGTCGCCGGATACTGGGATCGCGCCCTCCGGACGCTAGGCCGGGGAAACTTCATAAGCCAGCGCCTCGTTGCGGCAAAGTTGCGGCATCGCGGCGGATCACCTCGCGCACGCGCCGGGAAGGCCGGCCAGAGTTGCGGCCGGAAGAAATCCGGTAGAAACCCCTGACATGGTGGGAACGGCGGTTCAACTGGCGATGGGGACCACGTGGTTACGTGCCATGCCTGATGCCGTCACGGAGGGAAGCCGATTCAGGAAATCGGGGCGAACCTGCTTCACGTGATTCCGCGGCTGAGCTATTTTCGTAGGCGTTGGGGGGAAGGGCAAATGGCTGAGTTACCAGTTCAGCACGCGATCATGGTGCTTGCCATCGAGGGCTTTGGCGCACACGATGCTTATCACCAGGCCTCATTGCGGAGCGAACTGCTCGCGGTAGCCGAGTCGGCCGCCCGCGACGTCAGCGGGCTGCGCTGGGACGACTTCCGTCTGGTGGATCGTGACGACGGCAGCTTGATGCTGATCTTGCCGGCGCTTTCACCGGTGGTGAAGCTGGCCGGCCCATTCATCGGCAACCTGAACCGGCGTCTGATGGAAGGCGCACCGGGGGCGAGCCCGGTCTCGCCGATGCGGCTGCGGGCCGCATTGCACCTGGGCCCGGCTGGTTTAGCCGCGCAGGGCTGGTCCGGTGCCGGAATTGACCTCGCTGCCAGGCTGATTGACGCTGAACCGGTTGGCCTGGCACTAAGAGCAGCGACGCGGGCCCGTCTGGCGTTCATCGTGTCGGACGAGACACACGAGTCCGTGATCCGGCATGAGTACCGCCTGATTGACGCCGCGGCGTATGCCGCGGTCCGGTTCGACGCCGGGGGGTTCAGCGGTATCAAAGGCTGGATCACGGTCCCTGGATACTCCGCGCCGCCGGGTATAGCGCGCGATCAGGCGCCCAGTGCGGCAGGTGCCGGACCGGAACGTGGGCACCCTGCCACCGGCCACACCGGACCGTACGTCGCCGCCCAAACGGTTCAGGGCAACGTGATCGGCGTTCAGAACAATACGTTCAATAATCCCGGCTCGGTGCACCTGTGATGGCGCCACCGGCTGGAGGTGACGTGCCCGCACCGGCGGCACCAGCTCCGGCAGAGCCCGCGGTCGCGTCTCCAGCCGCACCGGCGCACGCTTCCAGCGGATCTGGCGGAGCCGAGGCCAAGCCGTCCGGTCCGCAGCAGCCCGGTACCGATGAGGCGTCCGACAACGAAGCTGCTGCCGGCGAGTCGCATCCGGGGCATGCGTCGCTGCGCTACCGGCTTCTCCGCAACGTCGAACGCGACGCTATCGGCGTCCAGTACAACTACTTCGGTGGCAGCCAGCCCAAAATCCGCCCGCTGCCCGTTCCCGAAGAACAAGTGGAATCGATCAGGATGGCGTTCGCCGAGCCGGACGGATGGGCCGATGTGCGCGCCGCTTTCGCCAAAAAGCGGGTGACGATACTGCGCGGCCGGGCCGGATGCGGAAAGAAGGGCGCGGCCATCAGGCTGCTGCTTTCGATGCAGCAAGAACACATCTACCAGCTGGGCAGCAGCACTCCGCTCAACCGTCTGACCGATCTGCTCGCATCAGACAGTGAGATCTGGGGCTGGCTGGGGTCAGAGCCCGCGTTCATCATTGATCAGCCCAAGGACATCGCGAACTCGCGGGCCGATTTTCTGCAGGGCTTGGAATCCCTGCTGAGACAGGCCAATGCCCGGCTGGTGCTCACCGCCGGCTCCGACGTCATCCTCCCCGATCACGGCCTGCGTGACTACGGATACATTATTGAGCTGGCTGGCCCACCGGCACATGATCTGCTGATCGCCAACCACCTTATCCACCGGCTCGGTGGTGAACAGGCCGACAAGCTGATGGCACTGCCCGGCATCACGAAAGTAATCAAAAAGTATACGACTCCCGAAACGTCATGCTCATTCGCTGCTGCGCTGGCCGCGATCGTGGCCGATCGATGCCCCGCTGCGGAGGATGCTGATGCAGCCGCCATCCAGAAAATATCAAACGACGTCGAGCGGCACCTGGCTGGCCATTTCGAGTCTTGGTTCGCCAGCTTACCCGATGCCCAGTCGAGAGCATTTGCCGTTGCCCTTGCCGTTTTCGGTGGCCTGCCCTATGAATTCGTTGCCAGGGCGGCCCGTGCACTTTACCGCAGATTTGACGATGCTCCACCCTATCTGGCCATCTCTTCAGACCTCTGGTTCCCCGGCCGTGCGCCAAGGCTCAATAAGCTGCGCCCAGTCATAACGACACGACGTGAACGCCTTCAGGTCCTCGGTGCTCAGGTCAAAGAGATTGATGCCGGTGGATTGTATGGAGCAAGCAGGGCGGAATCAATTGAATACAGCGACAGTTCCTACGCCAACGAGGTTCTCCGCTATGCGTGGACTTCATACGAGATCCAGGACATCTTGCTCGACTGGCTGCAGGCGCTGGCCGACGACGGCACGGTGCATATCAGGCTGTTCGCGGCGCGTGCCGTGGGTCTGCTGGCCACCTGGTCGTTCGAGTACATAAGCTTTCAGGTCCTCGCATACTGGGCCATCAGCAAGAACCAGTATCGGCGCGAGGCGGTGGCGTACGCGCTGTGGAAGGCCGTCAGCGAGAAACCCGAGTTGCTCCCGCAGGTGCGCGCCCTGGTCAAGGGCTGGTACGTCAATCAGTCCAACCCGTACGCTCAGGCGACCGCGGCGCGGGCTTACGGCCTGGCGTTCGGATCAACCGACCTGGCCTCGACCCTTGAGGCCCTGAACCGGCTGCTTATCGTGGACAACGGTGCCGTCGCCGGGGCGATCGGTTATGCCATGGCAGATCTGCTGGTGCCCGCCACCGTCGACGGTTCGGTTGGGCCACTGCCAGAAGGTGAAGCCGGCCTGGTCCGCAGGGTGCTCGCCTCATTCGAAGTGTCCGTCCGCGACCGTGATCGCTCCGGCAATGCGGAACTAGCATTTCTGACCATGATGAATCTGCTGCTAACGCCCGTGCAGTCGGATGCAACAGGGGAGATCGTGTCCTGGCCGTCGCTCCTTCGTCTGCTAATTCGCATGCCCGATATCCGTCAATCCGTCGTCACCCTCTGGCGTCATGTACTCAACGATTCACTGTTCCCGGAGATCGCCGAGGGCATCATGACCCAGTGGGCCACGACAGCCGAACTCGATCCGGTGGCGCGGGAGGTATTCCTCCGGCTGGCCAGGGCTATCTGCCATGGTCATGCGCGCTGTCGGCTAATCATGGACCGGTTCGCCGCCGAATGGGTCAGCCCCAGGAACCTGACGCCGCTTTACACGGTGAGCGCGGCCATTCAGTCGGTTATCGCTGCAGAAGGGGGAGACCAGCTAACATGAGCACGCTGCCATTGATCCTGAGCGAGGAACCCGTAACCCGCGGCCTGCTGTCGCGGATGAAAGTATCCAAGCCAAACATCGCCGTGGTTTATTCCGATGCCTTCGGCCGTATCACTTATCTCGGCGGGCGGCCGCTGAGCTGGTCCGAGCAGGTGGCTTCCAAGTACCGCATACGGTACGAGGTTGACCTGAGCGATCACCGGCGCACGGGCGTGCTGCAGAGTTCCCCGCTGCCGTCATCCGGCGACCGGTACTACTTTCAGTGCACGGTTGATGTGGGGCTTCGGGTGACCGACCCGGCTGCTGTGGTGCAGCGTCATGTGACCGACGCACTGGCCATTGTCTACAATTACATAATTGATACCTCGCGGCCGGTGACAAGGCGTTACGACATCAAAGACGCACAAGCCGCCGAAGCGGAAATCAACTACTTGTTCGCCGCCCCTGTGGCCCTCCCCGAGGGAATCACGATCTACCATTGCCGGGTGCGCCTGCTGCCGGACCTGGCAGCTCAGGCTTATCTGCAGTCACTCGAAATGGCGGTGCGGACCAAGACGGTGGACGCCGCTGTGCACGACGTCGCTGTCGCGAACGCTTACCAGTCCGCGGAGCTGGAGGAGATAGCCCAGCGCGCCCGGCTCGGACGGGAACGCCTTGAACTGCTGGAAATGGCCGGCCGGCCGGTGGACCTGCACAGCATTATTCAGATGCACCTGGCGAAGCACCCGGACGAGACGGCCTATGTGCTCGACCTGCTCAGACAGCACGAGCAGGCGCAACTGGCCGGCCGGGAAACCCGCGACCAGCGGACAGTCGAGCTGTTCCGCTACATGATCGAACAGGACGTGATGCGGGCGGTGGACGTCGCGCCGCTGCGTGAGCAGATGATCAGCAAGGTGCAGGGCATCGCCGGTGGGACAGGTCAGGCGCAGTTGCCGGCCGGCTCCTGGGATGAGCCGCTGCCCGCCCGGGTGGTTCCCGTCTATGTGGTCATCGATGAGTCCGTGGCGGACCAGGGATACTTCGAGGTGCTGAACCGCGGTATGCAACGCCTGCCTTCGGAACTGAGCAGCGATCCGGAGACAAGCGGCGCGATCCGGCTGGCTGCGATCGGTTATGGCAGCGATGTGGCACTGCGGATGCCGTTGCGGACGATCACCGCAGAAAGTGCGGTGCCGGGGTTCTCACATCGTGACAGCGGAAGTCTCGGGCGGGTGTTCGAGTACCTGCGCAATCGCATACCGGAAGATGTCGACCGCCTCAAGGGGCAGGGCCTGACGCTGGGGCGGCCTACCTTGCACCTGCTCTGCGGTGCGCCCGTCAACCAGGATTTCGGCTGGGAAGGGGCACATCACCAGCTGACCGACCGCTCCGCCTTCAGCTACGCACCGAACATCATCGCCTGCGGTCTGGACGGGGCATCTCCTTCGGCGGTCAGGCGTATCGCCACGCAACCCGGAAGTGCATGGATCGCACCTTCCGGGCTGCCGATGGCCGAAGCGACCACCCAGTACCTGGTTTTCGTGCGGGCAACAATTATCAACCTGGTCAGGGCACACGCGGCGAGCAGCACCGAGATGGGTGCGGCTGGCCCGGCCGGATTCCGTCTTGCCGATGGCCCGTGAGCGTCAGATTTGCCTGAGCGCCGCGGATGCGGCGGTGCCTGGAGATGAAAGGGGAGGGGATTACGATGCCGGACAACAGAGGGCACCTGCTTCCGGTCTACATTCTGGCCGATGAGTCCATTTCAATGAGGCCGTATACCGGAGAGCTCAACGCGGGCTTGATCTCGTTGCATGAGACGCTGCGATCCGAGCCGATGGTCGCGGCAAAGGTCCGGCTTTCGGTTCTCGGGTTCTCCGACAACGTGGTCGTTCGCATGGCTCTTGCCGATCTGCGGAGCGAGGCATCGCTGCCGCAACTGGAAATCCGGGGCGGGACCAGCTACCGGGCCGCGTTCCAGGACTTGCTCCACCGTATACCGCAAGACGTCACCACACTGAAGCAAGCTGGCTATCAGGTTCACCGCCCGGCGGTCTTCTTCCTCAGCGACGGGCAGCCTACCGACTCCAAGTGGCGCACCCAGCACAGGCAGCTCACCGACAAGGCCACGAATGGCGTGGCTCCCAATGTGATCGCATTCGGCGTCGGCGAGGTGGAACCCAAGACCATCCTCCAGGTGGCCACCCAGCAAGACTTCGCTTTCGTGTCCATCCCGGGGGTGAACATCGGCGCGGCGATTGCCAGATTCTTCCTGGCCCTCACGGCGAGTGTCGTTCAATCGGGGCGGTCACTGAACTCGGCGAACCCGCAACTTGTCGTGGAACGGCCCGAGGGATTCCATATGGCAATCGACGTGATATGACGATGAAAAGAGGGTGGATGCCGGGAGGGAACAGTGCCAGGAGCGATCCCGGGGCACCGGCCCCGGATCCGGGTGCACACAGGGCCCGGCGCTCGCCGTGGCCCCAGGGCCGCCCGGCCGAAGCCCGGGCGGCCCGGAAGGTACCGGACGTCCCCCCGGCGGCCGCGGACGCTGAAACCGCCGGTCCCTGGGCTCCCATCGTCGTCGGGGAGCCGGTATTCGAGTTCGAGCCCAAGCCCCCGGCCCGCGGCCCCTACCGGCCGGACACCGTCTTCGATGGATGGTCGACCAGGCGTCTGTCCGTGCGGCTGGCCTCGGTTCGGGGCTATTCACACCGCTACAGCGGGATCCCACGGCAGGACGATGCGCAGGCCGCATGTCACGCGCGGTCCGGAGCCATCTGCTTCGCCGTCGCCGACGGCCTCTCCAGCGCCGCCCGGTCACACATAGGCGCGGCGGCCGCTTGCCAATCGGCCGTCGACCTGATGATCCGGCAATTGTCCGCCGGCGGTCCCAAGATCAACTGGATGCAGCTGGTCGAAGACACGGTGTCCGATCTCGCTTCGTGGGCCTCCTACATCCTGAACCAGGACCACGTTGAGCCGGCCGATGTTGAAGCTCAGCTCGCCACCACCCTGGTGGCCGGCTACGTTCTGCCGACTGCTCAAGGAGCGGTTACTTCCATGATCCAGATCGGCGATTCCAGCGCATGGCTTCTCCGGGGTGGCAAGTACTATCCCGTTCTGGCGGAGAAAAATGACCCAGGTGCGCAGGTCATTTCCTCGGCCGTATCTCCGCTGCCCCGCATCCCGGCTGTCATCAAGCCAGCGGAATTCCGCATGCCACCGGACTCGGTCCTGCTCGCCGGATCCGACGGATTCGGAGATCCGCTCGGCGATGGCAGCGGAATGGTGGGCCAGCTTTTCGCCAGGCATCTGGCCAGCCCATTGCCGCCCCGGGCACTGGCTCACCTGCTCGACTTCTCGCGGGAAACCTTCGATGACGACCGGACCCTGGTGGCGCTCTGGCAGCGTCCACCCGAGCCAGGGGGAACCTGATGACGGGGCATCCAGTACTGCGCGTCGATATCAGCAACCTTCCGCTCGGTGACGAGCTCGGGACCGGTGGCCAAGGGCGCGTCTTAACCGTGAGCGGGTTCCTGGTCAATGGCCAGTGGCCGGCCGCGGTAAAGGTCTATTCTCCCGGGGTGCTCGGCGAGATAGATCCGGCCGCGCTCGAGGAAATCGTCGGGCTGCCCCGGCAGCTCAGCCCGGATAATGCCCGATGGCTGTATGAGAACACCGCCTGGCCCGCCGCTATCGTTGAGGATGCCGGGGTGGTCTGCGGTTTCCTGATGCGCCGGGTCCCGCAAGAGTACTATTTCGACTTCCGCACCCAGACCCAAGGGTTCCGGAAAAAGCTGGCAGATGTGGCTTTCCTGCTCAACAGCGACCACTATGTGAGCAGTTCTGGTATCACGGTGAGCGAGCATGACCGGCTTGCCCTGCTCGGCACGCTCGTGGCCACGCTGTCCCGGTTGCATGACCTGGGCATCTATGTGGGGGACCTGTCGCCCAAGAACCTGCTGTTCAGCCTGCGCCCGCTGCCGGCCTGCTTCATCCTCGACTGCGACGCGATGCGCGTGCAGGGCCGGACCGTCCTGACGCAGGTTCACACACCGGACTGGGAAGTCCCTGATGGGGAGCCGAAGGCCACTGCGGCGGCAGACGTCTACAAGTTCGGGCTGCTGGCGGTCCGCCTGTTCGCGCGTGACCAGTCCTCCTATGACGGGGGGCCGTTGTCGGCCCTGTCGCCAGAACTTGGCCGGCTGGCCGCGCTCAGCCAGCATCCGGACCCGGCGCAACGTCCCATGCTGAGCGATTGGATCGCGCCGCTGCAAGAAGCGAGCCTCCAGGCTTCCACCGCCCCGGCCGCGATGAGTCAGCCGGCGGCCCCGGCGCCCGGCCGCATATCCGTATCCATGCCGACCGTCTCTGGCGCCCCGCCGGCCTCCGGGGAACCAGGTTCCGCGGTGCCCGGCCCACCGCCTCGCCGCCGCCGGCCGCTGATCGCCTGGGGACTTGCCGCCATTGCCACCGCTGTGGTGGGTGCCAGCATTGCCGGGTACGTGCTTACTCACTCAACCGGGCCGGCCGGCGTGCCCTCGGCAAACTCGCAGGCGAATACGCCGCTCTCGCCGGCCAGCCAGCAATTCACCAGCCCGCCACCCTCCCCCACGGCATCGCCAACGCCGACCTCGGTCGGCATGGTGACAATCGGGAACTCCATTACCGGTGACCCGCAGGCACAGGCCATCGCGGGAGTATTCAACACGTATTTCTCCAACATCAACAATCATCACTACCGGAAAGCGCTGTCAGTTTTCGATCCCAGCTCACCGTTGAACCCGGAATCGTCGACTATGCTCAACGATCTGTCGAGTGCCGACGCCACGAGCACGGACTCCGATGTGGTCCTGACCGGCCTGTATCCATCCGGTGGCGGCACGGTCACGAAGGCAGAGGTGACCTTCCAGAGCACGCAGGATCCCGGGTACGGGCCGGCCGCGAACCCGAACCAGACCTGTACGAAGTGGGATCTAACCTATACGCTCACCCAGCCTTCAGGGAGCTATCTCATCTACGGGGACAGCGGAACGAACACCGGGTGCTGAGAGATGAGGTGAACAGGCACATGCGCCAGCAGGCCACGCGGCCGAAGCACGCCGCGTCCGGTCGTGCCGTGGCACCGCTGGCCCTGGTGGGCGGGCTCGTGGCCGCCGCCACGGCAGCCCTGGCAGCATGGGCACTCACCTCCACCTTGACCAGCACAGGTGCCGCGCGCGGCCCGAATCTGAATCGGACCGTGTCAGGCGCCCCGGTCCAGACATCGCACCCGGCGACGGCGGTGACCGCCGCTCCGCCGCTACCGAAGCTCTCACCGGCACAGATGGCGGGCCAGCGGATCATTTACAGCTACGCCGGGCTCACGCCGCCGGCGAGTTTGCTGGGCTGGATCAGTCACGGTGAGGTCGGCGGAATCATCTTTTTTGCGCCCAACATCTCCAGTGACAGCCAGCTTGCGCATGTTGTGGCCGAGCTTGACGCGGCTAACTCCAGCAAGCAGAATCCGCTGCGCTCGTTTCCGCTGTTGCTGATGACCGACCAGGAAGGTGGGTTGGTCCGGCGACTGCCCGGCGCGCCGTTCCTGTCGGAAAAGCAGATCGGCGAGTCGGCGGATCCCGGCGGGCAGGCGCAAACTGCCGGGACCGGCGCGGCCAGGAACCTGGCCGCAGCAGGTATGAACGTGAACCTGGCACCCGTGCTGGACATCTACCGCACGCCAGGCGATTTCGATGATCAATTTGGCCGCTCCTACAGCAGCAACCCGCAGGTGGTCGCCGACCTGGGGGCACGTTTCATCAAGGCACAGCAGGCACTGCGCGTCGCGGCCACCGCCAAGCACTTCCCCGGCCTGGGCACGGCGGCGAGTTCACAGAACACCGACCTCGGGCCGGTGACCCTGAACGCCTCCCTGCGCACGCTCCGGGGCACCGACGAGCGACCTTACCGTGCGGCGATCGCCGCCGGGGTCAAGCTGGTCATGGTGTCCTGGGCGGTCTACCCGGCGCTCGCCCCGGGGGTGCCCGCCGGCCTGTCCTCAGCCGTTGTTCAGGGGGAACTGCGCAAGCGACTGCACTTCACCGGGGTCACCATCACCGACGCCCTGGAGGCTGGCGCCCTGCGCCCGATTGGCAGCATCCAGCGCCGCGCCGCCATGGCGGCCTCGGCCGGGATGGATCTCATCTTGTGCTCTGATCAAAATCCCACCGAGGGAGAGCAAGCCAGAGCGGGCCTGGAGGACAGCTATCGAACCGGAGCGCTCGCCAGAGCCACGTCGCACGCCGCCCTGGGGCGGATCATCGATCTCCGATCCAGCCTCAGGCCCTAGCGCCATGGGCATGCCACCCGTAGCCCGGATAGACGTCGGAAGCCTCAGCCTCGGCGGCGAGCTGGGGGTCGGCGGACAGGGCCGGGTTGTCGCGGTAAACCATTTCCTGATCAATAGACAATGGAATGCCGTGCTGAAGGCCTACTCCCCGGCCGCGGCAGCAGCGATACGTCCGGCGATGCTGGAGAAGTTAGTCGGGTTCCCCCGCCGGCTGAGCCCCGCAGACAGCCGCTGGCTGCATGACCGTACCGCATGGCCGGCCGTGATCGTCGAGGACAACGGGGTGGTCGCTGGATTCCTCATGCGCGAAGTCCCGGCCCGGTACTACTTCGGCTTCCGGACCCGGACACGGGGGACCCAGCCCAGACTCGCCGACGTGGCCTTCCTTCTCAACCCGGACGACTATGTCACCAGCACGGGGCTGCTGGTGACCGATCAAGACCGGGTCGCACTGCTGACAGCTATGGCCAAGATGCTCTCCCGGCTGCACTCCCTGGGTATCGTGGTCGGTGACCTCTCGCCAAAGAATCTGCTATTCTCACCCGGCCCATCGCCAAGCTGTTTCGTCCTCGACTGCGACACGGTACGGGTGCATGGCGAAACGGTACTCGATCAGGTAGACACCCCGGACTGGGAGTCTCCCGGCAATGAACCGAAAGCGACAACAGCCAGCGATGCCTATAAGTTCTGTTTGCTGGCCATCCGGCTATTTGCCCGGGATCAGTCATCCCGCGACCTGAGCGCGCTGGCCGCGATCTCGCCGCGGCTAGGGCGGCTAGCCGAATGCGGCCTGAAAGCTCCCCCCGGCCAGCGCCCGGGCCCGGAGATGTGGCTTCGGGCACTCGAGGCGGCCGGTTCGCCGGCACCGGTGGCCCTGCCGCCGGCGTCACCAGCCATCATGTCCTGCGCACAGGCGTCCGGCCGCCCACCGGTGGCCGTGCCGGCCGACCCCGTGTCATCTCATGTCCAGGCACCCCAGCCCTGGGCCGAGGCGTCACCTCGCCGGAATGGGGTCAGGGCCGCCCTGGCCGCGACCGCCCTGCTTCTGGTGATCCTCGCTGCGGTCGCCGCAGCCGTGATCGTCACCCACACAACCCCGGGCCCGGCGCAGAATCCGGCGCTGCCCACGACTGCCGCCGGGCAGTCCAGCACCCTGGGAGTATCGCACTCGCCCAGCAGCCCGGGCTGGAGCGCATTCCAGGACCCCGGCGAATTTTCCATCATGCTCCCGCCCGGGTGGAACGTGACCTCCCAGACGCCGGCCGAGGCCGAGTTCACCGGCCAGCCACAGGGGTTCGTCATACTCGTGGCGTGGACGACGCATCCAAAGCCCGATCAGTTCACCGACTGGCAGCAACAGGCCGCGGACAAGGCACAAGCCGACCCGACGTATCACCAGATCGGCATTCAGCGGGTTGATTACCGTGGCTATAACGCCGCGGACTGGCAGTTCAGAAACATGTATCAGGGTGTGCTTACCCGGGTTATCGACCGGGGCTTTATTGTCCAGCCGGGACAGCTTGCTTATGCGATCGAGCTGTATGGGCCCGCTTCAGGGTTCCCATCAGTCTATGCAGATATATGGAGCAGGCTGGTGGCAGGATTCGAGCCGGCGGTCAGCCGATGACAAATTCCGGGGATCGGGTAACAAGGGGAGGGGGCAGGCTGGCCGGTGGGACACGCTTTTATCTCGTACGCCCGGGCCGACGCTGCTGAGGTTGACCGGCTGCAGGGCAAACTCGAGGCGGCTGGAGTGCAGGTCTGGCGGGACACCAAGGACCTGGGGCCGGGCGAGGACTGGCGCTCAGGGATACGCCGCGCCATCACCGACAACGCGATGGTCTTCATAGCCTGCTTTTCGAGCCAGAGTGCGGAGCGGCCGGCAAGTTATCAGCGGGAAGAGCTCCGGCTAGCGATAGACGTGCTGCGGATGCGCTCCCCGGATGATCGCTGGTTCATCCCTGTCCGGCTGGATGACTGCGCAATCCCGGATTACCGGATTGGCGGCGACCGGACCCTGAGGTCAATCCAGCGCATTGATCTTTTCGGTGAGCGCTCCGAGCAGGCGGCGGAGCATCTCGTCAGCGCGGTGCGCAAACAGCTTGGCCCGGCCGTGCGACCACAGGCCCGGTTCACGGGGGAATCCGGGTTCCTCACCGGGCAGGAACTCATCGCTTATATCTTCGCCCCCGTCGATGGGCCTTCCGCCGAGGACGCCCAGGCCGGGATCCGTCATGTGTGGTCACAGTGCCGGGCCGTACTGGGGATGACCGGCTCGATGCGGCAGCCGGAGATTCCGGCCTCCCTCCCCGCCGACTTCTCCGCCACACCAGATCCGGCCGCGCTCGCGGGCCAGCAGAGCCCGGACACAAGCCGTCAGGCAGTGCTGCAGCGGTCCCATGACACGCTCATCCTGCTGATACGGCTCGCCGTCACCGCCGGCATGGAACAACCATGGCCCGCACTTGACCAGCTACTCCGGGCGGCCGCTGGAGATCTGGATCGCCACCTGCCCGGTGCCGCAGTGCTCTACCTGGCAACGCTGGCCGGCCCTGGGTACCTGCCGAAGGACCAGCACACAGGCACCGGCACACCGCAACTGGCTTCGGCCATCAGCGGCCTGCTGCCTGCCACGTGCGGGGCCGGTGCATGGCGGCCCGGCGGGCTCGGTGGCAGGCTTGCCGTCTGGGAGATCCCAGCGGGTGACGAGGCCGGCACCACGCGCCGGTTCGTCATGGTGGCACCACCCGGAGCCGGCGCCGAAATCAGCGGCTGGACGTGGCCTTCAGGCGACGCCTCGATGCCCCCACTAGCCCGCTACCTCATGCACACGGCAAAGATCCGCTACGAGGCACGAATGCTGTCCGGCCTCCCGCCGGCCGGGCCGCTGTGCCAGCGCGTTGCCGACACCATCGCGAGCCTGCGGACCTTCACGAACAGCAAGGCGACCCCGGTGGCCGAACACACCACCGGGCGGCCTGTCGTCAGCCGGCAGCTCGCCGGGCTTCGCCGGGACGACATCCAGCTGACCAGCTTGCTCGAGGCTCTCACGGCGATGCGGCTCACGGTGGCGATCAGTCAGGCGAGCGCGGCACACGCGCTGGCCGCCACCTCACCGGGCACCACTGAGCCCGGCCGGTCCACCCCCGGCTTCCCCGGTGACGATCAGGCAATCGCCGGCTCGCTCGTTCAGCGGCTGAACGATGACATAGCCCATCTGGAAGAGTCGCTCGCCAGTGCCCGCAACGTTGCCGAAGGCGTTCGGGCAACCACCGGGCCATTGCGCCGCGAGAGCCTGGTACCGGCTAACGCCGCCATCGGCCCCCATCCGGCCCGCGCAGTGGTGCTGTGCGCACTCAACCTCGAACACGCAGCGATGCGGGCACACCTCGGCAGCCTGCGAGGGCAACAGCATTCGGCCGGGACTCTCTTTGAGATCGGCCACCTGCCGGGAACAGACTGGGAGGTGGTGCTGGCCTTGCCCGGCATGGGCAACCTCGGAGCCGCGGTGATCGCAGAGCGGGCCATCAGCCTGTTCGGCCCGTCTGTGATGCTGTGTGTGGGAGTCGCCGGCTCGCTGAAGGACAAGGTCAGGATCGGTGACGTGGTGGTGGCCACCCGGGTCGATGCCTACCACGGAGGCAGGGCGGCGGAGGATTTCCTGGCCCGGCCACGCACCTGGCCAGCATCCCACCGGCTCGAACAGCTTGCCCAGCATCTGGACCGCACCGGCGAATGGCGGCAGCGGCTGCCCGTCAGCGAACGTGAGCCGCCGCCGGCCGTGCACTTCCGCCCCATCGCGTCCGGCGAGGTCGTGCTTGACTCGCGCAAATCCGCCTTGTTCGCCCAATTGCGCCTGCACAACAATGACGCCGCCGCGATTGAAATGGAGGGCGCGGGCATTGCCCAGGCGGCTCATTTCAACGACTCGCTCGACGCCCTTGTCGTCCGCGGGATCAGCGATCTGGCCGATGGGTCAAAACCGGCCGCCGACCAGGCGAACTGGCAAGAGCGAGCCGCCCGCCGGGCTGCCGCCTTCGCCGCCGGGCTGCTGGCCAGCTATGTTCCACAGCCCGCCTCATGAAGCCCAGCCGTTCGGGTGCTGTAGGAAAGGGGCATGAAGCGCTTGCGGGAAGTTGCGCCGGGTGTGCTGGTGGCCACGTCGGACTACGCCACCACCACCAGCACGGTGGTGGCCGCGCCGGACGGCGGCTGCCTGCTCATCGACCCGGCCGTCACGGCCGCCGACCTGACCGGGCTGGCCGGCGATCTGGCCGGCGCGGGCCTGCGGCCACGGGCCGGCTTCGCCACCCACCCGCACTGGGACCACGTGCTGTGGAGCAGCGACCTCGGCGACGTGCCACGCTATGCCTCGGCGGGTGCGGCGGCGGCGGCCGGCCGGGAGCGCGCCGGGATGATCAGCGAGCTGGAACAGGAGGGTCCCGGGCATGACCTCAGCCTGTTCGGACGGTTGACGGCGCTGCCGGACGGAGCGGACTGTATCCCGTGGGACGGGCCAGTGGCGCAGCTTATCGTGCACGACGGGCACGCGCCGGGGCACGCGGCGGTGTTCTTCCCCGCCACCGGGGTGCTCGTCGCCGGGGACATGCTCTCCGACATCGAAATGCCGATCCTGGACACCGGCATGCCCGGCCAGCTTGGCAGCTACCGGGCCGGCCTGTCCCGCCTTGCGGCGGTCGAGGGGGTCCGCTGGGTGGTGCCGGGCCACGGGCACGTCGGGGATGCCGCCGAGTACCACCGGCGGGTGGCGAACGACCTGCGCTACCTGGACCTGCTGGAAGCCGGCCAGCCGTTCGAGGACCCGCGCACCGGCACCGCGAACTGGCTGGCCGAGTGGCACGAAAAGCAACTGCGGATCATCCACCAGGGTTAGCTTGACCGGCCAGTCTCCGGAGCGCTGGCAGCACGCCGGGGCTGGCCGGCGCGCTGGCGGGGCTCGGCCCGGGGCAGCAGCGGCGGGGGTCCGGTGAGGTTACTGCTCTCCCCGGGGTTGGCTGAGACGCCGCCGGGCGGGACATTTGTCCCGCCCGGCGGCGTACGGCCGCTGGGTCAGCGGGCCGGCTGCAGCCGGGCCCCGGGAGCGATCGCGAACAGGCCCGAGGTGGTGGCCGGTGACCGGTGGTGGCCGGCCGGGGCGCCGGCCGGGCACCAGGCGTTGGCGGGCACGCCGGCGCACGGGTTGGGCATGGTGGGCAGGCCGATCGGCAGCCGCTTCAGGATGACCGTGCCGTTCGGCTCGGGGTACTTGGCGCCGGGCGGGCAGGCGGCCAGGTCGGTGTCGCAGAGCACCTGGCTGAACAACTGGCCGCCCGCGTTGCCGGCCTTGCTCGTGAGGCCGCACCGCACCTGCTTCTTCTCCAGGTTCGACGGGTCGCTGCCGTCGGGGGCGTTGTTGCCCCGGTAGCAGTTCTGCGGCTCGCCGCCGAACAGGGTGATCTGGCCGAAGTCGGAGTTGCTCGGGTTGCCGAAGTAACCATTGTCGCTGAAGTTGTTGCTGATCAGCGCGTCACCCTCGGGGTCGAGCACGCAGCCGAAGCCGGGGACCTCATGACCGCCGGCACCGGCGCAGGTCTGGTGCAGGCTGGGCTTGCCGGACTGGGCGTAGGGGATGAACAGGATGCCCCAGGCGCCGTTGTGGGAGATGGTGTTGTCCATCACCGTGTCGAAGCGGCCGCCCGAGATGGTCATTCCGGTGCCGATCGGTGCCGCCGCCGCACTGCCCGCCGCCGGGGCCTTGGCGTTGTTGTTGTTGTGCAGGTAATTGTGGATGAGCACCCAGCAGGAGTGGGTGTGGGTGATCGGGCTCCGCCCGCCGTTCGGGCACCGGCCGTCCTGCGGGGCGGGCGGGTCGCCGACGACGGCGGTGTTGGTGTCCAGGCCGTCCTGGTTGTTGTCGAACTGCGAGTTCTCGATGACGATCGTCCCGCCGGAGTTGGTGCCCGAGTAGCCGAGCGCGTTGTTCTCCATCCACAGGTGGTTCAGGACCACGTCGCACCGCTGCAGGCAGGCGCCGACGTAGGTGCCCGAGTCGTTCATGTTGCTGCCGTAGAGCTGATTGAAGCTCGCCGGGCCTGCCGAGTTGCTGGCGAAGATGCCGTACTCGGCGGCGGTGGTCTCGTCCTTGAGGAACGTCGATGTGGCGGTCAGGTAGCTGCCCCAGTAACCGGTCAGGCCGATCTTGCCCGACCCGGCACCGCCGTTCCACCAGACCTGGTTGCCGGAGGCGCCAGTCCCGGCCAGGAAGTTGCAGACCGTCATGTTCTCGACGCTGACGTCGCTGGCCTTCCACACCAGGATGCCGTTGCGGCCGACGGGGATCCCGTCCGGGCCGAGCCTGCCGTAGTTCTGCGCGCCCGGCTTGGAACTGCACGCCGTCGCCCCGGGGTTGGTGCCGTCCACGACGACCGAGTTGCGGTCCATGCCGCGCAGCGTGATGCCGGACTTGGCGATGTACACCCCGCCCATCTGCCCGTCCGCGGGGTTGCCGCCGTGGCCGGTCTCGTCGGCGATCTCGTGATAGTCGCCCGGCCCGACCAGGATCCAGTCGCCGGGGCTGGCCGCGTCGACGGCGGCCTGGATGGTCTTGAACTGGCCTGCCTTGCCGTTGTACGAACCGACGAGCAGCACCTTGGGGGTGTGCGGCACCCCGGTGCTGTGCGATGGCGCCCAGGCGGACAGGGTTCCGCAGACCAGGGCCACCGCTCCGAAGGCCGACATCCGGCCGGTGATACTCCGACCGCCGAGCGTCATATCGGGTTTCCCCCTTCTTGCGGCTATTGTCACGGCACCTTAGCCACGCGGCACCGGGGGCGCCAGGGCTTTCAGGCCTGGTCTTCTGGAGGGGGCCTCAGCAGGGCGGTCGCGGCCTGGATCGCTACCTCGGTGAGGTCGTGAATATCGCCGGAATCCTCGACGATCGTCGCGGAGAGCTCGCGGATGCCACCGAGCAGGATGGTCGCCAGCGGCCGGGTCATCGGCACCGTGCCGGCCCGCCGGAATCCTTCGTTCCGGTCGAGCTGGAGCAGCAGGTCGGTCAGGGCCTCCATGGCGCGGCGCTGTACCTGGCGGCCGAGGGTGCCGAGCGCGGGAAGCTCGCGGATCCAGCTCACGCACAGCGCGGGGTCGGACGCGACGTTGTTCACATAGGCGAGGACGGCCTGGCGAACCTGCAGCTCCCAGGGGGCCTCCGGATCGACCGCGGCGGCGATCTGGACCCGCAGTTCCTCGTTCATCGCGTCCAGGAGCGCGACGTAGCACTCCTCCTTGCTGATGAACTCGGCGTAGAAGGTCCGGCGGGAGGTGCGGGCGTGCCGGACGATGTCGGCGATCGTGGTGTCGCGGAACCCGCGCTCCCTGATCGAGGCGGCCAGCCCCTCGATGAGGCGCTGGCGGAACGAAGCGCCGTCCTCGGCGTCGTTGGCCCGCACGTCACGCGCCGGACTGGCAGCGTCGCGCAGCCGGGCGGTTGTCATGGTCGGACTGTACCCCCCATGCGACTTATTCAGCACTAACCGAGCCAGCCTGCCATCAGGTCTGTCAACTGCGATAGCTGGTTTACCACCAGGAGCGCTGAATAAGCCTCAATCTCTGCGCGGGCTTTTGAACTCACCTGGTACTTCAGCGTACCGTGCAACTGGTACGCAGAAATACCACCCGCAGTCCGAGGCGGATGCGTGGGGAGGCGAGATGGCTGCCAGCATGCCGGAAGGGACCGCCACACCCGCGCCGCCGGGCCCGGCGCGGGTGCCGCCCGGCTCGCGTCTGCCCAGGCAGCTGCAGGGGCTGGCGTTCCCAGCGCCACGTCATCAGCGGGCGCGGTTGCTACAATGTAGGGCATGGTAGCACCGACGAACGTGCGCTTTCCCGAGGCGGTCGACAGGGGACTGACCGCCTATGCGCGGCAGACCGGGGCGAAGAAGTCGACGGTCGTGGTCAGCGCGGTGGGTGAGTGGCTTCGGATGCAGTCTCATCCTGGTGTTGTCTTCGTGACGGCGGTTGGCGGTGAGCGGCGGGCCGCGTTGCCGGCCGGGCCGCAGGTGTGGACGGTTGCCGAGGCGTGGCTGCAGCACCGCAAGGACGAGCGAACGCCCGCCGTGGTGGCCGAGGCCACCGGCCTGACGGCGGTCGACGTGGAGAACGCACTGGCATACTGGGCCGACTTTCGGGAAGAAATCGACGAGCTGATCGGCCGTCACCACGCGAGCCAGGACGAAGCCCTGGCCGCTTGGGAGCGCCGCCGGACGCTCGATGCCCGCTGAGCCGGCCCGGCTCCGGTTCCTGCTGGACGAGCACTACCCGAGGTGGCTTGCGGACGACCTCACCGCCGACGGGGTGGACGCGGTTGCCCTGGTGGCGCACCGGCCAGCGCTGCGCGGGGTGGACGACGGGCGCGTGCTGGAAGCGGCGGCGGCCGAAGGCAGGATCGTCGTCACCGAGGACGTCAGCACGTTCGGGGTAGCGGTCACCCTCTTCCCGCGCCATGCAGGGATCGTGTACTGCCACCATTCGCGGTTTCCCCGGACCAGGCCCGGCTTGGAGAAGCTGCGCAAGGCCCTCGTCGCGCTGGCTGCAGATCCGCCCTCGGGCATGGGCGAACATCCAGTGATCTGGTGGCCGCCGGGCTGCTGATCGCCGCCGCGGTCGTGGCACGGGCGGGCTGGTGCCTGGCCGGTGAGCTGATCCGTGGCCGGCGCGGCCGGCGCGAGCACGCCGCCCTGGTCGCCGCGGCCGGCCGCCCCGATCACGAGCTGGGTGTGGTCGTCCTCGACCATGGGGCTCCCGCCGTCTACTGCCTGCCGTGCGGCCGGTACCGGATGGTGGTCTCGGCCGGTGCGCTCGCCGCGCTCAAGCCCGGGCAGATGCGGGCGGTGCTCGCCCACGAGCGCGCCCACCTGCGCTGCCGCCATCATCTGATGCTGGCCGCCGGTGCCGCGCTCGGGTGCGCCTTCTCCCGGGTGCCACTGCTTGCCCAGGCGAGGGCGGAGCTTGGCGTGCTCGCCGAGATGGCCGCCGACGATATGGCGACTCATCGCCACGACCCGGGCGAACTGGCCGAGGCACTGGTTATCCTGGCCCGGGCCGGTGTCCATGCCACGGCGCTCGCGGCCGGCGGGCCCGCCGCCATTGCCCGCATCCAGCGGCTGCTCGCACCGCCGCAGCAGCGCCGGCACCGGTGCGCGAAGCTGGCCGCTGCCGCCGGGCTGCTGCTCCCGGCGGCCGTCGCCGGCCTCCCGCTGATCGTCACGGCCTGCGACGTCGTGCCGCACGTCTAGCGCGAAGGACGGTTCCGGTGGCAGATACTTCCCCGGCCGGTTCTCCCCCGGCGGCTCCGGCCTCCGGGCTGCCACCTGGAGCCGGGCAGAGGGCGGCCGGCATCCATCTGACCGGGCTCGCGGTCAGCGCCACCGTGACCCTGGTCTGGCTGGGGCTGTCCTGGTGGCACCCGGCCGTCACCTACCACTTCGGTCCGCCGCTGGCCGCTCTGGCCTGGCCGATGACGGTCAGGGCGCGCGTGCACGGGCCAACGGGACGGCGGACCGCGCTGACCGCGGCGGGCTACGGGCTGCTCGCGGCCATGGCTGGCCTTGGAATCGCGATGGCGGCGCACTGGCTGCGCGGCCCGACCTTGATCGGCTGGGGCAGCGTCCCGGCCGAGGAGGTGGTGCTGTCCGTCGTGGCGGCCGCCTGGGGCTGGCGGGTGGCCGAACGGCGCCGCAGATCGTGGTTCCTTCCGGCCGAGCCCGGTCGATGAGCCCTTGCGCGCCGCCATAGCCGGATATTGCGGTTTGCCGAAATGGTGATCGAAAGGGACCTCTGAGAAGAAGGTGATTCCGGCGAGCGGGAAAACTCATCCAGCGCAGCAGGCCAAGGCCACCACGCCATCGGGCGCGGTGGTGGAGCGGCCATCGGTCTTCGACATCTTCCTCGACCCCAAGATCATGGCTGACCCTTACCCGCTGTATGAGCGGGTGCTGGCGGAGTATCCCGTCCAGGGCGAGGGCGGGCTCCCCCTCGTGCTGACGAGATACGCGGACGTCAGCGCGGCGCTGGCGCACCCGCTGCTCAGCACCGACGACCGGCACGACGTCGTGCAGAAATCCATGGCCGCCTCCGGTGAAATGGCGCCACACCTGGTCGCGATGATGGACCGCAGATCGTTCCTGCACCGGGATCCGCCGGAGCACACCCGGCTGCGCGGGCTGGCCGGCCGGGTGCTGACTCCGGGGAGGCTGGCCCGCGCCACCGAGGCCGGCCGGCGGGCATGCGACCAGCTTCTCGACGATGCCGCCGGCCAGGACAGCATGGAGCTGATCGCCGATTTCGCCTACCCGCTGCCGGCCGCGGTGCTCGGGCCCCTGCTCGGCATCCCGGTGGACACCGGGCGCGAGGTGCCCTGGTGGCGTTCGCAGATGAGCGCCGACTTCGAGGCTCCCGCGGTAGCCGGAGTGGACTGCGCGAGCTACGCCAGCACCGTCCAGGACCAGATGATCGCCCGCTTCGACGAGCTTATCGCGGCCAAGCGTGACCACCCTGGGGACGACGTGGTCACGGATCTGCTGGCCGCCGCCGACACCGGGAAGCTGTCCGCGGCCGACGTCAACGACACGTGCCGGCTCCTGGTCGTGGCCGCACACGAGACGATGACAGGCCTGATCGCCAACGGGATGCTTGCCCTGCTCCGTAACCCCGGCCAGCTCGCCCTCGTGCGCGAGGACCGGGCCAGGGCCGCCGGTGCCGTCGAGGAAGTGCTCAGGTATGACGCGCCCATCCAGTTCGTCCGGCGGGTGGCGGTGCGAGACGTTGAGGTGAACGGCATCCCGGTCAACGGTGAGCGGATGGTGTTCGGCTGGATAGGGGCGGCCAACCGGGACCCGGCCCGGTTCACCGAGCCCGGCCGGTTCGACATCTCCAGAGACGACCACGGTCACCTGGGCTTTGGCGGCGGCGCCCACGCCTGCCTTGGCGCCAGCCTGGCCCGCCCGCTGGCCGGGATGGCGCTGGCGGCCCTGTGCGGCCGCCTGATCGAGCCCGAACTAACCGCCGATCCGCCGCCTTACCTGCCGAACGCGGTGCGTGCCATCGAATCGTTGCCGGTCAGCTTCCGCGCCATCGGGAGCCGCCGGCCGATCTGACCGTGAGCCGTGAGCCGTCCGGAGCACCCGTCGCCAGCGATGAGGAGACCTGACATGACCATGAACACCGTCAACATCCTTCCGCAGCTTCCGTTCGCCCAGCCGGACGTCCTCGACGTCGCCCCCGAGCTTCGCCGGCTCGCGGCCGAGCAACCGGTCGCGCGGATCCGCACGTCAGCAGGCGACCTGGCCTGGCTGGTGACCCGCTACGACGATGTCAAGGCGCTGGCGGCCGATCCCAGGATCGGCAACTCCCACGACGACCCGGCCAGCGCGCCGCGGTTCTCCGAGTCCGCGCTGCTCGGCCGGCCAGCCGTGGACGCCGGCACCGAACAGCAGTTCAGCAACCGGGTGCGCAAGCTGCTCACCCCGGCGTTCACCCCCCGCCGGGTGCGCGCCCTGCAGGCCCGCGTCGGCGACGACGTCATCTCGGATCTGGTCGCCGCCGGCCCGCAGTGGCAACTGACCAACGACGACATCGCCCTGTTCGCCGGGATGCTGCTGTTCGCCGGGCACGCCAGCACCAGCATCAGGATCGACTTCGGCACCCTGCTGCTGCTCAGCAATCCCGGCCAGGTCGATGCCCTGCTGCGCGATCCCGGCCTGATTCCCGGTGCGGTGGAGGAGATCATCCGGATGACCAGTCCGGGTGACAGCGGCCTGACCCGCTACGCCAACGCGGACATCGACATCGGTGGTGTCACCATCGGCAAGGGAGACGCGGTGCTGCTTTCGACGGCGATGGCGAACCGGGACGAACGAGCCTTCCCCGACCCTGACCGCTTCGATGTGACCCGCGACCCCAACCCGCACCTTGGGTTCGGGCACGGCCGGCGCTTTTGCATCGGGGCGAGCCTGGCCAGGGCCGAGCTGACCGCCGTGGCCGGGCAGTTGTTCCAGCGTTTCCCGTCCCTCCGGCTGGCAGCCGGCATCGACGATCTCTGGGTGCATACCGACCTGCTGCCGGGCGGCCTGTCCCACCTGCCGGTGACCTGGTCATGAGCGGCAAGCCGTCGCACCCGGTGTTCGCCCGCCTGTACGAGCGGACCGCGCCGGTCATGGAACGGGCCGGGATGACCAGGCACCGCAAGGAACTGCTGGCCGGGCTGGCCGGCGAGGTCATCGAAATCGGCGCCGGAACGGGACTGAACTTCGGTTACTATCCGGCCGAGGTGACCAGGGTGCTCGCGGTCGAGCCCGAGCCGCGAATGCGCCAGGCGATCAGCCGGGCGGCGGCGCGGGCTCCCGTCCAGGTGGATCCGGCCGACGGGGTGGCCGAGCGGCTCCCGGCCCCGGATGCCTCGTTCGACGCGGCCGTGGTCTGCCTGGTGCTGTGCTCGGTCACCGACGGCGCCGCCGCGCTCAGCGAGATCCGGCGGGTGCTGCGGCCCGGCGGGCAGTTGCGGTTCCTCGAGCATGTCGCGGCCTGGACACCCGGATTGCGCCGGGTTCAGCGGGCGCTGGACGCGACGGTCTGGCCATACTTTTCCGGCGGTTGCCATCTGGGACACGACACGGCGAAGGACATGGCGGACGCTGGTTTCGAGCTCTCCGAGCTCCGCCGGATCCGGTTTCCCGACACCCGCCCGATGCTGCCGTTCGCCCCGCATATCCTTGGGGTGGCCCGCAGTCCCGGCACGGAGGTGGCCTAGTGCCGCACGATCAGGTGACGCTGTACTGGCGGCCCGGGTGCCCCTACTGCATACGTTTGCGCTGGCAGTTGAGGTGGGCAAAGCTGCCGGTACAGAAGGTCAACATCTGGCGGGATCCGGCCGCCGCGGCCCGGGTCAGGGAGATCACCGGTGGCGACGAGACGGTGCCGACCGTGATCGTAGGCGAGCGGGCCATGGTCAACCCGAGCCGGGCGCAGGTGCTCGCCGCCGTCCGCGGCAGGACCGGCGAGCCGCCACCAGCATGACCGGCCTGCGCTAGACCATTTACGCGGGGTCGTTACTGACGGTACCCGTGTGAGAAACTGGGCGCATGTCCAGGGCTTACCTCAAGGAAGCGCTGTTCGAGCAGTTCGCGCGGGTGGCTAAGTCACTGGCCAGCGCCAAGCGGATGGACCTGCTCGACGTGCTTTCCCAGGGCGAACGCACGGTGGAGGTACTGGCGCAAGCCACCGGCCTGAAGCTGACCACCACCTCGGCGCACCTGCAGACCCTGCGTCACGGTGGCCTGGTGGCCAGCCGGAAGGAAGGCACCAGGATCTACTACCGGCTGGCAAGCGACGACGTGGCCCGCCTCTATATGAGCGTGCGCGACGTGGCCAGACGGCACCTGGCCGAGACCGGCGTCGCCGCCAGGCAGTTCCTCGGCGACGACGAACTCGAGCCGGTCGGCCGTGACGTGCTGTGCGACCGGCTCAGGTCGGGCTCGATCGTGCTCATCGACGTGCGCCCTGGAGAGGAGTTCGCCGCCGGGCACATCGACGGTGCGCTGTCGATCCCGCTTGACGAGCTGTGCAACCGGGTCCAGGAACTGCCGTCGGACCTGGAGGTCGTGGCCTACTGCCGGGGAGAGTACTGCGTGCTCGCCTACGACGCCGTCCGGATGCTGCGGGCAAAGGGCCTGCACGCCCGCCGGATGGAAGGCGGGATGCTGGAGTGGGTCACCGAGGGCAGGCCCGCGACGGCGCAGCCGGCTTGACCCGCCCCGGCGGCTGCCGCGTCTGGGCCGCCAGATATTGGCCATTGCCTGGTACGGGAAGTCCCACCCGGCTAAATTAAATTACATGCAACTATGGATTTTCGTTAGAAGTCGCCTTAGCCGGGAACATGGGGACAACTCGGCCAGCACCCACGGCAGGGCACTGCCGCGCCGGAGGCTTCCCCGCTGGAAAGGTTCGGCCGATGAGCCTGCGGGCCGGCCGGAGTGACTCGCATTCGCCCGGCCGCGCCCAGGGTGCGGTTGCTGACCTGCATCGATACCGCCCGCCCTGATCTGCTCACCCATGCCGGGCTGGTGAGCGGCGGCGGCGCCCTGCTCACCGGCGGTCACACCGACCCGTTACGGCTTGCCGGCGCCTGGCTGGCCCCACCCCGGGCCGGATCGCCGCCATGTCCGGCGGGGACTACTTCGACCGGAAGCTGGACGCCGCGGCAAAGCCGCACCGGCCCATCTCCCCAAGGAGTCCGCCATGAATGATGATCGTCTCCAGCAGCGTGTGATGGCGGCGGCCGAGCGGGCCACGGAGTATCTGTGGCAGCGGCAGCGCCCCGATGGGGGCTGCCGTCCGGCTGGCCCGAGTCCGAGGACACCGCCGTCGTCCTGGCCTCGCTGGCCCGGCTGGACATGACCAGGGCAGACCCGTCAATCCGGCTGGGGGCGAGCTGGCTGCTCCACCAGCAGAACAGGAACGGATCCTGGTCAGAAGGGATCCCCGGGGCCAGTGGCTCAACCGGGCACGGACAGCCGGCTGATCTGTGGCGTTAGCCCGTCAGGGAGAGGGGTGGACGGCGAGGGCGCTGCCGCCGCCCAGGCGGACGGGTTCGGCTACTGCTTCGTAGCGGCCGCCGCCGAGGAACTCCAGGGCGGTGGCGTCGCCCGGGTAGTGGTCCAGGGGGAGGATCGGGCCGGTGGCCAGGGTGAACTGCTCGCCGAACTCGCGGGTGAGCCGATGGCGCAGGGCGCTGTAGTAGAAGCCGGGTTCGGCCAGCGAGGTGGGGGAGTTGCGCTGGCTCACCCGGGGCGCGGCCAGGGCCGCCGCGAGCGGCATGCCGAAGTCCACGTGATTGAGGATGATCTGCAGGATCGTCGTGATGATGGTCGAGCCGCCGGCCGCGCCGACGGTGAAGTCCGGCTGGCCGTGGCGGAACACGATGGCCGGCCCCATGCTGGACCGGGGCTGCTTGCCACCGGCCGGCAGGTTGGGGTCATAGACGCCCGGCGCGGGCGGCGCGAAGTCGAAGTCGGTCATCTCGTTGTTCAGCAGGAAACCGTAGCCGGGCACGGTCTCGCCGCTGCCGCCGAAGAAGTTGATCGTGTTGGTGTAGGCGGCGACGTCGCCCCACTTGTCCACCGTGACGAGGTTGTTGGTGTGCAGGCCCTCGTTCGTGGTGGGCGCCGGGGTGGTCTGGTTCTTGCACTTCTGGTACGGCGGGGTGGGGTCGCCGGGAGCCACCGGTGAGACCAGGGCCTGGTGGTGGATCAGGCAGCGCCGGGTGGCGGCGAACTTGGGATCGAGCAGCGCGCTGACCGGCACGCCGACGTAGCGTGGGTCGCCGACGTAGGCGTTCCGGTCGGCGTAGGACAGCCGGGAGGCCTCCAGGTAGTGGAACAGCGCGGTCGCCCGCGGTTCGGCGGAGAGGTGGTAGCCGTTCAGGATGTTCAGCGCCTCGCCGACCGTGGTGCCGCTGCTGGACGGCGGGGCCATGCTGTAGACGTCCAGCCCGCGGTAGGTCACGTGGGTCGGCGCCTGGACCCTGGCCCGGTAGGCCCGGAGGTCGTTCATCGTCATGATCCCGTCCAGGTGCACGACGTGCTGGCCGGGATGCAGGGCCGGATGGTCGTCGGCCGCGACGATGGCGCGGCCGAGCGGGCCGTCGTAGAGGTAGGACGGGCCGTGCGCGGCGAGCAGCCGGTAGGTCTTGGCCAGGCCGGGATTGCGCAGCAGGTAGCCCACCGGCAGCGGGTTGCCTGACCTGGTGAGGAACAGCGCACGGCTGGCCGTGTAGGCGCGCAGCTCGGGCAGGTCGGACTGCTCCAACTGGCGGAAGTCCGGATCCACCCGGGTGCCGCCGGCCGCTGTCTGGATGGCCGGCTGGAGATCGTCTGCCAGGGTCTTGCTGCCATAGAGCTGGACCGCCTTGGCCCAGGTGGCCACCATGGCCGGGACCCCGGTGGCCAGCGGCTGATCCGAGGCGTAGAGGTAGCTGAGCGGCTTGCCCGTTTTGTGGTTCAGGAACATGCTTGGCGTGCACGCTCCCGGGCAGGTCTCGCGACCGTCAATGGTCACCACCCGGTGAGTGCGGGCCAGGTAGATAACCATGAAGCCGCCGCCGCCCGGGCCCGCCACGAACGGGATGGTCGCGCCCATGGTGCTCGCCGCCGCGACCGCGGCGTCGACGGCGTTGCCGCCGTGTTTCAGCACCGTGATGGCCGCCTCGGTAGCACCCAGGCTCATCGACGCGGCGGCGCCGCCGGTACCGATGGCGACCGGGTGCTTCGTTGGGCCGCCGCCCGTCACCCGGCTGGACGCGGCACTGGCGAGCGAGGGGAGGACGGTGACGGTTGCGGCGACCGCCGCTGTGACGCAGAACATGGCTGAGCGGCGCATGGGAACCTCGGCACGAGTCGGGGCGACGTCAAATCTTTTGTCCGTAGTGCTCCGTACCGGCAACGTTAAACCGGCTCGGTGAAGATCTCGGCCACCGTCTTGGCGAACTGTTTGACCAGGGGCGGGCGGAGCATGCCGTCGTGCCAGCCGGGGACCCGGTGGGCCGGCAGCGTGCCGCCGGCCAGCTCGCGCCAGATCGCCAGGTAGTCGTCGTAGGTCATGGCGTCGCAGAAGAAGCCCGGGTTGTGCACCGCCTCGTCGCTGGCGACCAGGTGCACCGCGGCCGGCAGCGGCTCCAGCCGGTAGTCCAGCCGGGCCTGCTCCTGCTCGCGCCAGGCGCGGACGACCTCGGGCCAGCCCTCGGCCACGTCATCGAGGCGGACGTTGTGCGCCTGGACGCCCTCGGGGAACAGGCTGCGCAGCAGATCCAGGATCCTGCGGCGCAGCTCCATCGAGTCCGGGCCGTCCGGGCCGGCCCGCAGCCGTTCCACCAGATTCTCGCATTCGCGCAGGCTGGCCAGGCTGGACAGCGAGCCGCCGCCGGTGGGGTCGCCCAGCTTGGGGTCGAGCAGGCAGATCGTGACCCGGCTGCCGGACGCTGTGAGCTGACGGGCGAGTTCCCACACCACCGGGACGCCCGAGCACCAGCCGAGCAGGTGGTACGGGCCCGCAGGCGCGGCGGCGCGGATGCTCTCGGCATACACCCCGGCCAGCTCCTGGATCGGCAGGCTGGCATAGGCCGGATCGACCATGGCCGGATGCTGGATGGCGGCGACCGGCCACTCGCCGCCCAGTTCGTTCGCCAGGTCGCCGAAGCACAGGGTCGCCGTGTCGTGCACGCAGAACAGCGGGGGCAGCGTGCCGGCCCGCCGGAACCACACCAGCGTGCCGTCGGCGCCGAGCAACTGCCCGTCGGTCAGCTTCCGGTACGGCGACCCGTCCTCGCCGCCGCGCGCGGCGGCTTCCAGCGCGGCCGACGCGGCCTCGGCGAGTTCCGCCACCGTGGACCGGTGCAGCACGTCCCGGGCCGATACCGGGATCTTGTGACCGGAGCGCAGCAGCGCGGACACCCGCATGGCGGTGAGGGAGTTGCCGCCGAGGTCGGCGAACCGGTCCTCGGCACCCACCCGCTGCACGCCGAGCACACCCGCCCACACCTCGGCGATCACCCGCTCCACGTCATTACGCGGCGGCACGTAGCCGGGGCCGGAAGATATGGCGGCCGCCGGCCGGGGGAGCGCGTCGCGATCGATTTTGCCGGCCGGGGTTCTCGGCAGCCGGGCCAGTGGCACGAACGCGGCGGGCACCATGTACCCCGGCAGCGTGCGGCTCAGCGACTCGCGCAGCCCGGCCACGTCCAGCGGCTGGTCCGCGGCCGGCACCACGTAGGCCACCAGCCTGGTGCTGGCGGGCGGATCCGCGCGGGCCACGATGGCCGCATCCGCAACGTATGGCAGTTTTATTATCGAGTTTTCGATTTCGCCAGGCTCGATGCGGTAACCAAGGAATTTGATCTGGTTATCGGCGCGGCCGAGGAATTCCAGTTGCCCGTCGGGGCGGAATCTGGCCAGGTCACCGGTGCGGTAACAGCGATCACCCGGCGCCGGGCTGAAGGGATCCGGGACAAAGGCGGCGGCGGTTTTCGCCGGGTCGTTCAGGTAGCCGCGGGCCAGCCCGGCGCCGGCGATGTAGAGCTCGCCGGTCACCCCGATGGGGACCGGGTGCAATTCCCGGTCCAGGACGTAGATCCTCGTGTTGGCGATCGGCTTCCCGATCGGGACCGGGTGGCTGTCATCGACCTCGGCCGGCACCTCGAAGGCCGCGCAGCCGACCACGGTCTCGGTCGGGCCGTACTCGTTGACCAGCCGGGCCAGCGGCGCGATCCGGCGCCACGCCGCCGCGGCCGGGCCGGTGAGCTGGTCGCCGCCGGCCACGACCGTGCTGCCCGGGCAGACCGGGGCGTCGCCGGACAGGTAGTCGCCGAGCAGGTCGAGGTGCGCCGGGGTCAGCTTCACCAGGTTGCGGTTGGCCGAGCCGGCCAGGAAGGCGGCCAGCGCCGTCGCGTCGCCCTCGCCGTCGAGCAGGTGCACCGCCCGGCCGCTGACCAGCGGGAGCAGGTAGTTGGTGACCGGCAGGTCCACCGCGGCCGAGCCGGCGAACGGCGCACCGGAAAGCCCGTCAATGCCGTAGAAGCCGGCCGCCCAGCGCAGGTAGTTGACCAGGCCGCGGTGCGTGATCAGCACGCCCTTGGGCCGGCCGGTGGACCCCGAGGTGTAGATCACGTAGGCGAGGTTGCCCGGGGCTGCTGGTGCCGGGTCGGCACCGCGGGACGCGGCAATCCGTGGCCAGTCCCGGTCCAGGCAGATCACCGCCGGCCCGTCGCCGGGCAGCCGGCCGTGCAGTGCCGCCGAGGTGAGCACGACCGGGGCGCGGGTGTCCGACAGGATGAAGGCCAGCCGTTCGGGCGGATGGCCGGGATCCAGCGGCACGTAGGCGCCGCCGGCCTTGGCGATGCCGAGCACCCCGGTCAGCAGGTCGGCACCGTTGTCCAGGCAGAGCCCGACGCACGACTCCGGGCCGATGCCCAGGCCGCGCAGGTGCCGGGCGAGCCGGCCGGCCCGGTCGTCCAGGTCGGCGTAGCTGACCTGGCGGCCGTCGGCGGTGACCACCGCGACCGCACCGGGCGTGGCCGCGGCCTGCTGCGCGAACAGTTCGGCCAAAGTGGCCGGGGGGTGCGGCACCGCCGTGTCGTTCCACTCGGTGACCAGCCGCTCGTACTCACCGGCCGGCAGGTAGCTGGCCCGGGCGTCGCCGTCGGGATCGGCCGCCATCGCCCGCAGAACCCGCCGGTACATGGCCGCCAGCCGCTCGCCGTCGGGCCGGCTGATCGCGGCCGGGTGGAACCGGACGGTCAGCAGGCCCTGCGCGAAGACGCTCGTGGCCAGGCTGAACTCGACACAGCTGTCGTCGATGCTGGCGCCGAAGTCGACCTGCTCGGTGTCCACCGAGTGGAAGTCCAGGTAGTTGAACAGCACGTCGATCAGCCGGCCGCGGTCACCTGTCCTGGTCAGCTCCCGCTGCATGGCCAGCACCGGGTAGCGGCGGCACGGCCACAGCTCGGTCTCCTGGGCGAACACGTCGGCGGCCAGTTCCCGCCAGGTGCGCGCGGTCAGCCGGAACGGGAACGGCACGGTGTTCAGGAACAGCCCGGGCATCCTGTCGGCGCCGGTGGCCTCGGGCCGGGTGTCACAGACCAGCCCGGTGAAGAACTCCGGCTCCGGCGTCAGCATGCTCAGCACCTTGAGGTGGGCGGCATGCAGCACGCTCTTGATGGGCACCTCGGCCAGCTTGGCCAGGGCCCGCAGGTCGTCGGCCAGGTCGACGAACATGACCTGCAGGTGGCAAAGGCTGGCCGGCTCCCCGGGCGGGCCGGCCCAGCCGGTGGGCAGCGTGAACCGCGGGACGGTCTCGACGATCCGCCGCCAGTAGCCGCATTCCTCCGCCGAGGCGAGGGAGCGTTGCTCGGCGGCGATGAAGTCGGCGTACCTGATCGGCAGCGGCTGGTGCTCGGGCACCGGCCGGCCGTCCCGGATGAGCCGGTACCAGCCGATCAGATCCATCAGCATGAGGTGGTAGCCCCAGCCCTCCAGGATCGGATGGCACTCGGTAATGGTGATCTGCCAGCTCTCATCCGAAGTGACGTGGACGAACAGCCGGAACAGGGGCGGTGAGGCGATGTCGAACAGCCGCTCCTGCTCGGCCGTCATGTAGTCGCGCACGGCCCGGTCCCGGTCGTACGGGGACAGCGCCCGCAGGTCCTGGACGCCGACCGGGAGGTGGGCCGCCGCGTGCACGAGCTGCAGTGGAGTGGAGAAACCGGCCAGGTCGAAGCTGGTCCGCAGCATTTCCTGACGGTGCACCATCACCTGGGCGGCAGCCTGGAGGGCACGCAGCGAGAACGGCTGGCCGTCCTTGATCGTGTAGGTGGTGGCGTTGTGGTAGTAGTGGAGGTCGCCGCCGCCGAGCATCTCGAACAGCATCCCGCGCTGCAGCATCGACAGCGGGTAGGCGTCCACCACCCCGGACGGGATCTTGACCCGGTCTTCGGCCGTGATCAGCTCGAACGGTGCCACCCGGGGTTGCGCCGCCGTCAGGGCCGGCCGGCCGGCCAGCAGCTCCGCCAGTCCGGCGACGGTGGAGTGCTCGAACAGGTCCTGTACCTGGACATTCATGCCGTCGTCGCGCAGCGCGCCGACGACGGCGACGGCGCTTACCGAGTCGCCGCCGAGGTCGAAGAAGTCGTCGTGGATCCCGGCCTCGTCCAGCTCCAGCACCTGCCGGAACACCGCGGCAAGCCGCTCCTCGGCCGGGGTGCGCGGCGCGACGTGGGCGGCCGGGGCGGCGTCACGGCCGGGGCTGGGCAGCGCCCGGTAGTCCACCTTGCCGTTGCTGGTCAGCGGGATCGCCGGCACGGTCACGAACGTCGCGGGGACCATGTAGGGCGGCACGGTCCGCCCGGCGAACTCGCGCAGCTCGGCGTCGGCCGGCGGGCTGCCGTCCCCGGTGACGACGTATCCCACCAGCTTGTTGTCGTGAACCGCGACCGCCGCGTCGCGGACGGCCGGGTGGCGCCGCAGCGCGGCGGCGGCCTCGGCGGGCTCGATCCGGTACCCGCGCAGCTTGACCTGGCCGTCGGCCCGGCCGGTGAAGTCGATCACACCGTCGGGCAGCCGCCGGGCCAGGTCGCCGGTGCGGTACAGCCGGGCGCCGGGCCGGCCGTAGGGGTCGGCCACGAACCGCTGCGCGGTGAGGCCGGGCATTGCGTGGTAACCATGGGCGAGCTGGGCTCCGCCGGCATACAGCTCGCCCACCACACCCACCGGTACCGGCCGGAGCCGTTCGTCGAGGATGTGCGCCGTGGTGTTCGGGATCGGGCGGCCGATCGGCACCAGCGCCTGCGCGCCGTCGCGGGCCGCGGGGCCGGCCACGCTGGCGACGCAGATCTCGGTCGGGCCGTACTCGTTGACCTGGTCCGCGCCGTCGGGACCGGCGAGTTCCTGCCAGCGCCGGGCCAGTGAGCTGGGGAAGCCCTCGCCGCCGACGACCAGGTGCGCCGCCAGCTTCGCTGCCTGGCCGGCGTCCAGCCCCAGGCACAGCAGCTCCAGGTGGGCCGGGGTGAGCTTGACGAAGCTGTACCGGCTACCAGAGTCCAGCGGGGCGGTCAGCTCCGCGGCCAGGTCGGCCAGGTCGAACCCGGGTGGCAGCAGGTGCACCGGCTGCCCGGCGAGCAACGGCGCGTACAGCGTGGTCACAGCCAGGTCGAAGGCGATGGACGACAGCAGCGGCGCGCCGGAGCAACCGGGTTCGGCGTAGGAGCCGGCGGCCCAGGCCAGGTAGTTCAGCAGCCCGCCGTGGCTGACCAGCACGCCCTTGGGTGCACCCGTGCTGCCCGAGGTGTAGATGAGGTAGGCCAGGTCACCGGGCCGCACCTGGCCGGCGGGTCCGGTGGCCGGCTGGGCATCCAGCTCCGGGCCGTCCACGTCGGTGAGCACCAGGCCGGTGGCCAGCCCGGCCGGCACCCGGCCGAGCTGCCCGGACGCGGTGACAAGCAGCGCGGCGCCGCAGTCGCGGAGCACGTGACCGAGCCTGCCCGGCGGGTCACCCGGATCCAGCGGCACGTAGGCGCACCCGGCCCGCCACACGCCGAGCAGCACCGGCAGCAGATCCTCACCCCGCTCCAGGCAGACCCCGACCACCGAGCCCGGCCGCAGGCCACGGCCGAGCAGCAGGTGCGCGACCTGGCTGGCTCTCGCGTCGAGGCCGGCATAGCTGATCCGGGTGGTGCCCGCGGTCACCGCGGTTGCGTCCGGGGTCCGCCGGGCCCAGGCGGCGACCACCTCGGCGACCGGCGCCCAGGGGCGTTCCACGGTCCCGCCGCCGGCCTCGGCCAGCAGCCAGCGGCGCTCGGCCTCGTCCAGCATCTCCAGCGCGGACAGCCGCCGGTGTGGGGCGGCGGCGATGGCCTCAACCAGCCGCAGGTAGTGCCCGGCCATCCGGGCGGCGGTGGCCGGATCGAACAGGGACGTCGCGTACTCCAGGCTGCCGCGCAGCGAGCCGCCGGCGGACTCGGCCAGCTCCAGCCGCAGGTCATGCTTGGCGATCGAGCCGAGCAGGTCCATCGGCTCGATCCGCAGCCCATGCGCGTGCACGGTGTCCGGCCACGCCTCCACCAGGTCGAACATGACCTGGAACAGCGGGGTGTGGGACAGCTTGCGGCCGCCGCCGGACTGGTCGACCAGCGTCTGCAGCGGTGCTTCCTGGTGGCTGATGGCGTCCAGCACCGTCTGCCGGTTGCCGTCGAGCAGCTCCGCGAACGTGGGGTCGCCGTGCCACCGGGCCCGCAGCACGACCGTGTCGAGGAAGAAGCCCGCCACATCCCGCAGCTCGGGAAGGTTGCGCGCGGTCAGCGCGGTGCCGACCGCCACGTCGCGCTGCCCGGCGTAGCGGCCGAGCATGAGCTGGAACGCGGTCAGCGTCACCACGAACAGCGTTGTGTTCCGCTGCCGCGCCAGCTCCCGAAGCCGCTCCGCCGTCGCCGCGGGGACGGTGATCGCGGCGCGGTCGCCGGCCCAGTCGCGCACGGCACCGCGCGGCCGGTCGGTGGGCAGCCGCAGCGGCGCCAGCCCGGCGAGCTGGTCCCGCCA
Organism: Streptosporangiaceae bacterium; assembly: GCA_035308365.1. Lineage (GTDB taxonomy): Bacteria > Actinomycetota > Actinomycetes > Streptosporangiales > Streptosporangiaceae > PALSA-505. Next base: position 65,432 of record DATGGU010000012.1, read on the forward strand.
GTACGCCAGGTGCCCGGCGAGCAGATCGCCGGCCAGCCGGTTGCGCTGCCAGATCGCGTAGTCGGCGTACTGCACCGGCAGCGGTGGCAGCGCCGCGGGCCGCCCGGCGATCGCCGCGCCGTAGTACTCCAGCAGCTCCCGCATGACAATGCCCAGCGACCAGCCGTCGGCGGCGATGTGGTGCAGGGTGATGGCCAGGATGTGGTCGTCGTCCGCCAGCTTGATCACCCGGACCCGCGCCGGGTGGGCCAGGCTGAGATCGAACGGCGTGGTGATGTCCCGGCGGGCCAGCTCGGCCGCCTGCTCAAGGCGGACGTCCGCGGACACCTCAGTCAGGTCGCTGACCGGGATGCCGGCCGGGCGCGGTGGGTCGATCACCTGAACCGGCCTGGCATCGCTGAGCCGGTAGCGGGTGCGCAGGATCTCGTTCCGGCCGATCACCTGCCAGTAGGCGCTGCGCAGGGCGTCGATGTCCAGCGCGCCGCGCAGCCGCACCACCAGCGGCACCTGGTATTCGGTGCTGTCCGGTGCGAGCTGGCTGAGGAACCACAGCCGCTCCTGGCCGAACGACAGCGGCAGCCGTCCCGAGCGGTCCGCGGCCGGGATGACCGGGCGCCGGGCGCTTCGGCGCCGTCCGGCCAGCCGCTGCCGGACGAGTTCTTCGCGGGCCTCGTCCAGTGCACTGCTCACCACCGAAGCTCCTTGCGGACGAGCAGGTGCTCGGCCCGCACGCCCCGGCCGGCGCAGTCGGCGAGGAACCGGTTCACCTGCTGGAGCTGGTAGGACTCCGGCGTGTAACTCGTCGCCATCACGTGCTGCAGCCAGTCCTCCTCGCCCATGGCGTAGACGTATGCCTCGCGCGCCCCCAGCCGCTGGACGATCTCGCCGGCCTGCGCGGCGTCGGAACCGGACATCTTGCGGGTGCTGCTCATCTTGCGCGGCACCGGCTGGGTGAACAGCGCGCCGTAGAGCCAGTTCAGTGGCGCCCCGTCGCATTCCATTCCGATGAATGCGATGTCGGTGGGGCCGGTGGCCGCGCTTATGCCGCGATACAGCTCCGGCTGCTGGGCCGACGAGTCGACCCCGATGAAGACCCCGCGGCCGGCCAGCGATATCCAGTATGTGGTCTTCGCCCGGATGTCGAGATCGCAGTGTTCGCCGGCGAACGGAGTGGCCACGATCCGGCCGCCGTCAAATGGCAGCTCGTCGAAGTCATCCACCTCGGTGACGGTGAATCCGAGTCGCTGCAATGCGAGTCTCAGTGACGGATCCTGAAGCTGCCCGGACCCATTGCGCGGCACCACGACCAGCTCAATCTTGTGACGTAGCTGAAGCAGCGTCTCAAGCACGAAGTGATCTTGATGCCCGTGGGTGATCAGGCAGTAGTCGATGCGATCCGGCAGGTCGACATGGGTGAACCGGTCACCGGCCGCATGGTTGGAGCTGATGAACGGATCGACGAGAATAGAGACGCTTTCGCTTTGCAACAGCAGGCAGGCGTGCCCCAGATACCGGATCCGGCCGCCCGATGTTATCCCCCGGCCGTTCGTCATCACCGGATCTTCGGTAAGGAAACCGCGTAGTTTCTCCACATCCGTTCGTTCTTTTATTTCTAGAATTTCCAGAATACTTTCATAAGGTTCGGGGTGATCCCGGCACCGGAAGAAACCATCGATTCCTGGATGGTCCAGCGGCAGCGGGAGGTGCAGCCCCCCCGGCCCGTCCAGCCGTGGCGTGCTGAGGATGAACGGTGGCAGCGACCCGTCGTCGATGGTCAGGTGGACCGACTGCCGGTCGGCCCGGTAGTAATGGCTCCGGTAGAGCAGCGGTTCGAGCAGCCGCACCGACGGCTGGTTGTCCAGGTCGTAGACCAGTTCGGCGTACCCGCGCAGGGCGGCGGGCAACTGCTGGTACAGCGGGGTCAGCGCATAGCCGGTGGCGTTCGCCCGCAGCAACTGGCCGGTCTCTTTGACGGCGGCGGCCAGGCCGAGCTCCGGCTGGCAGTGCCGCTGGATCTCCTCACGCAGGCGGCGGACCTCACCGGCCCGGCTGACCGGGACGTCGACGAAGGAGCCGCCTCTCATCCGGGGATTGGCCACGGCGGCCTGGTGCGTCTCCGGATGGGCGAGGTAGGAGTCCAGGGTCGGGAGCTGCAGGTTCGCCAGGTTCATCGCGGCCTGCACCGGGGCGATGAGGTGCAGCCAGGCGACGAACTGGTTGACCAGGCCCTCGATCCGTACGTTCGGCTTCACGTACAGCGGATCGCTGCTCATCGGCTCCCCACCGTGTTTCGTGGCCGTCCGGGCACGGCCTGCTGAGACATTCAGCCTGCTAAGACCTTCAGCGACCGGACAAGGCGGGTGGCCGCGGCTGGCAATAAGTCGCCAGGTCACCCTGTTACGTCGCGGGCTGGCCTGGCTGGGTGGCGCGGGTGAGCATCCGGGTGACGGCGTGCAGGGCGGGCTTGGTGTACTGCGGCTTGTCCCACTCGTTTTCCAGGTCCTCGGGCACGTGGTAGGTGTCTGTGAGCTGGCCGCCGGTGTACAGCCGGAGCACCGGGTGGATGAACTGGCTGGTCGTCCCGTCCTCGGGATCGCGCGGGAAGTTGAACGGGTCACTGCCCGGCGGCAGGTGCCCGTACTCCATCGTGACCACCAGCATGGCGCGGCCCGCCCACGGCTGGTAGTCCAGCGCGTAGTGCGTGGTCGTGTCCCGGTGGCAGACGATCTGCCCGTCCGGCTCGTCCAGCAGGTACACGTCGGCGAGCAGGGCCGGGAGCTGGAAGATCGACGAGGCGTTGCTGGCCCGGTCGATGATCATGCTGGTCAGCGCCGCCGCCGAAGTGCCGACGGGCTCGCCGGGCCTGCGCCATCCGTGGTAGCGCTCGCGCAGGATCTCGCTGAGCAGCCTGATGCAGTAGCGAAAGCCGTGGATGAACCCGGAGAAGGACTGCTTGTAGTCACGGGCCTGCATCAGCGTGCCGGCGAAGTACAGCCCGGGGACGCTGGCCGACTCCCAGGAACTGGTCATGGCCGGCCAGCGGCCCTCATGGCAGGTGTCCACGCGGCAGCCCGGGCCGAAGATGCCGAAGTCGAAGCGGAACCCGCAGCACAGCAGGACCCGGTCCACCACCAGATCCCAGGCCTGGCCCTTGGCGTGCGAATACTTGAAGAACACCCGGCGCCCCCCGCCGGGCAGCGGCTCGATGCGCACCAGCGTCCCGTCGAGCACGGTGTTCTGCATCTTGAGCTGATAGGAGTCCAGCGTGTTGTTGTAGACCGCGCGGATGTCGCTGACATGGTGCGTGGTCCAGGCCAGCCGCACCGGGTGTGGGCTGAGGCAGTGCACGCTCGCGGCCGTGGGGAAGAGGTTCTCGGCGGTCTCCATGCCGGAGTTGCCCTTGCCGACGATGAGAACGCGCTGGTTGACGTAGTCCGACGGGTTGGTGGACAGCGTGGCGTACTGCTCACACAGCTCGGCGCCCGGCACGTCGGGGGTGTGCGGGACGGTATGGCCGGTGGCGATGATGACCCGGCGCGCCCGCAGCTCCCGCCCGTCGGCCAGGCGGACGCCGAAGGTCCCGCCCGGGTCGCGGTCGACCGAGACGACATGCGCGTGTTCGAGCACGTTCAGGCCGAACCGGTCGCGGAAGTCCCGCAGGTAGCTGACCAGCACGTCGGCGTGCGGGAAATAATCGTCGGTGTAGTCGGTGAATAGCTGGGTCAGCCCGTCGGTGAGCAGCGAATTCCAGTCCCAGCGAAGGTTCTTGTCCCGGTCGGTGAATCCGGTGTGCACCTTGTTGTTGGAGATCAGCCTCCGGTGCCGGGGAAATACGCTGAAGAAGTGCCCGGTCTGCTGGGATTCGAGCACGATATAGTCGAGCCCGGCCCGGTGGAGAAAGTATGCCAACTGCAGCCCGCCGGGCCCGGCGCCGACGATGACATAGTCGCGCAGCCGCTGCGTGAGCGGGGTATCGGTGTCAATATGCGAACGGGTCGCCATCTTTGGCCCTCCCTATGATCAACGGGCCACCGGCACCGGCTGGCAAGTGCTGGGCTGGAGGTGCTCGCCAGGTGAGCCTATGGCGCATAGTGGCTGCGGTAACCCCGGGTACCGGTGGCGAAAACTCGCCACTGGCCATGCTGACGTGTGAATACAGTGAGTGCCACGATGGCTGTGGCAGCAGATGACATGCCTGCGGGCGCCATCGCAATGATTGAACCGGTGGAAATGGGACGGATACCAGACAGCGCGGTGCGGGTGCGCAATCTCCGCAAAAGGTATGAGCCGATTGTCGCGCTGGACGGGATCGACCTGGACATAGCACGCGGCGAGGTCTTTGCCCTGCTCGGTCCCAATGGAGCCGGCAAGACCACCGCGGTGGAGATCCTGGAGGGTCACCGTGACCGCGACGCCGGTGAGGTCGAGGTGCTGGGCGAGGACCCGGCCGGAGCCGGCCGCGAGTGGCGGTCCCGGATCGGCATCGTGCTGCAGACCGCGTACGACACCGCCGAGCTGACCGTCGCGGAGTCGGTCCGGCATTTCGCCCGCTACTACCCCAGCTCGCGTGACCCGGACGAGACGATCGCAACGGTGGGCCTGGCCGGCCGGGCGGACAGCAGGATCCGCCACCTGTCACCCGGCCTGCGCCGCCGCCTCGACGTCGCGCTCGGCATCATCGGCGCCCCGGAGCTGCTCTTCCTGGACGAACCGACGACCGGGTTCGATCCCGAGGCCCGCAAGCAGTTCTGGCAGCTCGTGAAGCAGCTCGCCAACGAGGGCACCACGATCCTGCTGACCACCCACTATCTCGAAGAGGCCGAATACCTCGCCGACCGGGTCGGCGTCCTGGTTAACGGCAAGGTGGTCGCGGCCGGCGAGCTGTCCGAGCTGGCCGCCGCCCGCCGCGCCACGGTCACGGTGAGCTGGCGCGGGCCCGATGGCCGCCAGGCGGTGCAGACCTCGGCCCCGACGAAGCTGATCGTCGAGCTGTCCGAGCGGTTCGGCGGCGAGGTGCCGGAGCTGGGGATCGTCCGTCCCACGCTGGAGGACACGTACTTCGATCTGGTCGAGGGGGCTTCGCGGTGACCAGCACCCAGACCGGCAAGCCACCGGCGCCCACCGCTACCGGCCAGGCCGTGCTGCCCAGCGCCTGGAGCCTGGGGCTGGCCAGGGCCGGCATCGAGCTCAAGATGTTCTTCCGCGAGCGGGACGCCGTGGCGTTCGGGTTCTCCTTCCCCATCGTGCTGCTGCTGATGTTCGGCTCGATCTTCCACTCCAGCTACCGGCAGGCGCCCGGCCTCACCGTCGCCATGGTCTACACGTCCGGCCTGATGGGGGCCGGCCTGATGACCGCCAGCTTTCAGAACCTCGGCGCCCGCATCTCGATGGACCGGGAGGACGGCACGCTGAAGCGGCTGCGCGGCACCCCCATGCCGCCCGCCGCCTACTTCCTGGGCAAGATGCTCTGCATCGCGGTGGTCAGCGCCATCGAGATCCTGGCCATGCTGGTGCTCGGCATCCTGCTGTTCCACCTGCCCGTCCCGGGCCCGGCGAAGTGGCTGACCCTGCTGTGGGTCTTCGCGCTCGGGCTGACCGCGTCCTCGCTGCTCGGCATCGCGATCACCAGCATTGTGCCCAACGCCCGCAGCGCGCACATGGTGATCAGCGGGCCGCTGATCATGCTGCAGTTCATCTCCGGGGTGTACGTGCCGTGGAACGAGCTGCCGGGCTGGCTGTACAACCTGTCCGGCATCTTTCCGCTCCGGTGGATCAGCCAGGGATTCCGCGGCGCCGTGCTGCCCGCCGACGCGGCCAGGCTGGACCCGAGCGGGTCGTTCCAGCTCGGCCAGGCGGCGCTGGCCATGGCCGTCTGGATCGTGCTCGGCTCCGCCCTGGTCGCCGTCACGTTCCGGTGGCGCCGTCGCGGCGAGAACTAGCGTCCCCATGTCTGTCGCAGCCGAGCCCCCCGCGCGGATCAACCTGACCGATCCCGCGCTGTACTCCCACGGCAACCCGTTCCCGGTCTGGCGCTGGCTGCGGGCCCACGACCCGGTGCGCTGGCAGCAGGAGAGCGAGCTGCCGGGCTTCTGGATCGTGACCAGGTATGAAGACGTGCGTGCGGTCTACCGTGACCCGGACACGTTCAGCTCGGCCGGCGGGATCCTGCTGCGGCCCGCCGGGCTCGGCGCCGACCCCGGCGGCGGCCGGACCCTGGCGCTCACCGACCCACCCCGGCATCGCCAGCTCAGGGCGCTGGTCGACGGCTGGTTCACGGTACGCTCGGTGCGCGCACTCGAAGCGGAGATGACCGAGGTGGCCCAGGCCGTCGTCGCCCGTGCCATCGACCAGGGCCGGTGCGACTTCGTCACCGAGATAGCCGCCCGCATCCCGCTCTATGTCATCTGCAAGATGACCGGCGTCCCGGCGGCCGACTGGGAACACATCTTCGACCTGACCAGCGAGGCCTTCGGCGCGGCCGACGCGCTCGCCCGCCGGCTGGCCCACCTGGAGATCCTCCGCTACTTCGAGGACCTGAAGGTGGCCAGGGCGAAGAACCCAGGCGATGACCTGGTGAGTGCGCTGGCCACTGCCAAAATCGACGGCAAGCCGCTCACCCCGGACGAGATCATCCTCAACTGCGACAACCTGCTCGTCGGCGGCACCGAAAACACCCGCATCGCCGCCTCCGGCGGGATGCTGGCCTTCCTGGAGAACCCCGGCGAATGGCAGGACCTGGCCGAGGACCCCGCGCTGTTCCCCACGGCCGTGGAGGAAGTGCTGCGCTGGACCTCCAGCGCCACGCACATCATGCGCACGGCGACCCGGCCGGTCATTCTGCGCGGCCGCCACATCGAGGCCGGCGACCGGGTGACATTGTGGAACCCGTCGGCCAACCGCGACGAAGCGGTATTCGAAAACCCGGATCGTTTCACCATTCGCAGGCAGCCGAACCGGCATCTCGCGCTGGGCGCGGGTGAACACTTCTGCCTGGGCAGCACACTGGCCCGGTTCGAGCTCCGGATTCTCTATCAGGAGCTGCTCCGCCGGGTCAGATGCGTCGAGCTCGACGGCGAACCCGTGCGGCTGAGCTCGATCGTGGTCAACGGACTCCAGCGGCTGCCGGTCAACCTGGTACCGGCGTAGCGGAGGCTTAAGTCTCCGGAAGGGAGCGGTAGATGCGCCGACGTTTTGCGAAGATCGTCCTCGTGGTTGGGGCGGTGTTCTATGGCGGCCCGGGTCTGTGGGCCGTCATCAATGCCCACTCCTTCATCAACAGGGTGGAGAAGGCGCCGAACGTGCACATCCTCCATGACATGGGCGCTTTCATGGTGGGCCTCGCGATCTTTACCATAGGATCGCTGATCCTTTCAGACAAGATACTGACCGCCTTTGTTTCGCTGATAGTGGTGTCGGCGCTCGACGCGTACGTGCATTTCAGCGACATGCATCTGGGCGGCATAGAAAAATCCGAGCCCTGGGATATCGCTGGCATGCTCATTGTGCTGCTGCTCGGGCTGGCCGCCTATCTCACGTCCCGCCGCGCGGTGGAATCGCCCCCGGTGGATCAGGATGTTCCCAGCGGCAGTGCCGCGCCGGTCTCCCAGCGGTAACCGTGGCCCACGCGTTCCCGGGAGATGAGCGACCCTCGCCGCTCAGGCACGTCTGGCCCATAGGCATCGCGCACCCAGCGGGCACCTGGCGGGCTGGTGACCCCAGCGACACCGAATCCCTGTATCGAGGACGAACCTGACGGTCAGCGTCTCCCCTGGGGAGACGGTCACCGTCTTGCCGGGCTCCTTGGAATGCAGGCCCTTGGCCGTCGCGCGGATCAGGCAGGTGCCGGGCGGGACTGTCAGTTCATAGCGGCCAGCGTCATCGGCGGTCGTAGCGGCCACGACGTTACCATCGCGCAGCGCTTCCACCACCGCGCCAGCCACCGGGCGAGTGTTCGGCTGGCCCACGATGCCCACCGGGCGGACCGGGCCAGCTTCCACCGTTCCCGTGACGGCCGCAGCGTCGAGCCGCATACGGCCAGCGTAATCGAGTCCCGGTCGCCGTCCCGCTCCCCATAGGGCCATGCTCGCGCCCTGCCCGGCGTCACCCGCGTCGCCCAGGCCCCCCGGGGTGCTATCAGAAATGACCTTGCCGGCCCCGGCCCGGTGCCCCGTCATGAAACAGCCAGGCACCACTCCAGGACTGCCTTGGCGCTGTGCAGCTTGTTCTCGGCCTGGTCGAAGGCGATGCTCGACGGGCCGTCCAGGACGGCGCCGGTCACCTCGAAGCCCCGGTGGGCGGGCAGGTCGTGCATGAACACCGCACGGGGGTGGGCCGACATCAGGGCCTCGTCGACCTGGAACGGCCGGAATACCCGCAGCCAGTCCGGATCGTGCTTGGCCGTCCCGGTGGTCTGCCACCGGGTGGTGTAGACGACGTCGGCGTCGCGGATGGCCGTTGCCAGGTCGTGCGTCTCGGTCAGCGAGCTGTCGTGCTCCTTCGCCTGCCGCTGGGACTGCCCGGCGATGTCCGGCTCAAGGCCGTAGCCGGGCGGCGTGCACAGGCAGAAGTCCACGTTCTGGTAGCGGCTGAGCGCCAGTGCCAGGGCGGCGGCGGTGTTGTTTCCTTCGCCGACGTAGAGGATCCGCAGGCCGGTGATCCGGCCGAACCGTCGCAACAGCGTGGTCAGATCGGCCAGGGCCTGGGTGGGATGCTCGTCCGAGCTCATCGCGTTGATCACCGACATCGTGCCCTGGCTGGCGAAGGACCGGATCTCGGCCGGGTCGCCGGCGGTGCGCACGACCAGGGCGTCCAGCATCCGGGCCAGGATGAGCGCAGTGTCCCCGACCGTCTCCCCGGTGTTGAGCTGCAGGTCACCGGGGCCGTAGGCGATGTGGCCCGCGCCGAGCCTGAGTGCGGCGCTGGCGAACGCCGTCCTGGTGCGGGTCGACGTGGCGCGGAAGTAGCTGCCGACGACGTGCCCGGCCAGTGGCTGATGACCCCGGGCGGCCGCCGTGGCGAACCAGGCGCCGCGTTCCACCAGTTGGTGGAGTTCCTCGTCGGCCAGGTCCCGGATCGAGGTGAGGTGCCGGCGCTCCATTGTGACCCCCAGGGGTGTGACCTGCTCTCGCAACGATCCTCAGCGCCGCGCAAACTGCTACCAACGGGTTGGCGTGAACTCGACACCTGGTCACAGGCCTGACGGAGCCCGTCGCGGGCACAGTGGGCCTGACACCCGAGGGGAGGGCTGCCGGTGCCGACGATGATCGTGTCCGACACGTATGTGGCCTATGACGTACATGGGACGGGGGAGCCCGTGCTGCTCATCGCGCCGGCCGGGACGCGGGCCGCCATCTGGCTGTCGCATCTCGTCCCGGCGCTGCGGCGGGGCGGCTACCAGGTGATCACCTTCGACAACCGGGGAACGGCGCCGTCGGCCGTTCCACCCGGGCCGTACCGGCTCGCCGACCTGGTGGCGGACACCGCGGACCTGATCGCCGGGCTGGGGGTGGGGCCGTGCCGGATCGTCGGGGCGTCGCTGGGGGCGATGGTGGCGCAGGAACTCGCGGCCGCTCAGCCTGGGCTGGTCAGGGCGGCCGTCCTGCTGGGTACCCGGTGCCGGTCGGACTTCTTCCGGCGCGAGCTGACCCGCGCCACCGCGGCCCGGATCCGGGACCCCGACCCCACTCTCACGACGGACTTCGACGTGCTGGTCGGCATGGGCCAGATGTTCTCGGCCCGGACGCTGGCCGATGACAAGACGGTCGCCAACTGGTTCGCCGTGCTCAGCAGGTTCCCGGTGCGCGGGCCGGGGGCGGCGGCTCAGTACGAGGCTACGCTCACCGAGGACCGGGCCGCGGCCCTCGCGTCGGTGCGCTGCCCGTGCCTGGTGGTGGGGTTCAGCGAGGACGCGATAACCCCGCCCGCGCTGTGCCGGGAGGTCGCCGGCGCGATCCCAGGCGCCCGTTATGCCGAGGTCGGCGACTGTGGCCACTTCGGCTTCCTGGAAGAACCGGGCACCGTCAGCGATCTGATCACCGATTTCTTCGCTGACAGAGACTTAGGGGGAAACTGCGGCGCCATCCTCTCCCCCTCCTCGATGGCGGTCGATCCGGGTTTCGTCCCCCTTGGCTGGGGGTCGATCCGGGTTTCGTCCCCCTTGGCTGGGGGTCGATCCGGGTTTCGACCGCCTTATTCAAACCAGCCCAGCCGGCTTGACATCAGGCTTGTGAGCTGCGGTTGCTGGCCGATCACCAAGGGGTTCTGAACAAGCCTCTCAACGAACGTCGATGGCGAAGCTGAGCCCGCTGCCGCGCAGCCGGCCGAGGCTGGCCCGCACGCCGGCGGCCAGCCCCACCTCGGCGATCCAGCCGGGGTCGTAGATCGTGTCGGTGTACCTGTCGCCGTCGTCGGCGCACAGGCACAGCGGCCGGGCCGGTGGCAGCGGGCCGGCCAGGTCGGCCAGGCAGGCGTGCAGCACGTGCCCGCTGGAGCCGCCCAGCCGGACGCCGGTGTCGGCGTGGAAGATCTGGCAGACCGCGATGGCGTCGGCGTCCCGCACGTGCACCGCGCGGTCGTAGCTGCCGGGGCGCAGTAGCGTCGAGGGCCTGCTGGCGCCGATGCCGGGGATGTTCCGCCAGGCGCCGGGCTGTGGTGTCGTCGCGTAGGACCCCTGGGAATCGACGGCCACGATACGGACCGGCCGGCCCAGCGGCCTGATGTGCGCGGCGATCCCGGCGAGGGTGCCGCCGGTGGAGACGGCCGCGTAGACGCCGTCCAGGCCGGGGCCGGCCTGCTGGGTGATCTCGGGACCTGTGGTGTCCTGATGGATGCGTGAGTTGGCCGGATTGTCGTACTGGTTGGTCCAGCGGTAGTGCGGGTTCTCCTGGCAGAGTTCGCGAACCAGGCGGAGCCGGGAGTAGAGGTAGCCGCCGTGCCCGTCGCTGTCGGTCACGCAGTGCAGCTGGGCTCCGGCCGCGACGAGCCGCTGACGGATGGCGGCCGGTGTCTTGGGATCGATAACCGCGATGAACTGGCAGCCGATCGGCGCCAGCAGGTGAGCCAGCGCGGCGCCAAGACCGCCCGAAGTGGATTCCACAATGACCGTGCCAGGATGCAACGGGCGCTCGGCGTCCATCCCCGCGAGCAGGCCAATTGCGGTGCGATATTTGATCGATCCGGTTGGCAGATAGCATTCCCGTTTCAGCAGTATCCGATGGGTAATGCCGTGGTATGCCACAGTGACGGTGGTGACCGGAGTAGGGCAGATCTGCCGGGCCAGGCTGGCCACCGTTGTTAGTGATGTCACCTGTGCCGCCCTTGGATCGTAAGTGTTTGACCCGGTAGTGTCGCGAGCATATTCACACAGTGCCGCACCACTTGGCTGGGCGCTAAGTAGAGCGCTGGCGACTTGTCGCCATTACCGATGCGCTGGTTGCCTGATCAACGGGCTCAGGTACAGCATTATCACGCACTGGTGCAAGTTACAACGGGCCGCGTTACCGGCCGCGGATAAGGAGGCCGATCGCAGTGGCGCAAGCGGAGCCTCAGCCTGATGACCAAGAGGCTATTGCCATTGTGGGAATGGCTTCCCGGGTGCCGGGGGCGAACAGTACTGGGCAGTTCTGGGAAAATCTTCTCCGCGGTACCGAATCAATCACCTCTTTCGACGACGATGAGCTGCGCGCCGCCGGTATCAAGGATAGGTACCTGCGCGACCCTAATTACATCAAGGCCGCCCCGATAATCGATGACGTCGAATCTCTCGACGCGGCATTTTTCGGGATCGGGCCGAGGGACGCGGAGGTGCTCGATCCACAGCACCGGGTATTCCTGGAAATATGCTCGGCCGCGCTGCAGCAGGCCGCCTACGATCCGGCGGCCTTCGGTGGCCGGATCGGCGTCTACGCCGGGGCGAAGGAGAACATTTACCTCAAGGAGAACCTTCAGGCCAACGCCGGGATCATGCGCGCGGTTGGCGAGCTGGTCGTGCACATCTCCAACCACACCGACTACCTGTCCACCGGGGTGGCCTACCGGCTCAACCTGACCGGCCCGGCGATCAGCGTGGTGACGGCGTGCTCGACCTCGCTGGTCGCGGTGCACCTGGCCGCCAAGGCACTGCGGGCCGGGGAATGCGAGATGGCGCTGGCCGGCGGCGTGGAGATCATCCTTCCGGTGGTGCACGGCTACATCTACAACGAGGGCGGGATCCTGGCCCCGGACGCGCACATCCGGCCGTTCGACGCCAACGCCCGGGGGACGGTCTTCGGCAGCGGGGCGGGCGCGGTGGTGCTGAAGCGGCTGCGCGACGCCCTGGCCGACCGGGACACGATCCACGCGGTGATCCTCGGCTCGGCCATCAACAACGACGGCTCGGACAAGGGCGCGTTCTCCGCGCCGAGCAGGAGCGGGCAGCTCGCCGTGATCACGGCCGCGCTGCGGGATGCCGCCGTCGACCCGCTGACCATCGGCTACGTCGAGGCGCACGGCACCGGCACGCTCATCGGCGACCCGATCGAAGTCGCCGCTCTCACCGAGGCCTACCAGCGCGACCCAGGGCGCACCGGCTACTGCGCGATCGGGTCGGTGAAGGGCAACGTCGGCCACCTGGGCGCGGCGGCCGGCATCAGCTCCCTGATCAAGGCGGCTCACTGCGTCCGCGAGGGCCAGCTTCCGCCGAGCATCAACTTCACCGAGCCCAACCCGCGCATCGACTTCGCCGCCAGCCCGTTCTATGTGAACACCGCCCTGGCCGGCTGGACGGCGGCCGGTGACCAGCCACGCCGGGCTGGCGTCAGCTCGTTCGGAATCGGTGGCACCAATGCCCACCTGGTGCTCGAACAGCCTCCGGCGCCGGCCGCGAGCGCTCCCGCCCGCCGCGCCTACCAGCTCATCGCGCTGTCGGCGCAGACCCCCAGCGCGCTCGACACCGCGACCGCGCAACTTGGCGAGCACCTGGCCGCGACCGGGGCCGGGCTGGCCGACGCCGCGTACACGCTCAACGTCGGGCGGGCCGCGCTGCCCGTCCGCCGGATCCTGGTCGCCGCCGGCCAGCGGCAAGCCGCGGAAAGCCTCGCCGGGGACGAGGGCAAGCGCCTGTTCACCCGGACCGTGGCGGCCAGGAGCGAACGCCAGGCCGCCTTCCTGTTCCCCGGTCAGGGCTCGCAGTACGTCCAGATGGCCCGCGGCCTGTACGACACCGAGCCGGCCTTCGCCGCCGAGATCGACCGGTGCGCGGACGTGCTCGCCACCCACAACGGGATCGACCTGCGCGGCCTGCTGTTCGCCACGCCCTCTGACGAGGCGGCGGCGGCGCTCGGCCAGACGGCGGTGACCCAGCCTGCCCTGTTCGCCGTCGAGTACGCGCTGGCCAGGCTCCTGCAGGAGTGCGGCATAGCCCCGGCCGCGATGGCCGGGCACAGCATCGGTGAGTATGTCGCCGCCGCCGTCGCCGGGGTGTTCTCCGCCGAAGACGGGCTGCGCCTGGTCGCCGACCGGGGCGCGCTCATGCGGCGGCTGCCGGCCGGCTCGATGCTCGCGGTCAACTTGCCGGAGGAACTCCTTGCGCCGATGCTGCCGGCCGAGCTGGATCTGGCCGCGGTCAACGCGCCCGGCATGTGCGTGGTGTCCGGCGCGGCGCCGGACATCAAGCAGCTACAGGACGAGCTTTCGGTGCAGGGAATCGGCGGGCGCCTGCTGCACACCTCGCACGCCTTCCACTCCCGGATGATGGACCCGATCCTGGCGGAGTTCCGGCAGCACGTGGCCGCGACGGAGCTGAGCCCGCCGGCCATCCCGTACGTGGCCAACCTCACCGGCCGGTTCATCACCGCCGAGCAGGCCACCGACCCTGGCTACTGGGTCAGCCACCTGCGCAGCGCCGTCCGGTTCTCCGATACGCTGCGGCTGCTCACCGCCGAGGGCCGGTACGTGTTCGTCGAGGTGGGGCCGGGCCGCACCCTGTCCGGCCTGGTCGCCGCGCACGCCGACCCGGCGGCAGCACCGCAGTCCGCGCCGGTGGCCGTCGCGACCATGCGCCACCCGCACGAGGAACGCGACGACGCCGAGATGCTGCTCGAGTCCATCGGCCGGGCCTGGGCGGCCGGTGCCCCGGTGGACTGGTCACGGTTCTGGACGGGCGAGCAGCGCCGCCGGACGGTGCTGCCGGTCTACCCGTTCGAGCGGCGCCGGTTCTGGGTGGATCCGGACGAGGGCGAAGCCGCCGGGCCGGCCGACCTCGACGAGGGCGGCCCGTTCTCGGTGCCGAGCTGGCGGGAGAGCGCGCCGCCCGCGGCGGACCCGAACCCGCCGGGCGCCGGCGGCACCCTCTGGGTGGTCTTCGCCCCGGCCGCCGAGCCGTCGGTCAGCGCGCTGGTCAGCCGGCTGCGCGCCGCCGTAGGGCGTGGTTCCGGCCAGGAAAGCGCCGCAGGGGGTGGTTCCGGCCAGGAAAGCACCCCTGGGGTGTTCGTGGTGGAGCCTGGCGACGCATACGCCAGCGAACCGGACGGCCGCTACGTCATCCGGGCCGGCCAGAGCGCCGACTACGCGCGGGTGTTCGGCGACCTCGCCGCCCGCCAGCCGTCCCGCATCAGGCTGGTGCACGCCTGGTCGGTCGGCCGCCGCCCCGCCGGGCGCAGCGAGCGGGAGCACGCCGGTCACTGGCTGGACCACGGGTTCTACGGCGCGCTGCTGGCCCTGCAGGAGTCCGCCCGGCAGCTCACCGGCATTCCCGTCGACCTGTGCGTGGTCACCAGCGACATGCAGGACGTGCTGGGGGACGGCGCGGTCGAGCCGGCCAAGGCGGCCGTGCTCGGCCTGGTCAAGGTGGCGCCCAAGGAGTTCGACGCCACCACCTGCCGCAGCGTCGACATCTCGCTGCCCGCCCCGGCCAGCCTGGTGGCCGCCCAGCTCTACGCCGAGCTCACCTCGGTGGCCCGGGAGGACCAGGTCGCCTACCGTGGCCGCAAGCGCTGGATCTGGTCCTATACGGCCGTCGAGCTCAGCGAGCCCGATGGCATACCCGCGCTGCTGACCGAACGCGGGCGGTACCTCATCACCGGCGGGCTCGGCGGGCTCGGCCTGCTGGTCGCCGAGCAGCTCGCCACGCTGGTCAAGGCGCGGCTCATCCTGGTTGGGCGCACCGGCCTGCCGGATCCGTCCGAGTGGCCGGCGCTGCTGGCCGACGCCAGCGAGAACGACCCGGTCGCGCGCCGGATCCGCGGCGTCCAGGCCGTGCGGAAGGCCGGCGGCGAGGTGCTGATCTGCCCGGGCGACGTCACCGACGAGGCGCGGATGCGCGAGGTCCTGGCCGAGGCGGAACGCGCCTTCGGCGGCGTGGACGGGGTGTTCCACCTGGCCGCCGTCGCGGGCGGCGGGATGCTCGAGACCCGCACCCGGGAGGCCGCGGAGGCGGTCATCGCTCCCAAGGTGACCGGTCTGTACGTCATCGACAGCGTGTTCCGGCCCGGCTTCCTCGTGCTCTACTCGTCCATCGCCGTCATGCACGGCGACTTCGGGCTCGGCGACTACGCCGGCGCCAACGCCGTGCTCGACGCGTACGCCCAGGCCCGCTGGGCCGACGGGCGGCGCGTGGTTTCCATCAACTTCTCGCCGTGGATCGAAGCCGGCATGGCCTACGAGATCCACGGCCCGGCCATCCTCAGCGAGCTGGCCGAGGGCACGGCGGCCACCCCGGTGGCACACCCGATGCTCAAGACCCGCCGCGGCCGGGCCGGGGAAGTGGTCACCTTCGAGGTCGACATGGCCGGCCCGCACTGGTTCCTGACCGAGCACACCCTGGGCGGGGTACCGACCATGCCGGGCACCGGGGTGGCCGAGCTGGTCCGGGCGGCCTGCACCGAGATCACCGGCGTCACCGCCGTCGAGATCCGGGACCTGAAGTTCCTCCGTCCGCTGGCGGCCGAGGAAGGCGTGCGGGTACACGCCGAGCTGCACAGCGATTCCGATGGCGGCTTCCGGGTGACCATCACCGGGCACGCGCCTGGCGAGGCGGCGCGGGAGTACGCCCGCGGTCATGTCCGGCCGCTCGGCATCGAGGCCGTCCCGGCCCACGACCTGGCCGCGATCAGGGCGAACTGCGAACTGGACACCACGCCGCCGTTCAGCAGCACGGTCGACATGCTGGAGTTCGGCCCGCGCTGGGACAACATCGTCTCGCGGATGAGCACCCGAGCCGGGGATCTGGACCTGGTGACCATCGAGCTGGACGAGCGGTTCGCGGCCGATCTCGGCGGCTTCGTCCTGCACCCTGCGATCTTCGACAGCGCCGCGGCGATGGGCATGCGGATCACCGGCGACGTCAGGTACCTGCCGTTCGGTTACGACCGCCTTGTGGCCCGCGCGGCGTTGCCCAGCCGGTGTCATGCGGTCATCCAGCATCTCGACGGCTCGGCCGGCGACGTCACCCAGGCGAACGTGACCGTGGTGGACGACGACGGCGCCGAACTGGTCCACGTCGAGGGCTACACGCTGCTTCGCTACGACGAGAGCCGGGGCACGCTGGCCGCCGCCGGCGCCGCGCCAGGCCCTCAGGCCGGCGCCCAGCAGGCTGGAGCGGCCGCGGCCGCGACCACGGAACTGCAGATGCGCAAGGGAGAGGCGCTCGGCGGCGTGTCCACCGCCGAAGGAAACGCGGCGCTGCGCGCCGTGCTCGACACCGAGATCGGCCCGCAGGTGATCTTCTGCCCGGAGGGGATGGCCGAGCGCGGGCGGCGCACCAGCCGGATCACCCGGGCCGCCCTGCTGGAGCAGGCGAGCGCGGCGGCGCCGGCGACGGCCGCGACCAGGAACCTCGGCACCCCGTACGTCGAGCCGGAGACCGACACGCAGCAGGTGCTGGCCAAGCTGTGGCGCAGCGCGCTGTGGCTGGACAAGGTCGGCATCGACGACGACTTCTTCGAGCTAGGCGGCAACTCGCTGGTCGCGGTGCAACTCGTCGGGGAGATCTCCCGGGCGTTCAAGGCCGACGTGCCGGTCGCCCAGCTCTTCGACCTGCGCACGGTCCGCGGCCTGGCCGGGGCGATCGAGGAAACCCTGATCGAGCGCGTCGCCGGGCTGACAGATCAAGAGGCGATGGCAGAGCTGAGCGCCATCGACGAGGCGGGATGACGGGATGACGGGAGTGACCGCAGTGACCGGGATCGGCGCGGCTATCGAGCAGACGAACGTGTCGCTCGCCGAGGCATACCAGCGGGCGGCCCTGGCCGAACAGTCCGGCGCCGACTCGCTGTGGCTGATCCAGATGCCGAACCAGCGGGAAAACATGATGGTCCTGTCCGGCCTCGCCGCGAACACCAAGGCCGTCTCGCTGGGGCCGTCGATCGTGCCCATGTACACCCGGCCGCCGGTCGTCATGGCGCAGACCGCGATGACGCTGGACGAGATCAGCGGCGGCCGCCTCATCCTGGGCCTGGGCCTGGGCAACCCGATCGCGGGCCAGTGGATGCTCGGCGGTGCGCCCGCCCCGCCGCTGCAGTCCACCCGCGAGTACCTCACGATCGTGACCTCGCTGATCAGGACCGGTGAGGTGAGCTTCACCGGCCGCTGGCACAGCGGCAACGCCACCTACGCCGGCCCCCGGCGCGCGGATCTGCCCGTTTACCTGGGCACCTTCGGCCCGCGCATGCTTGAGCTGGCCGGTGAACTGGCCGACGGCGTGATCCTGTGGCTGTGCACCGCCGACTACGTGCGCGAGACGGTCATGCCGAGCCTGCGGGCCGGCTGGGCGCGCCGGGAGACCAGCCGTCCGGACTTCCCGGTGACGATCATGCTGAGCGCCTCGGTGACCGGCGACGAGTACGAGCGGGAGAACTTCCGCCGCGCGCTTGGCGCCTACTGCCGGGTTCCGGCCTATCGTCAAATGTTCGAGGCCAGCGGCTTTACGGCCGAGGTCAAAGCCGGCCGAGCCAGCGATGAGATGGTCGATGCCCTGTCCGCGATGGGCACGAAGGAGCACCTGCGGGACCGGCTCGCCGCCTACACCGCGGCCGGCGTGACCAGGTTCGCGATCGGCCCGCAGATCGGCAAGGAATTCGACCCCGAACGTTACGTCGATACGCTGCGCGCGGCCATCGCGGCGTACGTCCCGGCGTGACCGTGCCGAGCCAGCCATCCCGCGCGGCACGCCAGTTGTCGCCCGCCCAGCGGGCGCTGCTGGCCCGGCTGGCCAAGGGGGATGCCGCCGCCACCCGCCCGGCCATCCCGCGCGCCACCGGCAGCGGGCCGTTCCCCATGTCCTACGCACAGGACCGGATCTGGTTCACCAGCCAGCTCGCGCCGGACGTGCGGCTGTTCAACCTGATGGGCGGGATCAGGCTGCCAGGCACGACCGAGGCCGGCGAGCTGGAGCCGCGGCTGGCCGCCGCCATCCGGCGGCACGACGCGCTGCGCATGTCGGTGCGGATCGTGGACGACGAGCCCAGGCTGGTGGTGGCGCCGTCGGTGCCCGCCGTGATCGGTTCGATCGACCTCTCCCGCGCGGATCCAGCCGACGCCGGCGCGCTGGCGCAGCAGGCGGTGCTTGACGTGGCCGCCCCCCCGTACCGGCTCGACCGCCCGCCGCTGTGGCGGCTCGCCCTGGTGCGGTTGCCAGCGGGAGAGCAGATGCTGGTGATGGGCGCTCACCACCTGGTACTGGACGGCCCGTCCCTGCCGCTGCTGGGCCGCGAAGTGCTCATGCCGGGCGACCGCCCGCAGCCGCCGATCCGCTACACCGACTTTGCTGTCTGGCAGAAGAGCCAGGCCGGCGGCGGCATCGCGTCCGAGCTGGCGTACTGGCGGGATCAGCTGGCCAGTCTGCCACCACCGCTCGACCTGTCCTTCGGCCGCCGCCGTCCGGCCAGGCGCAGCCTGCGCGGGGCGACCATCGGTGCCGACGTGCCGGACAGCACGCTGCGCCGGGTTCGCGAGCTGAGCCTGGGCGAAGGCACCACCCCCTACACCACGTTCCTCGCGGCATTCGTGGCCTTCCTGCATCGCTGCACCGGGCTCGGCGACATCCTGGTCGGCACCTCGGTGTCCGGCCGCAGTATGCCCGAGCTGTACAACATGCTCGGCATGTTCGTGAACATGGTCGCGCTGCGCACCAGGCTGACTGGCCGGCCCACCTTCCGCGACCTGCTGGCGCAGACCAAGCGAACCCTGGCCGCCGCCCTCAGCAGGCAGAACGTCCCATTCGAGCTGCTGGTCAACGATCTGCGGCTTGGCGGCGCGCGAAGTTATCCGCCGCTGGTGCAGGTCGGCTTCAACATGCCCATGGCGGAGATCGCCACCGAGGTACGGGTGGTGGACATGCCGTTCACCGCCGAGGGCGCTCAGCTCGACCTCACCGTCCACCTTCAGTCCCGCGGCGGCGATGGGCTGCTGTTGCTCTTCGAGTACTCGGCGGACGTGTTCGACGAGCAGACCGTCCGGGGGATGATCGACCGCTACCTCTTCCTGCTCGGCGAGCTGACCGCCGATCCGGGCCGGCTGCTGGCCGAGGTCCCGCTGCTGCGGCCTGGTGAGCGGGCCGTGCTGACCGCCGGGCGCGGCCCTGTCCCCGGCAGCGCCGCGGAACCTGTGGCGGCCCCGCCCGCGCCGCTGTACCGGCTGGTGGCCGAGCAGGCCCGGCGGACTCCGGACAGCGTCGCGGTGGTCAGCGGTGGGCAGAGCCTGACTTTTGCCTCTCTTGACGGGCGGGCTGCCGCGCTCGCTGCCGAGCTGCGCAGCCGGGGGGTGGCCGCCGAGACACCGGTCGGCGTGCTGATGCGGCCCGGACTCGATCTCGCGGTGGCGCTGCTCGCGGTCTGGAAGGCCGGCGGTGCGTTCGTCCCGCTGGACCCGGACCAGCCGCGGGCGCGCTCGGAGCTGATCATGGCCGACACGGCGGCGCCGGTCCTGCTGACCCAGCGCGGCCTGGCCGGCCGGCTGTCCGGCGGCGCACATCAGGTCGTCTGCGTGGAGGACATCCCGGCCGCTCCGGTTCCCTCAGCCGCCCCGGCGCCCTCAGCCGCGCCGGCGCCCTCCGCCAGCCCGGCCGCCCAGGTCAGCCCAGTCGGCCTGGCCGGCCCCGCGGGCCCGGCTGGCTTGGCGAACGCGGCCTATGTGATCTACACATCCGGCTCCACCGGGCGGCCCAAGGGCGTGGTCATCACCCATGAGGGGATCGCCAACCGGGTCCTGTGGACGGTCCGGGCGCACGGAATCGGCCCGGCCGACCGGGTGCTGCACAAGACGCGGCTCACTTTCGACGCGTCCATCTGGGAGATCTTCGCGCCGCTGGTCAGCGGCGGCACGGTGGTGATGGCCCCGGCCGGAGCCGACCGGGATCCGCCGGCCCTGCTGCACGCGGCGTCAATGCACCGGGTGACCGTGCTGCAGGTGGTGCCGTCGGTGCTGCGGCTGCTGGCCGAGACCGGCGACTGGCCCGGCTGCGCGTCGCTGCGGCTGCTGTTCTGCGCGGGGGAGCCGCTGCACGGGACGCTGTGCGCACGGGTCGCCGAGCTGACGCAGGCCCAGATCATCAACACCTACGGGCCGACCGAGTGCTCGATCGACGTGACCTCGGCCCGCTACGTTCCCGGCGATCGCGACGGTCCCGTGCCCATCGGGCGGCCCATCGACAACACCCGCGTGCTGCTCCTTGACGCCTCGGCCGAACCGGTGCCGGCCGGGATGCCGGGCGAACTGTACCTGGGCGGGGCCGGCCAGGCCCGGGGTTATCTCGGCAGGCCGGGCCTGACCGCGACCGCGTTCGTGGCCGACCCGTACGGGCCGCCTGGCGGCCGGCTGTACCGGACCGGCGACCTGGCCCGGTGGCGGCCCGACGGCCAGCTGGAGTTCCTCGGCCGCCGGGATCTGCAGATCAAGGTCAACGGGGTGCGGATCGAGCCCGCCGAGATCGAGGCCGTCCTGACCAGCCACCCGGCCGTGCGCGGCGCGGTGGTGACCGCGCACGACGACGGGTCCGGTGGACGGCGGCTGGTCGCCTATGTGGCTGGCGAGGCAACCGGGCCGGAGCTGCGGGCGTTCCTGCGGGAGCGGCTGCCCGGCCCGATGGTCCCCGGGGTGTTCGCCGGCCTGGATGCGATCCCGCTGACCTCCAGCGGCAAAGTGGACCGGGCCGCGCTGCCCGCCCCGGACCGGGGGACCCGGCCCGATGGCAACCCATACCTTGCCCCCCGCGATCACATCGAGGAGACGATCGCGGCAATCTGGTCCGATCTGCTCGGCGCCGGGCCGGTCGGCGTGCACGACGACTTTTTCGCGCTCGGTGGCCACTCGCTGCAGCTCACCAGGCTGGCCGCCCGGTTGCGTGCGCTGCTCGGGGCGAACCTGACCGTCGCCGACCTGTTCGGCGCCCCCACCGTGGCCGGTCAGGCCCGGCTGGCCAGCGGTGGCCGGGCCGGTGCGCTGGAGCCGATCGGGCCGGCCGGCCGCGGCCGGCCGCTTCCGCTGTCGCCGGGCCAGGGCCGGCTGTGGTTCCTGTACCAGCTCGACCCCTGCGACATCAAGTACACCGTGCCCACCGCGCTGCGGCTCACCGGTGAGCTGGACGTGCCGGCCCTGCAGGCCGCGCTCGATCACATCGTGGCCAGGCACGAGGTGCTCAGGACCACCATCGCCACCGATCCCGGCGGCACCGCCTGCCAGGTCATCCATCCGCCGGGCCCGGTACCGCTGACCCGCGGCGACCTGACCCACCTGCCTGCCGATGAGGCCCGCGCCCGGGCGAGTTCGCTGCTGGACGCCGATGCCGCCCGCCCGTTCGATCTCACCACCGGCCCGGTGTTCCGGGTCCGGCTCATCCGGCTGGCTCCGCTGGAGCACGTGCTCGGCCTGACGTTCCACCACATCGCCTCGGACGGGTGGTCGGCCGGGGTGTTCCGCCAGGAGCTGTCCGTGCTCTACGCCGCGCACCACAGCGGCCAGCCGCTGGAGCTCCCGCCGTTGCGCATCCAGTACGCCGACTACGCGGCCTGGCAGCACCGCTTCCTGTCCGGTGAGCAGATGCGGCAGCAGCTCGGCTACTGGCGCACCCAGCTCGCCGGGCTGCCCACCGTGGCGCTGCCCACCGACCGGCCCAGGCCGGCCAGGATCTCCCCGGCGGCGGCCTACTGCCTGGCCCGGGTTCCGGCCAGCACCGCCGGCAGGCTGCGCGGGCTCGGCCGCCTCGCCGGGACCAGCCTGTTCATGACGCTGCTGGCCGGTTTCCAGGCCTTCCTGGCCCGCTACGCCGGCCAGCAGGACATCGCCGTCGGCACGGCGGTCGCCGGGCGCGGGCACCCCGAGACCGAGCGGCTGATCGGCTTCTTCGTCAACACGCTCGTGCTGCGCACCGACCTGTCCGGTGACCCCACGGTCACCGCGCTGCTGGCCAGGGTCCGGCAGGTGACGCTCGGTGCCTATGCCCATCAGGACGTTCCATTCGAACACCTGGTCGAAGAATTGAAGCCCGCTCGTGACCTCAGCCGCCATCCGCTCTTCCAGATCATGTTCGAGATGGTCACGCAGGAGCCGGACGCGCCGCTGGCCGGGCTGGAGGTCGCACCACTGTGGGAGGAAACCCGGTCCAGGACCGCCAAGTTCGACCTGACCGTCGCGATGGCGGAGCAGGACGACGGCTCGCTGCTCGGTTACGTCGAGTACGCCGCCGACCTGTTCGGCCAGCAGACCATCGAGCGGATGCTCGGTCATTACGTCGCGGTGCTGACCGAGTTCGCCGACGACCCAGGCCAGCGGCTGAGCGACATCCAGATGCTGTCCACGGCCGAACGCGACCAGCTCACCGCGTGGGCCACCGGCCCGGAACTGGTTCCGGCGGCCTTCAGGCCAAACTTTACGGCGGAGGTTGCCGTTCCGGTCACACCGGCGAGGCCGCTGGTACCGGATCTGATCATTGCGCAGGTTCGGGCGGCCCCCGGCGCGGTGGCCCTGGTCGCTGGAGACCGCCGGGTGACCTACGCCGAACTCGGCCACCGGGCCGGGCTGCTCGCCCGGCGGCTGACCGGCTGTGGCGTGCGGCCGGACACGGTGGCCGGCCTGTGCCTGGACGACGGCATCGCATTCATCGTGGCCGCCGTCGCCGTACTGCTGGCGGGTGGGGCGTATCTGCCGCTCGACCCCGGTCAGCCCACCGAACGGCTGCGGTTCATGCTGAGCGACACCGGTGCCGCCGTCGTGCTGACCACGGCGGCCCAGCGCGGCCGGTTCGCCGGCGGCACCGGCCCGGCCGTCCTGGTGATGGACGACACGGCCGGCGATGAGCCCGGGGCGGCCGGCGACGAGCCCGGGGCGGCCGGCGATGAACCCGGCGCGGCCGGCGATGAGCCCGGGGCGGCCGGCCTGGTGCCCGTGGCGCCGCGGCCGGGCAACATCGCCTACGTCATATACACCTCGGGATCGACCGGATCGGCCAAGGCGGTGCTGGTCGGTCATGAGGCGCTGGCCCGCTCGACCGCCGCGCGGCGGCAGTACTACCGGGATCCGCCCGGCACTTTCCTGCTGCTGTCGCCGGTGATATTCGACAGCTCGGTCGCCGGCATCTTCTGGACCCTGTGCTCGGGCGGGACCTTGCTGCTGCCTGCCCACGGCCGGAAGCTCGTGGACGAGATCGCCCAGGACATAGCCGGGCACCAGGTCACGCACCTGGTCGCGGTTCCGTCTCTGCTCGCTCAGCTTGCCGGATGGCAGCTGAGGGGATCCCGGCCGCCGCTGGACTCGCTGCGGGTCATCATCACCGCCGGTGAGCCATGCCCGGCGGATCTGCCCGCGAAGCTGGCCACCGTGGCGCCGGGGGCGGCGCTGTTCAACGAGTACGGCCCGACCGAGGCCGGCATCTGGGCCTCGGTGGCCCGGCTCGGCGCCGGGCAGGACGCGGTCCCGCCGATCGGCAACCCGATCCCGGGCGCCGTCTGTCATGTCCTGGACTCCAGGCTGCGGCCGGTCCCGGTCGGCGTGCCCGGCGAACTGTGGCTGGGCGGCGGGGCCCTGGCCCGTGGCTATGCGGGACACAAGGCCCGCACCGCGGAGCGGTTCGTCGCCAGCCCGCTGGCCGGCGACGGATCGCGGCTGTACCGCACCGGTGACCTGGCCCGGTGGCGGCCCGACGGGCAGCTCGAATACCTGGGCCGGATCGACGACCAGATCAAGCTGGCCGGGCACCGGATCGAGCCCGGCGAGATAGAAGCCGCGCTGCGGGAACATCCGCAGGTCGCCGCCGCGGCGGTGGTGGCCGTCGCACCCGGCGCCGCACCCGGCGCAGAACCAACGGGCACACCCGGCGCCGCACCAGAGGCCGCACCCGGTGCCGCATCAGTGGCCGCACCCGGCGCCGCATCAGTGGCCGCACCCGGTGCCGCATCAGTGGCCGCACCCGGCACCGCATCAGTGGCCGCACCCGGCACCGCATCAGTGGCCGCACCCGGCGAACCTCGGCTGGTGGCCTATCTCGTCGCCGCCGACCCGGATCGGCCGCCCACCGCAGGCCAGTTGCGCGACCACTGTGAGCAGCGGCTGCCGGAGTACATGATCCCGGTGTGCTTCGAGCACATCGACGCGATGCCGGTCACCGCCACCGGGAAGATCGACCGCGCCGCCCTGCCCGGCAGCCGCCGCGCCGGGCCCGGCGCCGTCAGCGCCGGTGATGAGCCACGCACCGGCACCGAGCGCGAGGTTGCCAGGATCTGGTGTGAGGTACTGGGCCTGGACCAGGTGGGTGTGCACGACGACTTTTTCAAACTGGGCGGGCACTCGCTGCAGGCCGTGCGGATTTCCACCCGGCTGCAGGAGCTGTACGATGTCGAGTTGCCCTTGCGCCGGCTCTTCGAGGCGACTACCGTCGCGACCCTAGCCGCAGCGCTCGAAGAAGCGATCAAGGCGGAGGTCGCCGCGCTCTCCGACGCGGAGATCGAGGCTCTGCTCGCAGAGCGTGAATCCCGGAGCGAGCAGTGAAAGGGACTCCGGGCGCGGTGCAAGGCTGCGTGGCGCCATTGGATGGCTACTTGTCGCCAACGCCACCGCTGGTGATTGTGCCTGCCCAGATGGCAGGAACAAAATTCCCCCATGAGCCATGGTGGTGTCACTTGCGCCCGCGCCACGGATTAGTGCACAGCCTGTGGACGCAATAATTATGCCCAGCCCTGTCGCTACAGCCGAGATGACGCCGGGCACCCGTGCCCGGCCGGCAAACGGCTATCGGCACCAGCTACATGATGCCAGCAGCCCGCAGCCCGGGCTGCGCTTCGGTCCTTCCGTCCAGGCACGGCGTACCACGCTGCATCTGCCGAACCGGCTGCCGCTGGCGGAGTGGAAACGAATAGGTGAGCAGATCTCCCTGGTCTCGAATGCTTCGTCTTGGTGGCTCGGTGATTGGCTTGTATACGGTCAGGAGAAATATCCGGATCGTTACAGGATAGCGATTTCAGAAGCCGCACTCGACTACCAGACCCTCCGGAATTACGCCTGGGTGGCCAGAAAGTTCCCGGTGTCTCGCCGGCGAGACACGCTGAGCTTTCAGCATCATCTCGAAGTTGCCGCGCTGCCCGAGTCTGACCAGGACATTTGGCTGGAAAGAGCGGTCCGTTTCAAGTGGTCCAAGGCCGAGTTGCGCAGGCGGATCAAGGCGAGTGCCAACGGCTCGGAGATCACTGCGGAAGAGCACACCACCGCGCTCAGCGTCAGCATCTGCCAGGCGCAGCGGCAGCGCTGGCAGGAAGCCGCGGCGGCGGCCAACTGCAGCCTGGCCGAATGGGTGATCCAGGTCGCCGATGCGGCCGCGGCCTGCGCCCCGGCCGCCCCCAGGGATAGCTAGTCGGACTAGCCGGAGCAGAGCCGGGCCGGCGGGCCGGAGCACCGCCCGTCCTACGGGCCGGAGCACCGCCCATCCTGCGGGCCGGAGTCCGGACCGGTCTTGCCGGCCGGAGCACCACCGGTCCTGCGGTCCAGAGCCCGGGCCGGTCTTGCGGGCCGGAGCACCACCGGTCCTGCGGGCCCAGAGCCCGAACTGGTCTTGCCGGCCGGAGCACCACCGGTCCTGCGGGCCGGGGCCCGGACCGGTCTTGTGGGCCCCGGGGCCCGAACCGGCCCCGACCTGAGCGGCGCCCAAACCCGCCCTGTGCCGGGCCTCGGCTTGCACTTCATCCCCATGCGCAACGATCCGGCTCCGAAACCCATCCGGCAGTCCCGTATGGCTGCTTACCGCCATGGAATGCATTCCATGTGACTAGGCGCACGAGCGTGCATTAGCCTCGACCCATATCAACCCCAGCCCTTTTGGGCTTTCCGGACAATTGGATCTTCGCCCCGTCGTGGTGACGCCGACCGGAATCTCCCCCCGAGGTGGGCATCTAAATACCAAATTTCCATGGAATATGGGATTCCTTGACGCTTCAGGGCATGGCGGGCAGCATGGCACCCGGTGCAGCCTGGCCGGTGGCCTGCCTAAACCGCCACAACATGCGACGACGAGGTAATAGGAGCTCCATACATGTCCTATAGCGAGAATCTTTCGCAGGTGATTGCCGACGTGATAGCGCCGTCGGCCGTTCAGGTCGACCGGGAGGGAAAGTTTCCGCGGGACGGCATGACAGCGCTTGGCAGCGCGGGCATCCTCGGCCTTACCGTCCCGGCGGAGCACGGCGGCGGCGGCAAGGGCCTGGCCGAGGCGGCCGACGCGGTGGAACAGGTCGCCAGGGCCTGCGGGTCGTCGGCGATGGTGCTGATGATGCACTTCTCGGCCGTGGCGGTGCTCAACGGGCACTGCTCTGCCGAACTCCTGGCTGAGGTCGCGGCAGGGCGGCACCTGAGCACCCTGGCCTTCTCCGAGGCCGGTTCCCGCAGCCACTTCTGGGTTCCGGTCAGCTCGGCCAGCGCCGACGGAGATTCGGTGCTCCTGGATGCGCGGAAGAGCTGGGTAACCTCGGCCGGCCAGGCGGACAGCTATGTCTGGTCCAGCCGCCCGCTCGCCGCCGAGGGCCCAATGACCCTCTGGTTCGTCCCCTCGACCGCTGCCGGGCTCAGCATTCCCTCGCAGTTCGACGGGCTCGGCCTGCGCGGCAACGCCTCTTCTCCGGTCACAGCCGAATCGGTCCGGGTGCCTGCCGGCAACATGCTGGGCGCCGACGGCGGCGGCCTGGACATCGCCTTCACCGCCGTGCTGCCGTACTTCCTGGTCCTGAACTCCGCCTACAGTGTGGGGTTGATGGATGCAGTAATCGAGAAGACCGCCGCGCACCTGACCAGCACCCGGCTGGAGCACCTGGGCCAGACGCTCGCGGAGCAGCCGGCCGCCCGGGCGGGGCTGGCCAAGATGCGCATCACCGCCGACCAGGTGCGGACGCTGCTGAACGACACGATCAGCGCACTCGGCTCGGGCCGTGAGGACGCACAGCTACGGCTGCTTGAGGTCAAGGCGGCCGCCGCCGAGGCCGCCATTACCGTCACCGACCTGGCTATGACCGTCTGCGGCGGCTCGGCCTTCCGCAAGGATCTGGGCATCGAGCGCCGGTTCCGCGATGCCCGCGCCTCCCGGGTCATGGCACCGACCACCGAGGCGTTGCAGGACTTCATTGGGCGGGCCCTGTGCGGGCTCCCCCTGATGTGAGGACGTGCGAATGACAATTCTCATGGGCGCCGTCGCCTACGATGCCAAGGTCGTCACGATCTGGGACGGGTTCCGGCGCTACTTCACCGAGCGCGGGCTGGACTTCGACTATCTGCTGTACTCCCACTACGAGCGGCAGGCCGAGGATCTCGTCGGCGGCCGGATCGACGCGGCGTGGAACTCCCCGCTGGCCTGGATTCGGGCGCGGCGGCTGGCCGACGCCGCGGGAATCAAGCTGGAAGCCCTGGTCATGCGGGACACCGACCGGGATCTGCGGTCCCTGGTGGTCACCAAGGTGGGCTCGGGCATCGAGAACCTGTCCCAGCTCGACGGCCGCACGATCGCCGTCGGCGCCGTCGACTCGCCGCAGGCCAACCTGCTGCCGGTGTCGCTGCTGCGCAAGAACGGCCTGATCCCTGGGGAGAACCTGACCGTCCGGCGGTTCGACGTGGGCGTCGGGCTGCACGGCGACCACATCGGGGGCGAGCGGGATGCCGCCCGCGCGCTCATGGCCGGTGCGGTGGACGCGGCCTGCATGATCGACGCGAACCACCTGCTGTTCTCCCGCGAGGGTGTGCTGCCGGCCGGATCGACCACGGTCATCGGCGAGACCGACCCCTTCGATCACTGCAACATGACGATCGGGCCGTCCGCCGACCCGGCGGAGGTGAGCCGGTTCCGCGAGCTTCTCCTAGCCATGTCCTACGACGACGCCACGCTGCGCCCGCTGCTTGACCTGGAGGGCCTGAAGCTGTGGTGTCCCGGCCGCACCAGCGGGTATCAGGCGCTGGAGACGGCCGTTGACGAGATTGGCTTCTACGGAAGTGGTGGTGATGTCCGCGCCAGCGACTATCGACCTTGAGGATCTAGGCCTGGAGTCCGGAGGCCACCTGCTCGTGCAGCGTGGCCTCCGGGACCTTCCGGTCGGCGGGCGGCTGTCCGTCCGCGGCCAGGATCCCGCACTGCGCACCCACCTGGGTGCCTGGTGCCGCAGCCAGGGTCACGGCATCGACCTGACCGGCGTAACACCCGTCGTGGTCAAGGGCTCGGCGAGCAGCGCACGCTGGCACCGCGCCGAACGGGCCGGCCGTCCTGACGTCAATGGAGTGGTGCCACGGGCGGACGTCCGCTGGGGCCTCGCGCCACGTGGCGCCCTGGTGGAAGAAGGTGGCCCGCCGCTCAACGTGGACCTCATCGACCAGGATGTGGTCTGGGCGGACGCGGCCAGGCAGCTCTATGTGAACGGCGCCGCCCGGCAGTGGAACCCCGATACCGCCATCGCCTGGGACGCCGAGTTCGAGCTGCCCGAAGAGATCGAGACCGCGGTCGTTCAGGTGATGACCTACCTGATCGAGAACGAGTACGCGGCGCTGCAGATACCGGCCAAGTTCATCGGGCGCCTGCACCCGCACTATCGCGAGGTGATGCAGGTTCTCTCGGTGCAGGTCGCCGACGAGGCCCGCCACGTCGAGGTGTTCACCAGACGGGCGCTGCTGCGTTCCAGCGAACTCGGCGTGTCCGGCGCCGGTGGCCGGGCTTCGCTGCAGACCCTGCTCGACGAGCCGGATTTCTCGCTCGCCGCCTTCCTGCTTTCGGTGCTCGGAGAGGGCAGCTTCCTGGATCTGCTGTCCTTCATCGCGCGGCACGCACCCGACCCGGTGACCCGTGAGGTGGCCAGCCTCGCCCAGCGGGACGAGCGCCGGCACGTGGCGTTCGGGATGGCGCACCTGAAATACGCGGTCGAGGCCGACCGGTCGATGCTCGGCCGGATGCGGATGGCGGCCGAGCGCCGGCATGACGCACTGGCCAGTACCGCGGGACTCAACCAGGACGTCTTCGATTCGCTGATCGTCCTGGCCGCGCATTCCTGGTCGCCCGCCGCGATCACCGACGGCTGGAGCGCCGTTCAGCAGTTGCAGTACGACATGGACCAGGGCCGGCAGCGCCGCCTGGCTCAGCTCGGCTTTCCCGCTGACGAGGCGACCGAACTGTCCGCGCTGCACACCCGCAACTTCATGTAGGCAGATGGATGGGGGCCGGCCGCCATAGCGGCCGGCCCCCGAGCGTGCCGGGCGTCAATCGCTGTGCTGGCCGAGTTCCGCGTGGTTCAGCCACCGGCCGAGGGCCCGCAGCGAGTAGGTGTGCGCGATGAGGTCGTCGCTGTAGTTCATCTGGTCGTAGTAGAGCCCGACCGCGGCCGGCCGCCATGTTCCCGCGCTGTCCTGCTGGGTGACCAGCCAGTCCACCGCCCGGACAACCTGGTCGTCCCACGGCGGCAGGCCGGCCCGCAGCAGCGCGTACAGAGCCCAGCCCGTTTCCTCGGCGGTGCCGCCATCCGGCCCCTCGGTGGCTGTCATCGGCCAGGAGCCATCCGGCCGCTGGGTGGCCCGCAGCCACTGCCGGGCACGGGTGGCCACCGGATCGGTCAGCCGGCCGAACTCCGCGTACGTCTCCAGCACCTTGGCGGTGCCATGGGTGCGGTCCCTGAACCACAGCGACGGGATGCCACCGTCGGCACCCTGCTCGGTCTCGAAGTACCTGAACGCCCGCTCGACCGGCGACCGCGGGCCGCCGCCGCCGGCGCCGAACCGGCGCAGCGCACTGATCACGTGAGCGGTGACACCGGCGCACGGCCCGTCGTGGATCATGGATGAATTCCGCACCCACTCCGACCATGAGCCGTCCTTGTTCTGCCGGGACAGCAGCCAGCGCAGGCCAGCCTTGATCGCCGGGTGCTCCGCGGGGACGCCGAGCATGCCCAGGGTGGACATGACGACCGCGGTGTCCTCCGATTCGGGCCAGCCGGTCGGGTTGGCCCAGGACCAGCCGCCGGCGGGCAGCCTGAGCGCGTCGAAGGGCTCCGTCCATTGCGCCGAGAGCAGCCAGTCCCTGGTGGCCACCAGCCGCTCGTCAGCACTGACATCCGCACGTTCGGCCAGGGCGGCCACGGCGTAGCCGGTCACCGCCAGTTCCAGGTCCCGGTCGATCGCCCACGATCCGTCCGGCCGCTGCGTCGCCAGCAGGTAGTCCAGGCAGCCGCGCTGGATGTCCGCGCCGATATCCGGGCCGGCCAGGCTGAGGCCCAGGTAGACCAGTGCGGCCATCAGCGGGCACTCTTCCATCCCGCCGTTGCTCCCCTGAACGGCGCGCAGCCAGGCCAGGCCCTTGGGCTCGGCCAGCCGGCGGGCGATCCTGGCCGGCCTGCTGAGCTTCATGACCCGCGACTGCCAGGCGCCCAGCCCGATGACCCCGGGCAGCGCGATCGACGCCCGGTTGCGGAACCTGGCCGGAAGCAGCATCACCTCGATGGGCTGGACCGGCTGATCATCGGCGTCACGCAGCCCGGCCATCGCCCAGACGATCGCCACAAGCTCCCGCCATGTCCTGATGTTCGGCAGGATCGCGGCCTCGCCGCCGCTGGCTTCGATGAACTTCGTGCCTTCGCCGATGCACCGCCTCGAACCGGCCGGATCAAGGGACTTCAGCGCGGCCAGCGCGAACGCCGTGACGCTCGGATCGCCGGGCGGATCGCTGTCCGCCATGCCCCAGCCGCCATCGGACTGCTGGCTGGCCCGCAGCCAGCCGAGCCCGGCCTCGATCTTGTCCTGGTACGCGGCGCGATCCGCCTGGGCCAGGGCCAGCAGCCCGATCGCCGTCGGCATCGCGGAGGATGAGAGCCGGTCGGTCCAGCCACCATCCCCCCGCTGCTGGGCGTAGAGCAGGCCGGTGGCGGCGGCAACCGCTTCGGTTGCCCTCTTGTGCAGGTTGCGGCGTTCCATAGCCGGCTCCTCCGGAGTGCGTCGTCGTCAGTTCTGGACGACCTGGTTTCTGCGCTTCACCCGGCTCGGTTCGTAGCTCTGCCGCATCATCACGATGGACGCCACCAGCCAGGCCCCCGCGGACGGTATGAGCAGCACCACGGCGATCCACACGTTGCTCACGGCGGCGACGAATCCGGAGGTCAGGACCAGCCGCTCCACCACGATGATCTCGTGTGAGCGCAACGAGGTCAGCCGGGGTATCGGCCGCGGTGCGTGAATCAGCATGAGACCCGAGACCAGGCTCATCGCCACGGAGGCGGCCAGGAAGGGGACGTATCCGGCGAGGTGGAAGCGCGCGCCGAGGGTGAGCGGATAGCCGGCCGCCAGGCCCAGCCAGCCGAGGTCGAACGTGAGCAGCAACCACAGGGCCGGGGTGTCGCCGTGACGCACCGGGAACGTGCGGTAGCCACCGCTCCGGTCGCCGTCCCGGTCGCAGATGGCACCTATGACATTCGACCCGGAGTCGTGCAGCCAGAAGATCAGGGCGATCGGCAGCAGCCTGGGCTGCAGTGCGTGGCTGGTGGCCAGCGTGCCGTGGATAAAGGCCATGGCCGTCACCCCGCCGCGGACCAGATTGCCCCAAATGCCGTGCGCCTTAAAGTACTTGCTGTACGAGACGCCAAGCGTGAGGGCGGCAAGGACGACAAAGAAGTTCAATGGGTTCAGCAGAACCGCAATGACCATTCCGAGCAGCACGCAGACGACCATGCCTGCGAATGCCTCCCAGGGCTTTACCCGGCCAGACGGCACCGGCCGCTGGGGCTTGGTTTTGGTATCCAGATCGCGGTCGAAATAGTCGCCACCATACATGGCGGCGACCCAGCCGAGACTGGGTGCCAGCCAGGTTCCGATCAATCGCAGGGCAGGCCTGTCGCCCGACGCGAGCAGCGCGCCGGACACGCTGACCAAGCCGGTGTAAGAGAACAGGTCGAGCCGCCATATCTCGACATGCGCCACCAATCGGTCCCGCAGCTTGAGCCGTGGTTGCCCGGCGGCGAAGCCCGCGTCAGCACGGCCATAGGGAGACCTCACAGTCACGACAGCGTTCCTCTCGGTTTGTCGGCATGCGTGTTCGCGGCCTGCGCGGACGAGGAGGAGGCAGAGCGCTCGGGTAGGGTCAGGTTTGCACGGAGTCTGGGAAAAGTGAAGTTGCACCCTGTTTATGTGCGGCAATGGCGACAACCGGTCTTTAGCCGCGGCCAAACGGGGAACTTCGCTTTTTATGGGATCGAGCGAAGGGGTGACGGCATGCGAGCAATAACCCAGAGCGCGGAGCAGTTGGCCGGCTGGGTCATCGACGGCTGCCAGCGGACGCTGGATCTGGTGGCGGACCTGGACGACGAGCAGATGGTGGGCCCACTGCTGCCCACGGTAAATCCCCTGCTGTGGGAGATCGCCCACCTGGCCTGGTTCCAGGAGAAGTTCGTCCTCCGCCAGGCCTGCGGCCAGCCGCCGATCCTGAGCTTCGGGGACGCCCTGTACGACTCGGGGGCGATCCCGCACGACACCAGGTGGCGGCTGGCGCTGCCGTCCCGCGAACAGACCGCCAGTTACATGCGCGAAGTGGCCGACCGGGTGGCGCAGGAGGTGCTGCGCCCGGACGCGACCGACGTGGTGCGGCACTTCGCCCGGTACACCGTGCACCACTACGACATGCATACCGAGGCGCTGACATACACCAGGCAGACCCTGGGATTCCCGCCTCCCGTGCTGCCCGGGTCCACCGGCACACCGCAGGCGGCAGCCCTTCCCCGGGCGGGCGGACTGCCCGGGGACGTCGAGTTGCCGGGGGGGCGGTTCCTGCTCGGAGCCCTGCTGAGCGACCCGTTCGTCTACGACAACGAGAAATGGGCCCACCAGGTCGAGATCGCCCCGTT
Source organism: Streptosporangiaceae bacterium (assembly GCA_035308365.1). Taxonomy (GTDB): domain Bacteria; phylum Actinomycetota; class Actinomycetes; order Streptosporangiales; family Streptosporangiaceae; genus PALSA-505. The sequence goes on from DATGGU010000012.1 coordinate 98,731, forward strand.
CGCCATCGCCCGGGCGCCGGTCACACAGGCCGAGTTCGCCGCGTTCGCCGACGACGGCGGCTATGCCGACACCAGGTGGTGGTCCGATGGTGGCGCCTGGCTGGGGGCCACCGGGGCGAAGCACCCGGTGTACTGGCGGCGCGACGGCGGCGGCTGGCAGCGCCGGCATTTCGACACCTGGGTGGACCTCGAGCCGCACCAGCCGGTGAGCCACGTGTGCTGGTGGGAGGCGGACGCGTACTGCCGCTGGGCGGGCCGCCGGCTGCCGACGGAGGCCGAGTGGGAGTACGCCGCAACCGGCGATCTCAAGCCGAGGCCCGTCTACCCCTGGGGTGATGCCGAGCCGGGCGCCGGGCACGCCGTGACCGACTGGCGCTGGTTCGGCCAGGCCGACGTCGCCGCCTGCGCCGAGGGGGACAGCCCGGCAGGCTGCCGGCAGATGATCGGCAACGTGTGGGAGTGGACGGCCAGCGACTTCACCGCCTACCCCAACTTCGAGCGGGACGCCTACTTCGAGAACTCCGAGCAGTTCTTCGGCCAGCGTAAGGTGCTGCGCGGGGGAGCCTGGGCGACCAGGGGCCGCCTGCTGCGGTCCACGTTGCGCAACTACTTCACCCACGAGCGCAGGGATGTCGTGGCCGGCTTGCGCACCTGTGCGCCCCGCTGACGGCCGGACATGATTCTGCTCGTCAGCCCGGCCGCCGCCGACAGCACGACCGGCAACGGAGTCACCGCGCGCCGCTGGGCGGGTTTTCTGCGCGAGCTGGGCCACCAGGTGGAGCTGAGCCGCGAATACCGCGGCGGCGGCTACGACGCACTGCTCGCGCTGCACGCCCGCAAGAGCGCGGACGCCATCCGCGCCTTCCGGGCCAGCCATCCGGGTACCCCGGTGGTGCTCGCCCTGACCGGGACGGATCTCTATCCCGACCTCGCCACCGCCGGTGTGGATCCGGAGGTGCTGGCCATGGCCGACCGGCTGGTGCTGCTGCAGCCACGTGGCCTGGATCAGCTCGATCCGGCCACGCGGGAAAGGGCCCGGGTGATCGTGCAGTCGGTGCCCCCGATCGAGCGGAAACCGCCGCGGGCCGGCTGCTTCGAGGTGGCCTTCCTGGCTCATCTCCGGCCGGTTAAGGACCCGCTGCGGCCGGCCGAAGCGGTGCGCGAGCTGCCAGCCGGGTCCCGGATCCGGGTCACTCACCTCGGTGCAGCCCAGGACGCCGAACTCGGCGCCGCGGCGGCGGCCGAGTCGGCCGCGAACCCGCACTATGACTGGCTCGGCCCAAGGCCACGGAAGGAGGCACTGGACCTGCTGGCCCGCAGCCGCCTGCTCGTGCTGACCTCACGGCACGAAGGCGGCGCCAACGTCATCTCCGAGGCGCTGGCCGCCAGGCTGCCCATTGTCTGCTCGGCGATCCCGGGCTCGGTCGGGCTCCTTGGCGAGGACTATCCCGGCTACTTCCCGGTCGGCGACGGCGGCGCCCTCGCCCGTGCGCTGTATGACGCGGAGCAGGACACCGGCGGCTACTACGGCGCGTTGCGCGAGCACTGCGCCTCGCTGGCCGGCCTGGTCGACCCCGAACGTGAACGCCGTGCCTGGGCCGGCCTGCTGGCCGAGCTGGCCCTGCCGGCCAGCGGGTTCGCAGACTTATTCAAAACCAGCCCGGCAGCCTTGACGCCAGGTTCGTGAGCCGCGGTAGCTGGCTGCTCACCAGCGGTTCTGAATAAGCCTCTCAGTAGCTGCGGCCGACGGCCAGGTCGGTGAGGATGCTGAGCCGGTCGCGGCTCGGGCTGGGTGGCAGTTGGTCGAGGGCTGCCCGTGACTGCTTCGCGTACTGCCGGGCCATCTCGGTGGCCGCGCAGATCGCGCCGGTGCGGTCCAGGATCTCGCGCACGACCGCCAGGACCGGCCCGGCATCGCCGGGACCGAACAGGGCGTCGCTGATGAGCTGCCGGTCCGCCGGGGTTGCGGTGGAGCAGGCCAGGATGATCGGCAAGGTCGGGCGCCCGTTCTTCACGTCGCTGGCCTGCGGCTTGCCCATGACCTCAGTGTCGCTGACATAGGGGAGCAGGTCGTCATACATCTGGAAGGCAAGGCCGAGGGACTCACCGAAGTCGCACAGCGCGTCCACCAGGTTGGGTGGCCCGCCGCCAAGCAGGGCGCCGCTCTTGCACGCGCCGCGGAACAGCGCCGCGGTCTTCAGGCTGATCATCAGCAGATAGGCATCCAGGTCCAGGCTGCGGTCGCGGTGCAACTCCGCTTCCATGCTCTGCCCCCGGCACAGATCCAGGCCGGCCTGGGCCACCGCCTCCAGCGCCGCGACCACCCGGGCGGCGGGCACCCCGCTGTGGTGGCACTCGGCCAGGCCGGCGAACAGGTCGAAGATCAGCGCATCGCCGGCGATGATCGCGTCGGCGATCCCGTATGCGCACTGCACGGAGGGCCGGCCGCGGCGCAGGTCGTCACCGTCGATGATGTCGTCGTGGATCAGGCTCGCGACGTGGCCACATTCGGCGCCGACGGCGGCCGGGAGAACCGCGGTGGCGCTGCCACCCACCGCGAGAGCGGCTTCGAGCAGCAGCGACGGCCGGAAGAGCTTGCCGGTCGGGACCAGCGCGTAGTGGCAGATCGAGGCCAGCAGCCCGGGCCGGCCGGTCCAGCGGGTTTCGAGCGCGCCCCCGACCAGCGAGGTCGTGGTTTCACCGGCGGCGATGCAGTCGTCGTGCTGCTGCCGAATCCCGGTCTCCAGCGTGCCATCCGTCATCGCTGCTCACTCCCGCCCATGGTGCTGCCTGGGCGCACGCATCCATTGCTGGCTGCAGGATTCATCGTCAAACTCCAAAGGTCTTTATGATCACCGGTCTTTATGATCACCGCAGAAATGACCCGATGGGCGCTTGACGCTAGCAGTTGAAACGCCGCGGAGAAAGAGCTTGACTGACAGTCGACAATCTTAGCTGACCGGCCTATTCTCAAGACTCCATTCCAGCATCCCGCCGTTCAGCCGCCTGGCCCGCCAGCCATTGGACCGCAGCAAGCGGACGGCCGCATAAGCGAGCACGCAGTACTCGCCCCGGCAGTATGCTACGACCTCGAGATCAGCGGGTAGTTCGGACAGCCGCTGGCATAGTTCGTCCAGCGGTATTCCGATTGCACCCTCGATGTGCGCGGCGGTGAACTCCGTCGCCGGCCGCACGTCGAGCAGGACCAGTTCGCCGTTCCTGAGCCCGTCGAGCAGGTCGTCCCGGCTGATCGCCTCGACCTCGTCTTCCCCGAGAAACTCTCTGGCCACCCGCTCGGTCTCGGCCAGGTACATCATCGCCACGTCGCGCAGCATGACATAAAGCCTGGCCACGTCGCCGGCGGCCAGCCGGTAGTAGATCCGGGCCCCGTCCCTGCGGCCGCGCACCAGCCCGCCGGCCCGCAGCGTCTGCAGGTGTGCCGAGGCCGTGGTGAGCTTGAGTGCGGTGGCCTGGGCCAGTGACTCCACGGTACGCTCGCCCTGCGCGAGCACGTCTATGATCTGCAGCCTTTTCGGGTTCGCCAGCGCCTTACCGACGCGAGCCAGCTGATCGAAAAGTGCATCCTTTGTGCGAGCGCGATCAGACATGTCAAGAGTCTCTCACGGCCGTTATCTCATACCTATATGGCGGCGCCTAATACGGGGTTCAGCCCACTAGTACCTGTGCCGGTTCGCCGCTAGACTCCCGTCGATCGCCGGCCGCTTTGGGCCGGCCCTCAGATAATGGGCCTTGACATTTCACTGAGTTCACGGACTGGTGATTACTGTGGATGCCGTAGCCTTTCCCCGGCCGATGACTCAAGACGGCCTGCCCGATCCCCTGCTGCTCGAGCTGGCCGCGGACAACCCCGTGCTGCCCGTCGCCGGGCCAGGCGGCAAGGCGTGGCTGATCACCGGCCACGAAGCCGTTCGCGAGGCGCTGTCCGAGCCCTCCCGGTTCACCAGCGTCATCGATCCGGCGGTGACCGACGCCAGGGCCCGCGCGGGTGTGTCGATGGTGGGGCTGGACCCACCCGACCACACCCGGGTACGGAAGCTGGCCGCGAAGGCCTTCACCGCCCGGCGCATCCAGGGGCTCGTGCCGAGCGTGGAACGTGTGGTCACCACGTTGCTGGACGCGATGGCGGAGGCCGGCCCGCCGGCCGACCTGGTGACGTCGCTCGCGGTGCCCCTCCCGCTGCACATGATGTGCCAGATGCTCGATCTGCCGGCCGAGGACCAGCCCGGCTTCCTGCGCTGGTCCGACGTGTTCACCGGCATGAACACCGGCTACACGATGGAGGAAGTCGCCGACGCCAACGACAAGCTGCACGCCTACATGCTCGATCTGGCGGCGCGGCGCAGGAAGCACCTGGGCGAAGACCTGTTGTCCGATCTTATCCGCGCCCGCGATGGCGAGGACGCCCTGACCGAGCAGGAACTGCTCAACACGATGGTCCTGTTGCTGGTGGCCGGGCACCAGACCACGGTGCGCGCCATCGCCAGGAGCGTGCTGGTCCTGCTCCACTCGGGTCAGTGGAAGCGGTTCGCCGCGGCCGAGGTCACCGCCGAGCAGGTGGTCGAGGAGGCGTTGCGGCACCAGACGCCGATCGACACCGGCCTGTTCCGCCGGGCTGCCGTGGACACCGAGATCGCCGGTGTCCAGATCAAGGCCGGCGAGCAGGTGTTCCTCAGCGTGCACCTGGCCAACTTCGACCGCAACGCCTGGCACGAGCCGCACGTGTTCGACCCCGGCCGCGGTGACCAGCGGCACCTGGCATTCGGCCACGGTGTCCACTTCTGCCTCGGCGCGCCGCTGGCCAGACTGGAGCTCAGCACCGCCCTCAGCCTGCTGGCGGCCCGGTTCCCCGGCCTGCGGATGGACGTCCCGCTTGACGAGCTGACCTGGACGGTGGGTTCATGGCTCAACAGCCTGGTCGCTCTTCCCGTCACCTGGTGACGCCTGCCCATCCGATGTGCGACACTCCGCAATGCGTATCTTGGCCAATCGCTCGCGATGCTATTCCAGAAAGGACGCCAGCCCTGCCCACCCCACCAGGCTGGCCGCTATCACCGCGCGGACGGCGGAATAATGAATTCCGCCGTCCCCGCCCGTTAACTGAATGGTCAGCCGATGAGCATCGAAATCAGTGCTGCGGACCGGGCGAAGCTACTGCATGCCCTGGTGGAAGAGATCGAAAACTATCTTGATACCGCGGCCGATGACACTGGCCGCTCGCCGGTGGCCGATGCGGACGTCGACGAGCTGCTGGCCGCCTTTGATTTCGATCAGCCGGTAGCCGCGGCCGATGCCCTGGATCTAGCCATTCGCGGATTGCGTGATATGCAGCCGCGCACCCGGCACCGGCGGTATTTCGGATTGTTCGATGCCACCCCCACGACCATGTCAATTATCGGTGAAGCGCTGTCCGCCACCTTCAACCCATGCCTGGCCACCCGCAACGGGAGCCCGTTCGGCATCGCCGCGGAGGAAAAGCTGGTTGCCGCATTTGGCGAGAAATTCGGTTATCCGCCCTGCGAGGTGGACGGAATCCTGACCAGCGGCGGGTCGGAGACGAATCTTTCGGCCATGCTGATGGCCCTTACCCACCGGATTCCCAGCTATCCGCAGACCGGCCTGATCGGGCTGGCCAGCCGTCCGGTCGTTTACGTTTCGCCGGAGGCCCACCCATCGGTGCCGCGTGCGGCCCGCCTGACCGGCCTGGGTGCCGAGTCGGTGCGCGAGGTTGAGACCGACTGCGCGCAGCGCATGGACCTGGCCGCGCTGGAGAAGATGATCGTCGCCGACCAGCGGGCCGGGCTGACGCCGGTTGCCGTGGTGGTGACCGCGGGCACAACCGGCGCGGGCGCCATCGACCCGATCGACGGAGCCGCCTGCATCGCTGCCAGGCACGGGCTGTGGCTGCACGTCGATGCGGCGTGGGGCGGCGCGGCCGCGCTGCTGCCCGATCCCGACCCGGCATTCCAGGGCCTGGCCAGGGCGGACTCGCTCACCTTCGACCCGCACAAGTGGATGTCGGTGCCGCTTGGCCTGGGAATGCTGCTCACCCGCCATCGTGGCCTGCTGGCCAGGACCTTCTCGGCCGGCCCGACATTTCTCGACGCCGATGGGCGGGAGGCGGAGCCATTCAGCCGGTCGCTGCGCTGGTCCCGTAGCTTCGCAGCACTGAAACTGCTGCTTTCACTCGCGGTGACCGGCTGGCAAGGGTTCGAGGAAACCTTGCGGCAGCAGATGAGGCTGGCCGACGAATTGCGCAAAGGGCTGGCCGGATCGGGCTGGCAGATCGTCAATGACACACCACTGCCGCTGGTTTGTTTCCTGCCGGCCGACCGGGCCGAACAGCACCCGCACAGATTGCGACTTATCGCCAGGGCCATCAATTCCACCGGTGACGCTCATATCTTCGTGGTCAAGTCCGGCGGACGGCACGTGCTGCGAGCCTCCATCACGAACTACGCGACCACGGAAGCGGACGTCGTGGCGCTGATCGGCCTGCTCGACGACGCGGCCCGGCGGTCACAGGGCTTACCCGGCCCGTCACACAACCGGCCCGCATGGGAGGTGCCGCCGCGATGGTCGATACGAAGACCGCGAGCCCCCCGCTGACCTCATGGCGCCGGGACTTCCGGCAGCTCTGGACAGCGCAGACGGTGTCGTCGTTCGGCAGCCAGATCACCACGGTGGCGCTGCCGCTGACGGCCGCGGGGCTGCTGCACGCCAGCGCGGGGGAGATGGGCATACTCGCGGCCGGGTCCACCCTGCCCAACCTGCTGTTCTCGTTCTATTTCGGGGCGCTGGTCGACCGGGTCTTCCGGCGCTGGGCGCTGCTGGTGTGGGCCGACCTGATCCGGATGGTGCTGCTCGCCCTGATCCCGGTGGCATGGGCGGCCGGTTTCCTGTCGGTCGGCCTGCTGATCGGCATCGCGTTCGTGACCGGCGCGGCCAGCCTGTCGTTCGGGATCACCTGGTCCGCGTATCTGCCCTCGGTGGTTCCGGCCGGCAACCTGGTCGAAGCGAACAGCAAGCTGCAGGCCAGCATGACGATCGCCGATCTCGGCGGTGTCAGCCTGGCCGGAGCGCTCGTGCAGCTCTTCGGCGCGCCCAACGCGATGACCATCGACGCCGTCTCGTTCGCCTTCTCGGCGGTGTTCCTGGCCCGGATGCGTTACCGGGACGGCCAGAAGCCCGCCCCGCGTGAGGGCAAGCCCAACATGTGGCGCGAGGTGGGCGAGGGCCTTCGGTACTGCGTCAGCGAACCGCGGCTCCGGGCGATCGCCGGGGCGGCGGCCAACCTGAACCTGTTCAGCAGCGTCGCCCTGGCGCTCGGCATCCTGTTCCTCAACCGGACACTGCGGATTCCGCCATACCTGATCAGCCTGATCTTCGCCGCGTGGGGAGTGGGCGCCGTGGGGGGCTCGCTGCTGGCCCCGATGCTGGGACGGCGGTTCACCGAGGGGCGCACGATCATCGCCGCGTCGGCCGTCTTCTCCGTCGCCCTGTTCGCCTACCCGCCGGTGCACGGGCCGGTGTGGTTCGAGTCCACCGCGCTGATCATCGTCAACATCGCCTTCGGCTTCGCGGTGTTCGTCTTCGACGTGCACACTGCCGCGCTGCGCCAGGTGATATCCCCGGACGAGCTGCAGGGCCGGACCGCGTCGGCGATGGCGTTCGTGACCCAGGGGGTCAAGCCGGCCGGCGCCCTGCTCGGCGGCGTGCTGGGCGAGACCATCGGAATCCGGGGGGCGCTGTGGTTCGCCGCCGCCGGAACGATCACCACCGTGCTGTGGACCTACCGGTCCCCCCTGCGCCTGGGGAAGGGAGCCGAGGCCGTCACGGCCGAACCAGATCCAGTGACCTGAACAAGCCTTGGAGACGTCATCAAAGTCCTGTTCTTTGTCATCCCGGCGCACAGCGACCTGCATTCGGTAATCCCGGTCGCCGAGGAACTTGTTGCCCGGGGCGATCAGCCGGTCCTCTACCTCACCGGGGAATTCGCCCCTGCGGTGCGGCGGGCCGGTGCGCAGTTCCGGCCGCTCGATCCCGCCGTCGACCTGTATGGGGAGCTTTCCAGCGGGAATCCGCTCGCTTCCATCGCAGATGCCGGAAAGGTCATCGAGCGGATGGGACCGTTGGTTGCCAACCTGCTCGTCGAGGGCCTGCGGGTGGTGCCGGCCATGATAGACGCGGTCCGTGCGGAGAATGCGGACTGCATCGTCTACAACCCCATGTGCCCGTGGGGCATCGCATTGGCGAGGATGCTCGGCCTGCCGGCGGTCACCTTCTCCACGACCTTCGTGATGAAGCCCGGATCGGACTTCGAGCAGATGTTCGCCACCTCCGCGAACGCGGAGAAGATGGCGGCCACCTGGGACTACGTCCGGCGCAGCGTCGATGAACTGCACACCTTGCACGGCGTCCCACCGCTGCGGCTGAGCGACATGTTCTCCCCCTGCGAGCCGGCGAACATCGTGCCGATCATCCGGGAGTTCCAGCCCGATGCCGCCAGCCTGGACGAGCGCTACCTGTTCACCGGCCCATCGATCCGCGGCGGCGGCACCGATCCCGGCTTCCCGCTCGATCACCTGGACGGCGGGCCCGGCCTGTATATTTCGCTCGGCACGGCCATCAGCCGCGGATCCGGATCACGGTTCGCCCGCCTCTGCTTCGATGCGTTCGGCGGTACCGGCTGGCGGGTGGTGCTGTCCGCCGGGGCCGGGACCGACCTGGCCTCGCTGGGCACGCCGCCCGCCAACTTCCTGGTCCGCGGCCACGTCCCGCAACTTGACGTGCTCCGCCGGGCGGACGTCTTCGTCACCCATGGCGGCGTCAACTCGGTCATGGAAGCCATGTGGCACGGCGTTCCGCTGGTCGCGATCCCGCACACGATCGAGCAGCTGATGTTCGCCGACCGGGCCGCCCAGCTCGGCCTGGGAGTCAGGCTCGACCCAGCCGGCATCACCGCCGGTGCCCTGCGCGTGGCGGTGGACTCGGTCGCCGCCGATCCCGGCTACCGGGCCAGGCTCGCCGGGATATCGGCAGCGGCCAGGCAGGCCGGCGGGTACCAGCGGGCCGCGGATGCCATTGCGCAGGCCGCCAGCCGGTCAGTTCTTTCCAGCCAGCCCACTGCCGCGATATGACCAGGGAAAAGTTTACGATGGCCGAAACGCCGGAGCTGCCGCCGATCGTGTGCGCGGTGGACGACCGTTACGTCAGCCCGCTCTGTGTCTTCATGCAGTCGCTGTCCGCGGCCCACCCCGGCCTGCCGCTCCGGGTGATCGTGATGCACCAGGGCCTGACCGACGGCAACTGCCACCGAATCCATTTCCACGCCGAACGGCTCGGGCTGCGAGCCGAACTGCGGGCGGCGCCGGGGGTGGACCCGAGGTACCCGGTGAGCATGTGGGTGACCGACGCGACGTATCTGCGGCTTGCGTTGCCGGATGTGGTCACGGACTACCCGCTCGCCTTGTACATGGACGTGGATCTCATTGTCCTGCGGGATCTGCGCCGCCTGCTGACCACCGGGCTGGACGGGTTCCCGCTGGCCGCGGTCCGTGACCCGCTCAACCCGACGCTGGGCACCGGATTCGGCCTGCCCGGCTGGCAGAACCTTGGCCTGCCTGCCTCCAGGGAATACTTCAACGGCGGCGTCATACTCTTCAACCTGCCCGAATGCCGCCGGCGCGGGACCTTTGAAGCGAGCCAGCGATTCGCCCGTGATATGCCGCGACACATTTTGTTCTGGGACCAGGACGCGCTGAACTGGGCAGTGGACGACACATGGCTGCGGCTGGACAGATGCTGGAACACATTGTCGGTATCAGCGCTGAGCGAGACGTTCCAGGACTGGAAATACCTCGCCGAAGACGTCCTGCCGTTCAGCCGGCTCATCGAGGACGAGCGCACGGCCGCGGTGTTCCACTTCGCGGGCCCGCTCAAGCCGTGGAATCCGGACTATCCGGCCGGCCCGGCCCGTGATCTCTACGCGTCTTTCGCCCGGCAGGTCGCCGGCAGCGAGCCGCTGGCAGGTGTGACTGAGGAGAAGGCATGAGTTCCCAGCGCAGCGAGGTCGCCGAAAGAAAGTCCCCGGCAGTTGCCACTCCCGTCACACTGGGCCTGCGCACCGGCCCACTCGGCCGTGCCATCCGGCTGTTCGGTGCCGTGGTGCTGGGCCTGGGGGTGTCCTCCTTCATCCAGACCGGAGTCGGTCATTTCGGCCGGGCCAGCGAGGTGCGATCGCCCACCATGTGGGTGCTCACCGTGATCGTGGCGATCCTCCTGGTCGACCTGATCGTCAGGTTCCTGCCGTTCCCCCGCGTGGTCCGAGGGGTCATCCTGGCCGCGGTGGTCATCGCGGTGATCGTGACGGCGGCCATCCGCGCCGCGTCCCCGGGGCCGCTGTGGGGCCCGCCGCTGAGCAGCCTGGTCTGGTGGATCGACGTGGCCGACCTGAGCTTCTCCACCGCCAGCCTGGTGCTCTCCATCCCGATCGGCACTCCTGGCTGCGAAAAGGTGGCGTGGGCCGAGTTGTACGTCATGCTGCGCGGCGGCCGGCGGCCGGCCGGGAGATGGTGCGTCGGCGGATTGCATGTTGTCGACAACTGGGAGATCGCGCGCCGGCTCAGACGTGCTCAGGCCTGACATATTCGCCTTACCGGAAGTATCATGGCGGCATGATATTCGCCTATCCGGATGAGTCAGGATGAAGGAGGCCGCATGCGAGGGCGTTCCGGCCGCTCCTGCTGTGCCCAGGAACCTTCCCTGGGCACCGCCGACCGGTACCTGACCGGGGAGCGGCGCCGGGTCATGGTGCGCCGGGCGATCCTGGTTGTATCGGCCGCACTATTTGTGGCGGCCGTCACGATATCGGCGTCAGGGGTGGGGCAGGCGGCGCTCGCTCACCGATTGTGCTGGGGGTCTGCCATCTGCGCGTCCGGCCTTGCGGCCACCTGGATCCGGCAGGCGATGACCACCGGGCGGCCCGGCTGGCGGCTGCTGGCCGCGGTGGCCGCGGTGGCCGCCGGCATCGCCTGGCAGCCGGTCATCCCGGCGGCCGCGGCCGTCGCCGCGCTGACCGAGCACACGCTGCGCCGGGGCGCCGTCCCGGTGCTCACCGCGCGAGCCGGTTCCCGTCAGGTAGCCAGGACGAACGGCTGACTCCGGTGTCCTCGTTCGTCTTCATGAAGCTCCTTGAGACCCGGGCATCCCGCTACGACCGCGGGATGCGGTTGCTCACCTTCGGCCGGATCGGCGGGCTGTACCGGGCGATCGCCGGGCACATCCCACCGGGCAGCGAGGTCCTGGAGATCGGCTGCGGCACCGGCGGGCTCACCGCCGAACTGGCCGGCCGAGGCTGCCGGGTGACCGCGGTCGACCGCTCCCCCCAGATGCTCGCGATCGCCGCGCGCAAGCTGGCAGAGATCGATACGGCCGCGAGCCCGCGGCTGCTGCCCCTGTCGATCACCGGCCTGGACCGGACGTTCGGTGCCGGCGCGTTCGACTACGTCGTGAGCTGCCTGGTACTCAGCGAGCTGACGGCCACAGAGGAACGCTACGCGCTGGACTGCTCCGTCCGGCTGCTGCGCCCGGGCGGTGGCCTGGTGATCGCCGACGAGGTGCTGCCAGCGAACCCGGTGCGCCGGGTGATCTATCATGCGACGCGGCTGCCGGTGGCGGCACTGGCCTACCTGCTGACCCAGACGTCGAGCCATCATCTCCGCGACATCGACGGCAAGCTGCGCAGCCGGGGGCTGGAGGCGGTCGAGCGGACGACGTTGCAGCACGGCTCGTTCGCCATCGTGGCGGGGAGGAAGCCGGCATGCCGTCTGCAGCCCCAGAAGTGACGGCGGCCCGCGCCGCCGCCACGGTGCCACCGCACCGGGCCTGGCTGCGTGAGCTGGTCCAGTTGCTGTTCCGCTCGTTTCCCTTCCATACCGAGCCGGGACTGCGCGTCTTCGGCACCCCCGGCCGGTCGGCTCCGGTGTTCGTAACCTGCAATTTCGACCATACGGTCCGGATGGTCTCCCGGGTGCTCGGCCGTTATGACTGCTATCTGCTGGTCGCCCCGACGGGTGGCATGAACGTGTGGTGCGCGTCGGCCGGGGGTCATTTCGGCACCGACGAGGTCGAGGCGGCCATCCGGCTCAGCAACATCGAGGACTTCGTCGACCACCACCGGTTAGTGCTGCCCCGGCTGGCGGCTCCCGGAGTGGATACAAAGGAGCTGCGCCGCCGGACCGGCTGGCGGGCCGTGTTCGGCCCGATCGAGATCGGCGATCTGCCGGCCTGGCTGGAGGGTGAATTCCCGCACCTGGTGCCGGATCAGGTGCGCTTCCCGGCCCGCCGGCGTGCCGCGATGGGCGTCGGTGCCGCGCTGTGGCCAGCCGGCCTGATCGGCTTCCCGGCCGGCCTCATCGAGGGCTGGCAGACCGGGATGCTGGCCGCCGCGCTCGGCTATCTGCTGTCGGTACTGTTCGCGCTGGCCTACCCGTACCTGCCCGCCGAGCCGGGGCTGCGGCAGGCGGCTGCGCTGGGCGGGCTGCTTGGCGCCGCCGCGGCGGGCGGAGCCGTGGTCAGCGGCGGTGCGGTAGCGGGCCCGGTGTTCTGGGGGATCGCCCTGGCCGCACTCGGCCTGCTGATCGGGCTCGACTTCCCGAGCTGGTCGCCGACCGACGTGTGCAAGCAGCAGTTGCTGTGCTTCTTGTACCCGGCAACGCTGGCGCCCGCCGGGTTCCTGCCCACCGTGGACGAGCCGGCCTGCATCGACGGCTGTGACATCTGCGTGCGGATCTGCCCCAAGGGGGCGCTCACCCTGAACGAACGGAGCAAGGCGGAACTCATCGACCCGGCGGACTGCCTGAGCTGTTACGCCTGCGTCCAGCAGTGCCCGGTCGACGCCATCAGCTGAAGGAAGGACGTGACCTCAGTGAGCCTCACATCCGCTCCGGCTAAGCCCCGGCCGGCCGGTGGCCTGTTCGGCGAGGCCGATCTCAGCCAGGAGCGTCTGCTCCACCGGAACTTCACCTTCCTCGCCGTGTCGGCGCTGTGCATGGGCTCCAGCGGCCTGATCGCGCTGTGGGGCAAGTCCTCGGTGCCGTGGACCGGCGCCGGGCACGTGATCAGCTTCATCGGGCTGGCGCTGGGGCTGCCGATGTACTGGATCGCGGTCAAGACCGTGATCCTGGCCCGTAACAAGCTCACCACCGAGGTATTCATCACCATCGCCCTGGCGGCCGTCGTCTATGAAGGTCAGTACTGGTACGCCGCCTGGGTGGTGTTCATCCTGTGGCTCGGCGAGACGTTGATGGCCTGGGCGGGCAGGCAGGCCCGGTCGGCGGTGGGTGCCCTGCTCGGGCTGATCCCCCGGGAGGCCCGCGTGGCCGGCCCGGACGGAACCCGGATGGTCCCGGTGGAGCAGGTGGAGGTCGGCGACGTTGTCGTCGTCAACCCCGGTGAGCGGATACCGACCGACGGCATCCTCGTACAAGGCGAGACGACGGTGGACGAGTCCATGATCACCGGGGAGGCGGTGCCCGCGGATCACGCGGTGGGCGATCACCTCTACGCCGGCACGGTGAACCTGCACGCCACGGTCCGCATCCGGGCAACGACGACCACCGAGGACAACACCGTCGCCAGCATCGTCACGCTGATGCGGCAGGCGCAGGCCGCGCACATCCCGGCCAAGCGGACCGTCGATCTGTTCCTGCGCTGGTTCCTGCCGCTGGTTCTGCTCAGCGCGGCCGTCACCGGCTTCCTCACCGGGTCACTCGAACGGGTCGCCGCCATCCTGCTGGTGATCACCCCCTGCGCGTTCTCCGCGTCGACGCCGCTCGCGCTGATCGCCACCATCGGCGTCGCGGCCCGCCTGGGCATCGTGATCAAGGGCGGCACCTGCATCGAGGCGCTGAGCCGGGTCAGCGTGGTGCTGCTGGACAAGACCGGCACGCTGACCGCGTCCACCCCGCAGTTGTCGGTCATCGAAGCCATCGGCCGCACCGAGGACGAGGTTTTGACCGTCGCCGCGATCGCGGAACGGCCATCCAGCCACCCGCTGGCCCGGGCGGTCTGCGCCGCGGCCAGCGAGCGGGACCTGGCCGTGGTTGACCCGGATGAGTTCGAGCTGGCCAGCGGGCACGGCGTCATCGCCAGCTACGCCGGGCACCGGATCGCGGTCGGCAGTGCCCGGTTCCTCGACCGCCGCGACGATCTTGTAGTACCCGGCTCGGTACGTGACCGGGCGGCCAGCCTGGAGGCGGCCGGATACACCATCGCCTACGTCCTCGAACAGGACACGGTCATCGGCATACTCGGATTCCTCGCCCAGCCCCGGGCCAGCGCGTCGGCGGTCATCGCCGGACTGCGCGATCTGGGGATACGCCAGCTGATCATGGTCACCGGCGACCGGTCCCGTCCGGCCCGCGCGGTGGCGGCCCAGCTCGGCATCGAGCACGAGGCCGAGGCGACCCCGGCGGGCAAGCTCAGCATCGTCCGGCGGTGGCAGGACGAGGGACATACCGTTGCCATGGTCGGTGACGGGATCAACGACGCCACCGCCCTCGCCGCCGCCGATGTCGGTATCGCCATGGTGAGCGCAGGCGCGGAGGTCTCGGCGCTGGCGGCTGATGTCGTCATCCATGGCGATCGCCTGTCACGCGTGCTGGCGGCGGCCCGGCTGGCCCGGCGCGGCACCAACACCATCAAGACCAACATCGTCTTCGCCACCGGCTACAACCTCATCGGTCTCGGGCTGGCTCTCACCGGCGTGATAGGTCCTGGTGAGGCGGTGCTTTTCCACTGCGGAAGCTTCATCTCGGTGGTGCTCAATTCCGCCTTCATGCTCGGCTACGATCCGAAGCTTCCCGATGAGCCGGCCGACGATAAGGAGCCATCGTCGCAGCTCATCGCCACCGCCGCATAGCCGCATCGGCGGTCCGTATTCGGCGCACTATTAGAATGATCTTTGCGCATAGCTGCTTGAGCTGCGGTGACGCTGCCGGCTGGAAGGATTGGAATAAGGATCTTAGGATCGTGGCATGGAACGCTCCTCGCCAGCCAATTCGCCGGGCCAAACCGGAGATCTCGTCAGGTCGACTCTGCCCAGCCGCCAGCTGGAGCTTTCGCCGGTCCTGCGCAAGTTCCACCGCGCCATTCTTAACCTTTTTCTCAGCACCGGCCGGCCCCCGGGGCACAATGAACTGCGGGCACCGGCCGCTGAGCTGGGACTGGACGCCGGCGAGGCGATGCGCGAGCTGGCCCGGGTGGACCTGGTGCACGCCGACGCCGGCGGCCGCATCACTGTGGCCTACCCCTTCTCGGGCGACGACCGGGGGATCCACGTCCAGCAGGCCGATGGCCCGGGTGTGTGGGCGATGTGCGCCATCGACGCCCTCGGCATCCCGCAGATGTCCGGCCGCGACGTGGTGATCACCGCCACCGATCCGGCCAGCCACGAACCGGTCACCGTAGAATCGCGCGACGGCCAGCTAACCTGGCAGCCGCGCAGCGCCGTCGTCCTGGTGGCGAACAACGGCCACAGCGGGACCAGCGCCGAGTGCCTCTGCCCACTGATCACATTCCACACCACCGAGCAGAACGCGCTTGACCACCTCGCCGCCCAGCCCGGCGTCACCGGCCAGGTCGTGTCCCAGGCAAAGGCATACGAACTCGCCGGAGCCACCTTCGGCTCCCTGCTCACCAGCCAGCCCGAACCCGCCCCCGAGCGCTAACCAATCCCAGAGCCACCCACCCAGTCCCGCTCCCGGCTCACCCGCCCCACGCGCACGGCTGGCCCCAGACCGTGCGACAACCAAGCCCAGAGCCACCCCGGCCCACGCTCACGGCCGGCCCCGGACCGTGCGGCAACCAACCACACAGCCACCCCACCCAGTGCCCCGGCTCCCGGCTCACCCCGCCCACGCTCACAGCCGGCCCCGGACCGGGTTTCAGAGGTTGGTTCTTTTGGGCTGTGGTCTCGGCGGGATCCAGCCTCGGTGCACTATTTCCGCGCCGCACTGGAAGCGGGTCTGGACGTGCAGGTATTCCAGCAGCTCGGCGACGCGTCTGCTGAACGTGCGCGGGGAGATCTTGAGCCTGCGGCTCGCCGTCACGTCGGTGCTTCCCTGAACGAGCTGCTCCAGTACCGGCATCAGGTGGGGCGGCAGCGGCGGAACCGGGCTGGCCTCGGGAAGCGACCGGGCGTTCCACGATGCGATCTGAACGGCGGAGGCCGTAGAGCCGCCGGCGCCCGCCTCGGCGGGCCAGCCGTGCGGGACCGGCCGCTGGCCGGGCGGCATGGCGGAGCCACCGGGAGGTGGGGGCGGGCCGCCTCGGGTGCGGTCGGGCTCGGCTGGACGCGGTGGGTGGGTCTCGGCCGCGAGCCGGGCCTGCAGTTCCCGCTTCAGCACCTTGCCGGAGCGGTTCCGCGGCAGCACAGCGAGTTCCAGGTAGCGCTGCGGGATCTTGTAGGGCGCCAGCCTGGTGCTGAGGAATTTCCGCAGGTCGTAAGGTGACACGGGCTGCTGCACGACGAGGGCTGCGGCTATCTCTTCGCCCTGGACCGGGTCGGGTACGCCGACGACGGCGCAGTCGGTGATGGCCGGGTGCTCGCGCAGGGCGTTCTCGATCTCCAGCGAGCCGATGTTGATGCCGCCCTTGATGATGATGTCCTTGAGCCGGTCCACCAGGTAGAGGTAGCCATCCTCGTCCAGGTAGCCGGAGTCCCCGGTCCGCGTCCACCCGTCCACGAACACCCGCGACGTGGCTCTCGCATCCCTGAAGTAGTGCTGGGGTGACAGGCCCGGCCAGCGGACACGCACCTCACCGACCACGCCGGCGGCGACGTCCTTGCCCTTGTCGTCGGTCACCTTCAGCTCGGTGGCCCCCCGGGGCAGGCCCACCGAACCGGTCCGGGCGCGGCCGTTGCCCCGGTCGTGCACGAACGTGGTCCCCACGTGCCGGGCCTCGGTAAGTTCGTACATGTTCACCAGCCTGGCCCGGGGGAAGGCAGCGGCCAGCTTGGGAACGATCGCCGGGGGCAGCGGCGCGCAGCCGAGCGAGACGATCCGCACCTTCGACAGATCGTGCTCACGGAACTTGCCACTGGCCAGGATGCTGGTCGCCATGGCTGGCACCAGTTGCACCACCGCCGCGCCGTGCCGATCGGCGAGTGCGCAGAACCGGTCAGGGTCGAACACCGGCAGCGCCAGCGTCGTCATCCGCTGCGGGCCGAGGGGTTCGAGCAGCCGCAACTGACCGCCGGCCGTCGATATCGAGTTGGCGTGCAGGTAAACCTCGCCGCGGGGCCACCACTCCGGTGGCCAGCCACCGCCGGCGACCAGCGGCTGCACCACGTGCATGTGCCTGCAGGCCACGCCCTGCGGGACCCCGGTCGTACCCGAGGTATACAAGATTTCGGCGACGTCATCGGGGGACGCGAGGGTCCGCAGCGGCTCGGTGCTCTGCCGGTCCGCCAGCTCGGCCACGGTGATGCGCCAGCCCGGCCCGTCCGGCCGCTGCGAGCCGTAGACCATGCCGATCGCCCCACAGCGCTCCACGACCGACTGCACCTCATCACCGGTGAAGCGGCTCGACAGCGGTACGGCAACGGCTCCGGCCTTGAGCGTCCCAATGTAGGCGGTGGCGAACTCGATCCACTCCGGATTCTCAAAATAAAGGCCGATCCGGTCGCCGGGCGTGACGCCAAACTCGGAAAGGCCACGTGCAATTGCGTTCGACTGTTTTTCCCACTCGCCATAAGACATCGACTTGCCACCATCCACCAGCAGGGCAGCCCTGCCTGGCTCTGCGGTGGCGCGCTCCCGGAGTAGATCCGGTATAAGCGTCGGTTCTGCCATTTCTGCCGCCCCGGATATGGCTATGTGTCTGCCGGTGTCACCAAGGGGTGTGAATTTAACATCAGCTAAATGCAACCATTCAACTCTAAAGAGTAACCGTTACAGCATGATAAGTCAACACATTGGGCGATAAGTCATGGCCTGCACTCCGATGTGGGGTTGCCCAGTCACGATGGGTTACGAGTCACATTCATGCCGGCCGCTGGGTTGCCGTAGCTTGGGACGCATGGCCAAGTCAACGGTTTCGGCTAGACCGGGGATGTGGGAGCAGCCAATCACCGTCGCTATGGTGTCCGATTGCCAAATGGTTTATGCTGACCCATTCGGTTACTATTGGCGCAGCCAGGGTATGCGTTTACCGACAGTGCGGCACGCCAGGGGTGGTCAGTACGATCGGTCGGCCCGCAGGGGTCCACCTTCACGCTATCTCATAGCCCGGTCAGCAGCTGAACGGAGCACATAACGACAAATGCCATCAATTGGGAGGTGGTGGGTGTCGGCGGGGTGGCCGGTGCGCGCTCGGGTCCGCGCCGCTGGATCGGGTTGCTGGGCACGCTGGCCCGGGTGGGTGTGGGCGGGTGGTTCGTCAGCAGCGTGATCCTCGGTCACATCCGGGCCGGCTCGGTCAACGCGCCGCCGTTGCTTCTGGGGTTGCCCGGCTTTCCCGCCGTCGTGCTGGCCTGGCACTGGTGGCGGATCCGCCGGGATCCGCATTCGTTCCAGTACACCAGCCCGCTGAGCTTCGCGGTGAACGCGGCGATCTTCTTCGCGCTATGGCTGACCTGGTGGTATGCGCCGGCGCTGGGCATCACCAGCGATGCGGCGCTGGTCTTCTATGGTATGTCTATGCTGGTGGCTGCCGTGTGCGGCTACGACGGCTGTGAGGTGCTGGTCATATCCAATTTGATACTGCGGCGGGACGACCAGATCGGCTGCGCCCTTTTCTTTCCCATCGATTATGCCGAGGGGCGCTGGCGGGGCCAGACTCACCAGTTCAGCTGGGTACACCGTGGACGTCATCCGGGTTCGTGACGAGGTTCACCCGCTTCGTAAATTTTAACCTGGCGCCGTAATATCTGCCTAAGCGGATGTGGATGGAGGCGGCGATGAGCGGACAGAGCGCGGGCCGGTGGTGACCGCGTCGCGGCCGGCGATCACCCCTGAGGTCGTGGCCAGGTTCTTCCGGGCGCTGAGCGATCCGACCAGGCTTCGCCTGCTGGAGTTCCTGCTCGACACCGAGCATACGGTGACCGAGTGCGTCGAACAGGTCGGCCTGTCCCAGGGCCGGGTGTCCACGCACCTCGCCTGCCTGGCCGACTGCTGCTACGTGCGGGCACGCCGCCAGGGCAGGTACGCCTACTATAAGGTTTCCGACCCGCGGGTTGCCGATCTGGTGAAGCTGGCGAACGCCCTGGCTGCCGACAACGCCAGTGCACTGACCATATGCGAGCGCATCGACGTCCGGATTTGACCCGCGAAGCGATCAAAGACCCGTTCAAAACGATCATGGAACCAGGTTCTGGCCTTCGGCAGACGCTGGTCATCACATATTTGAAAGGGCTTAACGCAGGTCTTCTCCGGCGGCCAGGTGGGACCTGAACCAGGCGATGGTCGCCTGCAGGCCCTTTTCGACGGGAGTTTCCGCCTCCCAGCCAAGCAGATTCTGGGCCAGGCTGATGTCGGGACGGCGCACCCGTGGATCGTCGACCGGGCGCTCGATGAACTCGATGGGCACGTCGGTGCCGGTCATCTCCCGGATCCGCTGGGCGAGACCGAGAATGCTCATCTCCTCGGGATTGCCGATATTCACCGGGCCGGGATGCCCGGAGGCGGCCAGCGCCAGAATTCCCCGGACGGTGTCGTCTACATAGCATAGTGAGCGGGTCTGGCTGCCGTCCCCGGCGACCGTGATCGGTTCCCCGGCGAGAGCCTGGCGGATGAACGTGGGAATCGCCCGGCCATCGTTGGGCCGCATCCGCGGGCCGAACGAGTTGAAGATCCGCACTATGGCGGTGTTCACCTGGCCACTGGTCCGGTACGCGGTGGTCAGCGCTTCGGCATAGCGCTTGGCCTCGTCGTACACGCCGCGCGGGCCGATCGGGTTGACATTCCCCCAGTATGTCTCCTGCTGCGGATGCTCCAGTGGGTCCCCATACACCTCGGAGGTGGACGCGAGCACGAACCTGGCCTTCTTCTCCCGGGCCAGGCCGAGGGCGTGCAGCGTCCCCAGGCTGCCGACCTTCAGGGTGTGAATTGGCAGCCGCAGGTAATCGACCGGTGAGGCCGGTGAGGCGAAATGCAGTACGAGGTCGACGTCACCAGGAACATGGATATAGTCGGTCACATCGCAGCGGACCAGCCTGAATTGTACATCTGGCAGCAGGTGCGCGACGTTGTCCGGCATTCCGGTGAGGAAATTGTCCAGGCAGACGACCTGGACGCCATGCGTCAGCAGGCTCTCGCACAGATGGGAGCCGAGGAAACCCGCGCCACCCGTGACGACCGCTCGCCGGAATTTTCCGGGCGAAGGAGAAGTGGTCATAGCAGAGTCTCCATGTCGTACTCTCGGTCGCTTGTCATATACCGCCTGGATCGCCGATGTGCCCGGATAGCATAACTAACTTTCGCCGCCGGGCGTGAGCCCTGGCGACAAATTGCCATCCGCAAGTATATAACCCGGCGATTCGTACACCATCTCCCTTTGTGGCTTTCGCCGGAGCGCACAGTTAGTATGAGCGGAGCGTGATCAGCTTCATGATCGTTAACAGTTGACGTGGTCCGGTCCTGCCGGGGAGGAATGCTGTGGTGTATGCGGGTCGGCGGCTGACCCAGTTCAGCAGCGGCGCTGGTTGAGCCTGTAAGTTCGCGCCCAGCGAACTGGCGCAGGTTCTGCGCTCCATGACACCTGTGGTTCATCCGGATCTGATCGTCGGCACCGAGACCGGTGACGACGCGGCGGTCTGGCGGATCAGCGACGACCGCGCGCTGGTGGCGACCGCCGACTTCATCACGCCGATCGTCGACGACCCCCGGACCTGGGGCAAGATCGCGGCCACCAACTCGGTCTCCGATGTCTACGCGATGGGCGGGCGGCCACTGTTCGCGCTCAACCTGGTCGGCTGGAACAGCAGCGAGCTGCCCACCGAGCTGCTCGGCGAGGTGCTCTCCGGCGCGGCCGAGGTCGGTGCCGAGTGCGGGTTCGTGGCCATCGGCGGGCACACGGTCGAGGATCCCGAGCCCAAGTTCGGCCTGGTCGTGATCGGTGAGGTGGATCCTGCCCGGGTGCTCACCAACAGCGGGCTGCGCGACGGGGACGACCTGGTGCTGACGAAACGGCTCGGCACCGGCATCGTCGCCACGGCGATCAAGCAGGCGGTGGCGCCGGATCCGGTCGCGTCGGCGGCCATCGAGTCGATGACGACGCCGAACGCGCGAGCCGCGGCGGTCGCGGTGGCGGCCGGTGCCACCGGCTGCACCGACGTCACCGGGTTCGGGCTGCTCGGCCACCTGAGCCGGATGGCCGAGGCGTCCGGCGTCGACGTCGAACTCGACGTCTCGGCGGTGGCCCTGCTGCCCGGCGTGGCTGAGCTCGCGGAGAAGGACATGGTGCCCGGCGGCTCCCGGCGCAACCTCGCCTGGGTCCGTGACCGGCTGGATCCCGGTGACGCTCCGGAGCTCACGCAGCTCATCCTGGCTGACGCCCAGACGTCGGGCGGCATGTTGTTCGGCGTCGAGCCGGGCCGTGCACCTGGTGTGGTCGCCGAGATAACCGCGGCCGGTGTGCCGGCCGCCGTGGTCGGCCGCGCGAGCAGTGGGACCGGCCGCGTCCGGCTGCGCTGACCGGAGGGGCCTCCTGCGCTGACGCGCAGAGTTTCCGGCGCTGGGGTGGACGGATGGGTTTGCCTGAGCGCCGAGCGGAAAGATGCGTTCCGTGACGTCGCCTCCGCCACCACTGGCAGACCATCAACCTGTTCTGGCAGACACACTGCGGCAGACCGAATATGGCGGACACAATACTGGGGAACGGACAGGAAGATCCGGGCCAAAGGTGGGTGTCATGAGGTTGCGGGCAGGCGTGGCGATCGACTTGGGCACGGTCAACACGCTTGTCTGGATTGCCGGGCGCGGGATCGTGGTCGAGGAACCATCGGCGGTCGCCATCGACCGGGCCAGCGGTAGGGTGGCCGCCGCCGGCCGCCAGGCGGATGCACTGGCCGGTAAGGAGCCCCAGGACGTCGAGGTGATCCATCCGCTGCGGGACGGGGTCATCGCCGACCTGGGCGCGGCCGTGGCCATGCTGCAGGCATTCGTGCGGCGGGCCAAGCTGCGGCGCAGCTTGCTGAAGCCGTCGGCCGTGGTCTGCGTGCCCAGCGGCGCCACCGACGTGGAGCGGCAATCCCTGGTCGCGGCGGCGGCATCGACCCGGCCGCGGTGCTCCGTGCGGCTGGTCGACGAGCCGGTCGCCGCGGCGGCAGGAGCCGGGCTTGACCTCACCGAGGGAACCGGGGCGTTCATCGTCGACATCGGCGGCGGGACCACCGAAGCCGCGGTGGTGGCCGGTGGGCACCTGGTCCGGGCCCAGTCGCTGCGGATCGGCGGCAACGCCATGGACGAGGCGATCGTGGACGCGGTCAAGGCCGAGTTCGGCCTGCTGCTCGGCCGCGACGCCGCCCGCAGCCTGAAGATGACGCTGGGCCTGGCAGGCGCGGCCGGATCGGCCGAAACCGTTGGCATCGACGCGGCCCGCCGCACCCCGCGCATCGAACAGGTGCCGGCGAAGCTGGTGGCGAAGGCGCTCGAGCGGCCGGTCGGGATCATCATCGATTCGGTGCAGGAGATGATGTCGGACATCCCGCCGAACCTCGCCGAAGACGTGGTGCGCGGGAAGGTCCGCCTCGCCGGGGGCGGTTCCCTGCTGCCCGGCCTGGCCGACCGGATCGAAGCGGCCGCGCGCATCCCGGCCTTCGTCGTGGATGACCCACTGCGCTGCGTGGTCCGCGGTGCGGCCGAGATCCTCGAGCACAAGGACGACACTGCCAAGGGCTGAGATCGGCGGCCAGCCGCGTCATGACTGACGGGATCGTGCACGTCTGGCTGATCCACCTGGATCTGCCGGACCCACTCATGGCAGGCTGCGCGGCCGTGCTCGACCGCACCGAGCGGGAGCGCGCCGCGGCGCTGACCCATCCCGCGGGCAGGGACCGGTTCGTCGCGGCCCATGGCGCCGTGCGCCTGATCCTGAGCGGGCACCTGGGCGTCCCGCCGGGCCGGATCGCCTGGCAGCGCGGCCCCAAGGGCAAGCCGGAACTAGCCGGAGCCGGGGCCGGGGCCGGTGGCGTGCGGGTCAGCATCTCTCGTTCCGGCAGGCTCGCGGCGCTGGCCATCGCCGCCGGCCGGCCCGTGGGGGTTGACCTGCAGCAGTTCCCGGCCGCCCTGGATCCGTGCCGGATGGCCGAGCGGTTCTACCCGCCGGATGAAGCCAGGTTCGTCGCGGCCGGCCGGGCCGGGGCACAGCTCGGCCGCTTCATCAGGCTCTGGGCCCGCAAGGAGGCCTGCGTCAAGGTGGGTGGCGGCGTGCTCATGCAGGGCCTCCGGTTGCACGTGAACGGCCGCGGCAGCGTCGTGGTGACCGACCCCGGCGGCCCGCTTCCCGGCCCTTACCTGGTCCAGGACGTCCCGGCGCCGCAGCGGTTCGGCGCCGCCGTCGCGGCCGGCGGAACGGCCGGCTACGAAGTGGCCCGGCACTGGTGGCCGGCCCGCGTTACCGCTTCCCGGCGGGCTTGAGGATACCTCCGTCAGAGCAGTTTGGGCTGCTGGAAGTACGGGGTGGACTCGCGGTTGAAGAGGAGCATGATCGCTCCGGCCCCGACCAGCCACACCGCGACCGCGACGATCACCGTCCCGATGTCGTGCACCTGGACGAACGAGCCGAACAGGTTCAGCGTATTGATGCCGAAGAACACCGCCGAGACGATCCGCGCCCAGTTCCGCCCGCGGCGGTTCGCCCAGGCCATCCACAGCCACAGGCCCACCGCGACCAGCCCGGAGAGCACGTCGGTGGCGATGAAGCCGACCTCCGCCGTGTGCACCTGCGACGAGCTGTAGTGCGGGTACTTCGCCAGGATCGCTGCCCTGAGCCCGCCGATGGTCGCCAAAGTGACGATCACGACGATCGCGCTGAGCCCGGCACCGACGTACATGAGCTTGACGGCGTTGAGCACCGAACGTGGTGGCTGCATCCCCGCAGGATTCTGCGGGCTGGCCGATGTGGGGTACCGCTCGTACATCGCTGCTCCCTTGAGTGTTCCCAAGGATATTAGTCAAGGGCTTTTTGACGGTGTCAGGAACCGTGGTTACGAACCTCGCGACTCGCCGGGAGTTACCTGCCGGGGGAGCGGCTGGCCGTCGACGGGCCGGTTCAGCTGGTCATTCCAGCGATCCAGCTCCCCATCGTCCATGATCTGGAAGATGAACAGCGCCCGCATGGCTTCGAGCAGGTCCTGTGTGTCGGCCTGGAGCGGGCGCGGCCGGGCCAGCCCGTTGAGCAGGAAGCCGTTGACCATGGCCACGAAGGCACCGGCCGCCTGGGCCGGCCGGCGTGCGCCCAGCGCGGCCAGCGTGACGTAGGCCAGCCGCTCGAAGGTGTCCAGCGCCTCGGTGACGCTGTGCTGCAACGCCGGGTTGCGGGCCGCCTCCAGGAAGACCTCGAACTGGGCGATCGTCGAGTCCCGGTCACGGGCCAGCAGCGCCTTGACGAACCGCCTGGCGACCTGTTCCGCTGTGCGCGAGCCGTCCGCTGCCGCCTCCGCCAGCTTGGTCAGCTCGCTCACCCGTTCGGCCACGTGGCGGCGGAGCGCTTCCTCGGTCAGCTGCTGGATCGACTCGAAGTAATAGGTGGTCGCGGCCAGCGGCACCTGGGCGCGAGCCGCGACCGCCCGGTGCGTGACGGAGCGAACGCCGCCCTCGGCGATCAGGGCGACCGCGGCGCGCACCAGCGCGTCCCGCCGGATCCGGCTTCGCTCCTGCAACGGCTCGCGATCCTGTGGTGGCACGGCGGATGTGACCATTGACACACCCTACCCAGAGTTGTACCCCCGTCCCAATTTTAAAAGTGGTGCAAAAGTACTAATTCGCTCAGCAGGTCGCCGCCATGCCGTGGTCCGGCCAGACAATCCAGACAGCCGGTCTCGGCCGGCCGCCTGCCGGGCCGGTGCCGTGGTTGTAGCAACGCCGAGCCAAAAGTGCGGATGTTGCCGTTGCGGCAACGTCGGCCAAAGGCGAAATACCGGTTGGAATGCTAACTCTGAGGGGCGATCTTTTCCAGTTCCTTGTTTGCGCGTACGTCAACTGCGGCGCAGTACTTCCGGTAGATGCTCATGTAGGTGGCGATGTGCTTGAAACTGAAATTTCCCACACAGTCGGCGCCGCCGTCATACAGCGTCTGGGTGTAGATGTTGCCGCCGAGCCGGTAGGTGACCCGCAGCCCGGCTACCCAGTAGTCGGTGTTCAACCGAGAGCCCAGCACTCCGTATTCGATCATGTCGGGCATTGGGCCGTAGCGCCGCAGGCTGCTGCTCCGCGTCTTCCAGGGAAGCACGGTATAGCCGCGCAGCGGCAGCAGCCGCCAGGTGCGGGACGGTGAATTCCCTTTCCAGATAGGCCAGCCCCGGGCGGACGTCAGCAGGTCGTTGTGCTCGGGCAAGACACCAGCATGCACCAGCCGGGGCGTTGGGTAACCGGGCAATGGGACCAGGGCGATGCTTTCCAGGGTGACCGGGACTGAGCCGGTGTTCTGCACCTGCATCGGAAAGTCGGCGACCAGGCCGGGCGGGCTGCCGATGCCACCGTAGGACAGCCCGCCACCGTTAGTTAGGACGTTCCCGCCGGGATCCTGGGTGGCCGCCAGGGCGATCGCCACGGTGGCCGCCAGAACACCCCCGGCCCCCACCGCAGCGAACCCCCATCGCCGGCCTGGCAGCTTCACCACTTGGCCCTCGCGGCAGGGAGGCGGTTAAAGATCACCGTCATAATAGACCGTTGAGTCCTGTACGGGATATTTGTTGCCGCAGACGTCTGTTTCGACCCGCTGTTTGCGGACGTCGATCGGGACGGTGCGCCCGCCGCTTGCATTGATGTCCAGGTGGATTCTGTTCTTGATCGTTTACCCTCGGGCACGACCTGGAACCAGATGCGTGGGCCGTGGCCATCCGGGTCCCGGATCCGGTCCGGGCCGCCGCCGAGTTCTTCTTCGGGGACTCCTACTTCGCGCCAGTAATCGTCCCAGCTCGGGAAGCCGGGCGGCGCTAACCACCCAACAGCGGCAGCCCTCGGCCCGGCCTCGCGTGCGGACAGCATTCCAGAAGACTGTGACAATGGGCTCATGTCCACTGGCGCGCAGCCCGTTCGCAGCGCTCACCCGGGCACCGCGCGGAGCCAGGGCGGTCCGCGTAAGGAGCTGGCCGACCTGCTGAAGTCCCGGCGGGACCGGCTGACGCCCGCTGACGTGGGGCTGCCCGAGGGCACCCGGCGCCGTACCGCGGGGCTGCGCCGGGAAG